>CAZYGH010000009.1:0-44593 GCA_964647595.1 uncultured Verrucomicrobiota bacterium
TGGCAATGGGTATTTCTAGTTGTCGTCAGTGGGTAGTTATAGTTGTCGTCGGCCAGTGGTTCCCACGCACTAGACGCCTCCCATCCCTGCACCCACCCCAACACCCAGCCCCGCCCCTAGAACGCGCCAAAGGGGCATCCTAGCCCCCGCACGGGGCATATTGTGATAGCCATGTTATTTATTTCACGACATTTGACGGCGGCCGTGGTAATTTGACCGCATGAATCCTGAATCCACTAGCTCCGTTCAAGTCGCCCGCCGCCCCGATGGAACACTCTTGCCGGGCAAATCCCTGAATCCTGCCGGAAAGCCGAAGGGCTTGGTCGGTGGCCGTATGGCCGCCCTCGCCGTCCTCGAGAAGGTTCTGGCCGACGAGGGAAACCTTGAAGCGTTGCGGGTCGCGCTGGATGCCGAGCTACAGCGCGATCCCGCCCGGTTCTTCTTGCGATTCGTCGCGCCACTTCTCCCAACGGAATCCCGCCACGAGGTAAGCACATCGGAATCCTCGATGTCATGGGTTCGCATTTCGGCCCGCTTCCCAAGTGCTACCGATCTCCCCGCGCCGTCGCCTTAATCTTCCCCCACCATCCGCCGTGGTCGCTTGGCGCATCAGGTGACGCCCACAAATCGCCGCATTCTGTGAGGGGAGGGATTGGACCTCCGCCCTTCTTTGGGTTCTTTCTTTTCCATCTCTCCGCCGGGGGGTGATATGTTTCCGCACGCACTATAAGAGTGCGCGTGCGGTAACATGGGGCACACCTTGTTTGTTGCGGCAAGTTCCAACCGTGCGGGAGTTGCGGTAAGTTGCGGAAACATGCGGAAACATCATTTCCCCTTGCGCTTCTTTTTCTCGATGGGGATCAAAGGCGGATTGATCCATGCGTCTACTTGTTCGGGAAGCCCGCGCCGCACTTCGCCGCCCCGCTTGGATTGGCGGGGTGTGGATTTAATCTCGCCGTCGCCCTCCATCATGGCCAGCAGGGTAGCCGCCTTTTTCTCGCCGATGTGGCAAGCCTCTTGAACCTTGAGCGTGAGGATTCCCGACGGCAACGGCCCGCCAGCACCGCGCAGGAGGTTCATCACGATGGGGCGCAGGGTATCGACCGGGGCGGATGCCTTGGCCGTCTGCCGCTTCGTGAAGCTTGTTTCCTTTCGTGGTGCGGTTTCCCCGTCGAGGTGGATGCTGTCCCCATCGTGGCGCAGGGTCACGGCCTCAAATGGCGGGAAGTTGCGCCGCATCACGGAAAGCACGACGGCATCTTGCGGATCATCAGCGTGGGGAGACAGGACAAGGCGGAAGTCACAGTCGCGCCCCGTCCAGCCCGATCCCGCTCCACGGTCGCGGTCGTCCCGGTCGCCGGATACGCCTTTAGCATCGTGGCCGATAAAGATTGCCGCCACCCCCGCCTCGGCGATCTTGTCTTGCATGTCCAACATGCCGGCCACGCCTTCGCCCGTGTTCTCGCTTTCTTCGGGGCGGAGAAGTTTGTAGCGCGGATCAATGAACGCCACCTCGGCCCCCGCCCTCATAACCAATTCGACGGCCTGTTCCCGCACAAGCTGACCCTTGCTTCGGGCATTGACCACATGAAGCATGTTGCGGATTTCGTCGGGGTGAATGCCGTACGCATCCAACCGCCGCCTAAACCGCCGCTTCATCCAGTTTGTGGTGATCTCTAAATTGAACATGACCACGCGCCGCGGGCGATTAATCTTGAAGCACAGCCAATCTCGACCCGCCGCGATGTGCAAGGCAAGGTCGATTGCAAAGAACGATTTCCGCGCCTTTGATGGTGCGATGATTTCGCCCTTGTCTCCCGCCTCGAAAAGCTCCTCCACCACGCAATCCAACGGCGGGGGCGGTGTAGAGAGAAAATCCGCGATGCTTTCAAGCTCGAGCCCTTTCGATTCCACCACGGCCTCGCCCACTTCGACGGCAACCGCATCCAGTTCGTTTTTGAGTTCCTGTAGCTGTATCATCGTGCGCCGCCTTCCGGATTAAGATAGAGGAGCCGCTGGAAGGCATCCTTCTCCACCCGGAAATGTCCCGGCAGTCGGGAAAGCCTCGCCTCGTTCCGGCATGCAGGATCGCACCCAAGCGGGCAGAGGACTGAAGGAAATAGACCTTGCTCAATTACGGTCTCCCATGCCGCCCGATCCGGTGCATCCACCTTGAGGATCGCGTGGATGCTCTTCCCGCCGCTGTCCACCAGCGCGACGATGGGGGCGGACTTGAAGCCCCACCAGAGCGCAAGCTGATCCGCCCGCGCCATGCCGTCCATTTCGGCCACGGCGAATCGGAAGGAATCAACAGCGGAATCCCCGCGCTTGGACAGCTTGCCGTCCGATAGCGGATGCTCCCGCCCGGTGAGAGGGTTTGGGATCCAATGCGGAGGCAGAGGCACACCCGCCTTGAACCGCTCGACCCATTCCGCCGCCGTCCGCACTTCGGCCCCGAAGCGTTCGCCAAGAAACACGAACTCGGAGGGACGGTAGAGGTTTTCAAGCAGCGCAACCGCATCCATCGGCCCCGGCTCCCAATCAATCCAAACGGGCGAGGCTTCATGCCAATCCGCCTCGGTTGCCCCATCGCCGCGAGCAATGAACGCCGCCGAGGTGCTGGGCCTCGGTTTGGGCTTGGTCGGCTTGTAGGCGTTCGGGGTGTACGTCTCTCCCGGTCGTGTCTCGCACATGGCTTTTTTGACGGCCACGGCCACCTCGGACGATGGGGAAGGCGGACGAGTCATGGCTTGTGTGATCTCGCCCTCGATCTGATTTACGGGAATGCCCGCCAATGTTCCCAGATTCGCGCAGGACAGAATCCACCCATGCACCCCGCTTCCCGCCGCTGGGCAGGCGCGGAGTGCGTTAGCGTACGCTGTAGCAACACGCGAAGGGTTGCCCGCTGTCGCTTGGCGTCGTGCCGATACGGGCGCACCCAACACGGCCTCTATGTCTCCGATGGGCGCGTTCATTGGCCACCCTGTTTATAGGCCGCCATTTTGTCAGCCAGCATTGAGGCAATTTCGAGAATGTCGTCATCATCGAGCCAATCGTCATCGAATTTTCGGCTCTCGGTGACGATTAGATTTCCGACCTCAAGGGCCGCGACCAACAGGCCAAAATGAATTTGCCAAATCGACTTTGTATCTAGTGTTGTCGCTTGCCCCGCGCAGGTGCAGGTGGTACATTTTCCCTCGTTGGAGTTGCTGGCCGTTGCCGTCGTGGGCGCGGCCTTTTTTGTGGAGTTGCTGGTCATGGTTAGTTCCCCCGGCGAAAGGTGGCCATGGCCGCATTGAGATCGGCGATGGAGTACCGGACGCAACGCTTGCCCAAACGATGGGCGTTGACGGCCCCGATCCCGGTCAGGTGGCCGAGGTATCGGCGGGAGATGGACAAGAACCGAGCGGCTTGTCCGGGGTTGAGGAAACCGCGCTCGACGGCTTCATTGTTGGCTTGTTGTTTCATCGTCAGTTTTCCGCGCTTGTTGGCGCTGACGCATGGTTGGATGCGCTGACGTGAATAATTTGGCACGTCCGAGAACGTGCCGCCGATGGAGTCCGCTTTTAGTGCGCGAAAAAGCCCGCAACCATTGACGATTGCGGGCATGAAGATTTACCGGACTTTTTCGGCTATCAGTCCGTCCGCTTTCTTTTGGGCGAGCGTTTCCATGCTCTAAACTTACGCAGGACGGATTCGTCGCTCATTCCCTCAAGAGCAGGTTTATATGCCTCTCTGCCCATGATTCGTTTCGCGGCGAGGGTGTCAAACAGCCGAACTCCCTTTTTCTTGGCGTTGTCGATTTCGCGTTGAATAGCGCGGTAGGCTTCATTCTGCGATTCGCGCAACGGCGCATCCCGTTTCACTCGGCGAGGCTTTTTAGGCTTGGGAAACAGTTCTTTTAATGCGTCAATTTTTTCCCCAAGTTTTGCCTGTTCGCCCAAGCGGATATTCTCAACGAGCGTTTGCGATAGGGCGCGATCAACTCTCGCAAATGAGGCCTTTGCCGGATCGGCCCCGCTCTTCTTCAAATCGTGAGCCCTCTTCAATGCTTCCAGATTCATGCTGTAGTCCTTTCCTTCATCGTGAATACAACGACCTTGCCCTCCTTCGGCTTGATTTTCCAGAATGCGGTAGCCGCCTTCGGCTTGGCTAGGGCGCGGTAATGGTCGAACAGGACGCCCGGCGCCCCAGCATGGCCGAGTTGAAGGGCGGTTGCGTTCGCGTCGCCATGCTTCACCAGATGATAAGAGGCGAAGCTATGGCGCATCACATCAGGTTCCCACGCCGTCAATCCTGCCTTCTCGACAACGCGCCGAAACGCCCGACGAGAATAGAAGATCGTGCCGGAGGTTTGCCGACATGAAGTCAGCCAGTCAATCAGGTTGCTCGACATCTTCACGAAGCGGGAGCGCCGCCGCTTGGCGGTGGCGGGGTCGACGGTGATGGTCTTGCCCTTGAAGTCGATGTTTGACCATTGGAGTCGGGCGAGTTCATTCTTTGGTCGTAATCCGCAGAACAGTCCAATGGCAAAGAACGGAACCATGTCGGGCGCATGGGTCACAGCGGCCTCTAGGAGGTCTTGCGCTTGCTTGGGGGTAAGGATGGAGGGCATGGATTCATCCCTGCCCGATAGGGCCAGCCCGAGGGCGGGGTTGCGGTCACAGAGCCCGCGCTTTGTCCCATAGTTGAACAGTCCGACCACCGCCCGCCGATAGTTGTCACGGGTCACAGACTGGCAATCCAAGCCGGCCAACCATGTTTCGAGGTCGTGAAGGGTAATCGTACCCAGCGGGCGATCCCCGAAGGTTGCCGAGAACCGATTCAAACGGTGTTCGGCATCCTTGAGCGTGTCGGGCCTACGGTTCGCCGCCCTCTTGGCCCGCATCAGGTCTTCGATTACGTCCTTGATAGGTTGACCAGATGTCCCCGCCGCCGAGTGATCCACAAAGAACCGCGCCGCCGCTTCGAGGGTGGCGATTCCTTTCAGAATCTTAAATGCCCTGCCAGCGTCCAACCGTTGGTCGCGGGTTAGAGCAAGGGCTTGCATCCCTTCGGCCATCAGGTTTCCGGCGTCGCGGAGTGCAGCTTGCTTGGCTTCTTCCTCCGTGGCGAAACTCATACGAGTCCGAACCCCATTCCGGAAGTAGTCCATCATCCAAGGCTTCTTTCCCCTCTCCGGCATGAAACGGATATTGATGCCGGACTCACTCACGACCGAATATTTGCGCTTTGGCTTTCTGCTCATGTGGTTCTCCCTTGCATGGAGTGGAACATAGCAGAATAGGGGGGAGGATTGTCAACAAATTGTCACAAGAAATTGAATATGCCAACAAAACCGCACAATTCCACAGGATTTCTAATCCGGCGGTCGCAGGTTCGAGCCCTGCCAGGCGCGCCAGTATTAACCCCTGGAAACCGCATCAACCACGGCTATGCGTTTGGTTTTCATGCGTTTGGGCAATAAAAAAGCGGCGGACCCGAGGGGCCGCCGCTGGATGGCTTGAGCGGAATCAGGTGCCGAGTTGCCAGCGGACGAAACGGCGAATCGTGAATTCGTCGCCGACCGCTTTCCCGACTTCGGCGAGAACGGCGGTGACGGTCTTGTCCTGATCCTTCACGAAGGGTTGTTCGACGAGGCAAATTTGTCCGTAGAACTTTTCGAGTTTGCCGACCACAATCTTTTCGATGATGTTGGCGGGCTTTCCTTCGACTTGCTTGGCGTAGATTTCCTTCTCGGCCTGAACGGTCTCGGCGGGAACCTGATCGCGGGTAATGCAGGCGGGATTCACGGCCGTGATGTGCAGCGTGATGTCAGCCAGCAGGGCTTTGACCGCAGGATTCTGTACGGAGGCGGCATTCTTGCAGCCGACTTCGACCATGACGCCGAGTTTGCCACCGAGGTGGACATAGGCGGCGATGGCGCCGGTGCCTTGCACCGTATAACTGATGTTGCGGCGGGCGATGATGTTTTCACCGATTTCGGCGATTTTGGCGTCGACCGTGGTTTTGGCCACATCGGCCAGCGAGTTATCAGCGACGCCTCGTGCGGCTTGAAGCATTTCGCCGACGAAGTTTTTGAACTGATCGTTTTTGGAGACGAAATCGGTCTCGCAGTTGACTTCGATCATGAGGCCGGTTTGGGAGTCGGCGCTGATTTCGGCGGCGATGATGCCTTGCTTGGCGGTGCGGGTGGCTTTCTTGGCCGCGATGGCCATGCCGGACTCGCGGAGAATCTTGATGGCGGCGGTTTTGTCGCCGTTGGCTTCGACGAGTGCTTTTTTGCACTCCATCATTCCAACGCCGGTTTCTTCGCGAAGTTCTTTGACTAGGGATGCAGAAATTTCTGCCATGGGTATTCCTTCTTTTCTGTAATGGGTGATCGAGGAGGGGGGGGAAGGAAATATCCTTCACCCCCGCTTTCCTCTGGTTTATTCCGCCTTGGGAGCTTCGGGAGCGGCTTCGGCGGCGGCGTCTTTGTCGGCCTTGGCTTTGGCGGCGGCTTCGGCCTTGGCGACTTTGGCGGCGGCATCCTTCTCGGCCTTGGCCTTGGCGGCTTCGGCAGAGCGGGCTTTGCGCTCTTCGGCTTCGACCTTGGCCTTGGCGGCGGCTTCGGCTTCGGCGGCGGCGCGCTTACGAGCCTCTTCAGCGGCGACCTTGGAATATTCCATCGTGGCTTGCTGAATGGTGATGCCGACCAATTCGGCGATCAGTTTGATGCCACGGATGGCGTCATCGTTGGCCGGAATGGGATAGTCGATGGGATCGGGATCCACATTGGCATCCACGAGGGCAATGACCGGGATGTTGAGGCGATTGGCTTCGGCGACGGCGATGGCTTCGCTGTTGACGTCCACGACGAACAGGGCGCCGGGGTTGCCATTCATGTCGGCGATGCCGCTGAGGTTGTACTGCAACTTCTCCAGCTCGTGGCGAAGTTTGGAGACTTCCTTCTTGGGCAGGTTGTTGATGGTGGCATCTTTTTCCATCTGCTCGATTTCGCGCATACGGGCGATGGACTTGCGGATGGTTTCGTTGTTGGTCAGGGTGCCGCCGAGCCAGCGATTCACCACGTAGGGCTGCTTGTTGGCGGTGGCAATGACCTTCAGGGCTTCCTGGGCCTGCTTCTTGGTGCCGACGAACAGGACCTGACGGCCGCGTGCGACGGTGTCATAAATGAACTGACGAGCCTTTTGCAGACCTTCGAGCGTTTGCACGAGGTCGATGATATAGATCCCGTTCTTTTGCCCAAACAGGAACTTCCGCATTTTGGGGTTCCAGCGTTTGGTGCGATGTCCGAAGTGAAGACCGGCTTCGAGCAGGTCTTGGATGCTGACGTCTTGACGGACGTTGGCGCTTGTCATGGTGACCATGATGATTTTCCTCTGTTAATGGCATGTTCCGGCCTTCTTTATTTTCGGCCAGAAAATCCGCTTTTGTCTCCGCCGGAGGACCGCCGGAGAACTTCGCTTCCGGTTTTGCACACGCAAAACTCGCCGCGCAATCTACGGGAGGGGGGTGGGGAAAGCAAGGGGATTTTGTTGAACAAGCGCATTGCGCAGGGGCAGAGGGGTCCGTATAGTGGCGGGCACCATTATGAGTACAACATTATATGACAAGGTTTGGTCGCGGCATGTCGTCCGCGAAGAGGCGAATGGATCGGCGTTGCTGTATGTGGATCGTCAACTCGTGCATGAGGTGACGAGTCCGCAGGCATTCGAGGGGCTACGACTGTCGGGGCGCAAGGTGCGCCGTCCGAAGTTGAACGTGGCGACGATTGACCACAACGTGCCCACGGTGGATCCGATGAACATCATGGATCGGATTGCGAAGGCGCAGATCGACATGCTGGAGCGGAATTGCAAGGAATTTGGCCTGGTTCTGCACGGAATTGGATCGCCGACGACGGGGGTGGTGCACATCATGGCGCCGGAGCTGGGGCTGACACTGCCGGGCATGACGGTGGTGTGTGGCGATTCGCACACGGCGACGCACGGTGCGTTCGGCGCGTTGGCGTTTGGCATTGGAACCAGCGAGGTGGAGCACGTGTTGGCGACGCAGACGCTGTGGCAGCGCAAGAGCCGCTCGATGCGGGCAACGTTTACCGGCAAGCCCGGCAAGTGGGTGACGGCGAAGGATTTCATTTTGCGGCTGATCCGCGAAATCGGCACGGCTGGCGGCACGGGTAGCGTGTTGGAATATGCGGGCGAAGCGATCCGCGCTCTGGATATGGCGGGGCGTATGACGATTTGCAATATGTCGATCGAGGCCGGAGCGCGCGCGGGCATGATCGCTCCCGATGAAACGACGTTCAGCTATATTGCAAGTGGGGACCGTCCGCATGCTCCTCGTGGAGCGGCATTGGAAAAGGCCATCGCGTTTTGGCGCACGCTGAAGAGCGATGCCGATGCGAAGTTCGACCGGGAGATCACCATTGACACCTCGAAGCTGGCGCCTCAGATCAGTTGGGGCACGAGTCCGGGCATGGTCGTGGACATTGATGGCGTGGTGCCGGGGCCGAACGATGTGCCCACGGTGCAGCCGGGCGATGTGGAAAAGGCGTTGGCCTATATGGAACTCAAGCCCGGCACTCCGATGACGGACATCAAGGTTGACGTGGTGTTCATTGGCAGTTGCACCAATGGCCGCATTGAAGATTTGCGCGAGGCGGCGGGCGTCTTGAAGGGGCGTCAAGTGGCTGAAAACGTGCAGGCGTTGATCGTTCCAGGTTCGGCGCGCGTGAAGGCGCAGGCCGAGGCGGAAGGGTTGCACAAGATCTTCACGGCGGCGGGTGCCGAGTGGCGGAGTCCGGGTTGCAGCATGTGTTTGGCGATGAATCCAGACCGACTTCAGCCGGGGCAGCGGTCGGCCTCCACCTCGAACCGCAATTTCGAGGGTCGGCAGGGTCAAGGTGGGCGCACGCATTTGGTGAGCCCCGTCATGGCGGCGGCGGCGGCCGTCGAAGGACATTTCGTGGATGTGCGCAAGTACCTCGAAGGAGGCAAGTGATATGGAACCTGTCAAAACATTCTCTGGAGTCGTGGCCGTTCTGGAACGGGCCAATGTGGATACTGACCAGATCATTCCGAAGCAATTCCTGAAATCCATTGAGAGGACAGGATTTGGTCCGGCGCTTTTTTTTGATTGGCGCTATCTCAAGGATGGGTCGAACGATCCCTCGTTTGAGCTGAACGATTCGTTGCGCGCGGGAGCCTCGGTGTTGGTGGCGGGCAACAACTTTGGTTGTGGGTCGAGCCGCGAGCATGCGGTGTGGGCCGTGCAGCAATATGGCTTCAAAGCCGTGATTGCTCCGTGGAGAGGCGAGGGCGAAAAGCGAATCCCTGGGTTCGCCGACATCTTCAAAAACAACAGCTACGGAAACGGGCTGTTGCCGATAGAATTGTCGTCCGACGAAGTGCAGTGGATTTTCGATGCGGCCAAAGGCCGTACGATTGAAGCCACGGTGGATTTGACTGCGCAAACGGTGACGGTGCGCGGAAAAGAGGAGCGCGTTTTTCACTTCGACATTACGTCGGATGTGAAGGAAAAGCTCTTGAGCGGGTTGGATGCGATTGGTCTGACGCTGGTACACGAGGCGGAGATTACCGCGTTCGAAGCCAAGCACGATGTTCAGATGGCGTAGGTCTTTTGCCGCAGAGGTCGCAGAGAAAGAGTGAGGGATCATGAACCTCATTCTGTTGGAGCCGGATGAAATCGCCGCCGATGGGGCGGCGATTTTGTCCGGGGGGCGGGCACTTCATGTGCGCGAGGTGCTGAAGGCGGCGCCGGGCGAGGCGATTCGCGTGGGGGTGATCGACGGTCCGATGGGGGTGGCCACGGTGATGGAGGATGGAAAAGAACTCCGCCTGCATTGTGTGTTTTCGTCCGACATTCCTCCGATTCCGCGCGTGGATTTGTTGCTGGCGATGCCGCGTCCCAAAGTGATGAATCGCCTCTGGCCCGTGCTGGCGTCGTTGGGTGTGGGGCGCATTCTGATTTCCAATGCATGGAAGACGGAGCGGAATTATTTTGACACGCACGTTCTAGAACCTGCGCACATTCGCGCGGGTTTGATCGAGGGGTTGCAACAAGCGCGCGACACGCGGTTGCCGAAAGTGAGTGTGCATCGGCAATTTCGAAAACTGATTGAAGACGAGTTAACGGGCTTTGGCCCTTATGCGGCGCGATGGGTGGCGCATCCGGAGGAGAAGTCTCAGTGGCCGTCGGTGTCGAACGAGGGGCGCTTTTTATTGGCGGTGGGGCCGGAGGGTGGCTGGACACCGTTCGAGTTGGAGTTGCTGGTCGCCCACCAATTTTTGCCCGTTTCCTGGGGTGCGCGAGCGTTGCGCACCGACACGGCGTGTGCGGTTTTGCTGGGGCTGGTGCACGCGAAAGGGGCGGTCGAAAAATAAGTTTTCCACAGTTCGGAAGGACTCTCACAGAGGGCACAGAGGAGAGAGGGGGGGGCAGTAAAGGGGTCATGAGGGGTCAGTTTCATTATTATGGTTTCAGGTTCATGAGTCGGCTGTGTGTCGATTGGAGTATTGAAATTGAAAGAGATGGAATTCAAAAGACTGGCAGGCGAAGAATCATGCCTGAGATTTAGATATTCTGAACCCATCAGATTTTGAGATGGCATACGTGGAAGAGAAGTGAGGGGAAAGTATTTTTGACAGGATGAACAGGATTTTCAGATCTCCCGCAGAGGCGCAGGGACGCGGAGAACTTTCTAGTTTCGCTATGGAGACAGGACGATCTCACCGAGTGTTTTGCATGGTCCTGATATTAGCAACTATCAATTCATGAAACGGATTCTTCATAATTCATGAAACTGACCCCTTCAGTTGAAATCACACATAGATTTCTTGTGGAGGGGGGAGTTTTTGGCGAAGAAGGAGGGGTTTTGATAAGTCACCTATGGATATGTTTAGAATGCGTTGCCTTACGGCATGGAAGGCCCCCGGACAAACGCCATCCTCAAGAGTACGATATATATCGGAATCCTCATTAAAATACGCATAGAGTTCTTTAACAAATGCAAAGTGAGTAAACACATGGTTAACACTTGAAGTGTAATTCATGAATACATCAATTGCACTCACGCATTTTAGGTCATGACTGGGGCCATTGATTGTTTTCGAAAGCCAACCCTCTAATAAGTTTTTGCATCCTATTTTGTCAGGATTATGCCAATAGTCACTCGAACCAGTATGAAAGAATTCATATTTAAGTGGAAAATACTCCGGTATGTCTGCATGAACCTTGTCGAAATACCTTTTAGAAAGATTGTTAATGCGCGGAATTAGAACTGTTCGAATATAATCAACCATCCATAGTCCCATCGCTTTTGCGTCACTGTCGAGGCATGCTTCTACATTATGCCTGTTCTCGGGCGTATAATGGTTAGAAATTAGGTTGAGCATTCGATGGTTATAGCCACCCTCTATCTGGATTGGGTTTGTAGTGTATTCTTGTTTTGCGGTAGCCTCAGCCATTCGGAAAGCAAGCCATACGTGAAGAAGTTCAGATTGAGATAAAACATACTCCCATGATTGGCTAACTCTTTTCCTGCGTTTATCAAGTTCTTTTAGTCGGGCTAAAGTGATTTTTTTGCTTTGAGCCGTTCCAAATGTTCTGCAAACGATATTTTCGCTCGTCTGTTGCCAATTATGCATAAATTCGGCGTTCAGTGTTTCTTCAGTCTTTGCGCATAATTCTTCCTGCTCGCCGTAGTGAAGAAAAGTTGGCGATAAAGATTTCCAGAATTCTTTACCAGGCAGGCTTTGCATTCTCGTCAGTTTAATGGAATTCCAGATGGATTTATTTGTATAGCTCATTTATCACACCAAAATGGACGGTTAAATATGATAATGTGTGTATGGCCAACGTCATGGGTCAGGAAACCCGACACTTTGTTGTGGGTACCCTGGACCCGCTGGTTCTGCCTTTTTTTGTGTCCATCTATTAATAAGCGAAAACCCTCCGACAAGGAGTAGAAGCATTATAGACATGGTTACCGCTACTACTATTCCTGATAGTTGGGCTGTGCCTTCAAAGTTGCCTGTTTGTAACGCAGAATTAACTAGCTCTTTGCGGAATACATCTAGCAATGCAGAAACTATCGTTAGAGGAATTGCCCAGACAATAAACCATATTATCCACAGGGTGATTCTTAAACCCCAACGAACTGGTCTATTTTTTGTATTTGTGCTTATCCCCCTGCTAGGGGCAGGTGCTGAATCCCCAACATCTTCACTAGAGAGATAGTTGTCTTTGCGTGAGCCATGGATTCGGAAATATATGATCAAACCCAGCACTAAAACGATAAACACGCCAAATATTATAGATGGCGTATAATCAGTATTATTTGCCCGAACTGTGTGCTTTTTCGATCCTGAAGTATGGGTATCTAATTGAGCTGTGTATGAGGGGGGTGGGGGAAGATCGAAAAGGTCATTCTGAATATCGCTGTTGTTTGGTTGCTGATTCTCAATTGTAGAAACTGTATCAAGAACGTATTTTCTATCAACTGCGGCTAGGTTACGTATCTTAACGATTTTCTGATCCCCGTCAGATTTTACCAAGGTAATGCTATCTTCATCAGATACTCCGGAGTAAGAAACCAACTCTGCGAAAATGGTTCGACCTCGGTAGTCAGTCCAAGTCCTATAATCTGCATATATGCTGGAAGAGATAAGTACGAATAAAATGAATAATCGATATAATTTCATTTCGAGTATCTTTCTGGCAGACCTTATGGCTGAAGCTGGTTAGGCTCAGCCTGTTTCCTGTAAAATAGTGGCGTGCCTGCGGGAGTACCGCGGGCTGCCCGGCAAGCCGGGCCTATCCGCAATGAATAAATGAATAAACAACCCACAGGACACACCATGGACAGCCTACATCGGAATTGACGCGCATAAAGAACAAAATACCATTGCTATCGCCATGGTCGGGCAGGGAGACCCAGAACTCTACGGGAAGGCCCCGGCGGACGGAAAAGGGGTCGCTTTCATACATTGATAGTTTTGGGGGCCACGCTCATTGTCCCAATTTTAGATTTCCTGACTTCGGGCGGGAAATGGCGTGGTAAACACTTGGCGGGAATTGTCCCGTTCCCATGGCGAAACCGAAAAGGTCTCCGCGTCCCTGCGTCTCTGCGGGAGAATGGCTCGGGGATTATGGATCGGAAAGAAGAGGATGAACGGGCGATTTTCGCGCAGAGGCGCAGAGGCGCGGAATACTCTTCGGCGGGAGTTTTCCACAGTGTGGAAACATTCTTTCCATTGTGTGGAAAAATCGCGAAAAAGTTTTCCATTGTGTGGAAAACGGGAGCTATCACAATTAATTAATTGTGATAGTTGGAGGGGGGCTATTTTTTCAGGCTGAGGATGATGACGCCGAGGGCGACGCAGGCGATGCCGGACCATTCGCGGAGGTTGGGGCGTTCGCCCAGAAAGACAAACGCGAAGAGGGCGACGAGGACAAGGCTGAGCTTATCGACGGGGGCGACTTTTGAGGCTTCGCCCATTTGGAGGGCGCGGAAGTAGCAGACCCACGAGGCGCCGGTGGCGAGCGCGGAAAGAGTGAGGAATGTCCAGGTTTTTCCGGGAAGGTGGAGGGGATTGCTCCATTTGCCCATGACGGCGACATAGCCTGCGAGGACGAAGAAAATGATGAAGGTGCGCACGAGGGTGGCGAGATCGGAGTCGACGCCGCGGATGCCGATTTTGGCAAAGATGGCGGTTCCAGCGGCAAAGAAGGCAGAGAGCAGGGCCCAGAAAAACCAAGCGGGCATGTTCATGGGGATATTTCCTTTCATGGGGCTGCGGGTCCTAGGAGTTGACGGTAGGCATCGCCCAGAAGCTGTTTGTAGCGAGCGTAGTTATAGGTGGTGAGATGAAGTTGGCGGCCGGCGTCGCCGAGGCGTTCGCGTTGGAGCGGATCGGCGGCGAGTGCGGCGATTCCATCGGCGAAAGCTTCGGGGGTTGGGGCGACAAGGCGGGCGGTGGCGTCGCTCAGGATGAGGCGATTGGCGGGGTTGTCGCAGGCAACGATGGCGCGGCCGGTTTTGAGATAATCGAGCAGTTTGAGGGGAGTGTTGCCGCCAGCGATGCGGGGCGAAAGAAGGATGTCGGCGGCGGCGAGCGTGTGGGGGAGGGTGTCGGGATGAATGTGGCCGGGGAAGAAAACGCGGTCGGCAAAGCCGGCGTCCATCAATTGGGTTTGACGCAGGGCGACTTGTTCGGGGCTGCCGCCGATGACGGCGAAGTAGAGATTGGGGTTTTGTCGCAGGGCGAGGGGAATGCTGTGGAAGAGGAGAGCGATGCCTTGATAAACGGCGAAAGAGCCGACAGACAGAGCTAATACGGAGTTGGGGGGCAGGCCGAGTTGGCGGCGGGCTTTTTGGGCGAGGTCGGGGTCGGGTTCGACGAGCGAAGAGGGGATATCGAAGATGTGATGAATGGGTTTGTCGGGGGCGATTTGGCGGGCTTGTTCGACGAGGGCGGGGCCGGTGCCAATGACGGCATCAGCGCGAAGAATGGAGAAGCGTTCGACGCGGCTGTAGGCGGACATGACAAGATTGCGGAGGAATCCCTTTTTGTAGGAGGCGGGATCGGAATGTTTTTCAAAAATCATTTTGGTGCCGTGGCGGCGGGCCAAGACGGCCGCGATGGGGCCGGCATCCTCGATGCCGTGGATGACTTGATAATGGCGACGGCGGGCGAGAGAGGAGGCTTTGAAGTAGAGGGAGAAATCCAGAATGGCCTTGGCAGCGGAGGGGCCGATGGCGAGATTTTTGGCGCGGATGATGTTGGGGGCGCGGTGAAGGGTGACGCCGGGGATGTGTTTGTCTTCGCCCACGGGCATCACGAGCAGATCCACGTCGTAGCCGAGTTCGGCGAGGGCTTGGGCGTCGAAGCGAACGCGTAAGGGGGAGCCGCGCCATTGGAAGAAGGGTTGGGGAGAAATCAATAATACGCGGGGCATTTCGGGGATCATGATGGTTTCTTCTCCTTAGCATTGCGGCGAAGACGGCGAAAAACGGTTAGCGGGCAGTCGCGGTGGCCGTCGAATTGGATGGAGAGAGTACCCGAGGTGAGGGCGGCTTTGAGGGGGGCGACGAGGCGGGTGGGGTCGGTCAAGGCGGGTATGGAGAAGGTGCAGTGGTAGGAGCCGGCGGTTTCTTCTTCGCCGGCGAAGGGAAGGGGATCGGAACCGGCGAGAAGGGCGCGGCCATGTCGGCGGGCGGCGGCGTAGAGGCGCGGGGCTGGCCAGAAGAGCGGGCGTAGGGAGGTGTCGATGAGTGCGAGTTGAGCGGGAGGAAATTCCGACACGAGTTTGCGCACAAGTTTTCCGCGTTGAAAGAGCCATTTTCCGGGGGCCCAATCGAGAGCGGGGAGGCCGCCGGCGGCGAGGATGGCGCGAATGATGTCGCGGGCAGGTTGGCCATCGGCGATCAGGTCATCGCTGAAAAGAGAGCATACTTCGATGCGTTCGGCGGAGACGATTTGGCGGCCGGCGAGAATCCAGATATCGCGGTGATCGGGGAGGTGTCGGATTTTGACACCGCCGGCGGGATCCCAGGCCGCAATTCGCCAGCGGTCGCCGGGGAGTCGAATTTCGTCTTGGGAAAGTGCCTGAAAAAAAGAGCAATCGAAGCGCTCGGCGAGACAGAGTACGCGCAGGTCGGTGGGGGCGATGCGGGGCATGTGATTGAGCGCGGCGAGCAGAAGAGTGGGCACATCGTGAAAGGGATAGATGTGGGCGTGGGCGTCGAGATGGAGGCGGACGGGTTTCATGAGGGATCCTGAGCGGGCGGGGGTTGGAGAGAATCGACGGTGAGGGGGGAGAGGGTGAACAGGAGGTCGCGCCCGCGCACGGTGGCCCAGCGGGGACCGCCGGGGGTGAGTTCGTTGCCGATGATCAACGTGGTGGCCAATCCGCTTTGTCCGCGTAGAAGGAGGGTGAGGGATAGAAAGGGTTTATCCAAGCCGGCATCGGGCGGTTCGGTTGCGACGAGGGATTGGGCGGGCAAGGGGGTGAGAGCGGACAGGAGGCGATCCATCCAGGGGGAGGGGGGGGACCATTGGCCAGTGGAGGGGTCGCGAACGAGGCGACGAGATTGGGTGGAGGTGTCGATGCGAAGAGAGGAGATGTCGCTGGCGGGGATGTAGAGAATTTCGCGCGAGCGATAGGCCACGGGATCAAGAATGAAGTTCATCAAAAGGGCGGTGGTGGTCAGGGACGGAGAGGAGTCGCCCTCGATGGAAATGCATACGGTTCCGGGGTTTTGAGGATTGGGGCTGAGGTGGAACACGAGGGGAGAAGACTCGGGGTTGCGAAGGTCGATGCGAATGGTGCGGGTGGAGGTGGGGGGTGAAGAGGTTGAGGGTGGGGTATCCCATGTGGACAGGCGAACGTCCGACCAAGAGCGAATCAAGGTGTGGATGGCTTCTGGGTCGGCGGGGGCGCGGATGGGGGTGACAAGTTGCCAAACATCGTTTGGGTCGCGAGAAAATTCAAGAACGGATTCGGCTTCTTCGATGCGGATGCTTTGGATGGCCTCGGGGTCGATGCCGGGGAGGCGGCGGTCGCGGAGGTCTTCGGGGCGGACGAGGAGGGCTTGGCGAACGGCGATGGGGACGGCGTAGATGGAATTTTCGGCTTGAAGTCGGGCGTAGACCAAGGTGGGGTCGTTGGGGAGGGGATCGCCGAGGGAGAGCATTTGGGAGCCATCGCCGGAGTCGGTATTGAGCACAGCGGTGACGGCGCTTTGGCTGTCGAGTCCATAGGGGGCTAGATCGCTGACGGCATCCTGAACAAAGTGGATGACGGAGCAGGAGAGGAGCGTTTCGACGAGGGCCGAGACGCTGGCGGGGTCGACGCGGGAGGTGAAGGGCTGGAAGATACGCCAGATGCCTTGGGGATCGCGGGCGAGTTGGATGTAGCCGGCGGGGCCGCGGATGTCGAGTCGTTCAATGGCGGCGGGGGCGCCCGAAAGGAGGGAGCGATCGCGCAAGGCATCGGCGCTGGCCGGAAGCAGATCGAGCAGGGAGGTGTTGATGCGGGCGAGGCCGGCGTGGTCGGATTGGCGGACATAAACGCCATCGCCCAAGGGCGTGCGGCGACCGATGAGAATGCGATTGGTGACGGAGCCTTCGATGATGGAGAGGGTGGCGCGAGGATCATCCAAGCCATAGGGGGCATAGGGATTGATGGCGCGGCGGGGTGGCAGAATGATGTCGCCGCGGGGGAGTTCTTGAAGGGCACCGAGCAGGCGTTCGATGGCGACGGGGTCGGCGCGTGCCGAAATGGGGTGAACCAGAGACCACTGGCGGTTGTTGAGATGGCAATCCATGGAGAGGTCGCCGGAGTGGATCAGGAGTCGATCCACGCGTGCCGGATCGAATCGAAAGGCGCGGCGTGCTTGTTCGAGACGAGTGCGTTCGGTGTCGTCATCCTGATCCCAGAACACGATGAGCAATCCGAGAAAAGCGGCGACGAGAGCGAGGATTCCGGTGAGGCGAAGGTTCATGCTAATGTCTCCTTCGCCAGACAACGCCCAAGCCCAAGGCGGCTACGAGTGCGGGCAGAAAGATGCCCACGGCCCAAAACAGTTTACGAAGTTGATGGGCATCCATGACCAAGCGAAGGCTTTCATAGGTCTTGGGGGAGATGGCGAGGAGTTCTTTTCGGTCGAGGAGCCAGTTCACGGAGTTCATGAGCAGATCCGCGTTGGCGCCCATGAGACCGCCATTGGAGGCAAAGGCGGAGTCGCCGATGATGACCAAGCGGGTGGGACGGATTTGTACATGGACGCCGGGGATGGGGCCGCGTTCGATGGCAACGGCGACGGGAATGGGCCCGGGGATGTCCACTTGCGAATCGAATTGTAGGGAGACGTCATCGGGATCGAATTCGGCCCACCCTTGGGGAGAGCAGGTGGCTAGGGGGGAGACGATGGGCTTATCGCCGCCCGCCGTGAACGAGCGCAGGCGGATGGAGCGCGGAAGGAAGAGAACGCTGGCGAGATTCTGAAGGGGTTCGGTGATGGGATGCGCGGGATAGGCCGTGATGTAGAGCTCGCGCCCGCTCAAGGTTTTTGTTTCGTCGACGACGACATCATCGCCCAGTAGGGCGCCCCACTCCAGCAGCAAGGGTTCCAATCCCATTTTGGAGCGGGCGTCGAGAAGCAGAAGCAACCGCCCCTTTCGATCGAGATAGTCCCGAATGAGGGCGATTTCAAAGGGGGCAAAGGTTTGGGTGGGGCCGGCGATGATCATGAGGGCGCAACGACTGGGCACGCTCTTGGCCTCACCGAGATTGAGGACTTCGACGTCGAGGTTTTCATCGCGCAGGCGTGCGGCGATGTGGGAGTAGCCGGTGCGCCGATCGAAGTCGTTGGGCGAGCGCTCACCGTGGCCTTGAATGAAGTGGACAACGGGCCGCGTGGCTTGAGTGAGTGAGTAAATGGCGCTGCTGAACAGGGGCTCGCCGCGGAAGGAGCGCTTGGGTTTGTCGATTTCTCCGGCGGGATAGACATATTCAATGAGGTCGGTGGCGGCGACGGTCTGATGGCGTTCGCCGATGTGGAAGACCACGCATTCGGATTCGCCTAGGCGATATTGCCCTGCCAGTTGTTCGGTACGGGCCAAATCGCGATCCGGATCCACAAATTCGACGGACACGGAAGGAGAGGCCGCCGCATATTCCTGAAGGAGGATGGTGACATTTCGGTAGGCTTCATTGGAGGGGCGCACGAGGGCGACGATCCGGATGTCATCCACAACAGAGCGGAGAAGGCGCAGGCTTTTTTCTGAGAGTTGCGCAACGGGATCGCGGTTCCAGTGGAGGCGGGCGTAATGGCGCATGGAAAGATAGTTGAGCATGATGAAAATGGCGCAGGCGAGCAAGCCCGTGACGGCCAAGTGGGCCAGCATAAGCCAGCGGCGGAGGCGGCAGGCGGAGGGGGAATAGGGAGAGTTCGTTTCCATTGGATTTAGCGCAGGCGGCGCGCCTCCAGAATGCGGATGGAAAGGAACAGAAGGAGAACGGTGGCGCTGATGTACCAGACGATGGCGCGCGTATCGAGGGTGCCGGCTGCAAAATCGAGCATGTGAACAGGTGCCGAAACGAAACTCGAAATTTGGCGCACTTCCTCGACGTGGGAATAGAACGGAAGCAGCCCGCCCGACAGCATCATGCCCAGCGCACCCAGGCAGACCATGGCGGCCACGATTTGGTGTCGCGTGAGGAGCGAACTCATTAGGCCCACCGAAAGGAAGAACGCGCCCACCAACGCGGTGCCGAGATAGCCCGAGGCGATGGGCCCCCAATCAATGGGCGGCAACTGAGCGCCGCATTGTTTCAGAATGGCGGCATAGGAGAGGGTGGGAATCCACAGCAACAGAAAGGCGGAATAGGCACCGGCAAATTTGGCGAGCACCACATCGGTTTCGGTCACGGGCGAGCACAACAGCGATTCCAGCGTGCCCATGCGTCGCTCTTCCGCAAACAGCCGCATGGTGAGGAGCGGCGTCACGATGAGCATATCCAGCCAGAACCACGGCGAACCAAACAGGGTTCCTGCCATGTCGCCATCGGTGGAGCCCCGAGCCAAGCCGGCTGCCAGCATCCAGAAGCTGAAGCCGGTGATGAGCAGAAAAAAGACGCCCACGACATAGGCAATTGACGTGCGGAAATAGGAGCCCATTTCCCGGCGCCAGAGATGAAGGAAAAGGGTCACGGGCTTCTCCTTTTCGCGGGGTTATGGACGAGGGAGGGAGAGGTGGTCAGGCGCAGATAGGTTTCTTCGAAGCCCTTGGATTCATGGTGCAACTCTCGCAGGGGCCATTGGCGGGATTGGGCCAGTTCAGAAATGGCGGTGCCCAGATCTGCGCCGCCCATGGGGATGGAGATGGAGGTCCAACCGTCGGGCAAGCTATCCACGCGGATATCGGTGGTTCCGCAAAGCGCTTGAAGGGCATCGGTCAGCAAGTCCAGCGGGGCGAAGAGTTCGGCAACCAGACGGGCGGCGGCTTGAACGAGGCGGGTGGGGGAATCGGATGCGGCGAGGCGTCCGGCATTCAGGATGAGCGCCCGCTGGCAAAGGGGTTCCACTTCGGCTAGAACATGAGTGGAAAATAAGATGGCGCGATTTTTTCCCATGTCGCGGAGCAACTCGCGAGTGGATTGCACGTGGGCGGGATCCAGACCGGCCAGTGGTTCGTCGAGCAGGAGGACATCGGGTTTGTGCAGGAGGCAGTCCGCCAGTCCGGCACGTTGTCGGAAGCCGCGCGACAAATTGCCAAGAATACGTTTGGAAGAGTCGCCGAGTCCGCACTGTTCGGTCACTTCGCGCAACCGGGCTGTGAGGCGGGGGCCTTTCAGTCCTTTGATGCGGCCCCGAAAGGCCAGATATTCGTCCACGCGCATTTCGGGATAGAGGGGCACGGTTTCGGGCAAGTAGCCGATGCGGCGGCGTACGTCTAGGGAATGGGTGGTCACATCGAAGCCCGCCACTTCCACCCGGCCGGATGTTGGGGCCAAGGCACACGCCAAGATGCGGAGGGTGGTGGTTTTTCCCGATCCGTTGGGGCCCAGAAATCCCGCAATTTCTCCGCGGCGAATGTGAAAGGAGATGCCACCGAGCGCTTCGCATCGGGGGAAGCGTCGGGTCAAGTTATCGACCTCCACTAGAATTTCGGCATTGGCCATTATTTGCGACTCCACGGTGCGAATCTACCTGTGCGACCCCGTCGAATCAATCTTTTAGCCCCGAGCCCTTTTCATGCCCCGAGCGCGATGGCCTCTGGACCGGCCGAGGGCTTACTGCACACCCACAGTATAGGTACTGATTCGTACAGGCGGCATGGAATCGATGAAGGTGTTGACGGGCGGAGTGGCCAAAATGTTGGAACGAATGACGGAATAGCCCTGCATCAGGTTCGTTGAACGGGCCACCGTGTAGGTCTTCCCCTCCACGCTGGACCATTGAACCTCGTAGGGCGTCAGCCCTAGGACATTGATGATGGTGTCCCCAGCCATTTCCCGAAGGCTCAGAATCTTGAATGCCGAACTGGATGAATTAGGATTTGTACCCGCCGGAATTTCCATTCCGTCCAAAATTCCATCCCCGTCCGTGTCAGGATTGTTCGGGTCGGTTCCGGTGTCGGTTGAGCTACGGAATACGCCGGTATGGGTCTCGACCCAATCGGTCAGTCCGTCGCCATCGGTGTCGAGTTGCAACATGTTCGGAGCCATCATGCCAAACAGGCTCTGGGGATTGGCGGAACCTTGCCGCATGACCTTCACGTCTGTCTGGACCAGCGCGTCCTCATGCGTTTCAAAAGGCACATGGCAGACATAGGTGATCTGAAGGGGACTGGTTGGCAACTTGGAGGTGAAGAGAATCTCATTATCGACCACTTCCGGGGTTCCTCCATTGGCGCTGACGGATAGGATGGTCCATCCATCCGGCAGTTGCGGTCGCCACAGCAGGCCGATGATGTCGTTGGAATAGCTCAAGGTGCCCCGTAAGGTGATCGGGTGGCCCGGCACATAGGTTGAAGGAGCCACCGACAGAGCCGAGATGTCGCCGATATCCATCATCCCCAGACTGCCGTTGGTGGGGATTCCCGGAGCGTAGCCATCGACGCCCGCGGCATCCGGATGGTAGCCGCCTGCCATCCAGTAGCCCATTACCCGGAGTGCTTCTTCGCCATCCAATTCCCAGAATGGCTCCTGATAGTCCGCCTTGTGACGGTTTCCGTCCTGCGAATTTTCGTTTGGCGCGTAGCCATCCACGGTGCCGGGGCGAACACCATATCGGCCGCTGCGCCAATAGGACAAGGTGCGGTTGCACTCCGGGAGGTCGATCACCCATCCCGGGTTGCGGAAATCAGAGCTGTGATAAGGACTCTCTGAATTTACGATGAGCGGATGTGGCTCCGCCATCGCGACAATGTTCGACTCTGCGCCGCTCAAGGTAAAGACGACCGTTCCGGCAATGGCTTGAGGTCCATTTTGGCCAGTGGGTACGCGAACATCGTAGGTGAACAGGATCGGATTATTCGTGAGTTTCGGCGACGAAAACAGAATTTCACCAGTCCCCGGGTTCGCCAATGCCCCGCCATCGCCTGTTGCCGACACCAATGACCAGTCTATCGGTAAGGAAACCGTCCAGCCCAGCGCCAGTAAATTTCGATTGGTCGGGAAGTATACCTCACATGCCACGGTGTTGGTGCCGGGGCACTTATATTCCGCCAGCGCATGTGTTGCCCGCATCGTCCAACCCGTCGAAGGCACGACCAGCGCGATGTTCACATCTGTGACTGAATTTGTCACCAGAACGGGGTTCGCCGCATAGCTACCCCTCGGTTCGCCATCATCCATGATTCCGTTGCCATCGCAATCCATGAAGGCGTTGACGGTGTAAGCCACACCGCCCAACACATTGGATATTTGGTAGGCACCCGCACCTGGCAGGACGGTTTTATACTGGCGGCCTTGATAGAGTTGTGCCACCTCGTTGGGGGATAAGGCCCGGTTGTAAATGCGAACATCATCCAAGACTCCATTGCAGTAGGTGCCCCAAGCTCCGTGATGCATGAAATGGATGTTCTGCGTGGAACCGCCCATGCCATGCGCATCGGTCAGACTGCCTTGAAGAATGCCATTCACATAGATCTTATAGGCGCTTCCCTGCCGGGTGGCGGCAAGAAAAACCCATGTTTGAAGGGGGACGACGCTGGTACTTTTTGCAGTGGCGTAATAATTGTGGTCGTCGAGCGCGGTCAGGCCCAAGCCATTGAGTTGTCGAGATCCGATGCAAAGAGAGACCGCGTCCGATCCGTCTGTTGTAAATGGGCTGGTGCCGTCATTGACATGGCGCTTGGTGATGATCGTATCCCGATAAGAAGATTCCCGTGCGTTGATTTTGACCCAGGCGGCATAAGTCAGGTTGGAAGGATTGTTCCCAACCGAATTTCCTGCATCGCCATAATCATCTACACCGTCGAAGGAATAGGCGCTTCCCTCCATACCAAAACGGTCTTTCGCCAACGTTGCACCCACCATCACGGCATGGTTTCCGTTCCCGCTCTCGTCATTTGCGTTCTCGCTGAAGGGGTAGTAGGCCACGAGCCCATGAGTGGGCGTCGCCGAGTCCGCCGCGATCACCACAACTTGGCCTGTTCGATTTCCGGCATAGGTGATGGAACCTGCGACGGAGAACAAGCTGCTTTCTGCGCTACACGGATCGCTTCCAGATGTCACTTCAGTGCCGTCCGAGATGCCGTCGTGGTCCGTATCTGGCTCCAGAGGATTCAAACACGGCTGAGTGACCACTTCGTAGAAGTCGTTCAGCCCATCGTCGTCGCTGTCGGCATCGAGCGGAAGCGTGCCGGCGGCGATTTCTGCGCCATCGTTCAGGTCATCGCCATCGGAATCGGGATGGGTTGGATCCGTAAGGTGGACAAGGACTTCCTGCCCGTCGTTTAGGCCATCTCCATCGGTATCCGGATGGGTTGGATCTGTGTAATACCCGATCTCAAACAAATATCCCAAGGGGTCGCCGGCAATATTGCGATAGTCATTCCACGAGCCAATGGATGCGGATGGGTGGTTCAACTCCAGAAAATCTTCGTTCTCGTTGTTGTTGGGCTCACCAGGATACCAGCGCGTATAGTTCCATGCTTCTCCGGTGACCCATTTCCAAACCCCTTCCTGCAATTCATCGGTGGCGCCCAGCCACAAGTCCAACCCATTCGCATTCCGGCCTACCACCCGTTGGATGGCATCCCATTCTGTTGCGCTGGTGATGGTGGCGAGATGCCCTCCCTGGCTCAAGGCATGGTCCTTGGCTTCTGACCACGTGCTTACGTCTGGAACAATTTGGTATCGCCCGTATCCGGCTTCGAACGCATCCGTCAAGCCGTCTTCATCTGTGTCGGGATCGTTCACTGCGAAATCCACGCCAGAGACCATTCCATTTGAAAGCACAACCGGATTGTTGGAATAGGATTGCGCGGGCTCATACGCATCCCATGCTCCATTGCGGTTAGCATCGCAAAACGCAAAAACCGAATAGGCGCCCGCTGGCAGATTGGATAGGGAATATGTTCCCGGAGCCGACAACGTGGCGCTGTAGACTCCAGCTTTCACGACCAGGGGTCCGGTTTGATTGCCGTCATATTGAACGGTCCCGCAGATCGACGCCTCCGCACTGCCGCCATAGAGCTGCCAAATTTCGCTGGCGGGTAGGGCACGGTTGTAAATGCGAATTTCATCCAAGGTGCCGTCGAAGTAATCCACATTGTATGGCATAAATCGACCCACGGATCTTGAAGTTTCTCCGTTGACCGTGCTTCCAAATTCGGCGGGAATCTCACCCTCATTTTCGTGGACGCCGTTCATATAGAGGTGAATTCGCGATGTGTCGCCCACCATCGCCACATGAACCCAAGAACCGGTTTGCAAGAGCGTGGTGCTCTTCACGTTCAGACCGCCGGACCCGATGGACCCATCCCAGCAAGTGGCGTCCATTACATTCTGACCGGGAATCACACTTAGGTAATAGGAAGCGGGCACATTGGCGGCAGAGCCCCGGTCGATCAGAATGGACTGTTTCTTCAGACTGCGGATTTGAGCCCAAAACGTCACGGTATAGGGTTCGCTTCGAACATCGAAATTCAAATCGCCGCCCGCATCGTCCATGCTCATGTAGGCGTTCTGACCATTGAACGAAAATGCACTATTCTCATTACCCAACCGGTCGGGAGCGAGAAGGGCACCTTGATTGGACAACAGATGACCATGGCCACTTTCATCGTTCGCATTTCCGTTGAAGGGGTAGTAGGCGAGAAGTCCTGCATCCACCGAATTGGGATCGGTCAGGGTGATATTCACACCTTCCAAATCCTGGGTCAGTTGGATTGGGTTATCTCTGTATTCGCCGTAGGGCTCGGAAGCGTCGAGCTGATTATTGTCGTTCACGTCGCGGAACGCGCGAATACGGTAGGTTCCCGGAATGGGCAAGTCGCGTAGGCTGTAGTCCCCTGGTTCGGCGATTTTCTGAGTGAAATTTCCGGCCACGACAACGACGGGCCCCGTCTGGGAGCCGCTGTAGCTGATCGTGCCACGGATCGATGCCACCGTACGGCCACCAGAGAGTTGCCAGACCTCCTGAGCCGAAAGCGCGCGGTTGTAGATGCGAATATCATCCAAGGTGCCATCGAAATAGTCCACATTGTCGGGCATAAATCTGCCCACGGAACGCGAGGTTTCTGCGTTGACCGTGCTTCCAAATCCGTCGGGAATATCTGCGTCATTTTCGTGGACGCCGTTGAGATAGAGATGAATTCGTGAGGTGTCGCCCACCATCGCCACATGAACCCAAGAGCCGGTTTGCAAGACAGAGGTGCTGGTCACGTTCAGACCGCCAGACCCGAAGGACCCATCCCAACAGGTGGCATCCAACACATTCTGACCGGGAATAATATTGAGGAAGTAAGAAGCCGACACATTGGCGTCAGAGCCACGGTCCATCAGAATCGTTTGTTTGTTCAAACTGCCGATTTTGGCCCAAAACGCTACGGTGTAGTTTTCGTTCCGGATATCAAAATTCAAGTCGCCGGCCGCATCGTCCATGCTCATGTAGGCGTTCTGACCATTGAACGAAAAGGCGCTGTTCTCGTTGTCCAACCGATCGGGAGCGAGAAGGGCACCTTGATTGAACATGAGATGGCCATTGCCGCTTTCATCGTTCGCATTTCCGTTGAAAGGGTAGTAGGCGAGGAGTCCTGCATCCAGCAAGCTGGAGGAGACCCGTAGGGTCACGGCGATGGTCTTGGGCGAATCGGTTGCTCCAGTCGCCGTTATCGTGAGGATGCCGGAGTAGGTTCCCGTTGCCAATCCAGCCGTGGAATAGGCGATGCTGTGGGTGTTGGAAGTGCCGGAACTGGAGCCGTTGGTGGGCGAAATCGAGAGCCAATCCACCTCTTCCGAAAGGCTGTAGTTCATGGTTCCGGTACCGCTGTTTGCGACGGTGAACGATCCCGACGGAACATCCTGTCCAGCCAACACAAACAGACTGAAGTTCGTTGGCGTGACAGACAGTATGGGCTGTGCGGTCACAACGGACACGGTGGTCGTGGCGGATGTTCCGATGCCACCTTGATTGTCCACTGCCAGCGCGGTCAGGTTATGGTTGCCCAAGGCGGCGTTGGTCCACGAATAGCTGAACGGGGAGGAGGTGTCGGTGAAGAGCAGATTCGTCCCACTAAAGAACTGAACTTCTGCGATGGAGCCGTCGGGATCACTGGCACTGGCAGCGAGGGGGATGGATGTTGGCGCTTGATACACCGCATTGGGAGCGGGGCTCGTCAGGCTGACCTCCGGCACCCGGTTCGAGGATTCCGTCATGCTGGATTGGATGGTGTAGGCCGCATTGTCCGAAGCCGGTTCGGTGCGGACGCGGATGTAGTACATGGCGTTGGAGTCGGCTCTGTATTCGAGCATGAACATCAGTCCGCCGCCACCATCGTCGTCGGCCATGACCCACTGCGTTCCATCCTCATCGCGAAACACGTCCGCAAAGGTATCGCCGCTACCGCCAATGGAGTTGAAGTTGTAGGTGTTTCCTTCCACCAACTGGACCTTGAACCAATCAGCCGCATCCGTGCCGGAGAGCGTGTGGGGTCCGTGGGATGCTTCGTTGGTGGTGATCGGGCTTAAAAGGATGGCACCGGAACCGACATCGTTCTCGGGATCCCATGCGTCGGCATCACCCGGCACGGTGGCGGAGGCTTCGGACGAATAGGCCGAACTGCCGGCCGCGTTGGTGGTCTTGACGCGATAGATGGTGGTGACGCCCCCCATCACAGAAGTATCGGTATGGTGGGTTGTGTTGGCGGCCAAAACAGCGAGGACTGTGAAACCCGAAGAACCCGAGCGGCGTTCCACCACCACACTTGTTTCATTGGTGGCATGGTCTGTCCAGACCAGCTCGACGCGGTTGGAAGAGGCCGTGGCATCCAAGGCCGAAGGCGCCGCCGGGGGCTCCAAGGGAACGGCCCCCGAAAGTCCTTTGTATGCGTTCACGCGTCCGCCCGTCACGGTTTTGCCGGAGAGCGTGGAAGAACGATCCGTATTTTCTAGCATGCGTTGCTTGATCTGAGCGGCTGTGAGAGTGGGAGAATACGCTGCCATTTGCGCGGCGACGCCAGCGACATGTGGCGTGGCCATCGATGTGCCGGAGAAAGAAGCATAGCGGCCTTGCGCCATCGGCACCGTGCTAAAGATGTGGATGCCCGGAGCGCCCAGATCGACCGACGTCTTGCCATAGTTGGAGAACCACGCTAGGTCATCGTCCGCATCCGTTGCTGTGACGGAGATGATGTTGTCCGAATCGTACGACGAGGGGTAGCACGGATTCGTGTCATTGTCATTCTGCTCGTTTCCGGCTGCTGCCACGAACAAGATGTTGCTGGTTCCCGCGTTGTCGATGGCGTCTTTCATGGATTGCAGAAAACCGTAATAGCCCCAAGAATTCGAGGTCAGCCGGACGCCTTGCGCGGTGGCATAGTAGATCGCGTCGACGGCATCCGAAAGATAGCCACTACCGCCTTGGTTCATGGTCTTGACGGCCATGAGTTTGACACGCCAATTGACGCCCACCACACCGATCCCATTATTTCCGACCGCACCCAAGATACCCGCGCAATGGGTGCCATGGGAGCTGTCGTCGAACGGATCGCTATCCTCGTTGAAAAAGTCCCAGCCATACACGTCATCCCGGAATCCGTTTTCGTCGTCATCCAGGCCATTGTCAGCGATTTCACCGGGGTTGCGCCACATGTTGTCCGACAGATCTTCATGGTTATAGTCAATGCCCGTATCGATCACCGCCACCACGATGTTGCTTGAGCCTTGGCCCAGATCCCACGCTTCGGGTGCGTCGATGTCCCTGTCCTTGTTTTGATGCAAGCCCCAAAGCTGCTGGAAAGCCGGGTCGTTAGGAATCGTGGCGCTGGCAAAGACCAGCACATCCGGCTCGGCATATTGGACGGCATTTGCTTCAGTATTGAACGTTTCAATGGCCTTGGGTAGTGCATCGATCGAGACCTCCTCAAATGAAATCAAATAGGTGTCCGGCGCCAGCATCTTCTTGCGTACAGTGAACCCGTTTTGGGAGGCGATGGTGGCCACCTTTTCTTCCGAAAGACCGTCCTTCACTCTCACAACCATGTGGTCGGCCACGGCGGCAGAAAACTGAACGGGCTCACCCTCCAGATCGGCGGAGCGGAGCTTTTCCACAGTGCGCACAAGGGGATACTTCATCCCGGTCTTGACGATGCTCACGCGCTCGACCCATCCATCGGCATCCGGTTGACCATCGCGACTCTCGACTATTTCAGCGTCTGCAAAACGTTTACATGGCTTGTCCATGGAGGGCGCGACGGGCTCCGTTGAGGATGGGGATGCAGCAGGTGTGGACACGGTTGACGAGGCGACATCCGGTTGGTTCACGCCGATGGCGTCCGGAGGCAGCTCCGCCGTTGGCAGGACGGATTCTTCGGCAAAGGACGAGCTTTTGGCCGCTTCCTGTGGATGGGCCTTGTGCTCTTCCGCAACCCACGCGAGCGTGATGCCGATCGCAAACAGTGCCACCAATCCCAACCCAATTTTGGAATCCATTTTCATGCCGTTCTCCAGTCAATTTTATAGAAAACCATGCTCCGCCCTAGATCGTGTACGATCCTGCGACTTGTAGCATGTAAATAACTCAAACAACTGAGCTGGGTTATAACCGATCAGGAGAAAAGATGACAGTTTTTTCGCGAGGCGGTGCCCGTGCCTGTAAGCTCGCTCCACCGTTTCGGGGCCGAACGGTGGAAAGGCATTTTTCCACAGTGTGGAAAACATTTTTCCACAGTGTGGAAAACCGCTATGTTGGGGGGAATGAGGAAACCAATACATGGATGGTGCGGGGTCGTGGCGCTGGTGGGAGCGTCGTGGGCCTTGGCGCAGGTGCCGGAGACGGCAGAAACTCCGTTGGCGCTGGAAGAGGCCATCGAACGGGCGTTGGTGCATAACCGTGAACTGGTGAAGGGGGCGCTGGATTTGCAAGGATTTCGCTTGGCGGAACAACAGGCGTTGGAAACCGCACGTGCGGTCCAGCTTGTTCCCGAGGGGGTGGCGGGGGCGAGTTCGGACGGCGAGGATGTCGGGGCGGGAATGCGTGCGGAGGCGACGGGTTCCTATGGTACGCGCGCGGCGGTAGGCGTGGCGGCGCGCCAAATTGCGGTGGATGGGGCGCCCGATGTGCGCCGTGGCGAGGTGAGGGTGGAGGTGTCGCAACCGCTGTTTCGTCAGTTTGGGCCTTTGTTCCAAAACGAGCCGATTGTTTCGGCGAATGAAAATTGGCAGGCGGCTCGGCGGGCATGGGAGCGGGATCGATCGGCCTTGGTAGTTCGCGTGGTGGAATTGTATGAGGGGCTGATTTTTCTGCACCACCAGATTTCTTGCGACGAAGCCTTTGCGGCGCGGATGGAAAAACTGTGGTTATTGGCAAGTGCGCGGGAGCCGCAGGGAAAGTCGTCGCGCACGGAAGTCCTCCGCATGGATTTTCAACGCGGAGAGGCCGCTTCGCGCTTGGAGGTGGAGCGATCGCAGTTGGATATACAGTTCAAAGAATTTGCCAATTTGCTCGGATTGCCGTTGGATTCCCTGTTTCGTCTGACTCCTCCCGCCATGCTGGAGTTGGATGTGGAGGAGGCTGAACCCGCCTTGGCCGTGGCGCTGTCCGAGCGGCCGGACTATGCGCAGGCGTTGCAGGACATTGAGACGGGCGACCGCCGTTTGCGGCTGGCGCAGCGTCAGTTGTTGCCGGACATGAAACTGGTTGCGAGGCAGACCACGTTTGGAGAGGGTGAGGAGTGGAGCGATGCGGGCCGTCTCGACCAAGAGGATTGGTTTGTGGGACTCACCGCTGATATGAATCTAAACTTGCGCGGGGCTCGTCTCGAGGTGGCCCGGTCGGGGCTGGATGCGGAAGCCCGCCGTCAAGTGGCGGAAATTGTGAGAAGCCGATTGGCGGTCGAGGTGAATTCGGCATTGGCAACGTATCGCCGAACGAGAGCGGAATTGCAGTTGGCGGCGAGGAATCGCGAGTTGGCGGCCAACCGGGCTGAGTTGGCCCAGGCGCTGTTTGAGGCGGGGCGTGCAAGCGCGAATTCGGTTTCGGATGCGGAAGCGGATCGCATTCGCGCGGAGTTGAGCGAGCTGGCCGCGAAGCGGGAGGCTTCGCTTTCGGCCTATCGCCTGTTGCATGTGCTGGGTACGCTGGTGCCAGCCCCTCGAGAAATTTTGCGCAATGAAAAGGAATGAGCAACGCATGAAGAGGATATGGATGGTGGCGGGGATGCTGTGTGCCGTGGCGTTGTCTGGTTGCGGACGGAGCGGTGAGGCACCGCAACGCGTGGCGACGGTGTCGCGCGGTGCGGTTCGCATGACGATTCCTTTTCAGGGCGAGTTGGAGGCGCGCCACGTACAAATGATTGCGGCGGGCGTACAGGGTTCGGCAGTATTGGCGGAACTAGTGGCGGAGGGGACGCTGGTGGAATCGGGCGATTTGCTAGCGCGTTTTGATGCATCGCAAATCGAGCAAGATCTGGCGAGGCAGGAGAATGAGTGGGTTCGCGCCCGTCAAGAATTGGAAAGTTTGGAAAAGGCGGAGTTGCCGCTGGAATTGCTGGATATGGAATCCAAGCGCATGGAGGCTCGCGCCGAATGGGAGGCGGAGGAACGATTTTTGGAATCTGCACGCGGGTTGATGCAACGGGGTCTGATGTCGGAGGGCGAGGTGGCACAGCAAGAACGAAAGGTGGAAGGCTTGCGGGTGCGGGGGGAGCAAATGGAAACGCGGGTGGAACTGACTCGCAAGCATGTGCACGAGGCCCGATTGGCCAAGGCGAGGGCGGCGCTGGAAGCCGCGGGACGCCAACGTGATTTCACGGCGCGCCAACTGGCGCTGTGCGTGGTGCGAGCTCCGGTGGCGGGCGTGGCGACGCTGGTGCCGTTGCCGATTGGAGGTGATTATCGAACGGCTCACGTGGGTGACTCGTTGTTCCTGAATCAGGTCTTTTTGTGTCTGCCGGATCCCTCGGAGCATGTGGTTCGAGGATATGTGGGGGAAGCCGAGTTGCCGTGGGTGAAGGTTGGGCATCGGGTGGAGGCGGTTCCCACGGCTTATCCGAATGTGCGGTTGGTGGGTCGGGTGGAAAGTGTGGGAGGAATGGCCCAGACTCGCCCGGGGCAGCCGGTTTGGCGCAAGTCGTTTCCGGTGCAGATTGCACTGGAACCTCTTTCGGAGTCCCTGCCGGTTGGGCTTTCCGTGCGAGCGGAAATTGTTGCGGAAGAATCGTCCGACGCCCTGTTGGTGCCGCGCGAGGCGATTGAATGGCGAGGCTCTCAAGCGTGGGTGCGGCGGCTCACGGCGGCGGGCGTTGTAGAAGAGATTTCGGTTCAGACGGGCTTGGCCGATTCCGTGCATATCGAAGTGCTGGAGGGGTTGGTGGAAGGCGATTCCATTTTGCTTCCGTGAGTTCATGAAGAAGTTTTCATCAGACTTGTGGATCGGGTTGCGGACGGGGCCTGCCCGCGCTGCGTTGGCGTTTTGTAGTTTGGTGCTCGGATGGTTTGCCGTGACGATTTTGTTATCCACGCTGGATGCTTTGCAACGGCAGGCGCGTGAATTGGTGGATTCCTTCGGTGCGGGTTCTTTTGTTCTGCTTCCTTCTGCGGGCGCTTCACCTGAAACGGCATGGAATCGGAGTCAGGTTGAATTCTTTCGTAAGAATTTGACTGAGGCGGCATGGGTATCGGGCGTCAAAGTGTTGCCGTCTTCCGGGGGGGCGGACATGCCGGTGGTGACGGTGGATGCCGATTGGGCGCGTGCCCGTGGCTGGCAATTTGTGGAAGGTCGGGCGTTGGATGAGTTGGATGTTCAACAGGGCGCGCGGGTGGCGATGACTTCGGCGGAGCAGGCTCGAAAAAATCGGTGGGCCGTGGGCGGGGGAGTGCAATTGGGGCATGAGCCTTTTCGGCTGATTGGGGTGTATGAAGGTTCCGGTTCTCCGTTGGCGGTCATTTCTGAAAGTGCGGTCTATATTCCCTATTCGGCGGATGTGCTGGAAACAGGCGACCGGGCCGCGCTTCATCGTGTGGATGCACTGTTGTTTTGCGCGCGGGAAGGAAACACGCCCGAGGGGCTGAGGCGGCGCGTGGAGGCGATACTGAAGCAGCCCGGCATGGGATTCGATGGCGTGGAGTGGGTGACTCCGGAATCTCTATTGCAGGGCATTCGAAGCTGGCAGCGGGCCATTGTTTGGACGGCGGGCGTGGGGGGCGGATTGGGTCTGTTGCTGGGGGCGGTGACGCTGGCGGGGATGCTGTTGACGGGCGTACGGGAGCGCATTCCCGAGATTGGACTACGTCGGGCCTTGGGTGCGAGGCGACGAGATATTGCGGGACTTTTTGTGGCCGAATCGCTTGCGTTGACCACAGCTGCCGCCATAGTTGGAACGGTGGCAGCAGAAGGGGCATTGCGTTGGCTGGGGGGGAGTTTTCCATTGCCATTTTATTTTGGCGTGGGCACACGTCTGTTACCTTTTGTGTTGGCGTGCGGACTGGCCTTGCTCTGCTCGATGGGGCCTGCGTGGTTGGCCGCGCGCATGCCTCCGGCGGAGGCGTTGAGGAATGAATAGGTGGAGTGGGCTGGCCGTTGGAATTGTGCTATATTGGCAGTTGGTGGCGGGTGTCGTGGCACAGGAAAGCGAGGCGGAAATGAGCAAGATCTGGATGGAGTCGACTCTGGCCGGGGCTTGGTATGATGCAGATGACTCTCGCCTGAAGGCGGAATTGGAGGGCTATTTGCACAAAGCCAAGGTGGAGGCTCATCCCGGTTTGTTTGCCGTGGTGGCGCCTCATGCGGGCTATGCCTATTCCGGGCTTTGTGCGGCGTATGCGGCGAAGGCGCTAGCCGCTCAAACCAACCTGAACCGCGTGGTGGTGCTGGGCTTTTCCCATCGCGTTCACTTGCCGAACCGGATCAGCGTGCCTTCGCGGGAGACGCATTATCGTTCGCCGCTGGGAGAAACACCTCTCGACACGGTGGCTCTTGCAGAGTTGTTGAAAAATCCCCTTTTCGAAGACGTTTCCTCCACTCGACGCGGTGAAAATAGCGTGGAAATGGAACTGCCACTGTTACAGGTGGCGTTGGCGGGGCGAGAGTGGAAATTGATTCCCATCACGTTGGGGCAACTCGACGAAGACGCTCGCATCCGAACGGCCCAAGCGCTGGTGCCGCTAATGGATGAGCATACGGCGTGGGTGATTAGTTCCGACTTCACTCACTATGGCCCCAATTTCGGCTACGTGCCTTTTTGCACGAACATCGAGGCGAATCTTCGAAAATTGGATGGGGGTGCCATGGAGAGGATTTTGGCGGGCGATGCCGAGGAGTTTGCCGCGTATTGCGATCAGACCGGCGCGACCATTTGCGGACAGGATTCCATCGGAGTACTGCTCCGAATGTTGCCGGAGCATTTTATGGCTCGCGAACTGGCCTATGACACATCGGGAAGTTGCACGGGCGATTTTGAAAATTCCGTCAGCTATGCCGCTCTCGCCTTTTATCGAGAAGGAACGTTCATGAAGAAACCGAAGCCCAATACCGAGACGCCGCAACTTTCAGACGAAGATAAAAATGTTCTGTTGTCGCTTGCGCGAAAAGCCATTGCTCAAGCCTTGAAGGGAAAGACCGTGTCGGACCCCAAAGATTTTGGCGTGGAGCTCACCCCCGCCATGAATCAGATCATGGGCGGCTTTGTCACGTTGACCTTCGATGGCGACTTGCGAGGGTGCATCGGTGAGATTTTTCCGCGTCGACCGTTGGTGCAAGTCGTGTTGGACCATGCCCTAGATGCCGCCTTCGAGGATCCGCGATTTTCGCCTTTGACGGCGCGGGAGTTTCAGCGGGTGCACATTGAAATCAGTGCCCTCACGAAGCCGGTGCCGGTGGCATCCTACCGAGAGATCGAAATCGGCCGTCATGGAATGGTGCTGGAAGTGGGCAGTCGGTCTGCCGTTTTCCTGCCCCAAGTCGCAACCGAGCAAGGCTGGGATTTGCCGACCACACTTTCCTATCTTGCTCAAAAGGCGGGGCTTCCGCCCGATGCCTGGCTGGAGCCCCACGCCAAATTCACTGTTTTTGAGGCCATTGTCTTTCACGAATAGGGATGGGCTTCAAAAAACGAACCCGGACGACACGGAGGTCGTCCTTCCAGAGGCGAAAACAATCTGGCGTTGAGATTTTTTGGCGGGGCGGGCTATGTCCCGACCGTATCGACAAGAAGTGGATCGCTTTGCCAATCCCTCTCTGTGAATCTCTGTGAACTCTGTGAGAGAAACAATTCCTCTCACGGAGTCCACAGAGGCGCACAGAGGAATCCCCACATGCGCCCGGCGGTTTCTTCTACGGGTTCTTCTCCCTTGTCAGGGTGGGGAGGATTTGGATAATGGGTGATAGTTGGAAGAAACGGATGGATTCATGCGAATTTTGATCATAGGCGGCGGCCAGACGGGCTCTCATCTGGCGGAAAAATTTTGCGAAGATGAGCACGATGTGGTGGTGATCGACTCCTCGGCGGAGGCGTTGGGGGAACTGGACGCCCATTTGGATTTGATGACCGTTCATGGCGATGGCGCAAATCCCGATGTGCTGGAAGAGGCCGATCTGGAACGGGCCGATATGATGGTGGCGGTGACCGACCACGATAATACGAATATCTTGGCCTGCATTTTTGCGCGGGCAAGGGGCGTGGCTCGCACGGTGGCCCGGGTGTCCTCGTCGGCCTATTTGACGAGTCGCCACATCCATTTTGACCAGTTGGGCGTGGATCTGCTTGTGAATCAGTACGATGAATATGCCCGCGACCTCTATAATGTGTTGCGCCTGCCGGGGTCCATCGAGGTGGCGGATTTGCTGGATGAGCGGGTCATGGTGGTGGGTATGTCCGTCCACATGGACAGCCCCTTGCTGGGGAGTGTGCTGAAGAATTTCTCCGGCAAGGAGTGGCTCCAAAAAATTCGCTTCACGGCGGTGGTGCGGGGCGAAGAAGTCATGACACCGCATGGCGATACGACCTTTTTGGTGGGCGATGACGTATATTTTGCGGGCGAGCCAGACGCCGTGACCGATTTCATGCAATGGGCGTGGCCGGAGCACAAGCGGTTCCAGCGTGTGGTGATCGCGGGAGGGGGAGAGTTGGGGCTCCAGTTGGCGCGAATGCTCGAACACACGCGCATGCAAATTGTGTTGATTGAGCAAGACGAGGAGCGGGCGGATCTGTGTTCGGCACAACTCAACCGTACGTTGGTGATTAAGGGCAATGCGCTGGAGCAAGAAACCTTGGCGGGCATCGGCGAGGCCGGTGAGATGGCCTATGTGGCGGCCACCGGTAGCGATGAACACAACATCATTGGTTGCTTGGTGGCCGAAAAGTTCGGGGCCCGATTCACCGCAGCGCAGGTGGGCAAGAAGGAATATATTGGCATCATCAACCAGTTGCGCCTGCTCGATCGTATCGTTGATCCCCATTTGGCGATGATCAATTCGATTTTGCATTTTGTGCGGGGCAAAAATGTACAGGCGGCCGCCATTCTTGCGCGCCTGCCCGGAGAGCTCATTGAAATGAAACTGTTCGCTACACACAAATGGGTTGGCTATGCCATCAAGGATCTCAAGATTCCCGATGGCGTGATCATCGTGAGTACCTTGCGTGGCACTCAGGTGAGGACGGCGACGGGCAACTTGGTGCTGGCCGCTGGGGATCGCGTGGTGGTCTATTGCCTGCCTGCCGCCGTGTCCAAGATGGAATCGCTTTTCACCAGTTAAGGTGCATCCGCGATGAATGTTAAATCCGTTTTTCATGTGATTGCTTGGTTGCTGGGCGTTGTGGGTCTTCTGATGGGGTTATGTGGTTTGGTGTCGTTTTTGCATGGCGAACCTCTGTGGGCTTGGTCTGCGCTGGGATATTCTGCCGCCGGTTCTATCCTCCTCGCCGTGGTGATGGGTGCAGGGACGCGGAATCAGCAGGAACTGTCGCGTCGGGATGGGCTGGGTGTGGTGACGTTTGGCTGGTTGCTGGCCGGCATGGCCGGGGCGGCTCCTTTTTATCTTTCCGGGTTGGTGACGAGCCCTTTTGCCGCCTTGTTTGAATCCATTTCGGGTATGACGACGACCGGGGCGACGGTCTTTGTGACTTTGGAGGAAGTGCCCAAGGGCTTGCTTCTGTGGCGGGCCATCACGCAGTATATTGGCGGCATGGGCGTTTTGATTTTGGTTGTGGCGATCTTGCCGTTTGCGGGGGCGGGCGGGATGCAGTTGTTTCGCGCGGAGATGCCGGGCCCCTCCAAGGATCGGATCGAGCCTCGAGTGGCCTCCAGTGCCAAAATGTTGTGGGGCGTTTATGTATTGTTGACCGTTGTGCTCATGTTTTTGCTACGGCTCGGAGGAATGGATTGGTTCGATTCCGTTTGCCACTCGTTTACCACGATGGCCACGGGCGGATTTTCCACACGAACGGCCAGTGTATCGGCTTTTCAAAGCTCCTATATCGAGGGGTTGCTGGTGGTCTTCATGCTGTTGGCCGGTATTAATTTTTCCTTGCACTATCGCGTTTTGCGCGGCGAGCCGTTTTCGTTGTGGCGAAGCGGGGAGGCTCGTTTCTTTCTCTTGATTTTTGCCTCCTTTTCGCTGGTTGGAACGGTTGTTCTTCACTCATCTGCGGGGGGTGCAGATTTCACCTGGCGGCATGCGTTCCGCGAGGTGTCCTTCACTTGCGCCAGTATGATGACGACCACGGGATTCACCACGGGAGACTATGATCGATGGCCCGAACTGATTAAAGCCATGCTCGTGTTTTTAATGTTGATGGGGGGGTGCGCAGGGTCCACGGCAGGAGGAATCAAGGTTGGACGCATTCAAGTGATGCTCAAGACGGTGGCACGCGAGGTTCGCCTGTTCATGCAACCCCAAGCCGTTATTCCCATCCGGCTAGATCGAAAGTTTCTTGCGGATCACATTCTGCTGGCCATTCTCTCCTTCGTCGCTTTGTACCTGTTTGTGATGCTGGTTGGCGTATTGGCCATGCTTCCCTTCACCCCGGACATTCAGACGGCCATTTCTTCCGTGATCACCTGCATGGGCAATGTGGGGCCCGGTTTTTCGGCTGTGGGGCCCACGCTGAATTTTTCGAGCATCCCGCCTGCCGGTCATGTCCTCCTCACGCTGTTGATGCTGGTGGGCCGTTTGGAACTCTATACGGTGCTGGCGATTTTTATGCCGGCGTTCTGGAGAAAATGAAGGACCATCAACCACTCTTTCCTTCCTTAAGCGCCGAAGCCTCTCTCGCGGATGTTCAAGTGCGACAAACGCTCGCGATGGGTCTGGTGCCGATGGGAATCGCGGGGCTGATGATCGCGATGTCGGCTCCCCTCTGGCCTCCGGTGGGCCTGTGGCTGGGCACGGGGATCGGGCTGGGCGCTATGGCGATGCTCTGGAAACTCTGGTGCCGTTCAGGCGGACGGTATTTGCGTGGCTTTTCAACCCTCCACTTTGCCGTGCGGTATCTCTTTTTGATTCTATGTCCCGGACTGATGTGGACGGTATATGGCGACACCGTTCTCGACATTTCCGGCCTGCTTCCTCCCCTCTTGGTGGGACTCTTGTTGCTGATCTATCCCGTGGGGCGCATCCTTCGTGAGCAGCTCGGGCCCGACCCGGCGCAGACCCCTCGCCTCGAAATGGCCTGCATTTTGTGTCAGCAGGTCGAAATGGTGCTGGCCGTCATCTCCGTCATCGGCATTCTGACGGGAGCCATTCTCGATGCCAACAAGGACCTGCCGACGGATCCTACCGCCCTTTTGATTTTGCTCTGGATGCTGGCTGTTCTGGCCGTGCTGGGGGCTGCCGTGTTGGTTGCGGCCCATTGGATCCGGCTGTTCGGAAGGGTCGATCATCCCCAATCCCTTGATGACCCCCCCGAAAAGAACGACACCAAGACCGTTCTCCACTTCGGATCCGAGAAGTTTTGACCGCGCAGGGGTTGCTGGAAATGTTTGCGCGTCGGGCGGCGGGAGCGTAAAGTCGCGACTCTAAATTTTTCAGGAAGGAAACAGAATCGATGAAAATGCGGACACATACTTGCGGACAACTGCGCCCCACCGATGCGGGGGCCAAGGTACAACTGTGCGGCTGGGTGGACAGCGTGCGCGATCACGGCGGCCTGATTTTTATCGATTTGCGCGATCGCTACGGGTTGACGCAGTGCGTCTTCGATCCTCAGGATTCTCAGGAGGCATGGGATGCCGCTCAGGCGTGTCGCGGCGAGTATGTCGTGCAAATCATGGGAGAGGTGCGTGCGCGCCCGGCCGACATGGTCAACGAGCGAATTCCCACCGGCGGTATCGAAGTTCGCGCCACCCAAATCATGGTGCTGAACAAGGCTCACACGCCGCCGTTCCCGCTGGATGATCGCAACGCGGAGAATGTCAGCGAAGATTTGCGCCTCGAATTCCGCTATCTCGATTTGCGCCGCGCGGCCATGCAGCAGTCGCTCATGCTCCGCCATCGCCTCATTCAAACGGCGCGGAACTATTTCGATGAAAACCAGTTTGTGGATGTCGAAACGCCCATCCTGACCAAGAGCACCCCCGAAGGTGCTCGCGATTATCTTGTTCCCAGTCGCGTGTGCCCCGGTATGTTCTTTGCCCTGCCACAAGCCCCCCAGCAATATAAGCAGTTGTTGATGATGTCCGGCATGGACCGCTATGTCCAAATTGCTCGTTGTTTCCGCGATGAAGATTTGCGCGCGGATCGTCAGCCTGAATTTACTCAGATCGACATCGAAATGTCGTTCGTCACCGAAGAGGACATCATCGGCATGGTGGACGGTTTAATCGTCCGCCTGATGACGGCGGCGGGCTATGCGGCTCCCCAACTGCCGATTCCCCGCATGACCTATCGCGAGGCCATGGATCGTTTTGGCAGCGACAAGCCCGATCTGCGCTTTGGCATGGAGATTGTGGATCTCGCCAGCGTGTTCAAGGGAACTCAGTTCAAAGTGTTTGCTCGCGCCCTCGAAGGTGGCGGTGCCGTCAAGGCCATCAACGCCAAAGGTCTTGCCCATGCGCCGATCAAGATGGTCGAGGAAGATTGGACCGGCCTTGCCAAAGAAGGCGGGCTCGGTGGATTGGCCTATATCCGCGTTCAGGAAGACGGCACCTGGAAGTCGCCCATTGTGAAATTCTTCACCGATGCCGAAAAGGCGGGTTTGCAAGCGGCGCTGAATATTCAGCCAGGCGATCTCATTCTATTTGGCGCTGACAAGGCCGAAAAAGTGCTGACCGTGTTGGGCCGCATTCGCCTGTTGGCGGGGGCCCAAGCGAATGTGATTCCGCAAGATCAATTCAAATTTACTTGGGTTACCGATTTCCCGCTGTTCGAGCGCAACGACGAAGGTCGTCTTGTCAGCGTTCATCATCCCTTCACTGCGCCCAAGGCCGAGGATATCCCGCTGATCGATAGCGCTCCAGAAAATGTGCGTGCACAAGCGTACGATATCGTGCTCAACGGAACCGAGCTCGGTGGCGGCAGCATTCGCATTCACGATCCGGCATTCCAAGCCCGCATGTTCAAGGTGATGGGGTTGCCCGAGTCGGAAATCAAGGAACGCTTCAGCCATCTGATCCGCGCCTTGGAATACGGTACGCCCCCGCACGGTGGTTTGGCCATTGGTGCCGATCGCCTTGTCATGTTGTTGGCCCGTCGCCACAGCATCCGCGATGTGATCGCCTTCCCCAAGACGCAGAAAGCCATGGATCTGATGATGAATGCTCCGTCCACCGTGGATGACAAGCAACTTCGCGATATCCACATCCGCTTGGCCGCCGCTCCCAAGGCGGAAGCTTGAAGCCTTCAATATCCAACGGAACAGCCGGGCTGTTTACTTGAAAATTGGATATTGGAAATTGGTTATTGGATTTTGAGATCGAAGGATTTGATTTCTTCTTGCCAGCTTGTCCTTTCCTCCATCCGCTTCGGGTATGAGGCGGATGGTTGGGACTTGCAATTTCCCTCACTCTCTTTCGGCGGTGAGTCGGTCTGTGGCATTGTCGGTCCCAACGGTTCTGGCAAGAGTACGCTCCTGAAAATCGCGGCAGGATTGCTCGTGCCCCAGAAGGGGACCGTGGATCTGAACGGGCACTCGCTCTCGCGGATGCCGCGTCGATCGATTGCCTGCGTCCTTGGTTTTTTGCCGCAGGAATGCCCGGTCTTGTTCGATTACACCGTCGAACAAGTGGTGGCCATGGGGCGCCATGCCCACGGGGGTGTTCTGGAAATGTCCGCGCCCGGCGACCGTGAGGCCGTGGACCGCGCGCTGGCCGATGTGGCGCTGGAATCGTTGCGTCATCGTCCGCTCTCTCAACTGTCGGGAGGGGAGCGCCGCCGCGCATGGATAGCTTCGGCCTTGGCGCAAGAACCGCACCTCTTGCTTCTCGACGAGCCGACGCAATCCCTAGATCTTCATCAGGCCGCCGTGGTCATGGAGGTTTTGGCCCGTCGCGCCGCAAATGGGTTGCGCGTGGTGGCCGTGATGCACGACCTCAATCTGGCCGCGCTTTTTTGTGACCGACTCGTGTGGATGCAAAACGGAAAAATCGCGTCCGATGGGCCTCCTTCCGACCTGTTGACGCCCCAGCTCATTTCGGCGGTCTATGGCGAAAAAATCGAAGTTGTTTTGCATCCCCATACTCAAAAACCACTCGTTTTGGCGAAAAAATGAGTAAAAAACATAAAATTTACGCATTTTTGTCCGTTTTTTTTGCATTTTTTGTGATTTTTCCGTGGATCGGGGCCGAAAAACTGGAATTTCGCGAAGTTTTCAAATTCTTGATCGGCGAATGGACGGCCGACGGCATGATTCTTTTTCAGATTCGAATTCCCCGTGTGCTCATGGCCTTGCTGGCTGGCGGCGCATTGGGCATGGCCGGTGCGGCACTCCAAGTGATGTTTCGCAATCCGTTGGCCGAACCGTGGACGCTGGGCATTGCCGGTGGTGCCAGTTTTGGCGCATTCATCGCCCGCGTGTGCCCGTTCCTGTGGTTTTCGTTCGGTCCGATGAACACCTCGCAGATTTTGGCGTTGGCCGGGGCGGGGGGGGCGTTGGCGCTCGTGCTTTCTCTGGCGCGACGCCCAGGCGGGATGGGAACGCAAACCCTATTGCTTGCGGGCGTGACGATCGGCGTGATCAGCGGCGGCGCCATTATGGTGGTGAGTGGCTTTATTTCGCCGTGGAAATTGGCTGAATTTCACCGCTGGCTGCTGGGCGGCCTGGATGCTGCCGATTGGCCGCAAGTGGCCACGCTCGCCACGTTGGTGGTGCCGGGACTGGCGATTTTGGTTTGGCTGTCGCGCGAATATAACCCGTTGGGGCTGGGCGAAGAAATGGCCGCCGGACAAGGCGTCGACGTGGCGCGCGTCCGCTGTTGGACCGCCATAGGCGCTGGCATGGCGTCAGCCGGTGTGGCCTCTGTGGCCGGCCCGATCGGTTTTGTGGGCCTTCTGGCGCCTCATGCCGTGCGGCGACTGTTGGGCCCCGATATGCGGATGGTGCTACCGTGTTCCTTCCTGCTCGGTGGCGCTTTGCTCGCCGCGTGCGACACCCTCGGCCGCTGGGTCGCCTCGCCCCTCGAAGTTCCCGTCGGCGCCCTCACTGCCGTGTTGGGCGGCCCGCTTTTCCTCTGGCTCCTTTCCCGCCCGTGTTGCCTCAAATAACCATGACTTCAAGGGACAGGATTTCGTTTGTCTGGATGTGGAGTGCGGCGGCATGACGCCGCATTGGGGCCGCGACATGTCGCGGCCCGGGAAAGCGCGGTCATGCCCGCGCACTCCAAAATGGCCCAGGCTACGGTTCATAGTCTTTTCGAATTCACTCGGTCAGTGAAACGGGGATGCGCCCGATCTCGCAGGACCTTGAAAAAAAGGTTGCGTGGGTTATGGCATGTGATAGATTCCCAACGTCCTGTAAAAAGGGCGAGCGTAGCTCAGTGGTAGAGCGCCACCTTGCCAAGGTGGCTGTCGTGGGTTCAACTCCCATCGCTCGCTCCATTTTTTTGCCCTGATTTATTGGTCTTTTTGCCATTTATCCGTTTTGCTGGCTCGCGGAGATGACCGCACATAGGCCGAACACTTCTGAATACGGATGGAAATGACGGCCTTATCCGGGAGCCTGTATTGAAGTGGCCAATGGGGTTGCGAGATTTGTTGCAAAGGCCTTGGGCGAGATATGGCGAGAAAATAAGGATGTCCCTGATGGCGAGACCCGTTCCGTTAGGAGGTATGCAAGAGGCTTGAAGGAATGGGATGTGTAAAGGAGTAGATGGGGTGGGTTAGAGTTTGTCCATGTCGGTGTTTTCGCGGAGTTGGATGAGGGCGGCAATTTTGGGGACGTACATGCGGGTTTCGGCGGGGAGTTTGTCGTGGATGTCGTCAAAGGTTCGTCCGCCGGTTTGACGAAGCAGTTTGGCAACACGACTTTCGCCGCAGTTGTAGGCGGCGAAGGCGAGGGACCAGTTGCCAAAGCGGCTGCGGAGGGCTTTGAGATATTTTGCGGCGGCGCGAGCATTTTTGATGGCGTCGAGGCGTTCATCTTCTGGGGAGAGGCGTAGGCCGAATTGTTGGGCGGTGGCGGGCATAAATTGATATAGACCCGCAGCGCCAACGGGGCTGCGGGCATCGGGGTTGAAGGAGGATTCGGCTTCGGCTTGCCAGACGAGTTCGGCGGGGACGCCTTCTGCACGGAAGGTTCGTTTGAGCTCGGGCAGGAGGGCGGCGGCGCGTGCGGGGGCAGGGCGGTTGGAGAGTTTGCGTAGCCAGACTTGTTTGCTTTCGACGTAGCGGTTGCGGGCTTGTTCGATGGAGGCAGGGGGAGGCGTTGGGGCGACTTCGGCCGGTGGTCTGTTGGTGGGGTGTGGAACAAGAGGCGGCTTGGGTTGAGGTGGGGAGGGGTGGGGCGGAAGCGGTTTTTGCGGAGTGGTGGGATGAGGAGGCAATGGCTTATGAGGAGTTGCGGGGTGAGGCGGAAGAGGAGGTTGGGTTGACGTGGAGGGGATGGCGCGTTGGACTTCGGCGGCCATATCGATGAAGTCCATGCGCGCTTGGAGCCAGTCGGCATAGCCTTGTGTTTTGGGGTTGGCCCGCAGGGTGACGAGGGTTTGTTGTGCGCGGGGCTGAATGGCGGCGAGGGCTTCGACGCTTTCTCCGGTCAAGGCTTCTTGCATGGTGTTGAAAGTGCCGAGGACTTCTTCGGGGGTATAGAAGCGATACTGTTCCCTGAAGGATGGAGGGGCGAGGCGGTCGATGATTTCTTGTCCAGCCTCAGAAATTTGCTGCGGGGCGAATTCGTAGTCGTCCATAAACGCATGGGCGCAACCGGCCCATGTGAGGGCGCAGAGTATCCAGATGAATCGGGGCGTTCTCATATCACCACGGGAGACGATAGCCGGGGCCGAGGGAAAATGCATTCTCAATGTGGCGGATGACGGGGGCGACACCCTCCGGAGAGCCGATGACTTCGACCACATCGAAGCGGATATGTGAGGGCCTGGCTTTGATGCGGTGCAGGTAGCGCATGGCGGCGCGGCCCAAGGCTCGGCGTTTTCCTCGGTCCACAGCGGACATGGGGCGGCCGAAGTCTTCGGTGCTACGGGTTTTGACTTCAACAAACACGAGCGCTTCGGGTGCGGGAGAGCGGGCCACCAAATCCAATTCACAACGTGAGCCGAAGCGGACATTTTTTCCGAGAATTTGGTATCCGCGATGTTTGAGAAAATTGGCGGCAACCTGTTCGCCCCAGGCGCCGGCGCGATGAGTTTGAGGGCGTGGATCCTTGTTCTTACGGAAGAGAGAAAACGGCCACGGAAGGCGCATGACTAGAATTCCAATCGGCGTTGGGCGACGGGCGCAAAGCTTGTGCGATGAGCGGGACAGGGGCCGTGGCGGCTCAAGGCATCGAGGTGTACTTTGGTTCCATAGCCTTTGTGGCGGTCGAAGCCGTATTCAGGATATCTTGCGGCCAGTTCGAGCATGAGATGGTCGCGTGTCACTTTGGCCATAATGCTGGCCGAGGCGATGGAGAGGCTCAGGGCATCGCCGCTGACGATGGCGCGGTGGGGAATGGGAAGTCCTTTGACGGGCAGTCCATCCACGAGGGCCAATTCGGGGAGAGGCGAGAGTTGGCCCACAGCGCGAGCCATGGCCAGATGGGTTGCGCGCAGGATGTTGAGCGTGTCGATTTCGTGGACCGATGCGTTAGCTATGCCGATCTGCACGTGAGGACAGGCGGAAAGAAGACCATAAAAAAACTCCCGGCGCGAAGCCGAAAGTTTTTTGGAGTCGTTGATTCCAGCGAGGGAGCGGGGCGCTTCGGCTTCGAGAAACTCTTTTTCGAAGACCACGGCAACGGCG
>CAZYGH010000009.1:44644-125349 GCA_964647595.1 uncultured Verrucomicrobiota bacterium
CCGCCTCATCCACACCGGCCACTCGGAGGGACCCGGCGCTCCAAGCTTCCTGTTCGAAGCGGAGCAAGGGGCGGATCCGGATTAGGCCTGAACTTCTTTCAGACGGCTCTGCTTGCTGGTGAGGTTGCGCAGGTAGTAGAGTTTAGCTCTGCGAGTGACGCCACTGCGTTCGACCTCGACCTTGGTCACATAGGGGGAGTGCAGAGGAAACACGCGTTCCACGCCCTCGCCATAGGAGATACGGCGCACCGTGAAGGTTTGGCTGGAGCCGCCGCCATCGCGGGCGATGACGGTGCCGGCGTAGAGCTGAATACGCTCTTTGTCGCCTTCCTTGATCTTCACGTGCACGCGGACGGAGTCGCCGATCTGAAATACAGGGGCGGTTTCTTTGAGTTGGCTTTGTTCAACTTTTTCCAAAAGGGCAGTTTTCATCGAGATTCCTTCTTCCTTACAAACGAGCGGGCATCATAGGGGTTTGGGGCGTGGCGTCAAGGGCGGAATCGCCTATTGGATACGAAAAATCGGCGGGCGGCGGTGGAAGGGCTTGTTTTTCGTGAAAGTTGACGGCATGATTTGCCCCGATGGAAGGGCCCATAGCTCAGTTGGTCAGAGCGGAAGACTCATAATCTTTTGGTCGCAGGTTCAAGTCCTGCTGGGCCCACCACCTTGAAAAAGAAATTAAAATACACGTTTTTATTGGCCGGATCGGCCATTTGCCGCCCGTTTGTTTCTTCCACCTGCAAGGCCCACAATAGGGGCCGGAATGGTCCGTTGTGTTTGTTTTTATCTACCCCGTGTTGCCTCAAATGATCATAACACCGAAAGGGGCGGTGAACGGGGGTTTACTTTAGCTGTTGTCCAAGTGGAAGCTACCATAGCCTATCAGAAGGCTGGCTGTCGAGGGGGGTAGGTGTCCGGCACGGGCGGCGAGAATGGGCTACCACGAGCTCGTCGGAGCCGGTCGTGACGGGCACCCACCCCCCGATCTTGTACGGCTTTGAAGAATTCGTTCTTTCGTTTCTGAATCTCTTTGGAAAGATCGATGGGGTCGTATCGGTCCCGCAGTTCGCGCAACTGTTGCGACCGTTCTTTCGTAAGGTCAGGGTGCTGCAAGAGTCGTTCGCAAGGGGGCATGCGTGGACCGTAGATCTTGCGGACTTTCGCGCCGATGCGTTCCTTGCGCAGAATTTTGAAGCACGGGATGAAGAGATTCCGGAACAGCTCGTACGAATCGTAGAATCGTCGCATGGGTTCTTCCAGCTCGGGACGATCGAATCGATCGTAGCCCAATTGATCCCGAACGTGAGTGGAGTTCTTTTGCTCGACGTGGGCATTGTCGTTCTTCTTGCGAGCGCGGGAGCGAGTGAACTCGATGGGTCCCTTGGACTGGCGAACCCATTCCATCAGATGGTGGTTGATGAACTCATGGCCGTTGTCGGTGTCGATGCCCCGAAGGAGAAAAGGCATGCGCTTTTGCATGGCCTTGAATGCCTCCAAAACACTGTGCTGGCCGCATCCCCATGCGGGTGCCAACAAAGTCCAACCGCTGGAGATGTCCGTGGCCGTCAGCGTCCAGAGAAAGGTGCCTTGAGACGAGTCTCCTCCATGGGAGACGGTGTCCATTTCGAGAAAACCCGGTGGCGTGTCCGCTGCCCAACATCCCACGCGAACCGCAATCTGGTTGCGCAAATGGACGCTGCCTCCGCCTGCCTGCCGCTTCGATGGATGCCTCACTTTGCTGGGTGCCAGCAAGCGGTCGATCTGAGCAGGGCTAATCTTCATGACGTGGCGGTGAAGCTTCCGATCCAATCGTCCGTGATGTCGTTCATAGGACGCCAGCCAAGTGGACAAGCCGGGGGCCATCCGCTTCCCGCACGGCTGATCCATCAGAAGCCAGAGCTTCTCCAGCATGTGGCTTACGTCTGGCCCATACGTTTGGGGTCGACCCTTCCACGACGGGTCCTTCTGGATCGCCCTCCGGCGCATCACCTTGATGGCGTGCTTGCGTGTCCAGCCCTCCATCTCGCACACTTCATTCAAGAGATGCGCTTTCCTCTTTCGCCCGGTCTGGGCATATCTTCTGCAGTAGGTTTCCAACGATATTTCGCTCATGTTCATGCCTCATTTTTTGGGTGTCATTACTTTTGAGGCAACGGCTATCTTCTCCCCCTCTCTCTTTCGTTCCTTCGGTGTCATTATTTATGAGGCAATGCGCCCACAACTATTCTCGCAAATTGAATGGCATTTTGTTGGCGGGGGCTGGTAGGATTCGCGTTTCGATTGAACTGACTTGGAGGATGACCATGGATGAGCTGCTGAACATCTTGAAGAAAAACGCGCGGACGAGCTTGGAAGATATTGCCAAGATGACTCGCTCGACGCCGGTTGCCGTTGCGGCGCGCATTGAGGAATATGAGAAAGAAGGAACCCTTCGCGGGTACCGGGCGCTGATCAACGAGGACCATTTGAAGGAAGATCGCGTGACGGCGGTCATCGAGGTGAAAGTGCAGCCGGAGCGGGAAGGCGGGTTTGATCGCATTGCGCGGCGCATCAGTGGATTTCCGGAAGTGGTGAACATGCACCTGATGTCCGGCAAATACGATTTATTGCTGTTCGTGGAGGGGAAGAACCTGCGCGAGGTGGCGACGTTTGTGAGTGAGCGGTTGGCGACGCTGAATGGTGTGCTGTCGACAGGCACGCATTTTATGCTCAAGACGTACAAGCAGGATGGTGTGTTGATGGATGGCGAAAAGCTGGATGATCGCCTCCAAGTGAGTCCATAAGGCGTGGAAGAAGGAAGTAGACCCATGAGTGGCAAGAGTAGAGTGGCGGCGCATGTGAAGGTGTTGCCGTTTTCGGGAATTCGCAAATTTTTTGATATTGTGGCGTCGCGCAAGGACGTGATTTCGTTGGGCGTGGGCGAGCCGGATTTCGACACGCCGTGGACGGTGCGCGAGGCGGCGGTGTTCTCGCTGGAGCGCGGAGCGACGCATTACACGTCGAATCGCGGCGACCCGGCACTTCGCAAGGCGATCTGCCAATATGTGGCACGGCAATTTGGCGCGGAGTATGACTGGGACAAGGAAACGCTGGTAACGGTGGGCGTGAGCGAGGCCATCGATATTGCCTTGCGCACGGTGATCAATCCGGGCGACGAAGTATTATATCACGAGCCGTGCTTTGTGAGCTACAGGCCGAGCATCACGCTGGCCGGTGGCGTGCCGGTGTGTGTGGAGACGCGCCGCGAGGACCAGTTTCGCCTGACGCGCGCGATGTTGGAAAAGGCGGTGACTCCGAAGACGCGCGTGCTGATGCTGAACTTTCCATGCAATCCAACGGGCGCGGTGTTGGGACAGAAAGATGTGGAGGATATTTCCGATTTTTGTATCCAGCACGACCTGCTACTGCTCTCGGACGAAATTTATGCCGAGCTGACGTATGATGCCAAGCACGTCAGTTTTGTGTCGATTCCCGGCATGAAGGAACGGACGATTTTCCTGCATGGCATGTCAAAGGCATGGGCGATGACGGGGTTCCGCATTGGCTATGCGTGTGCGCCGGAAGAGATTTCCGAGAACATGATGAAGCTGCACCAATACGCGATTATGAGCGCACCGACCACCGGCCAAAAGGCCGCGGCGGAGGCGTTGGAACGTGGGGATGAAGCGGTGGCGGGCATGGTGGCGGAATATAATCGTCGTCGGAATTATTTGATCGCGGCCTTTGCCGAGATGGGCATTTCCTGCCATACGCCAGCGGGCGCGTTTTATGCGTTTCCGTACATCGGCGATCTGGGCATTTCGGCGGAGGATTTCGCGATGCGCTTCTTGGAAGAGAAGAACGTGGCGGTGGTTCCCGGCGATGCGTTTGGTGCGTGCGGCGCGGGCTTCCTGCGTTGCGCCTATGCGACCAGCATGGACAACATCCGCGAAGCGATGAAGCGCATGGCGGAATTTGTGGGCAAGGTTCGGGCGGAAAAGAAAAAATAGCCGCTTGGCTTTTTTCAACGGACGGATCTGTCGAATCGGACGGATCCGTCTTTTTTCTTTATCGCCAGAGGGTGAGGCGGCGGGGGGTGGTGGCGGCGGAGAGCAGGGAGTTCAGGCGGGAGAGCGGCGACTGAACGCTGAATAGTTGATCGAAAAAGGATTGCTCCACGTTGTACGTCACCACGAAGAGGTCGTCCACGCCCAACAGCGTGCACGTCTCGCTCAGGGCTTCATCCCAGTAGCCGATGCTATCGATCAACTTCAGGTTGAGAGCTTCCTCGGCGGTGAAGATTCGGCCGTCGGCCAAGGGTTTGACTTCGTCTTTGGGGAGGGATCGACCTTGGGCGACCAGATCGAGAAATCGGTCGTAAACGGCGTCCACGGAGTCTTGCAATACTTTGACTTGTTCGGGGTCCACGGGGCGGAACGGATTGAGCAAATCCTTATTTTTTCCGGACTTGATGGTGGTGTCGGTCACACCGATTTTTTCGCTGAGCCCCTGAATGTTGATGGTTTGCAAGATGACGCCGATGGAACCGATGATAGCGGTGGGTTGGGCGATGATGCGATCGGCGGGAAGCGAGATGTAGTAGCCGCCCGAGGCCGCCATGTCGTGAACGAGGACGGTGATCTTACGGTCTTCGCGGCTTTCCTTGAAGAGGGTCAATTCGCGGTGGATTTCGTCGGCGGCAGTGACTTCGCCACCGGGGGAGTCGACTTCGAGAAGAATGCCGGCCACCTCCTCGTCTTGGCGGGCGGCGCGAATTTGGCGGAGGCACTCTTCGACGGGGTCGGTGGCACCGAGCCAGCCGCCATCGAGTTGGCGGGTGAGGATGCCGGTGAACCAAATGCGGACCACCTTGGTGGTGCCGGAACCATAGGAATGGGCTTCGGTGAATTGAGGAAATTCGTCCTCGCCAAAGCTACCCGAGGTGTTGACGACGGAATCCTTCATGAGACCCACCGCGGTCAGATTGATGAGCAAACTGATGCACAAGGTGGTGGCCAGCGCGATGATGACGACCCAGAAGGAGCCGTGCCGACATTTGGAGGGGGCAGCATACATAAAAACCTCACTTATATTAAAACCTCACCCTATCACGAAGACGGGTGAACGGAAAACAGGAAAACCTCGGAATGCAAACTCCTTGCCACGGGGGGGGCGGCGGTGGCATACAGGGGCGCGTTCCGGCGCAGGGGTTGCGGCGGGATGAGTCGTAGAGAAGGAGACTTGGGTCATGCCGTTTGAAAATGGATCGGTGAGTTTTCGGATGATGGAATTGCCTCGGGCATTTCAAAAAAATGCTGTGGAAAAATTTGCAGCGGAGGCGGCGGGTTCTTTGGATTCGATCGGGGCAAACCAGCAACGGGGTTGGGTGACGGGGCGGCATTTGCTGGATTCGCACATCACGGAGGAGTCGGCGATGCTGGCGGGCTGGTTCCGGCTATCGTTGCGGCAGGCCGAGCGCAAGGTTCCGGCGGCGCTATTGAAGGCGGAATGTCGCATGGAGGAACTGGCGACGATGGCGGCGGAGGGAAAGGCCTTTTTGAAGGCAAAGCAACGTGCAGAGATTCGCCAGTCCGTCACCGAGCGCCTGTTGCCGAGCATGCCGCCTCAACTGAAGGCCATTCCTTTCATCTATATGCCGGGATCCACGCATTTGTATGTGACGGCGCTTCCGGTGTCGCAGTTGGACGTGTTTAGCGCGGCGCTGGTGTCCACGTTGGGCTTTGGCGGGTCGCCTTCCACTCCCGAGACGCTGGGCGAGACGTTGGGCAAGGTGGATTTGAAGGATTTTCATGGGACAAGCTTTTCTCCGGAAATGGAAGGCGAAGCGATGGAAGCCGCTCCAGGGAGAGAGTTTCTGACGTGGCTGTGGTTCAAAGCGGATACCCAGAACGGTCGGTTGGCGCTGACGGAAGGGCGCGAGCTGGGCGTGTTGTTGGAAGGACCTCTAACCTTTACGCACGAGGGCAACGGGGCGCATTCCGCGGTGCTGAAAAAGGGCATGCCGGAGAACAGTATTGAGGCCAAAACATGCTTGTTGAGTGGCAAAAAGCTGAAAGAGGCCAAGATTACCTTCGCACTGGATGAGGAATCGACGTGGTCGTTTGGCTTGGAGGCGGACCAATTCCTGATTCGGGGGCTCAAATTGCCAAAAGGAGAGGGACAACTGGATTCTATTAGCCGGTTTCAGGAGCGGATGATCTTTTTGGAGCAGTGGCGGGAGATCTTTTTGGACCTGTTTGGGGCTTTTGTTCAGGTTCGGTCCGACTCCAAAAAGTGGAAAAAGGCGACAACGGACATCCGGGAATGGATTCAGGGGCGTCCGGGTCGGCGATAGACGAAGAGACGCTGAATACAGGGGAAAATGGGTAAAGCGCTCTATTTTTAGAGCGCTTTTCCGTTTGTTTTGGAGGGGAGTGCGGCGTAGGATTTCCAGACACGGTAGATTCAACTTTCCTTATTGGAGCGGCGCATGAAAAAGTTCGTTTGGTTCAGTCTTTGTTTGTTGGGTGTTCGTCTGGCGGGTGCGGCGGAGCTGAGCGTGGATTTCTCGTTCGCGCCGGAGGACGTCATGCTGACGGCGGCGGGTGACTATACGGTGATTGGATTGGCCGATGGTTCGCGCGTTGTGGATGAGGTGGGGGCACCGGCGATTCCGGCGAAATTCGTGAACATCTTGTTGCCTGCGGGTGCACAGAACGTGAAGATTTCCGCGAGTGGAAATGGGGAAGTGCTGGCGAGGGATGTGGTGCCGTATCCGGCGCAGCCTCGTAGCCCGAAGAGCAAGCCGCGTCCGGCTTTTGTCGAGGCCAATGCACGTTATGCCACTGCAACGGCATGGCCTGCCGATGTGGCGGTGTATCAAGCCGACCAAGAGATGCAGGGGTATCGTTTTGTTTCCGTGCGCGTGAATCCGCTGGCGTATGTGGGAGCGGAGAAGACGCTGTATCTGCGTACGCAGATCAGGGTGACAGCGAGCTATGATCTAGCCACGACAACGAAGGCGATTTCATCCAAGCAAAAAAGCGAATTTGAACCGCTGGTGAACAGCTTGGTGGTGAATCCGTCGGATGCCTCGACCTTTGCACCGGCTGTGCGCACAACGGCACCGAAGGCCACGCTGGACTATCTGATCATCACGTCCAGTGCGCTCAGCAATGCCTTCCAGCGGTTGGCCGATTACCGGGCCTCGGTGGCGGGAGGTAGCTACACGACCAAGGTTCTGACGACCAATGACATTGGCTCGACCTATTCCGGGGCGGACATTCAGGCAAAGATTCGGGCGTGCATCAGCAATTCGGTGTACACGCTTGGAACCACGATGGTGGTGCTGGGCGGAGATGACACCATCGTTCTGGATCGCGATTGCTACGTGGCGGTGGAGTCGCAGTCCACGGTCGAAGAAAACATGCCCACGGACTTGTATTATTCCGGCTTGGGCGGGAGCTGGAATGCGGATGGGGACTCCAAATATGGCGAAACCACGGACGTGGTGGACATGGCGTGGGATGTGGTGGTGGGGCGCATTCCGGTGCGAACGGAGACGCAGGTCACGAACTATCTCAACAAGGTGATGACCTATGAATCGGGGTCGCCGGTGACCAACAAGATCATTCTCGGGGGGCCCGAGGCGTGGGATACCTATTCGGGAACGGGGCGGCCGAGCGATACGATGGTGGACGGGCATGCGGGATTCCGCTCAACGAGCCCGGCGCACACCTATGTGAGCGATTCGGAGGCGTGGTTGCGTCGGCTGTATCGCGATGGAATCTATTCCAATTGGCCCGCCTCGGTCGGCATCATGTGCGACACGATCACCTCATGGGACGGCAGCACGTGCGGAGACCATGTGGAAAGTCTGGCGAATACATTGGCGGCATTTAATCGAAATTGGACTCACTTGATGTTTTCAGGGCATGGGGCGCCGGACGGGTGGGGTTTGGAATCGGGCGAATTCTTGCAGGGGAATGCCGCCAGCATGACGGGGTTGACAGCCTTTGTGTACACGGATGCGTGCATGACCAGCCACTTTGATAAGAATAGCAATACGATTGATGGGGATACCTACACAACAGAGCCTTGTTTGGCCGAAAGTTTTCTTCGCAATTCCCGCGTGTTGGGCGGGGCGGTGGCCTACATCGGTTGTTCGCGCTATGGATGGGGCGAGCCGGATGCTACGCCCGCCGACAACTCGGCCAACGGGGGAACCTCCACCATCTATGCCTATAAGTTTTACACGCGCATGTATGAAACCCCGGGACGCACGTTGGGCGTGGCGTTTGCGATGCACAAGGCGGACATGGCCAGCCAGTGCGCAACGGATGAGGCGGAGCGCTGGGTGCAGTTCGGGTTGAACCTATTGGGCGATCCGGCGCTGAAGATGCCGGTGAAGGATGAAACGCCTACGCCGCCTTCCTTTATTAGCGGAAGTTCCTTTGGCGCGACGGCGAATGTGGCCGTGGCCTTTTCGGTGTTGGCCAGCGGCAGCCCGACGCCGGCCTTGGTTCTGCAAAGTACGACGGCATCCACCGGCTATACCTTTTCGGCGGGAACAGGGTTGTTGATTTATACGGCACCGGATGCGGACATGGGTTCACGCACCTTCACGTTTACGGCCAGCAACGGTTTGGGCGTGGCAACGCAAACCGTGACGGCGACCGTGACGGAGGGCCCCCCCTTGGCCCCATCCTTGATCTGGGCGAGTGAAACCAACAGCGCGGATTTCGTGGCGGTGTGGAGTCCGGTGTCTACCGCAACGGGCTATCGGCTGGATGTGGCGACAGAAGCGGACTTTTCCGATGAAGGGGGAGAAGCCGGGGTGTTGCTGAATGAGGGCTTCGACAATGGAACCTCAGTGCCCAGTGGCTGGACGTTTACCGCCATTGGATCGGTGTACACATCGGCTGGAAATTTTGGAAATTCTTCTCCTTCGCTGAAGTTGGATGATACAGGAGACCAGGTCCAGACCCCGGCACTTTCGAGCCCCACCAATGTCAGCTTCTGGATTAAGGGGTTGACCACCGATGCCGCTTCTGCGCTTCTGGTTGAAAAGGCGATTGGAGGGGTGTGGAGCACGGTGACCAACCTCACCGCTTCGTTGCCGACCACGGGGACGACCCTCTCGTGTCCATTGGGCACAACCGTGACGAATTTGCGCTTCACCTACACCAAGAGCGTTGGAAATCTGGCCTTTGACGATGTGCGGGTGACGGGGGGAGGAACCGGCCCCACATCGGTATTTGTTCCGGGCTATTCCAACCGCACGGTGGCGGGCACGAGCCAGATCGTGACTGGATTGACGTCAGGGGTGACCTATTATTTCCGGGCCTGCGCGGTGAATGCAACGGGAACGGGCATTTATTCCTCTGTCGCGTCCGTGGTGACGGTGCTGGCCGATTCTGCGCCGGTTTTCTCGGCCATTCCGGAGCAGTCGGCAACCGTGGGTGTGCTGTTCACGCTGGGTGTTTCCGGCTATATGTCGGGCACACCGACGCCCGTATTGACGTTGCAAAGCACGACGGCGGCTTCGGGCTATAGCTTCGCAAGCGGGACGCTTTCGTTCACGCCTGGGGCAACGGGGACGTTTGCCTTTGTGTTTGGCGCCTCCAACACGTTGGGTGTGGCCAGTGCGACGGCGACGGTGGCGGTGGCGGCTGCTCCGGTCACCATTCCAACGGCCAGCATTGCCAATCTTTCGAGCAATTCGTTCACGGTGAACTGGACGCCGGTCACCAGCGGTACGACCTATCAGGTGCAGGTGGCGACGGATACCAACTTCACGCCTGGTGGCGCTAGTGGAAGCAACCTGATGGTCAATGCGGGCTTCGAGACGGGCGATACGACGGGATGGGGAACGGTGGAGACTCCTTATGCCGTGTCGTCGGAAAATCCGCATTCGGGCAGCTATTGCATTTCGTGCGTGGGTGCCACGAGCACACGCGATCTGGATCAGCAGGTGGGGATTCTTGCGGCTGACGGAACAATGGCCTATGTCATCAGCTACTGGTATCGAGTGACAGCGGGCGATGGCAGCGACGTGCGCATTTGGGCGCAGTGGAACAACGGAGCGGGCAGCGGTGACATCCTGCAGCCCACCAGCTATAACGCGAGCAGCACGGAATGGACGCAGATCGTGTTGACAAATGTGCCGGCGTCTGGGGCAACCAATCTTGATTTCGAGGTGCGAACCTACAATGGTGCGACGGCGCATTTCGACGACTTCTCGGTCGTTCCGGTCGCCTATGGTCGCAAGGCGGGATCGTTGCATTTGGATGCTACGGTGGCGGCGTTGACGTACGACGTGATGGGGCTGACGCCTTCCACGCCGTACTACGTGCGGGCGCGGTCGACAGGCGGAACGTGGTCGGACGTGGTGACGGCGACGACGAGCTCGGGGGATGTTCCCGTACCCGCGCCCATCATCGTGACCCAGTTGCCGACCAACGGTGTGCCGATGGGCATGCAAATTGCGACGACGCCGGGCATTACCTATGACTTGGAGTACACCACCAATCTGATGGCGATTCCTCCGGTTTGGGTGCAAGTGGATTCTGAGGCAGGCACGGGCGGGCTCGTCACGCTCCAGGATGAAGACTCCCTTGGTATTCAGCGCTTCTACCGCGTTGTGAAACCGTAAGAAGCGTCGGGACGTCTCTATGAGGCGTTCGCTCTTCAAATCAACAACACGGACGGCTCAATGGAGCCGTCCGTTTTTGTTTGGTGTGGACGCGTTTACTCTATTTCACGAACTGGAAGAGGGGAAGAAGTCGTCGGATTCGGATCCGGGTTCAGGGCGCGAGATTTTGGAGAGCCCGAAAAGAATGAGCGCTGTGAGGAAATAGGCGAGGGTGAAGTGGACGGTGAGCTGGAGGGGCATTCCAGTCAGGTGCCACGGCAGGAACATATCGCCATTGGGGAAGGGCGAGTGGATGATGCCAAAGAAGCTGAAAAGGGCGCACAAAAGCAGATATAGGGAAGAGTGGCCGAATCGGCGGTTAATCATTTCGGTTAGGAAGGCGCCCCAGAGCATACCGGTGAGAATGAAGCCATTACCGAGAACGAAGAGGGTCAGGACGGTGGGAAAACCGGTGGTTTGGGTTGCATTCATGAGGTGGGCGAGCTTGTCGCTGGACAGATAATCGGGGTTGCCAAGATAGATGGAGAGAAGACGGCTTAGGCTGGGTAGCATCGCCAAACCGATGGCGGCAGAATGGGCCTTGGGACAGCAGAGAAACGGCTGAGCGGTGACCAGCAAGCCGAGAAAAATGAGGATGGGCGCCAATACGGAGGCGGGGATGAGTTCGACAATGAAGGTGACATAGCCGAGAATGCCGCCGAGTCCGACAAACAGCCCCGTGAGGAAGGTGTAGCCGGCTGCAGCATGGAGGCGGCGGTAGGCGGGAAATCCGGCGTAGGGGGTGGTTTGGGCCACACCGCCAAAAAAGCCAGCGACCATCGTGGAAACGGCCTCGATGAGAAGGACGGAGCGGGTGTTGTAGGGTTGGCCTTCGGCGTGGGCGCTGGCTGTGACATTGATGCCTCCAATGACGGTGAGAAGGGCAAAGGGAAGCGACACGGTGATATAGTGGAGGCCATCCACGATATGGAAAAGTCCAGCGAGGGTGGGCCGGGGCAGATGGAAATAGAAGTGGGTGGGTGGGCTATTGTAGACTCCCGGATTCCAGCCGGAGAAGCCCATGAGGTGATAGAGGAGAGTTCCGACGATCACGGCCGCCAGCACGCCGGGAATGTTGAATGGAAGGCGCATGCGAGCCGTGAGGGTGAAGAACAGGATGGACAGCGAGATCATTCCCGCAATGGGTTCGGTGAAAAGATTGACGAGTTGCATGAAGGCGAGTAGGGCAATCCCAATGCCGCCCAGCGAGCCGAGGAGGGCGGCGGAAGGCACGTGTCGTTGAATCCAAGTGCCGCAAAAGGAAAAAGCGGTTTTGATGAGGCCGATCAGTAACATGGTTGAAATGCCAATGGTCCAAGCGTGCATGCCGGCGGCATGGGGATCGAGGCCCTCTGCCTTTGCGCTCAAAAAAGCCGGCCCGAGGACGCACACGACAATGCCAATGCAGGAGGGGGTGTCGAGGCCGAGCGGAATGGCGCAGACGTTGTTGTTACGGGTTCGCTTGGCGAGGCGAATAGCTAGTCCTGTGTAGAGGAGATCGCCGACGAGCACACCCATGGCGGTGCCGGGAACCATGAGGCCGAAGACCACATCGGAGGGAATGCCAAAGCCCAGCATGAGGGCCACCATGATGGCCAGCGTGGCCATGTTGTCGGGCATCAACGCAAAAAAGGCGCTGATGTCGCCGCGCTTGAACCAAGAGTAGGAGAAGTCCGTTTGGGTTGTGGTCATGGGGATTTATTCCAGAAGTCGTGCGGCATTTCCACCGAGGGCGGCGGCGAGGCGATCTTCGGGGAGTTCGAGGGTGTGCCAGCGGGCCAGCTCCTCGGATTGGGAGGCCCAAGGGCTATCGGTGCCGAATAGAATGCGGTCGGCGGGATGATCCAGAATCATGGCGCGTGCGTCGGCGGGTGGGAGTTCGTAGAGGGAGTAGGACGTTTCGATATAGACGGGTTGGCCGATGAGATAACGGCGCGCGTTATCCCAGTCGCGCCAGCCGCCGAGATGGGTGGCCACGAGCTTGAAGTCGGGGAGGGCATCGATGACGCGGCGTACGCGAGCGGGGTCGCAGATTCGGTCGGGGGGATAGGCGATGTCGAAGCCGCAGTGGAAGACGGCGAACAATCCGTGTTCAGCAAGGCGTTCGTAGAGGGGGAACAGGCGCGGATCGTCGATGGTGAAGTGTTGATAATACGGATGAAACTTGACGCCTTTGAAGCCTTCGTCGGCGGTTTCGTCCATGTGGGCAAGGGCGCAGGGATCGTCGGGATGAATGGAGAGCAGCATTTCGAGGCGCGGCTGAGTGTTGCGAAGCGCGCGGGCCCAATTTCGGATGCCGTCGAAGTGCGAAGGCTTGGTGGCGATGGGGCAGACGACGGAGCGAGCGATACCCGCCTGATCCATCGATGCGATGAGCGAGCGGGCGCGGCCATCGGTGAAGGCTTTGATATGGCCTTCTTGCTCGAGAAACGGAATGGCCTTGGCCGCCAACGTGTCTTCGAAGGCGTGGGTGTGGAAATCGATGATCATGGGGGGAATTGAATCAGAACTCATGAACCCATGAAAAGAGAAAACGAAGGAGCCTCTTGCAGAACTCGGGCTCAAACGGTCGGGACGGAGCCCGACCCTCCAGAAACCAAGCAAAAGCGCGTGTTCCTGAAAATGGAAGGACGACCTCCGTGTCGTCCGGGTCCGTTCTGCAAGAGGCAGGAAGATCAGGGCTTTGGAACGGCAACGGCACGGATGTAGGAGGAGGTGGAGAGGGTGCCGGTGGGTTCGCCTGTGAGGTGAGGTGGCGACTGGGTGGCGAGAAGGGGGTGGGGTTCCTCGCGGACATCCAACAGAAAAATAAGGGCATCTGAAATCCGCGCCCGCCAAGCCAGTTCGTTGTGAACCGCGCCGCAACCCGCGCGCCACAGCAAATTCTCGTTCACGGCATGTCCGTGGCTCAGGAAAATATCATAGCCCTCGAGAGGTTTTTCCCAATAGTTGCCGCCGGGTGTGGGCCCCACTTGCCCTTCGTCGGTTCCGGTGTCGATGTAGACCCGCATGTCTTTTTTGGAATGGCTCCAGAGGGCGGCGGTGTAATTGGTGGCTCGGGTGAGTGCGGGCGACATGGCCAGCACGCCGCCAAACACATTCGTTGCCAGTCCGGCGTAGAGGCTGATGAGTCCGCCCATGGAGGAACCGCCCACCAGAGTGTTGCGCGGAGTCGTCAACGTGCGGAAGTTGTAATCCAGCGTGGGGCGGACGTTGTTTAGGAGGAAAAATAAGTAAGAATCTCCGATGCCCGCAGGCTGCCCCGGATAGGTGTCGCCGGGCACGTTGTATTCAAATTGCCGGCTACCCGTATTGTCGAGCCCCACCAGAATGCACTCGCGCATGCGCCCTTGGCTGATTTCCCGTGTGGCGGCCCGGTCGACCTGCCAAGAATTAGCGGCGGTGGTGCTGGATTTGGAATCTTCGAAAATATTTTGACCATCATGAAAATACATCACGGGATAAAACCGGTTGGTGTGAATGTCGTAGCCGCGCGGCAAATAGATTCGGGCGATGCGGCCCGAGACTCGCCCGTCGGGGGCGGTGCTGTTGACGAAATTCGTGGCGATTCGCGGCGCGGTTACCGAGGCGGCGGGCCAGTAGGGATAGAGCTGTCCGTCTTGCACCACGAACGCGTCGAGGCGCGTGAAGTAGTCGTTGTTGCCATATCCGGCATAGGGCGATTTGTCAAACAAGCCCGCCCCGTTATGCAACACGAATTGGAGGCTACCGCCGGGCGAGCCCACATGAGTGAGGCCATACAGAAATTCGCCGGGGGTGCGCCCGGAGCCGATGGACTCCATCCGGGTGTCGGAAAACGAACCGCCATCGGCGGAGGCCAGCAAGAAGGCTTGCGTCCACGAGCTGTAATATAAAACGGTTTTTCCGGCGTAGGGGGCGAGTCCGAGGGCGGGCGTGGAAGTGGAAAAGTTGGCGGGCGAAATCCATGTGACATTGTTGGGATTGCAGATGTCTGTGCTGAGGGTGGAGCGGTGGATATACTTGAATTCGACGGCTTCTCCAGACTTCACCGCGACTTGTCCGGTCCAGACGTTACCGGTGGTCCATCGAAGTTTGACGGCGCCGATGGGGGACCAACTTCCCAGATCGGGATGATTGCCCACGACAAAAACGCTGCGGCCGATTCCCACGTCTTGCGTGTGGCAGAACGACAGGGTGTGCCGGGGCTCGCCATCGGCAGCGGCGAAACCGGTGGTGGCTAGCCAGACGGCGGCAAGGGCTCGAAAAGTAAGTTTTCCACAGTGTGGAAACATTTTTTCCATTGTGTGGAAAAATCGCGAAACTTTTTTCCATTGTGTGGAAAAGGTATTTCCGCGCCGACATTTCATTCGTTGTTTCCTAGTTTGGCAATACGGGCGGGTGGGCGGCGAGGGCGTCGATGGCGGCGTGTTCGGTGTGGTCGAGGCCGATGGGGGAGAGGGAGACGTAGCCTTGGCGGAGGGCTTCGAGGTCGGTGCCGTTCATGTCGCCGATTTCGTAGAGTTCGCCGGTCATCCAATAATACGGGTTGCCCCAGGGGTCGTGGCGTTCCTCGTATTTTTCGATGAAACGGGAGGCGCCCATGCGGGTGATGCGGATGCCGGCGATCTTTTCATAGGGAAGGTTGGGGATGTTGACGTTCCAGAAAATGTCGGGGGCGATGCGGAGGTTTCCGGAGACGACTTGCTCGACGAGGGCGCGGCTGACGCGGGCGGCGGTGTCCCAGTTGGGATTGCTGAAGGTGTCGAGCGAGAGGGCCATGGAGGGGATGCCCATGAGGGGGCCTTCGGTGGCGGCGGAGACGGTGCCGGAGTAGAGGACGCTGATGCCAGCGTTGGGGCCGAGGTTGATGCCGCTGAGGATAAGGTCGGGCTTGGGGTTGAGCAGGAGGCTGACGGCCAGCTTGATGCAGTCGGCGGGGGTGCCGCTGATGGCGGTACCAAAGGCGGGGCCGCCGGGGGGCCAGGAGCGGGCGTGGAGTGGCTTGGTGAGGGTGATGCCGTGGCTGATGGCGGAGCGTTCGCCGTTGGGGGCGACGACGACGACTTCGCCGAGGTCGTGGACGGCGCCGTGTAGGGCGTGGATGCCGGGGGCTTGGATGCCGTCGTCGTTGCAAAGGAGTATTCTCATGGTCGTGGATGATGCAGGAGTGAATGGCGGATTTCAAGCGGGGAAAGAAAACCGCTAAACAGAGGCTCTGTTCATCCGAAAATGGATTGACAGCGCACGAGCGAGAGAGGACGATTTTGCCTTAGTTAATGAAGTACGAAAGGCTTCACATGAAGCAGAAGCAATTGAAACAATGGTTGGTTTTGGCAACGGTTGGGTTGGCTTTGGCTTGCACGGCCCAAGCGAGCTTGCTCGGTCTTAGTGGAGCTTTTACCAACGGATCCATTTCCTTCACTTATGACGGCAAACTGTTGCAGGATGGGTGGGCTATTCGGGTCTATGAAACCAGCTCCAGCACGGTGGATTTTAGCTATTCGAAACTGGAAAATTTCGTGGGTGACACGGTGGTGGTGGTCTATGACCACCCCGTTCCGTCTTTGGATAGCGTTACCATCGCGGGCATCGAACTGAATATGACCGACAACAGTTTTGTCTACTCTGTCTTGTTCGATACAGCGTTGCCGACAGGGGGTAGTGGAAGTTATCTGCTTTTGGACACTGTTGCTCTCAATGTGGGGGCGCATAATCCTCAAGCCACCTATACGCCTGGACACGAAATTCCATACATAGGAGACGTTGCGTTCAGTGGCCAAACGTGGCAGTCCATGCCGGTTCCGGAACCTGCCACCCTGAGCCTGCTGGGACTGGGCTCGTTGGCGATGCTGGTGCGTCGCAAGTGGCGTAAGTAAGTCACCGTCCGAAACGGCTGTTGCCGATGACAACCTTTTTCCGGGCTGGGTCGGCGCGGGAGTTTTGAGGAGTCGTTGCGTATGAAGTTGGCGTTGCTGGACATGCTGTTTTCACGGTCTTGCGAGGGGTGTGGCGCGGCGATGGCGGAAGAGGCGGGGTCGCTCTGTTGGGAGTGTCGGGCCGAAGTGAAGGTGGTTCAAATTCCGTTTTGCGAGCGTTGCGGCGACCCTGTGGCGGGGGAAGTCAGTGGGCCTTTTGAGTGTGCAGGGTGCCACCAGATGGGGCCTTCGTTCGATTGGGCCCGGTCGGCTGTTCGATATGATGGGGTGGCCAAGACGTGTCTGCGCCAATTCAAATACAAGGCGGGCACGTGGCTGTTGGAGGATTTGACGGATTGGCTGTGGGCGCTTTGGAAGACGTGCCCGGAAACTGTGAAGGAGGCGGATGTGGTCACGGGGGTTCCCCTTTACCCGAAGCGGGAGCGAGAACGGGGCTATAACCAAGCGGCGCTCTTAGGAAAAAGCCTAGCGGATCGCATTGGTATTCCCTTCCGGGGTGGTCTTTTACGGCGGCGGCGGGCCACGGCTTCTCAAACACGTTTGACAGCCGCCCAGCGGGCCCATAATGTAAGGGGCGTTTTCTCTGTTCCGTGGCCCCAGCGTGTGCGAGGTGTTCGTGTGCTACTCGTGGATGATGTGATGACGACCGGTGCGACGGTGAACGAATGTGCCCGGGTTCTCAAGAATGCTGGGGCGGCTTCGGTGATGGTGTTGACCGTGGCGAGGGGCTGAGTTGGAACAGCCGTCCGCCGTAACAGAAATGGATTTGAAGTATGTCTCTCTTTGGAAAAAAACAGCCGATGTTGAAAAAGGCCCGCAAGCGGGATATGCCGGACGGTCTTTGGCTGAAGTGCCCCACGTGCAATGAAATGATTTTTGGAGAGGAGCAGGAGAAGGCGCTTCGCGTTTGCCCGCTGTGCAATCACCATTTCACGATTAGTCGTTCGGAGCGAATCGCGATGCTGGCCGATTCGGGTTCTTTTGTGGAGTGGGACAAAGATTTGTATAGCATTGATTTTCTGGGCTTCGTGGGTGTGGCGTCATATCAAGAAAAGTTGGAATCGAACCGCCGCAAAACCGGCGAGGTGGATGCGGTGACGTGCGGACGAGCGCGCCTCACGGGGCGGGCGATTGCGTTGGGGGTGATGGATTTCGAGTTTTTGGGCGCGAGCATGGGCTCGGTGGTGGGCGAAAAAATCACCCGTTTGATTGAGCGCGGCACGGCTGAGCGGTTGCCGGTGATTGTGATTTGTGCCTCGGGCGGGGCCCGTATGTATGAAGGCATGATGAGCCTGATGCAAATGGCCAAGACCAGCGGCGCGTTGGCTCGCCACGCGGATGCGGGACTTCCCTACATTCCCGTGTTGACGCATCCGACCACGGCGGGCGTCATGGCCAGCTTTGCTACCTTGGGCGATGTGATTCTGGCCGAGCCCGGCGCCTTGATCGGTTTCGCCGGGGCCCGAGTGATCAAGGAAACCATTCAACAGGATTTGCCGCCGGGATTTCAGCGCCCCGATTTCCTGCTGAAACACGGGTTGCTGGACCAGATTGTTCCGCGCGGGGAACTCAAGGCCACGTTGGCCCGGTTATTGGATGGCTTATGCGGGCCGCTGGTTCCATCTGAACCGCCAGCGTTGCCTGTTTAATTGTTTTCTGGCCCTTTCATTCTTCTCATTTCCTCAGGATTATTTTGAGTAAATCGGCTTCCATTCTGGATGCGAAACTGACCTATCTGTATAGCCGAACGGGCGGTAACATGGTCAAACTGGGTTTGGACACCACGCAGGCGCTATTGCGGGGCATGGGGGTGGATCCACTGGGTATTCCGTGTGTGCATGTGGCGGGCACCAACGGCAAGGGGTCGGTGTCGGCAATGTTGGAATCCGTCTTGCGTGAGGCGGGCCTTCGCACGGCTCTGTATACCAGCCCGCACCTGATCCGCTTCAATGAACGCATTCGCATGCGAGGCGAAACGATTCCGGATGCCGACCTCATCCGATTGCTCGACGATGTGGAGCGCGTGGATCAGGTGCAGTCTGTCGAGCCGGGAGGACGGTTGGGCACCTTTTTTGAGCTGACCACGGCCGTGGCCATGAAATGGTTTATCGAGCAGCGGGTTCAGATGGCCGTTTTGGAAACGGGCATGGGGGGGCGCTTGGATAGCACCAATGTGGTGATTCCCCTCCTTTCGGTCATCACCGAAATTGGCATGGAGCACACCACCTATCTGGGCGATACGTTGGAGAAAATCGCTATAGAGAAGGCGGGAATCATCAAGCCCGGTCGGCCGGTTGTGGTGGGCAAGCAAAAGCCTGCGGTTATGAACGTCATGGAGCAGAAAGCCCGCGAGGCGGGAGCCACTGTATTGCGCGCAGACGAACGAGTGGCCGTTCGGAGAATCTCTCAAGAGTTGGATGGGCAAGTCCTTTCCATAGAGACCTCCGATGGCCCTTGGGCACCTTTTCGCTTGCCGTTGCTTGGAGATTTTCAACTGAGCAATTGTGCATTGGCGGTGACGGCGTTGGAATGGATGCGGGATTCTCTTGGACTGCCGTTGACGCCAGAGATCATTTCTGCGGGACTCGAAAAAACACGGTGGCCGGGCCGTTGCCATGTGGTGTCGCGCGACCCGATGTTTTTGGTGGATGTGGCGCACAATCCGGATGCCGCCCAAGCCTTGGCTGCATTTTTGAAAAAGTTTCGGAGCGACAAACCCGTTGCCTTGATCTGCGGCATGTTGTCGGACAAAAACGCCGAAGGATTTTTTCGCCTGTTGCGTCCTGTTGTGGATGCATGTGTTCTGGTTCCCTTGCCCAGCGAACGGAGCATGCCGATGGAGCGCCTGATGGCGGCGGCCAAAGCCGCCAAATTGCCTGCGGCGGAGGGGGTGCTTCCCGCCGCTGTTCGCAATGCGCAGAAATGGGCCAAGAGCAACAACGGCATTGTGGTGGCGGCAGGCTCGCTCTATCTGGCCTCTGCGGTGCTGTATGAACTCGGTGTTCAGGTTTGAGGTCAACGATGAAAAGTTTCCGTAAAGAACTGTGGATGGATGTGTCCTCGCGGCGCGGATATGTGAATCTGACGCCCGAGGTGGATTTGGCTTTGCATGACAGCGGCATTCGCGAAGGTCTGTGCCTCGTCAATGCGATGCACATTACGGCCAGTGTTTTCATTAACGACAACGAGGGCGGACTGCACCACGACTTCGAGCGCTGGCTGGAAAAGTTGGCCCCCGAAAAGCCGCATTCTCAATATGATCACAACCGCACCGGCGAAGACAACGGCGACGCGCACCTGAAACGAAGCGTCATGGGCCGTGAAGTGGTGGTGGCCGTCACTAACGGCAAGCTGGATTTGGGGCCGTGGGAGCAAATTTTTTATGGCGAATTTGACGGACTGCGGCGCAAGCGCGTTTTGATTAAAATCATCGGAGAGTGATGAAAAAAGAAGCCAAGCAAATTGAAATTCTGGCGCGTGGCGCCTGCGTGAAAAACGGAAACGTGTTGTTGTGCCGAAACCGCAAGCATGGCAATGTGTATTTGCCCGGAGGCCACGTGGATTGGGGGGAAGACTCCGCACACGCCATTTCCCGCGAGTGGCGCGAAGAGCTTGGTGTGCCCTGCACGACGGGGCGATTCTTGGGCGTGGTGGAACAGATTTACAAAGCCCGGAGCGGTCGCACGTGCGAAATCTCACTTGTGTTTGAAGTCCGGTGCCCAAGCCTTTCAACTCGGACCCATCCTCCCTCGGCCGAAGACCATCTTGAATTCGAATGGGTGCCGTTGAAAAATCTGAAAAAGTCCGGGCTTTTGCCCTTGGCCATGGCCGAGCATCTTTCGGCATGGTGCTCCAAGCCCGCCACCGCCGCCGCCCGCTGGCACGGCTTCTCGGCTAAACCGTAGCTTCCGATGGGGGGCGATGGTCAAGATTTGATCGATTACAGAAACCCCCACGTGGGCGGTGAGGGGCTCGAACCCCCGACATTCACGGTGTAAACGTGACGCTCTAACCAACTGAGCTAACCGCCCGAAAAATCAGAGTGCATCCTACGGTATGAACGGTCGCGGTGCAATCCTGTTGTCGAGATAAAATAGTCTCGCTAGGATGGGGGCATGAAAGTAACCAATGTGGCGACGGGGTTGGACTATCGGCAACGGATTTGCCGGGCGATGAATTATATTAGCGAGAATCTGGGAAGGGATCCTTCTTTGGAAGAAATTGCGCAGGTGGCGAATTTTTCGCCCTTTCATTTTCACCGGATTTTTACGGTGGCAACGGGAGAAACGGTATTTGGGTTCTTGCGGCGGCTACGGCTGGAGTGGGCGGCGAATCGGTTGTTGTCGGATCGGCGAGCGGATATCACCTCGGTAGCGATGGAGTGCGGATTTTCCAGTTCGCAGAATTTTGCGAAGGCGTTTCGGGGGCGGTTCGGGATGAGTCCGTCGGAATTTCGTCATCGCAAGGGTGGAAACAAAGCGAGCAAGGAGGGAGAAGGCTTTTCTTTGCGTATCGGGCAGGATGCGGGCATGGTGAATTGGGTTTCACCGCAACCTGAAAGGAAATGGACGATGAAAGAGCAAGTGAAGGAAATGCCGACGTGGCATGTGGCGTATGCGAGGAAGATGGGGCCCTATGGAAAGGAGACCTGTGAGGCGGCGTTTGGTGAGATTATGCGCTGGGCGGGGCCGCGCGGGTTGATTGGTCAAGGGCCGATGATGGGCATGTACTGGGACAACCCCGAGGTGACAGCTCCCGAGAATTGCCGCGTGGATGCGTGTCTGGTTGTTCCGGCGGGGACGAAGGTGGAGGCACCGATTGCGCTACAGGATGTGGCGGGTGGTCCGTATTTGGTGTGCGAGTTCAACGTGCCGATCACCGGCTTCAAGGAAGCGTGGGAGCAAACCAGTCGTTCCCTGATAGAGAAGGGGCTGGAATGCGCAGACCGGCCTGCATATGAACTCTATTATGATGATTGCCGCGGGAAGACGTGTCGGTTTGACATTTGTATACCGCTGAAGAAGAAGTAGGCGTGGGGAGATGAGCATCTGAATTCAGGAGTCAGTCGTCCGGATTCAGGGTGTTGAAAAGAAAGGGGCCCGCTGGAAGGCGGGCCTCTTTTGTTGAGATGGGGGAGGGCGATTAGTCTACGCTACAGATGAAGCGGGAATCCTTAAAGTTGTTGAAGATGCTATTGGAGAGGTCCTCACCGACAATGGTGACTACGTGCCCATCCAGATAGAGGACATTGCGAGTGATTTTGTATTTACAGTGATTGTCGAGGGGACCGATCTTGGGCATGTTACCAGTCTGTTCCTTCAGATTGCCTTGTTCTGGCTCGTTGGCTTCGTCGCAGAGGAGTGGCACCAGCGCGGGCGCTTCCGGGGTGCTGATCAAATTGTACCCCGAGATGTACATATAGCTACAACTGCCTTTGTCGGAGTTGAACGAGGCCAGATCCTTTGCCGGCGCCACAGGATAGCCTTGGTCAATTTTGTCGCCCGGGCAGACCCAGAGGCGCAGATCGGTCACGTAGTTGTTCGTATAGAGATGGACGACAATGCGGGTAAACCGCTCGTCTTCAACGAAACCATCTTTCAGGGGGGTGTTGAAATGTGGCATATCCCCTTTATGGTCTGCAGCGTACGAGATGAAAGCCACGCCGAGGCTTTTAAGGTTATTGGAGCAACTAGATCTCTGGGCCATTTCGATGGACCTCATGGATACTGGAAGGAGAATGGCAACCAAAATGCCGATAATGGCGATGACCACCAGAAGTTCGATGAGGGTGAAGGCGGATTTTTTGTGCATGGGGATCTTTCGTGGGGGGATCAAGGATTGACGAAGGGGGATATGAAGGCTTTCCAGTCGGTGGGGGAATACCAGTTGGTGCTGGAGGATCCGTTGGTTTGGGCATTAAACACCCAACTGACGTTGATGGAAGCATTGGTGGGGACAACGGTAGAGTATTCCCATATGGAGCCGGTGGTATTGGTCATCAGACGGTCCGACCAAGCACCGGGAGGATACCCGAGATGGACCTTGACGTTGGTGGCGCCGGCGATGGGGGTGCCGGTGGTGTCGAAGGTGACGGTGAAGAGCTCGTCGGGCGTGGGTTGGTCGGGCGTCCAGGTGGCACCTGCTCCGCCACGTATGGCTTTGAGATTGCCGTCAATATCGAGCCAGGTGCCGCCGTTGCGGAACTTGTATTCGAAGACATTTTCGGTGCCGGCCGGGAGGGCGACATCGGCGAACCAGTGTCCATTGCCTAGGAACGTCATGGGGATGCCATCGCCCCATCCGGCAAAGGGGCCGGTGATGGCGAGGGTGCGCCCGCCTTTGAGGGAGGTTTTGTATTGGCTGAAGTGGACGCGCACGACGGTGGCGGTGGCGGGGATGAAGCTGGGCTCCCAGTAGTTGGGCCGGGGATCGGGTTCCAGGCCAGCGTAGGGGGCGTAGTATTCCTTCACAGTAGAGATTTGCGAGATACCGGCGGACCATTGGGCGATTCCGCCATTGGTGGAGAGGCGCGTGGCGCGCAGGCCATAGTCGCCAAAGCCATTGATCAAGTTTGTGGAGATGAGTACGCCGTGGGAGCCTTCGGTCAGGACATTCTCAAATTGAACGGTGGCGGTGGTTCCGGTGAGGGTGACCCCCGTCAATGCTGGTGCGTTGGAGGCGGGAGGGGGAGGGATGCTTTCGTTGTCCCAGAGGAATGAGGCGAGGACGATCTGCGAGGTTTCGTCGGGATCGGCCACGTAGTATTCGATGTTGCTCGACGGGCTTTCGTAGTGGTTTTCGGCATCGGTCAGGACGTAGTACTTGTAGATGAAGCTACGGGGAGAGCGGCGAGTTAGCCAACCGGTGCCATCATAGGGCTGCGTGCCGGGAATGTCTTCTGGGAAGAAGAGAGATTCGACGCCACCCACCAGTGAATTTGGCGAGCCGGGTTCGATGACGGAGTCGAATCCATCGGTGGAAAATGTCCAAATACGGGCATACACGCCGTCGGCGGCAATGGTGTCGCCATGGGTTCCGTCGTCAAAGAGTTGGATGCCGGCTTCGTTCCAAGGCACTAGATTTTCGCCCGGTTTGGGGAAGTCTTGCGCTTTGAAGTCTCTGGCTGCGCCAGTATCGTTGAATCCTCGCAGAGGATCGGAGCCCATCACCATGACGCGTTGGAGGTTGTCGCGCTTGCGTAGGGAGAGATCGAGCTGGAAAAGAATTTCGCGGCGGACGCGAATGCCGGCATCGCCACGGCAGGGGTCGGTATACAGACGGTTGTGAGCCGATGGTTGATTGGTGTCGCTGGGATTGCGCAGAGGGTGGGCGGCGGCACCGAGATATTCCCGGACGGTCATGGGGGACCCATTGGTGTTGAGGGTCAACTTGCGGGAGACGGAGGTGAAATCGGCAAGGCGAATGGCTTCATAGTTGTTGTTGCCGGAAATGCGGCTGCTGTATTTGTAGAACAACTCGGTTGGCGAGCCGGCTAGGAAGGTGACGGAGGCGGAGGCCCAGCCGTTGGAGCCGGGGATCGGGGTTAACGAAGTGGTTTCAAACGGGGGATAGCCGGAATAACTCCATTCAAGCGGGAGGGAACCGCCATTGACGAAAAAAGCATTGGGTTTGGCATGGGAGGAGCTGATGCCCATGCCGGAGTTGGTGTTGACCTGGAAGGTCACGGTGACGGGCAACGGGATACCGCTGGCGGCGGGAAAGAGGCAATGTTCAACCAGTCGCGAGTTAAGGGAGGCATCTTGGACGCCAGTGGCTTGGATGAGAAGCAGATTGGCCGAGGCGATGGGCGTGGCTAGCCCCAACAGGACAATATGGGAGTTCTGCGCGACTGCGGTGATGGGGGATACGCCGCCGACGGTCCAGTTTGCGGTATTTTCGACCGTGTCCTTGATGACGGGTTCGCTGAAGGCGACATAAAGGTTGGTTCCACCGACGGCACCGGATGCCGCACGGATCCAAGGCGCATTCAGATCGCCACTGAGTAAGTCGGGGATGCCGTTGGTGTCGACATCGAACAGGACATCCATATACTCGGGATTGGTGAGAAGGCCATTGGCCCAAGTGGCACCGGTTTGGCGGGGGAGGGTGTCCGGAGAGCTGTAAACGTTATTGGGGGTGTTGTTATGGACACCGGCGAGGATACGGATCTTGGCTCCACGCGGGATGATTTTGCCCGTTTCAATGGTGCCAAAACGGTTGCTTGCGCCGTAGAAGACGGACCACGGAATCTTGGCTTCGAGACCTTGGTGGGGGCAGAGGGTGGTGTTGCGTTCGCAGGCCATGTCCAGCGTTCCACCCGTAGGGGTGTTTCTGTTTCCGATATCAAAGAGCGCCACGATGTCGTTGGTGTCGACGAACCCGGTTCCGTCGTAGAGCACGCGGAGGATGTTGTTGTAGTTGCCTTCACTGGCGAGCATGTAGTCGAGGCCGAATGCCCCGCTGTTGTCCTCCCAGCCGAAATCGTTGAACTTGATGAACCCTGGGAAGTCGTCGGCGTATCCAATCCAGTTGGTGGTGGTGGTCGCGCCGGTGCCGGCGTCGGGGTCGGCGTCGATGATCACGGCAAGCTTATCGCTTTGGAGCCAAGCTTGGTACCCGATATACAAGTTGGTGGCATCCCAAGTAACGAATAGATTGGAGACCGTCACGGTGGTCCAAGTTGGCGTGCCGCCGAAAGTTGCGCGCAGATCGGTGGAATCATATTCGATGGGGCGGCCATCGAGAATGGGGGTGTTGGCGGGGGTGGCCCACGCGGTGGATGTCCACAGAATCAGAGAGAAGAACCCAAGAGCCTTTTTCATGATCGCCTCCTACAGTTATTTTTTGAACATACACCCGATGGGGCGGAGACAAAAGAGGAAAAATGTCGGAATCCTCTCTTGATTTACAGGGGTTACATGGAAATCCTTTGAACTTCTTTATCGAATAACTTACACTCGCGCACAGAATAGTGGGGTTTAGGAGATGGTATGCGTGTGATGAACGGATTTTTGGGCAGTGGAAGTAAGGGAGGTTTCCAACGCATGGGGAAAGGGGCGCTTGCGTGTCTGCTGTGGGCCGGGGGCATTGAAACGGCGGGTGCGCAGGCCCTCGCGACGGAGTCGTTCGACTACGAGACGACGCGCTGGGATGCCAGCGTACCGGGGAACTACGGGGGAGGGACGGGCTGGGGGGCGAATACGTGGCAGGTGGATTTGACGCAGCAGCCGGGGCATCCCGTGCCCAAGGCGGCCATTTTCGGCACGAGCGATTTTGCGCCGTACGAGGCGCAGACGGCGTATGCGTGGGGACATGGCGGACGCCTGTACCGCGATCTGGGGAGCGCGCTCGATAGCTCGCCGGGGACGAAAATCTATTTCTGCGTGGACATGTATACGCCGGAAACCGCGAACTCCCACGTATCGGGAGGGTTGGGTGGATTTGGCGTTTCCATAGAATCTCAAGCGGCCAAGCCGGGCGAATTGATCCTATGGGAACCCAACAACACATCGACTTGGAACGAACCCAAGCCGGCGGAGCTGACGGGACTGTATGGAGAATGGCACCGGATGACGGCGGAGATTGAATTTTCCGCGACGGGCTCGGTGTTGCGGGCGTGGATTGACGCTTCGCGGGAAACGGATCCGCACGAGGTTCTGACTTCGACATCAACGGCGTTTACGGGATCGCGGTTTGTGATCGCGCACTGGGGCGACAGCGGGCATGCGCTGGCGGACAATATCCTCATCGGCACGAATTTTGGCGACGTGGCTCTGCCCTTGGCAGTGCTGGGAACAAACGGGGTATTGATCACGAGCGGCGAGGCGGTGTCATCCGAGAAAGGCACGCGGTTTCCTGCCACGCGATATGGCCGGGCCTTCACCAACGTATTTTCCATCACTAACTCCGGAGCGACGAGCCTTTTACTTTCCCAGTGGGCCACGAACGGGACGGGCGCCGCGAGTTTCTTGCTGGTCGATCCGCCCGCGACGATTTCGGCGGGAACGGCCAGCAACGTGGCGGTGGTGTACCGGCCGATGGCTCTTGGAGAACAGGTGGCAACGCTTTCCTTCAGCAACAGCGGGGCGATTCCTGCGCGCACGATTCGGCTGGCCGGCGAGGGCTATGTGAACGCGACGTTTTCCACCAACAGGGGGCCCTTTGCCGGGGGCAATACGATCACGGTGACGCATGATTTGGAGGTCGCGATCACCAACGTTCTCGTGGGGGGAACGGGCGTGGAGCCGTCGTCCGCCGATGCCACTCAATTCACGTTTGCGTTGCCGGCCGCCGCCGTTGCGGGCGAGGTGTTCTTCACGCTGCAAAGCGCGGAATACGCTGACCTCACGCTGACCAATGCCTACACCTACCACCCGGCAGGCTTCATCGGGTATAGCGATCCGGAAACATGGGTGGAGGTGGGCGGATTACCGGAGGCTCGATGGTGTTTGGCGGCGGCAACGCTTGGCAATCGGCTGTATGCGATGGGCGGGTATGATGGGGTCGATGCCGTGCACGATACGGTGTATGCGTTTGATGGAACGAACTGGACGGTCGAAACAGCCCTGCCTTCCGCATTGGCTGAGGTTGGCGCAACGAGCGATGGCGCGAATATCTGGCTGGCCGGAGGCGGGAGCGACGAAACTCTGGCGTTCGACGGTTCAACGTGGACGAGCATGGGCCATTTGACGGATGCGCGGGTGTGGCCGGTCATGGCGGTGTTTAGCAACCGTCCGGTGGTGATCTCCGGCGGTGTGCCCTATGTGACGGAATATGACGGCGCCGATTGGAATGAGCGGACACCCCTCCCGGGCGGCGCGGACCTGTATGGAGGCGCAGGCGGCGTGGTGGGAAACTTTCTGTACGCGGCTGGCGGTGGGTTGAACAGCGGGTATAGCGCAAATGCGTGGCGGTATGATGGCTCCGATTGGACGGCGGTTGCCAGCCTTCCGGCGGCGCGCGCCTACATGGCCACGGCGGTCTGGCGCGACCGGGTGTATGCGATGGGCGGTTTGGACCAGAATGAAAGCATCGTGGATACGGTGTATCGGTTTGACGGGACGGCATGGGCTACGGCGCCGGCCTTGCCGGATCGCATCTATTGCCCGGCGGCGGCGGTGCTGAATGACCAGCTCTATTTCATCGGGGGCTATTCCGACAGCCGGGGGGGAGCGGTGACAAATGTCTACGCATATCAACCGGGCGCGGAACACTCCGGCGTGAGCCCGTCGAATGGCGTCTTGGCAGGCGGATGGATGGTGACGATCCGAGGCGAGAATCTGGGCAACGGCAGCGACATCACCAACGTGACGCTGTGCGGGGTGGCGGTGACGAATATCGAGAGCCAGTCCGCGACGCAGGTGGTGGTGTGGGCGGGCAGTCGCGGCAGTTCGGCGACGGGCGACGTGGTGGTGTTCTCGACGAGTTACGGCGCGACGACGAAAAGCCATGCGTTCACGTACGCGGAATCGACGCGGGTGGTGTTGTACGATTTGTTTTTGCGTATGGAGGGGGGAGTAGTGCAGGTGTGCTGGCAGACGGCTTCGGAGGAGGAGAGCGTGGGGTTTGATTTGTTCCGGTGGGACGGCGCGGCGTGGGTGAAGGTGAACGAGTCGCTGGTGATGGCGCGGGATCCGATGGGGGCGATCTATTCGGTGGCGGACGCGGGGGCGAATGCGACGGAGGCGTTTCTGTACAAGCTGGTGGAGGTCGAGACGGACGGGAGCGTGCGGGAGTACGGGCCGTTTGAGCGGGCGGTTTGGACGCCGAGGCTGGAGAACGTGGGGGTGGATGAGCGGGGCGTGGTGCTGCGCTGGCTGAGCCGGGAGGGGGAGAGTTATGAAGTGCGGCGGACTCGGAGCTTGAGGATGCCGTTGGCGACGATGGAGAGCGGGGTGGCGGCGACGCCGCCGGTGAACGAGTTTGTCGATAAGGAGAAGGTGGAGGGGGGGGCGTTTTATCAGATCCGGGTGGAAGAATAAGAGAAAAAGAAAATTTCAATATCCAATAATCAATATCCAATGTTCAAGTGGGGAACGGGGAGGAGAGGAGAGAACAGCCATTTTAGACAGGATTTACAGGATTTAGATTCTGACTACTGGATACTGGATTCTGAATTCTGTCTTTTCGACAGGATTTATAGGATTATTCAGGATTTACAGGATTGGGAATGCGGACTACTGAACGGAAGTCCGTCTCTCACAGAGAGCACGGAGGTTCACGGAGGAATTCGGGTTTCCTCTGTGTGGGCTCTGTGAGTGGATTTTTCATTTTTTCCACCGGTGGAAAATAGTTTTCCACAGTGTGGAAAACGGGGTTCATGTGGATGGTTTGGACTTCGCGGCCCTGCGACTTTGCGGGAATCTTCCGATCCCGAAGGGTCTCGCGCAGAGACGAGGTGGAGCAGAGATTGGAGACGGGGGGGCAATTCCAGAATGGTCTGAATGAGCGGGTGCCGGGTGTGATGTTGTGTCGGGGTTTGCGAAAGTGAGTCCATTGACAAGAAGGAAAGGGGTAGGATAGATTCTCGCAAACGACAGGGGTGCGGCTGCTGAGAACAGTCGCTGAGATTCCACGAAGGAAGACCCTTGAACCTGATGCGGTTCGTACCGCCGAAGGAAGTCGGCTTTTCTCTAGCTTGGAATCCGGTGCCCGTTCGGGGCAGGGTTTTTTGTGCAGGGGGGTGACTTTCCTTCGCGAAAAGGAGCAATGAGATGAGTAGTTGGATGACGGTGGCGACGATTCCGTGGCAATTCGTGTTGGGCTCCACGCCGTTGGAGATTGTCGCAACGGTTTGCTCGGTGCTGGGGGTGTTCCTGATTGCGCGGCAAAGCGTATGGGGGTGGCCACTGGGGATGGTGTGGGCGGCGATTTCAACCTACCTGGCGTTTGTGGAGTGGCAACTTGTCTCGGACGGGATTCTGTATGCTAGCTATATTCCCCTTCAGGCCTATTGCTGGGTGGTGTGGGTGAGGCGGGGCGCACATCCGGAGGAAAAGCCGTTTGTGCCATCGTGGTTGCCGCGCAGGACGCAAATCGGGCTGGTTGTGGCGGCGGTGGCGGGCATTGCGCTGTGGGCGGCCTCCATTTCCGTGCTGGCGGCTCACGTGGCATGGATTCCGGCTCCGGCATTGCTGATTCGGGACTCCACGACGACGGTGCTGAATTATTTTTCGCAATTTTTACAGGCGCGTAAGCGCATGGAAAACTGGGTGGGGTGGTTGGTGGTCAACGGGCTTGGAATTCACATCTATTGGGTCAAAGAGTCGCCGATCTATTCGATCCAGTACGGTTTTTTTCTCGTGCTGGGGCTGTACGGCTGGTACCGGTGGTCGAAGTCGACATCGGGGGGAATCGTGGCATGACCGGCGAACCCACTCGACGGTTGCGGATTGTTCTGACGGGGCCGGAGTCCACTGGAAAGAGCACGCTGGCGGCGCAGTTGTCGCGGCGCTGGAGTGTGCCGTGTGCGATGGAATACGCGCGGATGTATCTGGAGGCGCATGGGCCGGCCTATGATTATGAATTGCTGGGGCAGATGGCACGGGAACACGTGGCCTATCAGCGAGAACTGGTTCCGCCGTCCGCACCGCTGGGCGTGTTCGATACGGATTTGATTAACTATAAAATTTGGTGCGAGGTGGCCTTTGGGCGGTGTCCACCGGATTTGATCGAGGCGTTGGAGCAGGAGGTGAACCATGTGTATCTGTTGTGTGCGCCGGATATTCCATGGACGCCGGATCCGTTGCGAGAACATCCGAACGATCGGCTGGCGTTGTGGGAACGGCATCGAAGAGAAATTGAGCGGTTGGGGCGGGCCTATGCGCTTGTGGAAGGCATGGGGGAGCAGCGGTGGTTGAACGCGGAGGCGGCTTTCCGAACCTTGGCAGGCCTTTTGGCGGTTTCATAGAGAGGCAGAGCACAACCAGAAAGAAGATTTCCATGTCATCTGAGACACTCAAGACACTCGAAGAAACCCATGGTTCTCACCTCGCGAAACGGAAGGGTGGCTGGTGAAAGATTACTAGATTACGGGACTGACCCCTACTGGAAAAATCGGGCGTAGACCCTCGGGGGTTTTTGGGCTATTCTGTAAAAATGAAGATGAAAATCGGATGGTGGACAGGGTTAAGGGTGTTGAGTTTTTTTGGGGCCGCTTTTGCTACACCCGGTTTTTCGGCGCCGCTGAATTCTCCTTTTTTCACAAATGCCACGGTGGCGATCCATCCGCGATTTTATTACCTGAATCGGCACTTCGACACGCCGCACACGCAAGAGACGTTGGCGCTGGGTGGATGGGTGGAAATGAAAACGGGCGAGTGGATGGGGTTGAGTTTTGGTGTGGTGCCGTACACATCCCAGCGGCTGGCGGGTGAGGAAAATAAGGATGGCGCTTCGCTGCTGAAGCCGGGGCAGGAGGGATACTCGGTTTTGGGGCAGGCGTACGCACGGTGGCGGGGATGGAATTCGGAGATCACGGTTCATCGTCAGTTGATCGACACGCCGATGCTTAATTCGTACGACGTGAAAATGACGCCGGTGACGTTTGAGGCGTACACGTTGGTCAACCGATCGGTTTCCAATCTGACGATGACGCTCTCGCAAGTGGAAACGATCAAGGCGTGGACGGAGACGTCCTTTCATTCGCTGAGCGAGGCGGCGGGATTTGACAACACCGACGAGGGGATCACGGTGGCGGGCCTGCAATGGAGCCTGCCGCTACTGACGGCGCAGGTGTGGGAGTATTACGCGCACCACATCGTCAACAGCGTGTATGCGCAGGTGGATTGGCAAGCGCCGGACGAAGGACGTCCGGTGGGATCGCTTTCGGTGCAAGGGTTGCATCAGCAGGATGTGGGGGATGCGTATGCGGGAGAATTCCAGACGGGCATGGGCGGCGTGTTGGGCGGGCTTTCGTGGAAAGGGTTCACGCTGAATCTGGGCGGAACGATCACGGATAAGGGCGGCGACATTTATAACCCGTGGGCGGCGTATCCGGGCTACACCTCGCTCGTGGAGGAAGATTGCAATTTGGCCGGCGAAAAGGCGTGGATGGCGGGGCTGGCGTATAACTTTTCGGGAATGGGACTCGAGGGGTGGAACGCATTCTATACGCATTCCGAGGCGTGGACACCGGAGCGAGGTTCGTTGTCCGATCCGGCGCAATACGAGGACGACATCACGGTGGACTTCAAGCCGGGGGGGGCGTGGCAGGGCTTGGCGGTTCGCTGGCGCGCGGCGTTCATTCAGAATTCGCTTTCGACAGATGGCGCCGATTATGAGGATTTGAGATTCATCGTGAATTACGAGCATGTGTGGTAGTCCCCAACCGAAGAAACAGGAAAGAAAAATGGATATGAAAAGAAAAGTATTGGCCTTCACCACGATCCTGACTCTTGTCGCCACGGGGGCTTGGGCTTGCACGGTCACGATGGTGGGGAAAAATGCATCGGCTGACGGATCGGTCATGACGTCGCATTCCGATGATGGGTTGGGGGATGGCCGCATGATTTATGTGCCGGCGATGGACCATCCGCCGGGATCGTTGCGTCCGGTGTATTACTCGCATTGCGCGTCGGGCTATTTGCCGGAGTGGGGGGCGACGGAGGCGCATCGCTTGGTGACGGATAGCCGCGGGCCGGGCTATGTCAGCCCCGATGATCCGGACAGCGTGCCGATTGGGTTTATTCCGCAAGTGCCGCACACGTATGCGTATTTTGATGCGAATTACGGCATCATGAACGAGCATCAGCTTTCCATGGCGGAGTGTACAGATTTGGCCCGAGTGGAGCCGTCGCCGCAACCGGGTAAGCGCCTGTTTTATTCCTCTGAGCTTTCGCGCGTGGCGCTCGAACGCTGCAAGACGGCGCGCGAGGCGGTACTGCTGATGGGCGAGCTGATTGATCAATATGGCATTTACTCCACGGGAGAAACCTTGCTGGTGGCCGATCCCCAAGAGGGCTGGGTGTTTGAAATGTGTGCATATGACATGGATGGAACCGATGGCGTTTGGGTGGCCCAGCGTCTGCCGGACGACGAAATCTTTGTGGCGGCCAACCAGTTTCGCATTCGCGAAATTCGCGAGGATTCCAAGGACATGATTTTCTCCAAAAACATTTTCGAGGTGGCACAGAAAAAGGGCTGGTGGAAGCCGGAAGATGGAAAGCTGGATTGGACAGCGGTGTTTAGCGGCGGTGAATTTCACCATCCGTATTATTCGTTGCGACGCGTATGGCGTGCGATGTCGTTGCTGGCGCCTTCACAGAATCTGCCTGCCTGGGTGGAAGGTCCCAACACACGGGCCTATCCCTTCAGTATCAAGCCGGATCACAAGGTTACGCCGGCGAACATTTTTGCGATTCATCGCGACAACTACGAAGGCACGGAATTCGATTTGAGCGTGGGCATGGCGGCCGGGCCGTTTGGTTGTCCGAATCGGTTCGAGGGACAGGCCGAAGGGGTGGCCGATAAGGAAGGAAAGTTGAGTCCGCTGGATGGGGCCTTTGAGCGGCCGCTGAATATTTATCGATGCGTGTATGCGTATGTGAATCAGTCGCGAAGCTGGCTTCCGGATGGGGTGGGCGGGCTGACGTGGTATGGGCCGGACCGTCCGGCCACGGCGGTGCTGATGCCGTTTTATGCGGGCGTCACCAACCTGCCCGAGCCGATTCAGCGTTGCAATTTGATGAAGTTTGATCGGCAAAGCATGTGGACGGCGTTCAACTTTGTGGCCAACTACGCCATGCTGAAATACAAGTATATGATTCAGGACATTCAGAAGGAGCGCAATCGCTTTGAGGCGGCGGCGTTCGGGACGCAAGCGGAGCGCGAGGCGAAAGCGGCCGACTTGTGGAAGCAGGGAAACGTGGATGAGGCGCGCGCGTTGTTGACTCAGTATTGCAACGACCATGCCACGGCCGTGCTGGAGGATTGGTGGAAGCTGGCGGAAACGCTGTATTGCAAATACAACGATGGCTATTTGAATACGCGCGATGGGCTGGCTCAACAGGTGTTTTATCCGGCTTGGTGGCTGGAACAAGTGGGCTATGTCAATGGTCCAACCAGCTATGAAAAACCGGCGGCGAATCCATAGCCAACGCGACTGAACAAGGAGACACGGCGATGAGAAAAAATTGGAGCTGGTGCGTGGGGTGGGTGGTGGCGTTGTGCATCTGGGGGGTGCCTATTGCCCAAGGGCAATCCAATCGAGACCCCGAGTTTCCGGTGTTGGTGGTGAGTGAGGATCAGACACCGGGAGGTTTCCTTGAAAACGTGAAGGCGCAGCTTGCGGAGCAGGAGCTACGTGTGGTGGCGGTGTCTGATCTCCAAACGGGGTTGGGCCGATTGCAGCAACGGAAGACGTTTGGCGCTCTGGTGTTGGATGTGGATGTGTTGGGCCCAGATGCTTTCGAGGAGCGCATGACGGCGGCCTTGGCTTCCATTCGGGAGGTGAATGATCCGCTTCCGATCTTTTTGCTTTCGGAGGCTTCGGTGCTGGGGCGGCTTTCACCGGATCATCTTCAGCAACTGGCGGGCTACATCCGCAAGAACGAGGACACGCCCGCCTTTGTGGCGGGCACTATTCGAAATGCGGTTGCGGCGTATCGCGCAGAAAGCCTGCCGCCGTTTTTCAAGGCTCTCGTTGAATATGTGGATTCCTGCCGATACGCATGGTCCACGCCGGGCCATGCGGGAGGGCTTGGTTTCTTGGCCTCCACGCCCGGCACGGCCTTTCATGAGTTTTTTGGGGAAAATCTGTTGCGGGCCGACTTGTCCAGTAGCATGCCGCAACTGGGTTCTATTCTGGAGCATCAGGGGCCGGCCGGTGATGCCGAGCGGGAGGCGGCGAAAATTTTTGGTGCAGACTATACGTTCTTTGTTCTCAACGGCACCAGCACGGGAAACAAGATCGTATGGCATTCCCTCCTCGCGCCGGGCGACATTGTCTTGGTGGATCGTAACTGCCACAAATCGATCATGCACGCGATCATCATGGCGGGGGCGATTCCCGCCTATCTGACGCCCACGCGTAATCCGTACGGCATCATTGGTACGATTCCGCTTGATAGTTTTTCCGGTAAGGAAATGGCTGCGGCCATTGGGCGGGCGGCCCGCGCGAAGGCCGCGCAGGGTGGGCGCAAGCCGCGAGTGGTGGTGATCACGAATTCGACCTACGACGGGCTGTGTTATTCCGTGATTGGGATTAAAGATCGTGTTTCTGATTGGGTGGACAATCTTCACTTTGACGAGGCGTGGTATGGGTATGCGCGATTCCACCCGCTCTACAAGGGGCGCTATGGCATGTCGCCCGAAGGGGAGTCCGATCGGCATCCGCCGACTTTTGCTACGCAGTCTTCCCACAAGCTTCTGGCGGCCTTTTCACAAGGTTCCATGATTCATGTTCGCAATGGCGGAACCGTGAAGGTGGACCCGGAGCGCTTCAATGAGGCCTTCCTGATGCACACGAGCACGTCGCCCTTCTATCCGATGTTTGCCTCGCTGGATGTGGCCGCCAAAATGATGGCGGGCAGTTCGGGACTTCGCATCATGAACAGCATTTTGGGACAGGCCATTCAGTTTCGGCAGAAGATGGCGGAGATTGGGGCGCAAACAGCGAAAGACGACTGGTGGTTTCGCGTGTGGCAGCCCGAGCAAATTGCTTCGCAGGCGTTTGAGGAGGTGGATCCTCAGCACCTCTTGACGCATGCCGAAGACTGGACCTTGAAGGATGGCGAGAGTTGGCACGGGTTCAAGGATTTTGGGAAAAACAACGTCATGCTGGATCCCATCAAGGTGACCATTCTCACGCCGGGCGTGCAGGTGGATGGCACGATGGCGGAAGAGGGAATTCCGGCCGGCATCGTGTCGGAATATCTGCGTGTGCACGGTGTGATTCCGGAGAAGACGGGGCACTACAACATCTTGTTCTTGTTCGCGCCGGGGGTCACGGAAGGCAAAGCAGGCGTGTTGTTGGCGCGCTTGTTGGAGTTCAAGAAATTGTACGATCGGAATGCGCTGCTGAGCGAGGTGTTGCCGGACATGGTGGCCCAGCATCCCGAGCTGTATGGGTCGGTTCGTCTCCGCGACCTGTGCCGGGAGATGCACGGTTATCTGCGGCAAAATCAATTATCGCAGCTCATGATGGATGTGTATGAGAAGATTCCCGAGCAGCGCTTGATTCCCACGGAAGCCTATGGCGCACTCACGCATGGCCATGTGGAATATGTGCGGACGAAGGATTTACCCGGCCGGATTCCGGCGGTCATGGTGGTGCCGTATCCACCGGGCATTCCGGTGATCATGCCGGGCGAGCAATTCGGCGCGGCGGACAGTCCCATGATTCGCTATCTGTCAATGTGCGAAGAATTCGACAATCGCTTTCCTGGATTTGAAACCGAAATTCACGGCGTGAACATGGAAACGGAAAATGGGCGCCGCGTGTATGAAGTGGATTGCGTCACGACAGACGCGGCCGATTCCATTTTGAAGGCGAACCCAATACAACCGTAACGCGTTGAATCCAGGAGGCTGACGATGGAAACGCTATTTGCCCCGGCAGAAAAAGCGGACACTCAGGAATTGGCGGCGGAAATAGAAACCGTAAGCCAGAATCCGGTGGTGTCGGGTTTGCTCCATTCCATTGGCGGCCTCCTAGCGGTGTTGGATGAGCATCGACAGGTGATTGCACTGAATCACTCCTTCTTGGAGATGTTGGGCATTCAGGATGCTTCGCAAGCGTTGGGCTTGCGCCTTGGCGAAGCGTTGGAGTGCGTTCACGCGCACGATGTGCCGGGCCATACATGCGGGAGCACTCGATATTGCTCCACGTGTGGAGCAGCGATTGCCATCATGACCAGCTTGGATCAAGATGAGGTAGCCGAGAGGATTTGTGCGCTCACGGCTCGCAAGGGAGGACGGCCCATTGAATTGGCTTTGCTGGTTCGATCCCAGCCGATCCGTTTGGGCGGAAAACGATTTCTGCTGGTTTTTCTCCAAGACATCACAAAACAGCAACAGCGAGCCGCGCTAGAGCGAACATTTTTTCATGACATCAACAACATGTTGTGCATGCTCTCCGGAGCCAGCGAGCTACTGGAGAGAGAGCATCCCTCGGAATGGGCCGAGATGGTATGCCAGACCTCTGCACGTTTGATGAAAGAAGTTGCCATCCAACAGTGTTTGTCCCAAAACGACGAACAATCCTATCAACCCCTGTGGAGCAATGTGACCACGGGGCAAATTCGAAAGGAACTCTAATCTTTTTTTGCGGCGCACCCTGTGGCGCAGGGAAAGAATGTGGAATTCGCAGTGGCGGATCCGGAGATCGCGATCAAAACCGATTTCTCCCTGATTTCGCGTGTATTGTGCAACATGGTGCTGAATGCGCTGGAAGCCACAGCGCCGGGCGGAACGGTTCGCGTGAGCCTAACCCCGCAGGCCGGGTTCGTGGTGTTCAGCGTGTGGAATTCCGGGGAGATTCCGGCGGACATTGCTCAGCGCATTTTTCAGCGAAATTTCAGCACGAAGGAAGAAGCCGGAAGAGGTATCGGCACCTTTTCGATGAAGTTGTTTGGTGAAAAAATTTTGGGAGGCATGGTGGATTTCACCACATCTATTGAAGAGGGCACGACGTTCCGACTCGTTTTGCCGGTCTAGAGTGGTGTTTCCTCGAAACGCGAGGACAGGAAGTCTTGAAAGCATTTAGGATCCGTTGAGAAGCCTTTTTGAAAACGGAAAAGGAACGTGCAGATGGATACAATTCCGCTTTTGATTGACCTCCATAAACAGGCTGCACGCCAGGGACCCGGAGGAGAGGCCGAATTGGAAATGGCCCTCCAGTTGGCCATGATTGATCGGTCTGCCCCTTTGAAAGTGGCTGATATCGGTAGTGGGACGGGGGCTTCGACGTTGTCGCTTGCCCGTCGATTGAATGCCCATATTACGGCCGTGGATTTTCTTCAGGAATTTCTGGATGTCCTCGAAGAAAGAGCACTCCATATGGGGCTTGCGGAGAAGATCACGACCTGGGCCTGCTCCATGGACAAGCTGTCCTTTCGGGATGAGGAGTTGGATGTCATCTGGTCGGAGGGCGCGGTCTACAACATCGGCTTTGAAAAGGGCGTTCGGGAGTGGAATCGATTTTTGAAACCGGGCGGTCGACTCGTTGTATCGGAAATAACGTGGATTACAGATTCCCGCCCGCCGGAACTCGAGAATTTTTGGGTCAGGGAATATCCGGAAATCGATGTAGCCTCCTCCAAGATCCGCATCCTTGAAAAGAATGGCTATTTGCCGATGGGCTATTTTGTTTTGCCCGAACATAGTTGGCTGGAAAATTATTATCGACCGATGCAAGCGCGATTTGAGGGCTTTTTGGAGCGAAACGGCCATAGCGAAGCCGCCTGTGCAATCGTGGAATCGGAAAAACGAGAAATAGAACTGTATGAGAAATATAAGTCATTTATCAGTTATGGCGTGTATATCGCCCAAAAACGGGGTTCGCAACCGGTGTAAGGGTCATGTTGAATCCGTTGCCACCGACTCGATGGACTTTCACTGCTTCTCGATCCAGATGGGCGAAGACCACGCACGCTCCCATTGGCAAGTTGCGTTCAACGTAGCGGCGTTTTGCCAGACTTTTGCCCGATAGTAGGCGTAGTTGTGCGGCAGACGGTCGATGTGGTCGACATGCGCGGTTTGTCCCCATGTGCTGTCGGCGATGTCCATTACGCACGTGCTGTTTCGATAGAGTTGGATGCGGGCGATGGTCTGGTTGGACGCCACCCCCGTCGCGCGGATGTGCAGATTGACCTGTGCCGCATTTGTGTCCGCGAGATCCGCATGGTGGACCAGCGTGCCCCCCATCGGAACCAGCGAATCTCCCAGCTTGGCCGTGAACTCCAGTTCGATTTTCGCTCCCGATGTCCCGTAGGTTCGCGCCCCGGTCAACCCCCGCCAGATGGCTTCGCGGCTTCGATTCGTCGCCCACACCGCGGCCAGTCCGCCCGTGTATTCGCCCAGCCAGTGCTGCACGTTGTCGGCCTCTTCGCGCACATCCCCCGGTCGTCCCGAATGCGTGTCGGTGGAGGCGATGATTCCGATCTTGTAAACCGGATCGTGATTCAAGAGCCAGCAGTCCAGCGCGCTGCTGGCCGACGCGGTTGTCCGGAAGTTGTGAACGGGCTCTTCCTCCCCGTTGATCTCGGATCCGCCGTGTCGCGAATAGATCTCCACCAGTGCGCAGACATCCTGCCGGAGATAGTTCGTTGACCAATCTGTCGCCATGCTGATGAGAGGATCCGCCGTTTCGTTGGTGGCCGCCGGCTCGCTCCCCTTGGCTGGATGGTGAGGAATCACGAGGTAATAACCGCGGGCGTTTGTGCTGTCCAGATAGGTTAGCAGTGAGGTGATTGTGGTTCCGATGTCCGCCCCGTAGGCTCGTGGTGGCACGTGCTCGAAATCGCGAAGGATGACGTTCTTGTGGCCGTTGCCATCCGGAATGCGCCAGTTTAGTGCCGGCGAGGAAAACCCCGTCTTCGTGTATTCGAAGGCTGGGAACACTACGATTTCGGGATGCGCTTCCTGGAAGGCGATCTCCTGCGCCAGGGTGTTGGTCCACTTCTCCAGCGTGTAGTAGCCGGGGATGTTCGTCTCGGCATGGTCGGTGATCGCCACGAAATCGAGATTGCCCACCGTGGTCTCCAGCGCCTCGGCTGGCGTTAGCTCGCATCCCTGCCGCTGCAGGGCATCGTCGGAATATCGGGTGTGGGAGTGTAGGTCGCCCCAATAGACAGACGAGTTGGTATAGAGCGTGGCGCGACCTTCGCCGTCGCACCCGAAACCGCTCGTTGCCACGGCCACCCGATCTGTTGTCGTCAGGCGATAGACTTGCACGCTTGAGGCTGCTGCCACCGAAACCGTGCTGGCCACCGTCATCATTCCCCCTGTTGGGCGGTTGACGGTTTCCCATGTTTGGGCAACGAGGTTGCCCGCTTGAAGGTCATACACTTTGCCGGGCGAACTCGACCACACCACGTCAAGCGTTTCCGGCGCGGAAGAGGCGATGCCCAGGCAACTCAAGTGCGACGTCGGATCGGAGGGGTCTGTCCCGGCCGTGAACCACTCCCAGCCATCGGGGATCCCGTCGTGATCCGAATCCGGCTCCAGAGAATTGCACCCCCGCCATGCTTCATCATTGTCCAGCAGGCCATCCCCATCGCCATCGGTGGTCTCCGCGAGGGTCACCTCGTCGATTTGCCAGCCGCTATATTCGTTTTGCTCTCCAGAAGGGCAGAGGAATCGAAACCGAACGTTCAGCGTCCGCCCCGTATGTGTGGACAGGTCGACAACGTGTCGCTGCCAGCCGCCGGAATCGCCCCAGCGGTTTTCGGATACTTGCTGCCAATCTCCTCCGCCATTGGTTGAAATTTGAATCTGGCAATCATCCCGCCGGAATTCTGTTTCGTAGCGTTCGATGCAGATCAACTGCGCGGGGGTGTTGCCCAATGGAATGTCCGGCGAGGTTAGGACGCAGTCGATGGCGTTGGTTCCGTCGCGGTACGTTTCTGCGCCTTCCGGTCCGCACCACCAGGAGTGGGCGGGCCCCGTTAGATCATGCGTAACGATATGCCAAAGCAGGGAGGTCGACACCCCTTGGGCCTCGCAGGTCCACCCCTTGGTGCCGGCCTCCATGTTGTCGGAAAATAGAACAGCCCCCATGGCCGCCGTACCCTGCAACAGAAAGCCCACCACCGCACATCCCAAACCCATTCCTGCACGATTGACTTTCATCGTTTGCATCATCTAGCGATTTCTTTTTTTGTCGTGGGGTCCGGATATTATTGTCCGCGGACGCGGTAGATGCGGAATCGGGGTTGGGGGGATTCGGTGTCGATAAACAGGGAAATTCCGTTGGTGGGAACATTTGTCCATACGGGAGTCCAGACGTTTTCAGTCAGATCCTCGCAAGCTTCAATGGTCACGGCTTTGTTGTCGGCCCAATCCACATCGAACCCAAAGTGGCCCTCCTGCATGCCGAAAAATTCGCTCTCGCGAAGCAGAAGCCAGAGTTGTGTCGGGAGTCCGGACCAAGGGTCGGGCACGGGGGGCCAGCCGTCGGTATCGGCAAAATGAAGGAGGGTGGCTTGGGTGACGAGATGGAAAATGCCGGACCCGGCATTGGGGGCATGGCCTTTGAAATAGATTGTTTTCAATGAAACACAGTTTTGGAAGGCGCTTTCACCGATGAGGGAGACGCCGATGCCAATGGTGGCGGAGAGCAGTTTACGGCAGTCATTGAAGGCGAACTTACCGATGGAAATGACCCCGTCCGGAATGGCCATTTCGAGAAGATTGGTACAGCCCGAAAATAGGTGGTTGGCGATGTTGGTGAGCCCGCTGCCGAGAGAAACGGACGAGAGTTTTCGGCAGCCGGAGAAGGCGGCGTCGCCGAGGAAAACGACGCGGTTGGGAATGGCGACATGGGTCAGGCCCGAGCAAGAGAAGAACGCGTTGGATCCGATGGATTCGACGCTGTCTGGAATCTGGAGGGTGGAGAGGTTGGTGCAGGATTGGAATGCGCCGATGCCGATGCGGGAAACGCTGGCGGGAATGGAGACGGAAACCAGATTGGAGCAGCCGTAGAAGAGAGAGTCGCCTAGGGCGGGCACGTGGCTGCCGAGGGTGACCGAGCGCAGTTTGCGACAGCCGGAAAAGGCGGAGTCGCCGAGAAAAGAAACGCTGTCGGGCACCACGATGTTGGTTAGGCTCGTGCAGCCGAAAAAGGCGTTGGAGCCGATAGAGAGGAGACTGTCGCGGAGCACAACGCTGGCCAAGCTGGAACAGGCTTGGAAGGTGCTGACTCCGATGGTGAGGACACCATCGGGAATGACGATGGCGGACAGATTGGTGCAACCGTAGAACAGGTTGTTGCCGAGGTTCGTGAGACCGGCGCCGAGTGTGGCGGTGAAGAGCTTTCGGCAACCGGAGAAGGCGTCATCCCCGAGGGACGTGACCCCGACGGGAATGACGATGCCCGTTAAATTGGCGCAAGAGAAAAAGGCTTTGGAACCGATGGAGACGGTACCGGTGCCGAGGGTGACGCTGGTCAAGTTGGAGCAGGCTTGGAACGCCTGAGCTCCGATCGAGACGATGCTGTTGGGGAGTGTGACGCCGATGAGATTGGATTGGGACTGAAAGGCACCCTCATCAATGCGAACGACGGGGAGTCCATGAATTTCTTCGGGTAGGAACAAGTCGCCACCGGCGCCGGAGTAGCCGGAGATGGAAAGGGTGTTTCCGGGGGGCGTGTTGGTTCGGTAGGTGTATTGGGCTTGTCCGGGGGTTGGAAGGATCGCGAAGAGCAGGGCGATCCAGACCCATTTCCGAAGGCTTGGTATTCTTTGTTTGGCGTCGCAACAGGGAAAGACTTTCATGGTGGAAGTTTTGCAAGTTGGCCTGCAAAATACAAGGTCACCTGTGCGGATATACTGTAGAAAAGGTGAAGTCAACACGGCATGACATTGGGTATGGGTGTTACGCTGCGTCGTTGATTGCATTTCTTACTGATTTCTAACAAACAAGGGGTTTCGTTTGGGGAGGGAGGGGACTAGGATGATCTGTTGTGGTGAGGGTTGGATGGAGAAGGAGGAAGCCATGGCGCAGAAAAACATCTTTGTGGTGGAGGACGAGGAGGATATTCTCGACCTGATTCGGCATCACTTGTCGAAAGAGGGCTTTGGGGTCTCTACGGCAACGAATGGAATGGAGGCGGTGAAGGCGATTCAGCGCAAGCCACCAGATTTGATCTTGCTGGACTTGATGCTGCCGGGAATGGATGGCTTGGATGTGTGCCGGATGCTGAAGAAAAATTCCAAGACGGATGACATTCCAATTCTGATGGTGACGGCGAAGGATGAAGAGAGCGATGTGGTGACGGGGCTGGAGTTGGGGGCGGACGACTATATTGTGAAGCCGTTCCGCATGAAGGAGCTGATTGCGCGTGTGCGTGCAGCGTTGAGGCGTCGTCGGGGACCGCCGCCTGATTTGGAAGCGGTCGTGCGGGTAAGGGATATTGAAATCCAACCGGGGCGTCATGAAGTGCGGGTGGCCGGGGAGTTGGTAGAAATGACAGTTTCAGAGTTGCGCATTTTGCATTTGCTGGCGGGGAGACCGGGATGGGTGATGACGCGTGAGCAGATTGTGGATGCGGTGAAGGGGGAGGATTATGCGGTGACGGACCGAGCGGTGGATGTGCAGATTGTGGGAATTCGTCGAAAATTGGGAGATCGGGCGGACTACATTGAGACGGTGCGGGGCGTGGGGTATCGCTTTCGGGATGAGGATTGAGCGGGCATGAAGTTGTTTTGGCGGGTCTATGCGTGGTTGTTATTGGCGGCCGCAGTGGCGTTTTGGGCGGCGGGATTGCAGGCGAACCGGGCGATCCGAAGGGTATATCGGGATCAGGTGGAGATGGAGTTGCTTTCGCAGGCCCGATGGGTCGCGGGTGAATTACAGGAGGACCCTCGGCTGTGGTTCCAAGAGGGGGTGGATGCGGCGTGCAAGGAGTGGGGGCGGCGGGCACGGCAACGCGTGACGGTGATATTGCCGGATGGCCGGGTCGTGGGGGATTCAAATTCAAATCCGGCAAACATGGAGAACCATGGAAATCGGCCGGAGATTCAAGAAGCGTTGACGGGGCAGGTGGGATATTCGGAGCGGTTTAGCGATACGTTGCGGCGGATGCTTCTCTATGTGGCGGTGCCGGTGGAAGCGGAGCAGTCGGTGGTGGCGGTGGTGAGGACCTCGCTACCGTTGGCGGACATTCATCAAACCTTGGATGCGGCCTATCGAGAGGTGGGAGTTGGTTTCGCGGGAGCGGCGGTATTGTTTGCGTGGGTGGCGTCGATCTTGGTGCGACGAATCAGCCGCCCGTTGGAAGAGATGCGACATGCGGCTGAACGTATGGCGCAGGGGGATTTGCGTGCGCGAGTGGAAGTGCGGACGGGGGGCGTGGAAATGCGGTCACTGGGGCGGACGCTGAACCAGATGGCGGAGCAACTGGGAACCCGGATGCAGACGATTACGCAGCAGAGTAACGAATTGAAAGCGGTGTTTGCGAGCATGTCGGAAGGGGTTTTGGCGGTGGATGCGGATGGGCGGGTGCTGAATTGGAATGATGCGGCGGCGCAATTGTTGGGCTTTTCGGGCGGGCAGGCGCGCGGGCAGGCGTTGGAAGAGGTGGTGAGAAATCCGAATTTGCAGGCTTTTGTGCGCGGGGTTCAAGCATTGAAGCATGATGCGGAGTTGGAGATTCAGTTGGATGGAGATCGCTATATTCGACTGCACGGAACGACGCTGGAAGATGCCGCCGGGGACATGATGGGCGTGCTGGTGGTGATGGGCGATACGACTCGCCTGAAACGGCTTGAAAAGATGCGGCAGGATTTTGTGGCGAATGTGTCTCACGAATTAAAAACGCCCATTACGGCGTTGCGGGGTTGTGTGGAGACGCTGATGGATTCCGAGCGAAAGGATCTGGAAGAGGATAGCCGTTTCATTGCGATGATGGGCCGTCAAGTGGATCGATTGTGGGCGATTGTGGGTGATCTGTTGAGTTTATCGCGGCTGGAGCATGATGGGCAGACGGGGCGGATTCCGCTGGAGGTGGGGCCGATCCGCGAAGTGCTTCGGCGGGCGGCTGGAAATTTTGCGCGCGCGGCGGAAGCCAAAAAAATATCGGTCGTGGTGGAGTGTCCGGAGGGTGCAATGGCGTTGTTGAATGCGGCTCTGCTGGAACAAGCGGTGGGGAATCTGATTGATAATGCGATCAAATATGGCCCGGAGGGTTGCCACGTGGAGGTGTCCGCCGCGTGTGTGCAAGGACAAGGCATATGGATTCGGGTGAAGGATGATGGGCCGGGTATTGAACAGCGGCATTTGTCGCGTATTTTTGAGCGGTTTTATCGTGTGGATCAGGCGCGGAGTCGCTCGCTGGGTGGAACGGGGCTTGGGCTGGCCATTGTGAAGCACATTGCGCAGGCGCATGGGGGGACGGTTGGAGTGGAGAGCACGCCGGGGAAGGGAAGCGTGTTCACGGTTCGGCTGCCCGCTCGGTAGTGCAACGAAGGGTCGTTGGCAAGAGGTGGGTGGGGGGAGGGAAGCAAAGCCGGGTTAAACGTTTTTTATTGGCATATCTCACTGTTTTCTAACGGAGGGCTCATCGGGCGCGAATAAGAATGTGGTGTTCTGTGGATCGTGAATAACGAACAGGGCCTTTGCGGGCCCGCCAACAGAAAGGAACCGGACAGATGAGACAATGGAAACAATGGATAGTGGGGGCGATGACGGCGGCGAGTTGTGCGGGGATGGTGGGGGCGCAGTCGAATGCACCGGCGGCGCCGGCCCCGAAGACGTGGGCGGATTCTCTCTCGTTCAAGGGAGATTTGCGATATCGCTTCGAGGACATTCAGGACGATTCGAAGAAAGATTCGGATGGCGATACCTATACGCGGGAACGAAATCGAATTCGGGCGCGGTTGGGTGCAGAGGCGAAAGTGAATGCAAACCTGAAGGCCGGATTGGAGCTGTCAACGGGACAGGCGGATCCAGTGTCGGGGAACCAGACATTGGGCGATGGTTTTGGAAAGAAAGAAATGCGGCTGAGTTTGGCGTATGCCGACTACAATTTCTTTGGGGAGAAGCCGTACGAGTTGCATGCGATTGCAGGTAAGATGAAGAATCCGTTCCTGACACTGCCGGATGATTTGGTCTGGGACGGAGATGTCACGCCGGAAGGAGTGGCGGTGAAGGGTCAGTGGGCAGGGGGGATGGCCACGCTGATGGCGAACGGCGGTTATCTGTGGGTGCAGGAGCGATCGGCGGAAGATGATCTGATGCTGTATGCGGGGCAGGTGGCGGCGAAAGTTCAGTTCATTCCGGAGATCAGTCTGACGGCGGGCGCGGTGGGCTATGCGTTCCAGAATGTCGAGGGCTACGACGTGTTGGATTGGGAATCGAAAAACAATTCGTACGGCAACAGCACGATGAACGGAACGGTGTCCGGCAACAGCACGAACAAGGCGTGGAAGATGGAATACACGCCGGTGGTGGTGTTTGCGCAACTGGATCTGTGGGTGATGGGCAAGCCGCTGACCTTGTTCATGGAAGAGCTTTCCAATGCGGATGCGGATGACTTAGACAAGGGGCATTTGTATGGTGTATCATTGGGCAAGGCCAAGAATCCCAAGACGTGGGAATTGGGCTATAGCTATGCCGAATTGGAGAAGGATGCCACGTTGGGCATGATGACGGATTCGGATCGCTGGGGTGGAGGGACGGATGGAAAAGGTCACCGCGTTTTCGGCAAATATCAGGTGATGAAAAATGTGCAGCTCGGGGCGACGTATCTCTTCGGTGAAAAGAAAATTTCTGATGAATCGAAGACGACGGATTACGACCGATTGCAGGTGGATGTGGCGGTCAACTTCTAGAGCCCGATGGGCCGGGCGGGGAAAGGGCTCTCCGCTCGGCTTACAGAAAACTAACCGTGGGATCACGAACGGCTAACGCCGGGGTGTCCTACTCTCATAGGTACGAACAGAAAAAGGAAAAACGATGAAAGCAATGAAAAAAGCGATGGCGGGGTGTGCGGTTCTGCTGGCGATGGCGGGATTGGCGATGGCGGGAAATCCTAATCAAATCGTGGTGGATGGATCCACCACGGTGGGACCGATTGCGAAGGCGTTTGCGGAATACTACATGGGCAAGCGCACGGACGTGAATATCTCGGTCAGCGAATCTGGAAGTGGCAATGGGGCGAAGAGTCTTGTGAATGCGGCGTGCGATGTGGCGACGCTGTCGCGGCCCATGAAAAGTTCCGAGAAGAAAGCCGCTCAGGATGCAGGCGTGTTGCCGATTGAACACGTGGTGGCGATGGACGGCATTGCGGTGGTGGTGCACAACAGCAATCCGCTGGCGGATCTGACGCTGGCGCAGATTCGGGACATCTTCACGGGCAAGATTCGCCGATGGAGCGAGTTGGGCGGTCCGGATCAGCCGATTGTGGTGATCAGTCGAGAGACGAATAGCGGAACCTACGAATGCTTCGAATCGATGGTGATGAATCAGGAGAAGATGGATTCCAAGGTGGAGTATGTGGGCAGCAATGGTGCAATTCGGCAACGGGTGATGAGTACGGAGGGCGCCATTGGCTACGTGGGTTTGGCCTTCACGGAGGGCGTCAAGGCCGTGACCGTGAATGGGATCGAAGCATCGCCCGAGACGGTGATTGCGAAGGAATATCCGATTGCAAGGCCGTTGTTCATGTACACAAATGGCCGTCCCAAGGCGGGTTCGCCGCTGGCCGACTTCGTCGGGCTGGCGGACACGGTGGAAGGCAAACAGATCATCCAAGACGTTGGCTTTGTCGCGTTTCCCTAAGTTGACCTAACGGTTGGAATTGGGTCAGGCGGCCGTGGGTATTCCCCGGCCGCCTTTCCTCCACAAGGAATCCGATGGAACGAAGCGCGAGAGAAAAGAGTGGGCTGACGCTGAGCCGTGGCACCCGACGGCGTCAGCGGTTGGCGGCGGCGCTGGGGGAGTTGTTCTTGTTGGCGGTGACCTCGCTATCCGCGTTGGCGGTTTTTGCGATTTTTTGCTTTATTGCGCGGGATGCGATTCCCTTTTTTAGGCTGGAAGGGTTCAAAGAATTTTTTACGAGCACGCGGTGGTATCCCTCGGCGGAGCAGGCGGAATTCGGGGCGTTGGCGATCTTTGTGGGCACGGGGCTGGTGACGCTGGGGGCGGCGTTGGTGGCGGTTCCGTTGGGGATTGCGGCGGCGGTGTGTTTGAGCGATGTGCTTCCGTTTTCGGTGCGGCAGATTGTCAAGCCGGTGATCGAGATGCTCGCGGCGATTCCTTCGGTGGCGTATGGCTTTTTTGCGTTGGTGGTGTTGGCGCCGTTGCTCCAGCAACGCGGGGGGCCGGTGTTGGCGGCCTCGGTTTGGGTGCTCGGCGTGCCGGTTGCGGCGTTGGTCACGGTGATGGTGTCGGATTGGGCGGTGGATCGATTTCCAGAGCGTCTGCAACGATCGTTGAGGGGCGTGTGTTGGCTGGTGGTGGGGGGGGGGGCGCTGGCGGGATTGACGCTGGCGGGGCGTGCGCTGGTTGGGCTGGAGATTTCCAGCGGCACGAATGCGTTGAATGTGTCGCTGGTGTTGGGGATTATGGCGTTGCCGACGGTGGTGAGCGTGTCGGAAGATGCGCTTCAGGCGGTGGGCCGGGACTTGCGGGAGGGGAGTTATGCGCTGGGGGCAACGCGGGCCGAGACGGTGTTGCGCACTATTTTGCCGGCGGCAAAAAGCGGCATTTTAGCGGCGGTGATGTTGGGCCTCATGCGGGCGATTGGGGAGACGATGGTGGTGTGGATGGCGTCGGGCAATGCGTCGCAGATTCCAGAGCCGTGGTACAACTGGCTTCAACCGGTGCGAACGCTGACGGCGACCATTGCGGGGGATATGGGCGAGGCGGATCATGTGACGGGCTCCTCGCGCTATCATGTGTTGTTTGCGATGGCTCTTTGTCTGCTGACGATTTCCTTCCTCTGTAATATGGGGAGTGAGTGGGTGCTTCGTCGCACGCGTCGAAAGACAGAAGGGTGAACGGATGAATTTACATACCCGCAAAGTGTTGGACCGGGCCTTTTCGGGAACGGGGGTATTGGCGATTGCGTTGATGACGGCGGCCTTGCTCCTGTTGCTGATTCCAATGTTTTTGCGGGGTTCGGCGGCCTTTGTGTTTCAGGGAACGGTGGAACATCGGCGATTTTTGCTTGAAAAATTTGAGCGAGGCAACCGGGAGGCGGTGGATGCGGATCTGCTCGCGGCAAGTCAGGCACGGGAGCCGGTGTGGCGTTGGATTTCGGATTTCGAGAAGCACGTGTCGGTGGGAGAGGCGTCCGTTCGGAGCCGATATCGGAAGCCGTTGAAAGAGCTACGCCAAGCTGTCAATTTTTTGCTGGGGCCGGAGCCGGGAAAAGCTCCGCCCTTGTTGATGCGGGATCAATATGGTCAGACCCGCATGGATTTGGCGAAACGCGGGTTGGAGCGGGTGCTGTGGAAGGAAGAGTGGGACTATTCCGATCCGACCCAAGGGGGAGTGCGAGTGTTGAAGCCTCGTGCGGCGGATTTTTCGGGAACGCCGGTGGCGGCACTCTTTCCGTATGTGGAACAGCATGTGGAGGCGATGCTTCTTCCTCGCCGCACGTTCTATTGGGGTTTTCTGACGGACGAGTCGTTTGATTCACATTTTTTTGGCGGGATTTGGCCGGAAATATTGGGAACGCTGTATTTAACGATCGGGACGTTGATTTTGGCGGTGCCGATGGGCTTGATTGCGGCGATCTACTTGACGGAATACGCGCGCGAAACCCGGTTTTTGACGTTTCTGCGAACGTGCATCAACACATTGGCGGGGGTGCCGAGCATTGTGTTTGGACTATTCGGGCTGGCCTTTTTTATCAATACCGCGCGAGTGTCACCGTCGAAAAGTGTGTTGGCGGGCTCCATGACGCTGGCGCTGATGATTTTGCCCACGGTGATACGATCGGCGGAAGAAGCGATTAAAGCGGTGCCGCGAATGTACAAAGAGGCGGCGCTGAGTTTGGGGGCGAGTCGGTGGCGGACGGTGTGTACGGTGATTTTGCCGGCCGCGTTGCCGGGGATATTGACGGGCATTGTAATTAGCATGGGACGAGCGGCCGGGGAGACGGCGCCGATTATTTTTACGGCGGCAGTGAGCGTGGGCAAGCCGTTGGCGATTTGGCAAACGTTGACGCAGCCGACGCCGGCGTTGTCGTGGAACATCTACAACTTGGCCACGGAGCATGAGGCGGTGGATTGGGTTCGGCACGTGCAGTACGGGTTGGTGCTGACGCTGGTGGGCTTGGTGTTGGTGCTGAATCTGCTCGCCATTTTCTTGCGGGCACGCATTGCGCGGCAGATGAGGAACTAGGAGGATGAGCATGGATGGGACAGCAGGCAGTTTCGGGTCCGATTCGGCGGCCTTAGCGGAGGCGGCGATGGGCTCGGTGGTGGGAGGCCAGGGAGAGGATCTTCGGTCGGTGGAGGCGCGCGACTTTTCGGTGTTTTATCGCGAAAAGGAAGCGGTGAAGAAGGTGTGTCTGCACATTCCGGCCGGTCAGGTCACGGCGATTATCGGGCCGAGCGGATGCGGGAAAAGTACGTTGTTGCGGGCGATGAATCGCATGAACGATTTGGTTCCGGGCTGTCACACGAGCGGGGAATTGTTCTTCCAAGGACAAAACATGTATAGTCCGGAGGTGGATGTGGTGGCCCTGCGGCGGCGGGTGGGCATGGTGTTTCAAAAGCCGAATCCGTTTCCAAAATCGGTGTTCGACAATGTGGCGTATGGGCCGCGATTGCATGGACGACCCCGGCGCGGGGAGCTGGAAGACGTGGTCGAGCGGAGCTTGGTGGCGGCCTCGTTATGGGAGGAAGTGAAGGATCGCCTGAAAGAGAGCGCGATGGGGTTGTCGGGTGGTCAGCAACAGCGGCTGTGCATTGCGCGGGCGCTGGCGGTGGATCCGGAAATCTTGCTGATGGATGAGCCGACTTCAGCCTTGGACCCGCGGGCGACGCTTCGCATTGAGGATTTGATGGATGAGTTGCGTGGGCGATACACGATCATTGTGGTGACCCACAACATGCAGCAGGCCGCGCGGGTGTCGGACATGACGGCCTTCATGTATGAGGGCGTCTTGGTTGAATTCGGGGCCACGCAGGGGGTGTTCACCACGCCGAGAGAAAAGCAGACGGAAGATTATATTACCGGGCGATTTGGATAAAGGATAAGAGATATGCGTGTTCATTTGCAACGGGACATTGAGAAGGTCAAGCGGCGGTTGCTGGTGTTGAGTACGGAGGTGGAGGAAGCGGTGCGCCAGTCGATCCGCGCCTTGGCCGAGCGTGACGTGGCGGTGGCCCGTCAAGTGGTCGAGCGGGAGCGGCAGACGAACATTCTGGAAGTGGATGTGGAGGAGGATTGCTTGAAAATTCTGGCTCTGCATCAGCCGGTGGCGGGGGATTTACGGTATATTGTGGCGGTGTTGAAGATGAACCGGGACTTGGAGCGAATTGCCGATTTGGCTGGGCATATCGCAGAGAAGGGGCTGGTGTTATTTGAACTTCCTTCGTTGGATATGCCCTTTCGTCTGGATGAAATGGGGGTGAAGGTGCAAGCGATGCTGAAGAAGGCACTGGATGCGTTTGTGAGTTTGAATACGGAGGCGGCTCACGAGGTGTGCTCGATGGATGGGGAGATCAATGCCATTAAGAAAGAGACCTTCCGCCATGTCCGGCAGGCTGTGATGGCCACTCCCCAACAGTTTGATCCGCTGATGCAGGTGATGCACATTGCGAGGCACTTGGAGCGCATTGCCGACCATGCCACGAACATTGCGGAGGACCTGATATATCTTGTGGAAGGTCGGATTGTGAGACATACGCCTGAAGTGGCCAGCACTCCGGTGATCAAATAAGGAAAGACAATGAAAAAAGAGACCCCGAAAACAAAGACAGCCGAAACAACGTCTGCCGTGCAAGCCGCCGAGAGGCTTCTGGAACAAGCGAAAAACAAATGGATGGAGACGGAGAAACAGATCCAAGAACTTCACCAACAGATGAAGTCCCTCAAACGGGAAACGAAGTTGGCCAAGAAGGGCAAACGGCAAGCCAAGCGCCGTATGGCCTCAGCCCAGCAGGCGGTGAAAGAAGCCAAAGCCAAGGCGGGCAAAGCCAAAATCAAAAAGAAAAAATAGAGCTTCCTGCAAAACTCCATGCAGAGTTACAGCCTCTTGCATGTGTGGTTAAAGAGAAAAGGCGTTGAATTCAGCGGCCCATCGGGCTTGTTCCGCAAAGGGTGGAAGAACGGAATTCAAGGAGTCGAGGAGGGCCGGGGATGGATGGGGCAACGCGATCGCCCCACCGACAGGGGGGCTCCCTTCTTCTTCCGTTCGCCACAACACCAAGGAAACGGGGGATCCATCTAGAGTGCCGAGTTGGTAGACGGTTTCGATGATCATGTGTGGGAGCATGCCCTGAGCGGTATGGCGGGCCACGGGCACAAGGTTGGTGTGTGTGGAGAGAACATCATTTCCTCGAATTCGAATTGTTTTCCACGTGCCGTTAGGTTCATGTCGCTTGCGGATGAGCGTGCCGATTTCGGCCGGCGCAAGTTGATCGGGAAGCATGTCACCGCGCCAGAACAGGATTCCATTTCGCTTTTGAACGGCGCCATCGGTGGTGTCGAGGTTCAGAATAATTTGTGGGGGAAGGGGGCGGGGATCGGAAAGATAATCCAGATTGGATGATTGGGCGGCTTTTGTGACATGACGTTGGGCTGTTTCAAAAATATCGGCTCCCACGAGACTGGAGGGGGCCAGCGGAAGGAATACCTGTTGTGCGGATGCGCTACAGAGCATCATCCACAAGAGGACGGCAGTCAGGGCTGAAAAAAGGAGTCGAAACATGTGGCCTAGTCGTGGGGTGCGTGATTGGACAAGTGCAGGAATTCGTTTCGGGTGGCCACCGAGTCATGGAAGCTGCCGAGCATGGCCGACGTGACCATTCGCGAATTTTGTTTTTCCACGCCGCGCATCATCATGCACAGGTGACGCGCTTCGATGATTACGCCGACTCCTTCGGGTTGGAGGGTATCCATCAGAGTGCGTGCAATCTGATTGGTGAGGCGCTCTTGGAGTTGAAGACGGCGTGCAAAGAGGTCGGCTAGGCGGGCGAGTTTGCTGACGCCGACCACTTTTCCGCGAGGAATATAGCCAATATGGCAGACGCCAAAGAAGGGCATGAGGTGATGTTCGCAGGTCGAATAGATTTCGATATCGCGAACGATGACCATGTGGTTGGCTTCGACTTCGAAGATGGCAGAATTGAGAACGGAGGCGGGGTCCTGCTTATACCCTCGCATCATGTAAGCCCACGCCTCGGCGGTACGTCGGGGAGTGTCGCGAAGACCCTCGCGGTCAGGATCTTCGCCAATGGCGGTGATCCACTCTTGTACAATCTGTTTCATGTGGCGGATTTAGCCACAAGCCACGGAGGGCCGCAACTCAAGAAAGTACGTGTTCCGATTAGAGAGGGAGCCGGGGAGCAGAAGAATTCTTAGGCCCGCGTATTTTGTGGCGTGCAACGGCTTGTTGAATGGACTGGATGAAGACATCGGGTCCGCCGGGTTGATACCCGAGTTCTCCGATGAGCTCGCCCTCGGCGCTGAAGAGCAAGAGGGTGGGGAATCCTTGCACTTGAAAGTGGGTGGCCAATTGTTGATTTTTTTCCTTGAGCGCGGTAGGCTGTTTTTTGCCGCGGGGAAAGTCCACCAAGACGGAAACCAAGTTGGATGAGGCGAATTCCTGATAGGCGGGCAGGGAAAAGACTTCGGCATCCAAGCGCTTGCACCAACCACACCAATCGGATCCGCTAAAATTCAGGAGAATCATTTTTTGGTTTTGGCGGGCCTCTTGAGCGGAAGTAGCTAAATCTTCGCTCCACTCAAAGGCGTAAACAGATTGAATTGCACAGAATCCCATCAGGGAGGCCATCATTAGTACGATCATCTTTTTCATCGCTTCATCTCCATTGTAGATTGGGCATTGTAGCACAAAGGGGTGGGTTTCGCAAATCGAGGAATGAAAGTCAGGGCTTGGCGGAGGCACGGGAACTGGGTTAGCATGCGCTCATGATTGCATGGTTGATCAAGACAGTTGCAAAAGGTGTTGCGCTCTTGCCGTTGGCATGGTCGATGGCGTTGGCGCGGCATTGGGGATGGATCCTAGCGCATGGGATACGCTTGCGGCGTGCCTATGTGCTGGATACCTTGAAGCGTTGTTTCCCGGAGAAATCCGATCGAGAGCGAAAAGAAATCTATGTCGAGATGTGTCGGCATCAGGCCTCGAATCTCATGGAGTTGATGCGATTTGCGGGTGGCAAGGATGCCGAATTGGCGGGCATCCTCGAGGTGCATGGCGAGGAAATTGTGAAGATGGCTCTTTCCCGGGGGAAGGGTGTTTTGATTCTGATTGCGCACTTTGGAAACTACGACTTGATGGGGTTGTATGCCTCCAAGTTGTTTGGCTATCCGCTGACGATCATCACCAAGACGTTGAAGAATGCGAAATTGAACGAGTTGTGGTGGGAGATGCGAAGCAAGGCGGGAGTAACGGAAATTCCCGCGCACAAGGCCTATCGTCCTTGCGTTCGCGCCCTCCAGAAAAACGGGTTGGTGGGGTTCATGCTCGATCAAAATCGTCCTACGCCCCAAGGCGTGTTTGTGAACTTCTTCGGGACGCTGGCGTCGACCACGCCGGGCTTGGCGTTCATGTCGGCCCAGACCGGGGCACCGGTGGTGCCTGTATTTATGCGGCGCACACCGGAGGGGCGACATGTGCTGGAGGCGCAGCCCATGCTGGAGCCGCCGCCTGACCGCAAGGAAGAGACGCTGTTGGCGTTCACGGCTACCTGCACGAAGATTATTGAAGAAGAAGTCCGACAATATCCCGCGCAGTGGTTGTGGTTGCATAAGCGATGGAAGAGTCGTCCCGCAGGAGAGGGTGTTTCTGCGACTGTAGCACCTTGATGGCGGGATGGGTATGATGTTCGCCAAGCAGATGAGGAAAGCGTTAGAAGCGCCTCTCACGAAGTTGGGACTGGCGGTGATTCCATTGTTTCCACGTTGCGTGGTGCTGGTGCTGTCGCGTTTCCTAGGGAATGCCGCCTTTGTTTTTTCTACGCGTTCGCGCCGGTTGGGGTTGGCCAATTTGGAGTTGGCCTTTGGCAACACCAAAACACCGGCTGAGAAACGGCTCATTTTGCGCAAATCGATTCAAAACTTTTCGCTGGTGATCATGGATTTGGCTTGGTTTTCAAAAGATTCGGCAATTCGGATGGAGAAGTGGTTCAAGGCTGCTCCAAGCATGCAGGCGATTATGGATCACCACGTGTCGCGCGTGGCGGTGACGGGGCATTTGGGAAATTGGGAACTCATTGGGCGTTACTCAGCGGTCAAATCTCTTCCGTTAATGAGCGTGGCGCTTCCATTAAAGAATCCGGACGTGGAAGCTTTGCTTCAGCGGACACGACAGACCACAGGTCAGCAGGTCATACCTCGCGAAGGGGCGGTAAGAAAGCTGGTGCGCTTTTTGCGCGAAGGGGGAACCGTGGCCGTGTTGCTGGACCAGAACACGAAGCTAGAGGATGGCGGCCTGTTTGTGGAGTTTTTTGGAAAGCCGGTGGCTGTATCTGCGGCGGCCGGTGTCTTGGCGTCGATGACGAGTTCTGAAATTGCATTTGGTTATGCGCTGCCGCGTCTGGATGGCACTTATCTGGGCGAAGTTCCACATGTGATTTCCCATGCCGAAATTGCGGGGATGGATCGTGTCAGCATGTCGCTGGAAATTACACGACGACTCACTTCGTATTATGAAGAAGCCATTCGGGCTCGGCCCGAGTGTTGGTTGTGGAGTTATAAACGGTGGCGGCACATCCCGGCGGGGATGTCGGCGGATGGATTTCCCTTTTACGCAACAAAAACAGATGAATAAGGAGTAGGACCATGTTGGATTTTTCGACCTATCAGAAACAGGCTATGACGACGGCTGTATATCCGGGGCGAGGCGAAGGCAATTTTGTCTATCCCGCGCTGGGGCTCGCAGGCGAGACGGGCGAGATTTGCGAAAAGCTCAAGAAAGCCATTCGCGATGAGGGCGGAAAAATTTCCCCCGAGCGAAAAATGTTGTTAGGTAAAGAACTCGGCGACGTGTTGTGGTACATCTCCACATTGGCGACGGAGCTGGGGTTGGACCTTGACGAGATTGCTTCCGGAAATCTGGCGAAGTTGGCCGCTCGCAAAGAAGCGGGAAAGATCCATGGTAGCGGAGATTTGCGCTGACATGAGCCATCTGTCGGCGGTGATTTTCGATTTTGACGGCGTGATTGTGGATAGCGAGCGCCTGCATCACCAGACGATGGTGGAGGCCATGGCGGGCGAGGGACCTGTTGCCACGTGGGAGTTTTATCGCGAAAAACTCATTGGTTTTGACGATCGCGGCGCCTTTGCTGTTCTGCTGAATCGGGCGGGGATCGAGGTAACGCCAGAAGAAATTCAGAGGCGCATTGAGCATAAGGCGCAGTTGTTTGCGGCGCAGGCGGCGGCGGGGCATGTACCGGCGTTTCCGGGTGCGGTGGAGTTGATTCGAGCGTGCGCGGCGGCCTGTCCCGTGGGGCTGTGTAGCGGTGCGAGGAGAAGTGACATTGAACCGGTGTTGGCCGCCTTGGGAGTCGCCGATTGTTTTGCGGTGCGGGTGACGGCGGAAGATGTGGCCTGCAGCAAGCCAGATCCAACGGGGTATCGCCTGTGCGTGGAGCGGCTTGCAGAAGCATTCCCTGCGCGCAGAATTGTGCCAGCCGCTTGCGTGGCGATCGAGGATACACCCGATGGCATTGCTTCGGCGCGCGGTGCAGAGATTTCGGTGTTGGCGGTAGCGACCAATCTGCCCGCGGAGACGTTGCGGGCTGCCGGAGCTTCTGCCGTCGTGGAGACGCTGGCGGGGCTCTCCCCGGAAGACGTGGCGACCCGAGTGGGGCTGGCGCGATAAGGTCGATTCTCCTCGTGGGGTGTTTGCGAAGCTCGGCTTTTCAACGTAGGCTCTCTCCATTACAAGAAGGAAGGGCATGATGAAGACACGTCAGTTGATTGGAATAGCCTTGATTGGGGTGGGACTGTTGAGTGTTGCGAGAGGAGAGGAGCCCATGAAAAGCATTTATGACTTCACCATGAAGAGCATCGATGGAAACGATGTGAATTTGGGGGAATTCAAGGGCAAGGTGCTGTTGATGGTGAACGTGGCCAGCAAATGCGGTTTCACGGGGCAATATGCAGGGTTGGAAAATCTGTATAAAACCTATTCAAGCCAGGGGCTGATGGTGCTGGGATTTCCTGCCAACAATTTTATGGGACAGGAGCCGGGCACCGAGGCTGAAATCAAAAGTTTCTGTGCGCTAAATTATGGGGTGACGTTTCCGATGTTTGCCAAGATTTCCGTTAAGGGCAAAACCCAGCACCCGTTATATAGTTTTCTGACCTCCAAGGAGACCAATCCAAATTTTGATGGTTCCATTTCGTGGAACTTCAATAAGTTTCTAATCGGGAGAGATGGGACTATTCTGGGTCGTTTTGGAAGCCGAACGGCTCCGGACAACAAGGAACTGGTGGCAGCGGTCGAACGCGCGCTACATGTAGAGTAATCTAGTTATAATAGATACTAGAGTATGGGGGGGCTGGAGTAGGGTTATACCCCACTAACCAGAACGCAGTACATCGCGTATCCTATCCGTGGAGTAGAAGAGGCGGAAAGGAGTTTTCCATGTTGTGGACACTGACAATGATTCTGGTGGTCCTTTGGTTGTTGGGCGTGGTGAGTAGCACGACAATGGGTGGATTCATTCACCTCTTGCTGGTTCTCGCCATTGTCTTGGTGTTGCTTCGGATCATCCAAGGGCGGCGAGTTTAAGAAGTGTGTTCTCTGGCGAGGAAGAACACAGGGTGATCAGATGATAAAATTGATGCTATTGCGCCACGGTGAAAGCATGTGGAACAGGGAAAACCGATTTTCCGGCTGGTCGGATGTTGATCTTTCTGCCCATGGCAGGCTTGAAGCACAAGATGCGGGCAAGACGATCCGAACGGAAGGCTATCTATTCGATGTCGCCTATACATCTGTACTGAAGCGTGCCATACGCACACTTTGGATTGTGCTGGATGAACTGGACCTCATGTGGATTCCTGTCGAGTGTTCGTGGCGGCTGAATGAGCGGCACTATGGATCGCTGCAAGGCTTGAACAAGGCAGAGACTGCAAAGCGCTTTGGGGAGGATCAAGTACAACGTTGGCGCCGGGACTATGATATCAAGCCGCCAGCTTTGGATAAAATGGACGAACGAAATGCAGTTCATGATCCACGTTATCGGGAATTGAAGGATTGCGATGTGCCATTGACTGAATGCCTAAGAGACACGGAGGAGCGGTTCCTGCTCTATTGGCACGGATCAATTGCGCCTGCCATCCAATCGGGAAAAAGAGCGATTATTGTAGCTCACGGCAACAGCCTACGGGCACTGGTCAAGTATATTGACCATATTTCAGACGACGGTATTGCCGCATTGAATATACCTACCGGCATACCGTTGGTATATGAGCTGGATCAGGATCTACGGCCCATCCAGCATTACTATTTGGGGAATTTTGAAAAGAAAAAGCATGCAACGAATGCTGTGGTGGACAAGAGTAATGCTCAATTGAAATGAAGAATCCGCCCATGAGGCGAATTTGGATGACGAGAACGAAGCGGTCGCAATCGATAACAGGAAGAAGGTGATGAAAATGCCAAATCAAGATGGAACTGGACCCAAGGGTCAGGGACCGAAAGATGGTCATGGTAAAGGGAAAGGGAAGGGCAAAGGCAATTGCTCTGGTCAAGGCCCGATGACTGGTGGAAAGAAAGGTCGGAATGAAAAACCCAAAAAGTAGAGCCTCTTGCAAAACTCCGGTCAAAACGGTCGGGACGGAGCCCGACCCTCCAAAAATCAGCTAATACGGCTTGTTTTTACCCTTGGAGGGACGACCTCCGTGTCGTCCGTGTTTGTTTTGCAAGAACCGCACTAAGTTGGATTTTCAAGCAAGAAGAAAGCGAATGCAAGCCATCGCTTAAATCCAGACCCGACCTGTCGGATGGGTTTGCAATGCAGAGCGTTCGATTTCCGGATACAAAGAAAGAGGTTCCAAAATGAGTCCAAGAGGTATTGTTTCGATTGTACTGATTGGGTTGGGCATTGCGGTGCTCGCCTATTCGGGTATCACGTTCAGGACTCCGGGAAAGCCCATTGATATCGGCCCCCTACACGTTGAAACCACGAGAAGTCATTACATTCCGCCAGTGGCAGGAACGATCATGCTGGTAGGTGGAATTGTGTTGCTGTTCGTGGGCGGAAAGAAAGACTAAGCGGTTAGAGTGAGTCCCCAACCGTCCATCGCCCCATGGGCCAAGCGCTATTCTCAGCAGTTGCGCGACCACATCCAACAGGGTCCAAAAACAGGTTTGCCTCTGGCGTTGAAGCTGGGAAGCGAAGCGGCGACTTGTGGGATGGAGACGCTGGATGTGGCGCAAGTTCATGAGCAGGCGCTGAAGCTGTTGGTGTTTCCAAGCGGTGACGGTAAGGTTCGTCAGCGAGTGATGGAGCAAGCCAAGAACTTTTTTGAGGAAGTACTGGTTCCCATTGAGCGAACTCATGCGGCGGCCAAGGACGACGTCCGCCGCGTGGCCCAGTTGGGTGAGAAGCTTCGTCAGAAAACGGCGGAATCGGTTGCGTCGACAAAGCAACTTAAAAAAGATGTTGTTCGGAGAAAAACGGCAGAGGCCGCGCTGGGGAAAAGCGGAGAACGACATCGGCGTCTGGTGGAGAAATCGATGCGATTGGAAAGTCAACTTCGTGATCAGATGCGTCAAATTTTGCGGACTCAGGAAAACGAGCGGAAAAAGACGAGTCAGGAACTCCAGAACGAGATTGCGCAAGTTCTGCTTGCGATTCATTTGAGGCTGCTGACGTTGAAGGAGGCTGCCAAGGCGAATACGGAGCGCCTCAAGAAAGAGATTGCCGAAACACAAGTACTGGTGAAACAATCCGTATTGGCGATACGGAGATTGTTACATGAAGACAACCCTCATCATGAAGCCTAAAGGAGAAGCCTTGAGGCGGCCGTACCAGACGGCACTGAATCGGTATCTGAAGCAAGGCGAAGGGGCCAGCCTCAAGCCCTCGATGAGGCTGGGTCGTCAAGCGGTGGTTATGGGTTTAGAGACGCTGGATTTGGCGCTGATTCACGAACAGGTGTTGTTGGCGCGAATGCCATTGCTGGGGGCTGGGCCTGTCCGCAACCGGATGATTCAGCGGGCACGAAAATTTTTTGCCGAAGCGATTGTGGCCATGGAGGAGACGCATCGTTCGGCGGTGGAATCCAATGCCCACTTGAGTCGATTGAACAAGGGGCTGAGCCGTCGGACGCTTGAACTGGCTTCCTCGAATAAGCAACTGAAGAGGGAAATTCTTCGCCGCAAACGAGTTCAGGAAACCCTACGAAAAAGTGAACAGCACTCGCGTCGATTGCTCACGCACTCACGACAGCTTCAAGACCAACTTCGGCATTTGTCCCGACGAATTCTGTTGGCCCAAGAGGAAGAACGCAAGCGAATCAGCCGTGAGTTGCATGACGTGATCGCCCAGATGCTCACGGGTATCACGATTCGTCTGGCTACCCTGAAAATAGAGGCCTTGGCCAACACCAAGGGCTTCAGCAAAAACGTCTCTCATGCGCAGCGACTGGTTGAGAAGTCGGTGGATCGATTGCATCGGTTCGCCCGAGAATTGCGTCCGGCGATGCTGGACGATTTGGGATTGATTCCGACGTTGCATTCGCACTTGAAAACTTATTCAAAAGAAACGGGGCTGTTAACGAGCCTAAATGCATTTGAGGGGTTGGAAGCGTTGAGCAGTGCCAAGCGCACGGTGTTGTATCGCGTGGTGCAGGAGGCGCTCACCAACATTGCTTGCCACGCTCAGGCCAGTCGAGTGGTGGTGGATATTCAGCGGGTTGAAACCAGTGTCCGCATGCAGATTCGTGATGATGGAAAGTCATTTGATGTGGAAGCGGCATTACGCCCAGGGCGAGTTCCTCATCTGGGCTTGCTTGGGATGCGGGAGCGAGTGGAGATGGTGGGCGGAAAATTCAGCATCGAATCCAAACCGGGAAAAGGGACCATTGTTCAGGCACAGATTCCGTTCATGGTTAGCATTTCCCATGCAAGGCGAACATGAAAGCGTTTGGTCCCATCACCGTTCTTCTGGCCGAGGATCATCTGATTGTTCGCGAAGGGTTGCGAAAATTGCTGGAGATGGAGCCGGATTTCAAGGTGTTGGGCGAGGCTGTTTCGGGCCGTCAGGCGGTGGACATGGTTCGGAAACTGCGGCCGGCCGTTGTGATCATGGACATTGCCATGCCTTTGTTAAATGGGTTGGAGGCCACGCGTCAAATCCGAATGGAGTTTCCCGAAACGCGGATTCTGATCCTGTCTGCGCACGGGGATGATGCGTATGTGGAGCGTGCCATGGCACTGGGGGCTTCGGGCTTTCTCATCAAACAAACCTCCATCCATGTGTTGAAAGACGCGATTCGAGAAGCCGGCAAGGGGAAGGTGTATTTGAGTGCCGAGGTGGCTCAGCATTTTCATAAACGGAACCCAAATCCAACGAATCCTCATGGGCGAATCATTGGAAAAATACCCGGCCTGACTTCGCGTGAAATGGAAGTGCTTCAGTTGGTGGCCGAAGGCAAAGCCAACAAGCAGATCGCCGCCGAGTTGGGCATCAGCATCAAGACGGTGGAAAAGCATCGGGACCATTTGATGCACAAGCTTGACATACACGACACGGCGGGGCTGACGCGTTATGCGATCTCCGCTGGCATCATTGAAAACAGCGTTCAACTGACCATCGTGTAGCGGAGGCGCTTGTCGATCGGGAAAGGTAGGGACGCCTCTATGAGGCGTCCGTGCTGTTGGGCTGGAAAAATGGACGCCTCATAGAGGCGTCCCTACCTGAAATCCATGGAGAGACTATCGACGAATATTTCGGCGCTGGAGTGCCAGCAGGCTGAACAATCCAGAGCCGAGGAGAAGCACGGTGGCGGGTTCGGGAATGGCCGCAGCGGGTAGAGAAATCTCATTGAAGTCGATGGTGACGGCGGCGTTGTAGGCCAGCAGGCGGCCTTCCACGGAGGCTCCGGAAACAAGCGTGATGGATTGGGCGGCCAATAGGTTTCCTGCGAATTCCGAACCCGCACCCAGTGTTGCCGAACTGCCCACTTGCCAAAAGACATGACTGGCTAGGGCTCCGTTGATCAGGGCAACTTGACTGGCGACTGCCGTTCCCAACGTGGAGCCTGCCTGAAAGATCCAGACTGCATTCGGGTCCGCTTGGGCATCGAGCGTCAAAACTCCAGAGAGTGTCAAAACGGCGGGACTGTTGTAGATACCGGGGCTTAAGAACAGGCCCACCAGATCGAACCCGGTGGGATAGATGACATCCGGGGTGCGTCCGGCGGCATCGCTATATGCCGTGAACAGATCTGCGTGGGCTTGTTGAGTGATGGGATCGCCTCCATGGTTGATTCCATCCAAGGTCAGATTTTCCAGACCCGTGATGGTGGCGGTTGGCGTCGAACCGATGTCACCGGTGATTTGGCTGGTGCCCGAAGCTGCGATGGTGATTCCCGAGCTGGCCAATACAGCGAAATTGGAGGCAGTTCCAAGATTGACCGATGTCTGTGCTGTGGCTGTTTGTACCCAGATCCATAGGAGGCTCGATAGGATTCCATTTATCCTGTTTATCATTCTGTTCCCTTAGTTGGTTTGACTCGACTTGATTTCGCAGTTTGTCTAGCTCTCGGTCTGCACGGTTTCAGGCATCGGTGTGGCGTTCAACGATTCATTAAAATGGGGCAGCAATTGAAATCGTCCTCCACCACCGTTGATCATGGAAAATTCATCTCTGCAGATCAGTGCGGTTTCGATTGTGTTCAGAACAGGACGTTCCGATGGGGGGCTTTCTAGGGGCATGTGTTCCATATGAAGACTTCTTTCTGTGTGGATATGATGATTTCAACAACTATGTAAAAACTTACGGTGGAGTCAAAAATGCACGATAGAATCGCGGGGACTCGTCGGGTGGGACGGTGTTGGTAAAAGCCCAGAGGCTCGTGAGCGGGGTGTCGGTGGTGATGGGGGTCCAGTCGGCGAGAATCAGGTCGGGGCAACTTTCCAGTGTCAAAAGAACGTACGGCGTGGTGTCGAGGACGACGGTCACAGAGTCTGCAGCGGATGAAAGGATGTGGGTGAATTGGGGCGCGGCAGGTGTTGGCAATTCTCCGCCATCGCCACTGAAGGCCACCCCTCCGGAAAAGGCCAAAGCTCGACCGTCGATAGAACTGGTGGTGTTCATCGTAATGGATTGGTCTGCCAGAATGGTTCCCTTGAACGTAGAGCCTGTGTCGAGTGTCGCGGACGTTCCGACTTGCCAGAAAATATTACGGGCCTGGGCACCGCCCTCCAGAATGACGGCGATGCCGCTGCCCACTTGAAGATCGGTTCCGATCTGGAAGATCCAGACATCCTCCGGGCCGCCGGTGAGGGTGACATCCGATCCGATGATGAACGCCGTGGTGTCAAATTTGTACAGGCCGGGAACTAAGTTGAGTCCGCCGATATTCCCACCATTTGGATTCAAGAACAATCCCGTGGGTATGGGTGTTCGTCCGGCAGCATCATTGTATGCAAGAGTCAAATCGCCTTTGGCTGCGGTCAACAGGGTGGGATCGATCACGACATTCGGAGCTTGAGTCCCCGTGGCATCAACCGCATAGACCTTTCCCATCACTTGAGAGGGGGGGATGGCGATGGCAGAGCCTGTTATCGGGCTTGCGCCGATATCGCCATGAATGATGCCACCGGCGGTTGGTTGGGTGATGGCGGCACCTGCCAGAATGGTGAAGTGTGCTGTGGATCCAAGCTGGACGGGCGTTAAGCCTGCGGCCATTCCGAGTGGTGTGATGCTCGCACTCGTTGCGAGGAAGAGGCTCCAAAATAAACGCGCGGCTGTATTCATGATGTGGGTTCCTTCCGTTGGGCCTGTCCATGTCGATGTCATATTCTGTTTCATACATCACCACACTACCGGGCCGAGAAGACTTCTTCTATGGGGTATAACCCTGCAACAAGAGGACCATAATTTTTTCCAATGGGTGAAACTTACTTTCTAGGCAGGGTTCCACCCCATAGCGAGACCGGGGCTTGTCACGTAGGTTCTTCAGCGAAGCGGGAATTCTCTCGCAAACAAAAGGAAATGAAATGAAACGAAACAAATCGAGTCGTTGGGCGTTGATGATGGCCGTAGCGGCTGTTGTCGCTGGCAGTGGGATGGCGCAGGCCACCGAGGTGGATGACGGCATTGGGCCTGCGTTTAAGCAGACCTTTGTCTATCGGACCTATTTGATGGAAGATTCCATTCAAGTGGATTCCAAAGAGGGTGTTGTCACGTTGACGGGTACGGTGGCAAAGGATTTTCACAAGACGTTGGCTCAAGAGACGGTGGGTGCGCTTCCCGGAGTAATTTCCGTGGAGAACCAATTGGCGACGCCGACGGAAGTGGCCACTGAAAATAATGACCAATGGTTGGGTAATAAGGTGAACCTGGCCTTGATGTTCCACCGAAAAGTCAATGCGGGCAAAACGGAAATCGATGTGAAAGAGGGCGTGGTGACGCTGAAAGGCGAAGCGTCCACTCAGGAGCAGAAGGATCTGACGGGCGCATATGCGGCCGACATCGAAGGCGTGAAGGAAGTGAAAAATGAGATGACGATTGCGGATAAGCCGACGCCGGATGATCGAACCTTTGGCGAAAAAATGGATGACATGTCCATTGTTGCACAGGTGAAGACCGCGCTCTTGACGCATCGGTCGACCAGTGCGCTTCAGACCAAGGTGGTATCGCTGAATGGCGATGTGACGCTGACGGGTGTGGCGCAGAGTGAGGCGGAAATGACGTTGGCTAGTAAGCTGGTTGAAGACATCCAGGGTGTGGCTAGCGTGAAGAATGACATGACGATTCAGGAAGTCGTTGTTCAATAGAGTCGAAAGGGATGGTGGGCGGGTGCGGTTTCCGCATCCGCCATTTGAAAGAATGGAGTTAATCCGATGAAGGGTTCAACACAGATTGCAAAAGGTCGCATCGAAGAATCAGCGGGCGTTTTGGTGGGCAACGATAAGTTGCGCAAGAAAGGTCAGCGGGATCAATCCGTGGGTCAGGTGAAGAAAACCGCCCAGAAAGTGGTGGATACGGTTGCTGAAAAACTGGGCAAGTAAGGCATGTCGGATAAGCTCAACCCCGGTGCGCCGTTTGAGGTATCGGGATGTGTGGGTTGTCCGGGCCATGGGCTTGTGAGTGCGACAGCGGGTGCTCGAAAAATCGTTCCGGATTCGGGCGGGTTGCAACATGTGGTGCTGACGCCCGATGGAAAGACATCGTTTCTCGTTCGTCGCAATGGAAAGCAAGTGTCCAGCGAATGCCCGCTTCTCGGCTATGAGGTCATTCGGATCGATTCCGACAAGCAAACGGAACGGCAGTCGGATGGGCATTTGAAAACGCGAGAAGCTTGTCGAGAACTGCTCACGTTGGTTCAGGCCGGATGGATATAACAATAGAGTCGAAGAATCGAAACCAAACAAAGGTAGGACATCATGAAGGGTACAGCAGAGATTGTGAAGGGGCGCGTGGAGGAAGCGGCCGGTGCGCTGGTGGGTAACGACCATTTGCGCGCCAAAGGACAGCGGGATCAAGCCGTGGGCCACGTGAAGAAATCGGCGGAAAAAGGAGTTCACAAAGCTCAGGTTGCCGCACGAGAAATGGTGGACAAGGCGAAGGAAGCGGCACGCAAGGCCGTGGATCAGGCGTAATGGGTATGGAGCCGGGGGGGGCTCCATTTATTGAATAATAGAGGGGTTACGAATGCCCCGAAGTGAGGAAGATATGGAATCAAGTACAAAGGCGTTTTGCATCCCACCGAATCAGGCGATTGGCGAGGTTCGGTGCGAAGAAGTGTTGTTGAAAACGGATGCCTTGCAACGCGCGATTTTCAACAGCGCCAATTTCTCGAGCATCGCCACGGACGCGAAGGGGGTTATCCAGATTTTCAACGTGGGCGCAGAGCGCATGCTGGGGTATGCTGCCACCGATGTGATGAACAAGATCACGCCGGCCGACATATCCGATCCGCAGGAATTGATCGCTCGTGCCAAGACGTTAAGTATTGAGCTTGGAACCACGATTCTGCCGGGGTTCGAGGCATTGGTGTTCAAAGCGGCGCGAGGGATCGAGGACATCTACGAGCTGACCTACATCCGCAAGGACGGTAGCCGATTTCCGGCCGTCGTGTCGGTGACGGCACTGAGAGATGAGCAAAATTATCTCATTGGCTATCTGCTGATCGGCACGGACAATACGGCGCGCAAGCAAGTTGAGGCGGAACAGGCGAGGCTGGATCAGCGTCTGCGCGATCAGCAATTTTATACGCGCTCGTTGATAGAATCTAACATTGACCCGATCATGACGACCGATCCCGCAGGCATTATCACGGATGCCAACAAGCAGATGGCGGCACTGACCGGGTGCACGCGTGACGAATTGATCGGGGCTCCGTTCAAAAACTATTTCACGGATCCGGAGCGGGCGGAAGTGGCCATTAAGCGGGTGCTCGGCGAAAAGAAGGTCTCCGACTACGAATTGACGGCCCGCGCAAGGGATGGCAAGGAAACCGTGGTGTCCTTTAATGCGACCACGTTCTACGATCGGGACCGGAGGTTGCAGGGTGTGTTTGCTGCTGCGCGCGATGTCACGGAGCGCAAGCGTCTGGATCAGGTGTTGCAGGATAAAAATGTCGAATTGGAGAAGGCCAAGGAAGCTGCTGAGATCGCGAATCATGCCAAAAGTGCATTTTTAGCCAACATGTCGCATGAAATCCGAACGCCCATGAACGCCATCATGGGATTCTCGCAGTTGATTCTGCGGGACGCCGGGTTGACGCCAACGCAGCAGAAGCACCTGCAGATCATTTTGCGTAGCGGGGAGCAACTGCTGGCGCTCATCAATGATATTTTGCAGATTTCCAAGATCGAGGCGGGCCGATCCGCGTTGAGTCCGGTCGCCTTCGACTTGAGCGCCATGCTGGATGAAGTGGAAGCCATGTGCCGAATTCGTGCAGACGGGAAGAGTCTGGGGCTTCTCATGGAGCGCGCGAACAATTTGCCGCGGAGCATTGTGGGCGACGAGAAAAAGTTGCGCCAAGTGTTCCTCAATTTGATCGGGAATGCCGTCAAATTCACGAAGACGGGTGGGGTGGCGGTCCGGGTCGGCATCAAGGAGCAGTCCGGGACAGACTTGCGGCTGATGGCGGAGGTCGAAGATACGGGGGTGGGCATTGCCGAGGAAGAAATCGGAAAACTCTTCCAACCTTTTGAACAAGCGGAGAGCGGCAAGAATATTCAGGGGGGAACGGGGCTGGGCTTGGCCATTAGCCGGGAGTTTGTTCGGTTGATGGGAGGAGACATTACCCTGCACAGCCAGGTCGGAAAGGGCAGCCTGTTTCGATTTGAAATCTATGCCAAGACTTGCCCGAAAGGCGAAGTGGTCAAAAAAGCGGAGCGACGCCGCGTGGTGGGATTGCGTACCGGTCAAAAAAATCTTCGTATTTTGATTGCCGACGACAAGGAAGACAACCGGTTGTTGCTTACCCGGATGCTGGGGCGAATCGGTTTCGACACCCGCGAAGCCAAAGATGGAAAGCAGGCGGTTCGGGAATGTGTTCAATGGAGGCCGGATCTGATCCTCATGGACACGCGCATGCCCGTTATGGGCGGGTTGGAGGCCATAAAGCAAATTCGAGCCAAGGCCTGCGGAAAAGCGGTTAAGATCATCAGCGTGACGGCCAGTGCCTTTGACGAGGATCGCCAGAAGGCCTTGGAGATCGGTGCCGACGGATTTTTGGGCAAGCCCTTTCGCGAAGATGCCTTGCTTGAAATCATCCAGGAGTTGTTGGCGATCGAATATGCCTATGCCGATGAGCCTGTTACCCTCGAACCCACCAAAGAGACCCCGCACGTGTGGGCGCATATTAAAGAAAAAGCGGGTGCTTTGCCGGATGCGCTTTTGAATGCGTTGCACGATGCTACGCTTTCCGCCGATTTGGACCGGATCTATGAACTCATCCGTCAGGTCGAGGGCTTGGATGCCGAGGTTGCCGGAAGAATGAAAACGCTGGCGGACAACTTCGATTATCTCCGGTTAATTGCGCTGGCGACTCATGGAAAGGGGACTGCCCATGAATCCCAAGTTGTCTGAGTTGGTTCAACGAATGCCGGACATTCTTGTGGTGGACGATGCGCCGGCCAATCTCCGGTTGCTGTCGGAGATGCTAAAGGATCACGGGTATCGGGTTCGGCCGGTACCGTGCGGGAAACGGGCGATCCTGGCCGCGCAGAAGGAGTTGCCCGATCTGATCCTGTTAGACATCAATATGCCGGATATGAACGGCTACGAAGTCTGTGAACACCTGAAAGCGGATGCCACACTGAAAGAAATTCCCGTTCTTTTCCTTAGCGCCCTCGACGAGATGACGGACAAGATCAAGGCGTTTTCTGTCGGTGGCGTGGACTTTATCACGAAGCCCTTCCAGTTTGAGGAAGTGGAGGTCCGGGTTCAAACGCATTTGAAACTTCACCGGCTTCAGATGGAACGGGATTTCCAAAATCGTCAGTTGATGGAAAATTTCGATCGACTGAAGAAACTGGAAGCGTTGCGAGATGATCTGATCCACATGATTGTTCACGACATGCGGTCGCCCTTGATGGGCATCACGGGATATCTGGAGATGCTGGAAATGGATGCGGGGGGGAAGCTGAATCCGGAGGAATTGGATATGCTTCAAAGCTCCAGAAGTTGCGGGAAGGTTCTGGGGGAAATGGTCAATTCCCTGCTGGATGTAAGCCGTCTGGAACAGGGAGAGATGCCGGTCGACAAGGCCAGCGCGAACTTGGACGAACTGATTCAGATGGCTCTCGATTCGCTCGGATCTCTGACGATGGGGGTGCCCCTGCGCCATCTGAATCCGTCCCCATCGATTCTCGTTGATTGTGATGTGGGTCTGATTACGCGCGTCATCGCCAACCTCGTGGGGAATGCCATTAAATTTTTGCCACAAGGCGGCACGGTGACGGTTTCCTCTGAACCATGGGGTGTCGGAGCCAAGCTATGCGTTGCCGACACGGGGATCGGCATACCACTTGAATATCGAGAAAAGATATTCGAGAAATTCGGGCAAGTGGAAGCGCGGAATGAACGAATGGCCAATTCCACGGGGCTTGGCCTCGCGTTTTGCAAGTTGGCCGTCGAGGCGCATGGTGGCCAGATTGGCGTGGAAAGCGAAGTTGGAAAGGGAAGTACCTTCTGGTTCACGCTGCCGGCAAAATGACGAGTTGTCATGGCGCGGACTGCGGGTTTGACCCCATAGCGGGAGGGGACGCCTTTGCGTAGGGTTCTCCTTGGAGATGGACGATCCGGCTTCTGAAGAATCCTGTGGGGCTGGTATTCGATTTCTCTCGCGAAAGGAAACTGCGCATGCTGGACTTGTTTCATCTGAACAGCGGAGATGGGGGAGGGCTTTGATGATGCAACGCTGGAGGACCAAGCCGATGCATTCTGCAGCGCCAGAGGCACCTTTGCGCGCGGAGTTGTTCAGCGGCGAGCAGTTGCGTCGTCACGCAGTGGCTCTTGCGGGGCAACATCGACTGGACACGAGTCGGGGCCCCAATCGGCTCCTATCGCGTTTGGAGGAAAACGAGCAGGTCCTGATCGAGACCTACGATCTGGTGACGAAAGCGGACACCGAGGGGCGTCGCATTGCGCCGGCGGGGGAATGGCTTCTGGATAACTTTTATCTGATCGAAGAGCAGATTCGTCTGACTCGCCTGCATTTGCCGCGGACCTATAGCCGCGAGTTGCCGCGGTTGGCCAATGGAGAATCGGCGGGATTTCCTCGTGTGTATGGAATTGCTTTGGAGCTGATTGCCCACGTGGACGGTCGCGTGGACGCAGAAAACGTGGGTCCATTTATTCAAGCGTACCAGTCGGTCATACCGCTGGCGCTGGGCGAATTGTGGGCCGTGCCGATTATGCTGCGTCTGGGGCTGATCGAGAACCTGCGGCGCGTGTCTTTGCAAATTGCGGAGCGTCGCCGTGGAGTGAATGTGGCGGATCAATGGGCGGGTCGCCTTTTGGCGGCGGCAGAGGAGGAGCCGGCGGAGGTTCTTCACGTGTTGGCGGAGATGGTTCAGACGGACCCGCTCTTCAGTGGCCCCTTCGTGGAAGAGCTTAGCGGACGATTGCAGGGGCAGAGTCCGGCCCTGGCGACTGTGGAGAGTTGGGTGCAGCATCGGTTGGCGGAGCTGGGATTGACGCGCGAACGGTTGCAGCGGGCCGACAATCAAATGCAAGCCGCCGATCAAGTTTCCATTGGCAACAGCATTGGCAGCCTACGCTTTTTGAACGCGATGGACTGGCGGACTTTTGTGGAAACGGCGAGTGGCGTGGAGCAAACGTTGAGCACCGATCCTGCGGAGGTGTATGCCCGCATGGATTTTGTCACGCGTGATCGTTATCGTCATGGTGTGGAGGCGATCGCACGACAGTCCGGTGTGGGAGAGAACGCAGTGGCGCTGGCAGCGATACAACTTGCAACGGAAGGATGCCTACGCGATGGGCCTCGGGCGCGGACGGCCCACGTAGGATTCTATCTGATCGACAAGGGTCTTTCCCGGTTGGAACACATCGTGCGAGTTCGTTTTTCTTTTCGACGGTTTCTAACGCGAACAGCACGTCGATTTCCGGTTTTCGGCTATTTTGGCGCTTGGATGTTGATCACGCTGGGAACGGTGGCGTGGGCGCTGGGACCCCATTTTCGAATGGGCCTGTTCGACGGGTGGGTCTGGTTGTGGATGGTGCTCGGGACGGTGGGTGTGTCGCAGATGGCGATTGCATTGGTGAACTTGCTGACGAATTTGTTGATGGGGCCGCGCATCCTTCCTCGTCTGGATTATTCGAAAGGAATTCCGGCCACGGACCGGACGCTCGTGGTTGTTCCCACGTTGCTGACCAGCCCACAAGGAGTGGCCGATTTGGTGGAGGGTTTGGAAATTCGCTATTTGGGGAATCGCGATCCCAACCTTCTCTTTGCACTACTCACGGATTTCCGCGATGCATCCGAGGCGACGCAGCCCGGCGATGCGGAACTGGTGCAAGAGGCGCGCGAGGGTATTGAACGGTTGAATGCGCGCTATGGCTCAGAGGCCGAGCCCATTTTTCACCTGTTCCATCGGCCGCGAGTATGGAATCCACATGAACGCCTGTGGATGGGGTATGAACGAAAACGCGGCAAGCTTGAACAATTCAATGAATTGCTTCGTGGGGGGGCGAGCGACACATTTTCCGAGATCGTTGGCGATCTGAAGCGGCTTTCTTCGATCCGCTATGTTTTGACGCTGGACACCGATACGGGATTGCCGCGCGATGCGGCCCGCAAGCTCATCGGCACGATGGCGCACCCGCTGAATCGTCCGCAATTTGAACCGATTACGGGCCGCGTGGTGGAGGGCTACGCGATTTTGCAGCCGCGAACGCCGATCAGTTTGCTTTCGGCCAATCGGTCGCGATTTTCCCAGATGAGCGCTGGCGAAGCGGGGATTGATCCGTACACGCGCGAGGTCTCGGATGTGTATCAAGACTTGTTTAACGAGGGCTCTTACGTGGGCAAAGGTCTCTACGATGTGGATGCATTTCGGCAGGCCACGGCAGGACGATTTCCTGAAAATCTCATTTTGAGCCACGATTTGCTGGAAAGCGGCTATGCCCGGTCGGCGCTGGTCTCGGACGTGGAGTTGCACGAAGACCATCCAGCGAGTTTTGCGGTTGAAATGAGCCGTCGTCATCGGTGGATTCGCGGCGATTGGCAGATTGCCGGCTGGCTGTTGCCTCGTGTGCTCGGGCCCGCCTATCGGCGCATGCCCAACACGTTGACCGCGCTGGCCTGGTGGAAGATTTTTGACAATTTGCGTCGAAGCCTTGTGCCGCCCGCCTTGTTTCTGCTGTTGTGGTGCGGGTGGGCGGTGGGGTTGGTAGCGCCCGGCTTCTGGATGGGGTTCGTTCTCTTTGTTGTCCTGTTTCCTGTGGGCGTGGCGACGCTGGTGGAGGGAGTGCGCAAACCTCGCGAGCGCTCGTGGGTCATTCATGGAAATTCCACCCTTCACTCGTTGGGCCGCCAGTTGGCGGATGTGGGTCTTGCGCTGTGTACGTTGCCATATCGCGCCGTGATTCATTTGGACGCGATTTTGGTTTCAGGAGTGCGCATGGTGTTTACCCGGCGAGGGCTGATGCTCTGGCACACTGAACGATATGCCAAGCGCAACCGGTGTGCAACGTGGGCGGACTTTCTGAAGGAGATGTGGGTTGCACCATTTTTTGCGGTGGTTGGTTTTGTCTGTCTGGCGCTGATGCGGCCGGTCGAGCTGGTATATTATGCTCCGCTGTTCGGACTGTGGCTGGCGGCTCCCAGTGTGGGGTGGTGGATCAGCCGTCCGCTGAAGAGCAACAAGCCCGTCTTGTCCGACGTGCAACGCCAATTTTTGCGAGGCTTGGCACGCCGAACTTGGCGATATTTCGAAACGCATGTGAACGCGGAAGAAAACTGGTTGCCGCCTGACAATGTGCAGGAGACGCCGACGTTCGCGATTGCCTCACGCACCTCGCCGACCAACATTGGCATGGCGTTATTGGCCCATCTGGCGGCGGCCGATTTTGGATATCTCTCCGTTGGAGAATTGCTCGACCGGACGGAGAAAATGCTTACCGCAACGGGACGTCTCGAACGATATCGGGGGCATCTCTATAATTGGTATGACACGCGCACGCTCAAGCCGCTGCATCCGCATTATGTGTCGAGCGTGGATAGCGGGAATCTCGCTGGAGCGTTGTCCACCTTGCGGGGCGGGTTGCTCGAACTGAAGAGCCAGCCCATTGTTCCGCCCGGCATGTGGGGAGGGCTTCGAGACTCGTTGGATGGCTTGTCGTCATCGGCCGGTGATCGGCTTCGAGAACGGTTAAAATTGCCGCCGCCGATCACGCTGACCGACACGCTGACGATGCTTCAGGAAATCGTTCTTGGCATCGACGCACTTCCTGCCGTGGTCGACAAAGAGCAGCAAGAGTGGATGCTGGCGCTGGCCCGGCAGTGTCATGGAGCGTTGGACGATCTTCGGTATCTCGTTCCCGATCCCAAGATCTTCGAAGGCGTACCGACGTTGCAGGAGTTGGCCTGTGTGATGCCGGGTGGCGAGCGGGCGGCCGCCCGGATCCAACAGATTGAACAACTGTCCCAGCAGTGTGTCGAACAAGCGGCAATGGACTTTTTGTTTCTCTACGACTCTTCGCGCGACTTGCTGGCGATTGGATACAACGTGAGCGACCGACGCCGGGATCCGGCCTTTTACGATCTGCTGGCTTCGGAGGCGCGATTGGCCAGTTTCATTCTCATTGCCCAAGATCAGTTGCCGCAGGATCATTGGTTTTCCATGGGGAGGCAGTTGACTTCTCACCATGGCGCGATGGCCCTCCTGTCGTGGAGCGGATCGATGTTCGAGTATCTGATGCCGCTACTCGTCATGCCGACTTTCGAGCACACGTTGCTCGACCAGACCTGTCGGGCGATTGTGGCGCGACAGATCGAATACGGGCGCCAGCGCGGAGTGCCGTGGGGCATTTCCGAGTCGTGCTACAACGCGACGGATGGCCATGGTGTTTATCAATATGGCGCATTTGGTGTTCCGGGACTGGGATTCAAGCGCGGGCTGGCCGACGATCTGGTGGTGGCGCCCTATGCATCGGCGCTGGCGCTGATGGTGATGCCGCAGGAAGCTTGCCGGAATTTGCAGAAGCTGGTGGAGCGGGGATATCGCGGCGCGTATGGACTTTGCGATGCGATCGACTTTACTCCCTCGCGTGTGCCGCGTGGCCAGAATGGCGTACCGATCCGCAGCTACATGGCGCATCACCAGGGGATGAGCTTGCTGGCGCTTGCGTATCTGCTTCTGGATCGTCCCATGCAGCGCCGGTTCTTGTCCGATCCGTCCTTCAAGGCGGCAGAATTGCTTTTGCAAGAACGCATCCCCAAAGTCGCCTCCCCGCTGCATCCGCATGCGGCCGAAGTGAATTCTGCCCGTCGGCCTCCAGTGGTGGCGGTAGCAGCCATGCGCGTCTTTTCATCGCCCCTCACATCGATTCCGGAGGTCAATTTGTTGTCTAACGGCCGCTATCACGTCATGGCCACGCATGCGGGTGGAGGATATAGCCGATGGAAAAATCTGGCAGTCACACGATGGCGCGAAGATGCCACCTGCGATGAATGGGGGACGTTCTGCTATTTGCGCGACGCGGTCACGGGCTCGTTCTGGTCGACGGCCTATCAACCGACGCGGCGGACGTCGCCCAACATGGAAGCGATTTTCATGCAGGGCCGCGCGGAATACCGGTGTCGCGAGGATGGAATCGATGCGCATACGGAAATCGCGGTATCGCCTGAGGACGATGTTGAAGTCCGCCGCGTCACGCTGACCAATCTGGCATCTCGGTCGCGAACGCTGGAGCTGACCAGCTATGCGGAAGTGGTGATGGCGCCGCTGGATGCTGACCTCGCGCATCCGGCTTTCAGCAATTTGTTTGTGCAGACCGAAATTCTCCGGGAGTCGCAGGCGATTCTGTGTACGCGCCGCGCACGGTCGCCCGGCGAGACGCCGCCTTGGATGTTCCACCTGATGACTACGCAAGGTACCTTGGCGGGTGAAGCCTCCTACGAAACGGACCGGGCTCGTTTCATCGGGCGTTGTCGCTCTACGGCTCATCCGGCCGCGTTCGATGAGCCGGGGCCCTTGCTGGGCACGGACGGTGCGACACTTGATCCGATTGTGGCGATTCGTTGTGGTGTGGTGATTCAGGCCGATACCTCCGCCAATTGGCACGTCGTGACCGGCGTGGCCGAAACGCGGGAGGGAGCGCTGGCGTTGATGGGCAAATACCGCGACCCCAGCTTTGCGGCGCGTGCGTTTGACATGGCGTGGTCGCACAGCCAACTGGTCCTGCGCCAGTTGCAGGCGACGGAGGTGGAAGCACAGACCTATGTGCAATTGGCGGGTTCGATCCTGTATGCCAATCCGCGTCACCGCGCTGCTGCGGGCATTTTGACCCACAACCGGCTGAACCAATCCGGCCTGTGGACCTTCGGCATTTCGGGCGATTTGCCGATCCTGCTGTTGCGCATTGCCGACGTGCATCGGATCGATCTGGTGCGGGAGGTGCTTCAGGTCCACGCCTATTGGCGAGAGAAAGGGTTGGCGACGGATCTGGTTCTCTTGAATGAAGATTTTTCAGGATATCGCCAAGTGTTGCAGGAGCGGATGTTGGCGTTGATTGCGGCGGGAACGGAAGCGCACCGGATGGACAAGCCAGGCGGGATTTTCCTGCGGCGGAGCGAGCAGTTATCGGAGGAAGAACGGGTGCTGTTGCAAACGGTGGCGCGCGTGGTGTTGACCGACAGCGCCGAGACGTTGGCCGAGCAGGTCGAACGTCCGGCACCCGTGGAACGAAAACTGCTGCGCTTTACTCCGACACGCGTGGCGTTACCGGTGCCCCCCTCTGCGCCAGCCTCTCGCGAGCGACTATTTTTCAATGGCTTGGGCGGGTTCACGCCGGATGGCCGAGAGTACGTGGTCACCCTCGAACCGGGTCGGCCCACGCCTGCCCCATGGGCGAATGTGTTGGCAAATGCGCAAATCGGCGCGGTGGTTACGGAAAGCGGCGGAGTCACCACGTGGGTGGACAACGCTCATGAATTTCGACTCACGCCTTGGCACAACGACCCGATCCGTGATGCCAGCGGCGAGGCTTTCTATATTCGCGACGAGGATACGGGCCAATTCTGGTCGCCCACGCCGTTGCCGGCGCGCGGAAAGGGGACGTATGTCTGTCGCCACGGATATGGATACAGTGTGTTCGAGTACGAGCAGCTTGGGATCGTCTCGGAATTGTGGACCTACGTTGCGCTCGATGCGCCAGTGAAACTGGTGACGGTGAAAGTGGCCAATCGCTCAGGCCGGGCCCGGCGGTTGTCCGTGACGGGCTACTGGGAGTGGGTCTTGGGCCAATGGCGCCACTCGAACCAGATGCACGTGGTCACCGCGATCGATCCTTCCACCGGAGCGATGTTTGCCCGCAATGCGTACAATCGCGAATTTGCCGACAAGGTTGTTTTTGTGCATGTGGGCGATGCCGCGCGAACGTTTACGGGAAATCGCACAGAGTTTCTGGGGCGTAATGGGACGATGGCGGCACCGGCCGCCATGCGCCATGCGCACCTGTCCGGGCGCACGGGCGCAGGACTCGACCCCTGCGGTGCGATGCAAGCGACAATTGAACTCGCCGACGGCGAGGAACGCGAATTGGTTTTTGTATTGGGTGCGGCCAACGGGGCGGAGGAGGCGCAACAACTCGTCCGGCGGTTCGAAGGATCGGCCAGCGCACGGCTGGCGCTGGAAAGTGTCTGGGAGTTTTGGAAACGGACGCTGGGCGTCGTGTATGCCGAGACGCCAGATCCCGCCTTGAATCTGCTGGTCAATGGCTGGCTGGAATATCAGGCGCTGTCGGCTCGCCATTGGGCGCGGAGTGGATTCAGTCAATCTGGCGGGGCGTATGGATTTCGCGATCAGCTTCAGGATACAACGGCTCTGATTCACGCCGCACCGAATGAGGCGAGGGCGCATTTGTTGCGGTGCGCGGGCCGCCAGTTTCGCGAGGGCGATGTGCAGCATTGGTGGCATCCGCCATCCGGGCGAGGCGTGCGCACTCACTGCTCCGATGATTTTCTCTGGCTGCCGTATGCCGCGTGCCGATATGTGGCGATGACCGGCGACACGGGTGTGCTGGACGAGCGAGTGACTTTTTTGGAAGGCCGCCCGGTGAATGCGGATGAAGAATCCTATTATGATTTGCCGCAGCGTTCGGGGGAGTCGGGCACCCTCTACGAGCATTGTGCGCGGGCCATCGAGCACGGACTGCACTTCGGCGAGCACGGGTTGCCGCTGATGGGAAGTGGCGATTGGAACGACGGAATGAATCTTGTCGGCGCACAGGGCAAAGGCGAGAGCGTGTGGTTGGCGTTCTTTCTCGTGCACGTATTGCAACGCTTCGAGGTGTTGGCCCGCCGCCAGGGTGATATGGCGAGGGTCGAGCTTTGTATCCAGCAGGCGGCGCAGGTGAAACAAAACATCGAGCGTCACGGATGGGATGGCGAATGGTATCGGCGTGCCTATTTTGACGATGGCAGCCCTCTCGGTTCTTCCACGAACGAGGAATGCCAAATCGACTCCATTGCCCAGAGCTGGGCGGTGTTGTCCGGAGGAGCAGACTCTGAGCGGGCGCGGCAGGCCATGAAGAGCGTGGATCGTCGCTTGGTTCGGCGAGACGATGGGCTGATTCGTCTGTTCGATCCACCTTTTGCGAAATCCGCACTCGAACCCGGCTACGTGAAGGGGTATCCCCCCGGGGTGCGTGAGAATGGTGGCCAGTACACCCATGCCGCCGTGTGGGCCGTGATGGCGTTTGCGGAGTTGAACCAGACGGAACGGGCGTGGGAGCTGTTTTCGATGATCAATCCTATTCGTCACGCGACCAACGAGCGGGACATGAATCGCTACGCGGTCGAGCCGTATGTGGTGGCTGCCGATGTCTACGCCGTCGCGCCGCACGTGGGCCGCGGCGGCTGGACTTGGTACACGGGATCCGCCGGTTGGATGTACCGGCTGATTGTCGAGTCCTTGTTGGGCGTGCAGCTCGAAGTGGATCAACTGCGTCTGAATCCACGAATGCCCCAGGCTTGGGATGCATTCAAAATGCACTACCGCTATCGCGACACGTTTTATCACATGGATGTCAAACGGTCCGGAGACAAACGGGCAACGCCGATCCAGATTTCTGTCGATGGTCAGGCGCAAGACGATGGTTTGATCCATCTCGTCGACGACCGCCAAGACCATGTTGTGGAAGTGACGGTTGGCGGATAGCGGGTTCTGGTTGATTTTTGGCGCGGGGGATTGGATGATGCGTCCCTTATGTCACAAAAGCGAACACATGAAATTGCCTGTCCCCTGTGTGGGCGGGAGCAAGAGGTCGAACTGTGGGATTCCATCAACGTGGATTCCGAACCGGAGCTGCGCGAGGCGTTGTTGCTCAATCGCGTGAACCGCGTGGAGTGTGCGGGGTGCAACAAGGGCTTTCGCATTGAAAAGCCTTTGGTGTATCAAGATCGCGAGCAGGATATTTTCATTCATTTGGACCCGCTGATGGGCGGGCGCACCTTAGAGGATATTGAGAAAACCTTTCGGGAGGCGATGGAGGAGATGAATCGCTTGTTGCCCAAGGATGTGCCGCCACCGGAGACTCATTTGGTGGTCGAGTGGGCGGAGTTGATTGAGCGGATTTTTCTTTTGGAAGAGGGTCTGGATGCGCGCTTGGTGGAGCACATCAAATACATGATGTTCCAGCAAAACGAGGAGAAGCTTCCGGCCGTGCAGAAGGGGCTTCTGTTTGATGCGCAGGATTCGACTGAAGAGCAGCTGTGTTTTGTGGTGCAGGATCGAACCACTCGGAAGTTGGAAGCGGTACTGAATTTTGCGCGCTCGGATTACGAGGCGCTGGTGAACGTGTTTGATTCGGATGATCAGCTCGCGCTGTTGGAAGAACAATTCCCCGGTCCGTACCTGAACGGGCGCCTTCGCTATTTGCAGGATTTGGCGGAGCAATAGGGCCGGGTCATGGTCCAAGAAACGCTGGCGCAGCGGCAGGCTCGCGCAAAAACAATTCTGCGGAGGTTGCGCAAGGAATATCCCGATGCGAAATGTGAGCTGAATTGGAGCACGCCGTTGGAATTGGCCGTGGCGACGATTCTTTCGGCGCAGTGCACGGATAAGCGAGTGAATTTGGTGACGCCGACTCTTTTCAAAAAGTATCGCACGGCCCAAGATTGGGCGCAGACGCCGCAGGAAACGTTGGAGAAGGAAATTCATTCCACGGGATTTTTCCGCAATAAGGCAAAGAACATTCGGGCGTTGATGGGACGGGTGGGCGCGGAATTTGGCGGCGAGTTACCGGGGAATTTTGATGTGTTGATTTCATTGCCGGGCATCGGCCGGAAAACGGCCAATTTGCTGGTGGCGACAGTGTTTGGGCAGCCGGGGTTGGTGGTGGATACGCATTTTATCCGTTTGTCGAACCGGCTTGGCTTTGTGAAGAATGAGACGGATGCCACGAAAATCGAGCGTGTTCTTCAGACGATTGTGCCGCGCAAGGACTGGACCGATTGGTCCCATGTCATGGTGTTTCATGGGCGGCGCTGTTGCGCGGCGCGCAAACCGAACTGTGCGAGTTGTCCGGTGCGCGAGCTGTGCCCCTCGGTTCAGAGCGAAAAGTCGAACTGACGCATGGAAAATCGTAACGTCATTCGATTTGCATTCACCGTGGGTGGATTCACCATGCTGAGCCGCTTTTTGGGCATGGTGCGGGATGTGTTGACGGCGGGGGTGTTTGGGACATCGCTGGCGATGTCCTCGTTTGTGGTGGCGTTTCGCATTCCAAATTTGTTTAGGGCCCTGTTTGGCGAGGGGGCGCTTTCCTCTGCCTTTGTGCCCGTGTTCATGGGTTCACGGCGAAGCGAGGGGGAAGAGGCGGCGTGGCAGTTGGCGCGGCGGGTGGTGACCTTGGTGGGGGCGGCCTTGCTGGCGATCATGGTGTTGGGCATGGCCGGGATGAGTGTGGCGTTGCTCTTTCCGGGGCTGGGTGAAAAAGCCGCTGCGGTGCTGCCGTTGGCGCGCATCATGCTTCCCTATGTGTTTTTTATTTGCATGGCGGCGCTGGCGATGGCGGTGCTGAATTCGTATCAGAAGTTTTCGGTTTCGGCATTTACGCCTGCCTTGCTGAATATCACGTGGATTTTGGCGATTTTGTTCATTGTGCCGCTGATCCGAGGTGGGCCGAGTCGGCAGGTGTACGGGTTGGCATGGACGGTGTTTGCGGCGGGCGTGGTGCAGTTGGCCTATCAGGTGCCCTCGCTCTGGAAGGTGGGGTGGCGACCGGGCATCGACACGGATTGGCGCGACCCGCGCGTGAAGCGGGTTTTCATGCTGATGGGACCCTCTGCACTAGGGCTGGCGGTGAATCAGGTGAACGTGATGGTCAACAGCATCATCGCGATGATGGTGGGAACGTGGGCGCCCTCCGCGTTGTTTTATGCGGAGCGGCTGATCTATTTTCCGCAGGGCATTTTGGCAACCTCGCTTGGAACCGTGTTGTTACCGGTGTTGTCGGATTTTGCGGCGCAGAAAAAATACAACGAAATGCGGGAGGCGATTCATCACGGTTTGCGCACGCTGTTGTTTGTGATGACGCCGGCATCGGTGGGATTGTTCGTGTTGGCGAAGCCGATTGTCCGAATGTTGCTGGAGCGGGGTGCATTCAATCCGGAAAGTACGGAGCTGACGGCACGAGCGTTGGCGTTTTATGCGCCGGGACTGATGGTGTTTTGCCTTGCGAAAGTGTTTGTGCCGGCCTTCTACGCCTTGCAGGACACGCGCACGCCGGTGAAGATCGGGCTGTTTGGTGTGACGCTGAATTTCACGCTGAACGTGGTGTTTGCGATGACGTTGCCCGAATACTGGCGCCATGCGGGGTTGGCTTTCTCGACGGTCATTGCGGAGGGATTCAACGGGCTGGCCTTGGCCATTTTCTTGCGGCGTCGTTTGGGACCGTTTGGTCTTCGCGGCATTCTCGGCGGGCTGGCGCGTGCATTGGTGGCGGCGTCGGCGATGGCGGCTGTGGCGTATTTCTTGGAGCGTTCGTTGACGGATTGGCTATTTGTGAGCGTGCATGTGCCGCGCCAAGCCGCGCAACTCATCGGTGTACCGACGGCGATTGCGGTGGGGGTGGGGGTGTACTTTGCGATAGCGCTTGTTTTCCGCTTTCCGGAGTTGGGGTTTGTGATGGAGGCTCTTCGCGCCAAGAAGCAGAAGAAGGCGGGGAAGGGCAGTTCGTAGTGCCCGCCCCAACCTAGATCCGTGAAATACGGAGGATTTCAATATCCAATATTCAATATCCAATGTTCAATGAGGACTTTGGATTGGGGGGGCTTCAAGCAGATCAAAAAGATTAATTTATGAAACTGGTACCTTTCTGCGGATTGAAGATCGGAGAGTGGGCGGTGGGTTTCCACCGCCACAAGCC
>CAZYGH010000010.1:0-123163 GCA_964647595.1 uncultured Verrucomicrobiota bacterium
TCGGCGCGCTCCCTCACGCCCTAAAATATAGTTAAAGATTCCTCTTGCGTGCAGGTTGGTACTCTGACCCCTACTGAGGCGTGGAAAATGCGAGCTATCACTTATAATTATAAGTGATAGCTGGGCGGTTGGGGGGCGTCTTCCCAATGTGCGGCGCGGGTGATGGCTTTGTGCCAGAGGGAGAGATGGGTTTGGCGGGTTTCGGCAGGCATGGCGGGGTGGAAGATGGCTTGGGCGGGGCGTGCGGCGAGGCTCTTGGGGGTTTGCCAGCCGAGGGCGAGGGCGGCGAGGGCGGCGGCACCTAAAGCGGTTGTTTCCATGCCAGCGGGGCGTTCGATGCGGCAGTCGAGCATATCGGCTTGGAATTGCATCAGAAAATCGTCGGAGGCGGCGCCTCCATCGGCGCGCAAGAAGGAGATGGGGTGGCCGGAGTCGGCTTGCATGGCGGAGACGAGATCGCAGCATTGGTAGGCGATGGCTTCTTCGGCGGCGCGGATGAGGTGGGCGCGGCGGGTGCCGCGCGTCAGGCCAATCAAGGTGCCTCGGGCGTACATGTCCCAGTGGGGCGCGCCGAGACCCGCGAAGGCGGGCACGAGGACCACGCCGCCGGTGTGGGGGACGGAAGCGGCGATGGGGCCGGCATCGGAGGAGCGGGTGAGAATTTGTAACTCGTCGCGCAGCCATTGCATGATGGCGCCGCCCATGAAGACGCTGCCTTCGAGGGCGTAGGAGGGGAAGTGGGGAAGGGTTTGCGCGTTGAGGGTGGTGAGGAGTCCGTGGCGGGAGTGGACGGGTTGGGTGCCGGTGTTCATGAGCAGGAAGCAGCCGGTTCCATAGGTGTTTTTGAGCTGGCCGGGTTCGAAACAGCCTTGGCCAAAGAGGGCGGCTTGTTGGTCGCCGGCGATTCCGGCGATGGGTGGCTGGTGCGCGCCCCATTCGGGCAGGCGGCAGGTGGCGGCGAGGCCGGAGGAGGGGACGACGGTGGGGAGCATGGAGGGGGGGATCTCGAACAGCGCAAGAAGTTCTTCATCCCATTGCAAGGTGTGAATATTGAAGAGAAGGGTGCGGGAGGCGTTGGTGTAGTCGGTGATGTGGTGGGTGCCGCCAGAGAGTTTCCAGATGAGCCAGGTGTCGATGGTGCCGCAGAGCAAATCGCCGCGAAGGGCGGCGGTGCGGGCATCGGGCACGTGATCCAGAATCCATTGGATTTTGGAGGAGGAGAAATAGGCATCGAGGAGGAGTCCGGTTTTTTCGCGGATGCGTTCGCCCCAGCCTTGTTGCTTGAGCGATTCGCAGCGGTCGGCGGTGCGGCGGCATTGCCAGACGATGGCGTTATGGATGGGTTTTCCGGTGTGGCGGTTCCAAACGACGACGGTTTCGCGCTGATTGGCGAGGGCAAGGGCGGCGATGGAATCGGGGTTGCAACCGGCGCGATCAAGTACAGTGAATAGTGCGCTTTGTTGCGATTGCCAGAGGGCTTCGGGATCGTGTTCGACCCAGCCGGGTTGGGGATAGAGCTGGGGAAATTCTTGCTGGGCGGTGGCCAGAATCTCTAACTCGCGATTGAACAAGATGGCCCGCGAACTGGTGGTGCCTTGGTCGAGAGCGAGAATGGTATCCTTCATGGCGTTTCTCCGTCGGTGAGGAAATGGTCGAACGGCATGAGGAAATGATCGGTCGGAAGTCGAAGGATGGCGAGAAAAATCGATCGGTTCGGGAGGCGATGAGGATCAGGTGGCGGGACGACCGGGAACGAGAACAGTGAGGGCCTTGGGAAGAAGGCGGATGTGGATGTCGCGGCCGGCGTCAACGAGTTCGCCATCTAATTGGATGGGAGTGGGCTTGGGGCGGTGGAGGTTGAGGGACTGGAAGCGGCGAGTGATGATTTGGGGAAGTTGGTCGATGGTGCCATTGAACAGACGGGCGATGTTGAGGAGAAGAAGGGGCAGGTCGGGGCGCAGGGTGACGACGAGTTCCATGAAGCCATCGTCCGGGCGAGCCTTGGGGGCGATTTGGGCGCCGCCCCCGTATTGGGTGAGGTTGGCGACGGTGAAGAGGATCGGATTGGGAAAGACGTGGGTGGGATTGCCGTCGAGTGTGGCGTGAATGGGTTGATCTTCGTAGGTGAGCCATTCAGCGGCGGCGGCGAAGACATAGGGGGCGATTCCGCGAAAAGGAAACGCTTCAAAGCGTTGAACAATGGCGGCGTCCCAGGCGAGGCTACAGGTGACAAAGAAGGGGCGTCCGTTGACGGTGCCGACATCGATGGTTCGACGGCGGGCATGGGAGAGGGCTTGGATCGCGCCAGAGATGTCGAGCGGGATGCCGAAGTGGCGGGCAAAGCCGTTTCCGCTACCGGTGGGGATCACGCCCAGAGCGATGGGGGTATGGACGAGTACGCTGCCGATGCTGTTGACCATGCCGTCGCCGCCCGCGACGAGGATGGTGTCGACTCCGTCGTGAAGGGCGTGTGTGGCCTTGAGACGGCCGTCGGCGATATCGTTGCTGAACTGATAGGTCACATTGGCGTTGCGTCCACCGAAGTGTTTTTCGATGAGACTCCAGAAGGAATCAAAGGAGGTTCCGATGCCGGATTTGGGGTTGACCAGTACGCGAATTTTACGAAGGGATTCAGATGGACGCCCTGATTTCATTTCTGCGCTACCCTATCATATGACGGGTTGGAAAATCATGCCGGGTGTGAAGGCGGGAGAGAACGTCGGCGATGATGTGTTCGGCGGCGAGGGGTTGTCCGAGTTGACGGGCCTTTGTGGCGAGGGTGGCAAGGCGGACGGGATCGCGCAGGAGTTCGCCGATTTTCCAGACGGCTTCTTCGGGCTCAAAGGCGCGGATGGCGGCGCCGGCTTCGAGCAGGTATTCGCCGTTGCGCTGTTCCTGGCCGGGGATGGGATCCATGATCATGACGGGGCGGCCTTTGGCGAGGGCTTCGGCCATGGTGAGGCCGCCGGGCTTGCTGACGATGAGATCGGCGGCATCCATCCAGTCGTGGACATTGTCGACGAATCCGCGGATGACGATGGGAAGGCGGGTTTGTGCGGCGGCGGCGCGGAGTTTTTTCTCCAGTCGCGGGTTTTGGCCGGTCACGATGAGCAACTGGGCTGGCGGGGGCTGGGCGGTCCATGCGCGAAGAATACCGAGAGCGGGGCCGATGCCCAGACCGCCGTTCAGAATGAGAATGGCGGGAAGGTCCGGGCGTAATCCAAGGCGGGAGCGGGCGATGCGGGAGGAGACGGTTTGAGCGAAGGGGGGAAGGACGGGGATACCGGTGCAGAAGGTTCGTTCGATGGGCTGACCTTTGCGCGCGAGTTGGCGGCGGGCTTCTTCGGTGGCCACGTAGTAGGCGTCCACATTGCGGCAATACCAGAGCGAGTGGGCGGCAAAATCGGTGACGACGCCAAAGAGAGGTAGCCTGCGGTGGAGGCGGGCGAAACGTGTGCCGATCAACTCGAGCGGCAGAAAATGGGTGCAGAGCACGGCATCGGGGGCGGTGCGTTTGAGAAATGGATGAAGCGACAGGGAATTAAGCTGATTGAAGGCGGAGCGGAGATTTCGTTCGACGGGGGTTTGGGCGGAGCGGTCGGTTTGGGCGAAGAGGTATCCCCACAGTTCGGGGGCCGACCGGACGAGGGCGAGATAGCCTTTGGCGTAGGTGCGGCGATAGAGGGGGGGCATGAAATCGAGGATGTCACGGACGATAGGGGAGAGGCCGCGTTGCTGAGCGGCGGCGGAGAGGGCTTCGGCGGCTTGACGATGGCCCCCGCCCGCAGAGGCGTGTAGGATGAGAAGTTTCATAGGGAATGTGGGGTGGTTGCCCAAACCGAATAGGCAAACAGGGTGGCAACGACGGCGGCCATGACAAGATAATCCACGGGGACGCCACAAAACCAATGCGGGTGCCAGGGGATGTGGTGTTTCTTAAATCGCGACAGGCCGTAGGCGGGGTTCAGAACAAACCAAAGGAAATCCTCCAAGATCCAGAAGAGGGCGAGGCTGGCAAGAATGCGGGCTTCGAGCGGGAGGGTGAAGTGGCCGAAGAGCGCGAGGGGCCAGTGGAAGGCGGCGGCCATGAAGGCGAAAGCGAACACATGATAGCCGGTGATGGGGCGCCCTCCGAAAAGAAAACGAAGGGGCGAGGTTTCCGGCAAGCGCCAGGTGGGGAGGCGGGCGGCCCAGCCGTGGGGTCCTTCAATCTGGATTTCGAGATGGGCAAACAAGAACGCCATCAGGGCAATCCAGAGCAGGCACATCCACGGCATGTGGTGGAGGAGTGTCAGCATGGAGGGGCCGACGGGGTTGAGTCTTTCCAGCGGAGGAGTTCCAAACGACCATCGAAATGTTCCACAATGGCGGTGCAGGATTCAACCCAGTCGCCGGCATTGCAATAGAGGAGGCCATCCATATCCTTGACTTCGGCCTTGTGGATGTGGCCGCAGACGACGCCATCGGCTCCATGTCGGCGAGCCTCGCGCATCATGGCCTGTTCGTAATCGGTGACGAAGCGGATGATGTTTTTTACGCGTCCCTTGACGTAGGCCGAGAGGGACCATTCGGGAAAACCAAGGCGGCGGCGGATGCGGTTGAGGAATCGGCCCACATGGATCATCAGATCATAGCCATTGTTGCCCAAGACGGTGAGCCACGGAGCATATTGCACAATACTATCGAATTGGTCTCCGTGCAGGACCCAGAAACGGCGTCCGTCGGCGGTTTCGTGCATGGTATCGGGAAGAACGATGATGCCGCCGAAGGAGAGACGGGCAAACTGATGAAGGAATTCGTCATGATTTCCGGGGATGCATACCACGTGCGAACCCTTGCGGACTTTGCGCAGGAGTTTTTGAACGACATCGTTGTGGGACTGCGGCCAATTCCACGCGCGTTTGAGGGCCCAACCATCGAGGATATCGCCAACGAGATACCAGTGGTCGGCGTCGTGGCGTTTGAGAAAGTCGAGGAGTTGTAGCGCCTCGCAGGCCCGCCAGCCGAGATGGAGGTCGGAGATCCAGATGGAGCGGTAGCGTTGCGTAGGGAAGGGGGAGGGGACGGCGGATTCCGAGGGGGGAAGAGGCTGAGAATCCGTGGAGAGGGCGGATGAAGTGTTCATAACGGGGATACCATCGCCGGGATGTGTGAGGAGAGTGTGAGAGAGATGTCAGAAAACAAATAACGGGAGAATAGGGGGGGGATCGGTCGCTGTAGGGATAATTCTTTTGAGACATAAATGTACTTATCAATGAACAGTCATACATATTTGTTTCTTCTTATTAAAAACTTTTCCAAGAAATCAAAAATCATAATCCAATTTAGGGCAAATGATTGCAGCAGATTATACGAAGGAATGTCTTCCTTGGCTCGCTTCCTGCAATAGGGGGGCAGGAGATCCGTGGTCTAGGACACAGGAGACTTTGTTCCTCCAATCCGGGCGACCGAAAAAATCCAACGAAAATCTAATAATGGACTCGCTGTAATCTTACGGGAAAGCGTTTTACTTGTGAGCAGAAATCACCCGGTGTGGGCATACAGTGAAAAATGGAAACAACCTATGAATTCAATCGTACAGAATACGACGGAGAGAGTTGGACGGCTGACCCGCAAGGTCTGGCGGACAACGGTTGTCGCGGTCTTGTGTTGGGGGATGGGTCATGTGGTGGCGTGGGGCGAAATTAAGGCTCCGCTCTATGTGGGAAATTTGTCGCCGATCTTGAATGAGTATGGTCGTCCGATGCCGGGCTCTCGTTCGGGCGAATCGGTTTTGTCGCGGGTAGAAATTCGCGTGGCCACGGATGGTCTCATCCGCCCACCCGCGCTGGGGGGCAACGATCATCCCCAAAATTTGTTGCTGTCTGCGGAGAGCGTCGGGGGCGTAGGAATGAACGCAGCGAATCCGAGTTCAGGATTGTTTTGCATGATCTTTGCGGTGTCCCCGTCGGCGGGCACCAAACTGTTTGCGCGGGTCTACAATGCGCCGACGGTGGCGGAGGCTTCCTTCTATGTGGATTCGGAACTGGTGACGGTGTCGGCGAAAGAACCCGCCTTGGAGCTGGTGTTTGGCGAGGTGCAGGCGTTGGACAATGGGGATGAGGATGGCGATGGCTTGAGCAATTCGTGGGAACAATCGTTGGGCACTCGGGATCAGCCGGGGGCGGATTTTGACGGAGATGGCATGAGCGATTTGGCGGAATGGCGGGCGGGAACAGACGCGGCGAATGAGGAGTCGAATTTGAGGTTTGAGCTGGTGCGGCAGGAGGCGAACGAAGAAGAGGGGACGGTGGGGACGCTGCGAGTTCGTTGGCAGTCGTCGCCGGGGAAGAGCTACCAGCTCCAGCACACGGAATCGCTGGTGGGCGGGGAAGGGTTTGTGGATGTGGGCGAGGTCGTGACGGCGCAGGAGGGGGAACTTGAAATCGACATGCTGGTGGAATTGGATGAGGAAGTTCCAGCAGGCGCTTTTCGGGTGAAGCTGGCGGCGGAGGAGAAATAGACATGAAAGCGAAACAGATTGAATTTTCCACACGATGGAAAACGGCTTCTGGATTTTTCCATGCTATGAAAAATGCTACAATGCAAGGACTGACCCCTTTTCTGGCGATGGCTGTTTTGTTGTTCGCGGCGATAAGCGCTTCAGGAGCGTATTCCGGCTCGGGCACATTCGTCAAGATCACGTCTCTGGCCGATCTGGCCGATGGATATTACGTGATCGCCCGTAGCACCGGCACGCCGGCGATGACACACACCAATGCGGGAACGTTCTTCACGACCAACACCATCAGTCCCATTGCCGACACGCTGACCAATCCATCGGGAGCGATTGTCTGGCTGATTCAGACGAATGCAACCTATGGGGGGCATACCATCCTGAACGAGGCGAGCAACCGGTTCGCATCGTACTCGGGGAGTGCCAACGCCGTCTATGCGGTGGGGGCGGTCAACGGCACAACTGGAGTGTGGTCGTTCAGCTACGCCTCTGGCGTGTTTACGGTGGCCAACAAAGCTGCCCCTACTCGGGTGCTTCAATACAACGCCAGTACGCCGCGCTTTGCCTGCTACACCTCGGCCCAGCAGAAATTCGCGTTGTACAAGATGGAGGTTGCCGCCACCCCCGCCATCACCCTCTCCGACAACGGGACGCAGGTGGGTACGGCGAGCGTGGCGGCGGGGGCGTCGGCGCACGTGTTGCACAAATTTAGCACGGCCGTGGCGACGGCGAATGCGACGCTGAACACGGTGGCGTTCACCACGGCGGGGACGTACCAGACGGCGGATATCACGAACCTGAAGTTGCGCTATTCAACGGACGCAACGCTGGATGGGGGTGACGCGACGCTAGGGACGATCACGGGACCTGCGGCGGCGGGCGCGAAGTCGTTCACGGGCCTTTCGCAGGCGATCAACTTGGGGGCCACGGGCTACTTCTTTATTACGATGGACGTGGCCGCCTCTCCGACGGGCGGTCGCACGATCAGCGTCAATGCTATTGGCACGGGCGACCTGACCTTCGCCGCTGGTACGAAGTCCGGATCAACCACCGCTGGCGGTGCGCAGACGTTGCAGGCGGCGACGACGCCGACCATTGCTGTGTCGGCGGGGACGTTGGCGTTCGGCAACGTGCAGCAGAACGGGACGTCCAGCGAACTGACCTATACGGTGTCGGGAGCGAACTTGACGGCGAACATCGTTCTCGCGCCGCCAGCGGGGTTTGAGATTTCGACGACCAGCGGTTCCGGGTTCGTTGCGAATCCGTCAACGCTGACGCTGACCCCGTCGGGGGGGACGGTGTCGAGCACGACAATCTATGCGCGGTTCAAGCCGACGGCGATCACGGCCTATAGCGCCAACATCGCGCACACCAGCACGGGCGCGACGACGCAGAACAAGGCGGCGACGGGCACGGGCATCGTCAGCAGTTCTTCGGACATTGTGCGCGATGCAGGATTTACGGAGCCGTCGAATATCGCGTATGGCTCGTACCAAGAAGCCAACCTGACGGCGGCTTCGCTACAGGTGGGAAGTTTCACGATCCGGGACGGGGGCAGTAGTGCCGACTCGGATTCGGTCGGGACGACGCTCAGCGCGATTACGTTCAACGTGGCGAATTCTGCGAGCGTTAGGCGTATTGCGCTGTACGACGGTAGCACGGAGTTGGGTGAGGTGGCGGGCGGGGCGACGGCGACGTTTGGCAGCTTGAGTGTGGCGGCGGCGGACGGCGGTACCCAAACGCTGACCGTGCGCGCGAGTTTCAATGCCAGTGTGACGGACAATCAGCAGGTGTCTTTTACGGTGGCCTCGGCGACGGCGACGGCGGCGGGTTCGGGCTTTGCGGCGGCCAACGCGGGCGGAGCGGCGAGCGACACAACAGGCGACCGCAACCGGATCGAAGTGACGGCGACGAAGCTGGTGTTCAGTGCGGGACCGGCCGCGGGCGTGGGCGTAAACGAAGATTTTGCCGCGACGGTTCAGGCGCGCGACGCGAACGAGAATGTGGACGTGGATTCGACGGCGTCGGTGACGATGTCCCGCACGTCGGGGTCGGGCACGTTGAGTTCGGTCGTCGGCCTGGTGCGCAGTTTGGTGGCAGGCGTGGGGACGTGGAGTGATTTGCGGATGGACACGGGCGGGACGTTCACGATCCAGGCCGCGGCGGTGGGATTGACGTCGGCCACCAGCGGCAGCGTGACGGCGTGCCCTTTGCCGGCGCCGACGGTCCAGGCGGCCAGCGGCATCGGCACCACGAGCCTCTTCGCCAACTGGAGCGCGGTGCCTGGCGCGTCGGGTTATCGGCTGGACGTGAGCACCAATGCGAGCTTCAGCGGGGGAGTTGCGGGTGGGCTCTTGATTTCGCAGTACATCGAAACGGATAGCGGTTCCACACCCAAGGGCATCGAGGTTTGGAATGCGACCGGGGCGGACATCACCTTCAACGCAACGGACAAGTTGCTGGACGTGAAAGTGGGGGTCAACGGTGCTGCGCCTTCGTCGGTCTGCCAAATCGACACCGGCACGCTAGCGGCGGGAGAGGGTTGGGTGATCGGCACGGCGGACATGTCGCCCGACGAGGAAGTATCGTTTACCTTCAACGGCGACGACTCGATTGTTCTGGAACTGGGCGGTGTGGTTCAGGATGTGTTTGGCAATCCCGGGAGCGACCCTGGAACGGCTTGGTCCGGGGGGGGGGTATCCACCGCCAACCGAAACATCCAGTTGAAGACGGGGATCACGGCGGGCGATACGGATGGGTGGACGGATCCCAGCGCACGCTTCGAGGACGTGGCATCCGGATCGACCTTGACCGGATTCGGCACGGCTCCTACTGGAGGCGGCAGCGGCTCGTCCTACCTGCTCGGCTTCGCGGATTTGGACGTGGGTAATGTGACGACCTATGAGGTGGGCGGGTTGACGGACGGAGCGACGTACTACTACCGGGTGCGGGCCTCCAACGGGGTTTGCGGGGTCAGCGTCAACTCGGCGACGCAATCCGTGACGACGGTGGCGGGAACGGCGGCAGTTGCACTGGACGATAACGGCACGCAGGTGGCGGCGGGGAGCGTCATAGCAGGCACGCTGAACTGCGTGCTGCATCAATTTGAGCTGGCGGTGACGGATTCAACGGCGGTCTTGACGGGCCTTGCCTTCGAGACGGACGGCACGTATGCGGCGGCGGACGTACAGAATTTCAAGGCATGGTATTCGGCGAACGCCACGCTGGAGACGGGAAGCGATACGTTGCTGGGCACGATCTCCGCCGCTTTGGGGCCGGGCGCAAAGAGTTTGACGGGGCTTTCGCAGGCGATTGCCGTCGGCACCACGGGCTACGTGTTCCTGACGGTGGACGTGGCGGCAGCGCCGACCTACGGGCGTACGGTGTTCGTGGATGCGGTGGCGACGGGCGACTTGACCTTCCTGGCCGCGACGAAGAGCGGATCGACGACGGCGGGTGGGGCGCAGACGATCGTGCCGATTGAGCCAACGACGCATGCTTCGAGCTTGGTATTCAGTTCCGTCCAGCAGGCGCAGATGACGCTGGCGTGGACGAGCGGCGGCGGGGGGCGGCGCATCGTGGTGGCCCACGCGGGTGGCGCGACGAGTTGGACGCCGACGGACGGCGTGGGGCCGTCGGGTGTGAACGCGGATTTCTCGGCTGCGACGGATCAGGGCAGCGGCAACAAGATTGTGTACGACGACACGGGTGCGGGCTTCACCGCGACCGGGTTGGATACCGGCACGACGTATTTCTTTACGGTGTTCGAGTACAATGGTTCCGGTGCGTGGGCCAACTACTACGTGGCGGGCACGCCGCTGTCGGGGAGCCAAACGACGGCTTGCCAGTCGCCACCCGCCACGCTGTGGGCCAATCCCACCAATACGAGCGACTTTACCGCCCGCTGGTCGGCGGTGGCCGGCGCGACGGGATACCGCATCGACGTAAGCACGACGGCGTTCGGCGCATCCGGGACTACGCGCTTTCAGGGGTTTGAGGGTGAAGCGGGCGATACGTGGACGTTTACGACCAACTCCGGGTCGGTGGCACCCACCACCACGCGAGATCGAACCGGCAGCTATTCGCTGCGCTTCAATGGCGCGGGCAGCGTGACGTTCGATCCCGTCGCGCTTTCCGGCAGCAGCGCGTCAACGGTGACGGTTGCCTTTTCGGCCAGCGGTGCGGATTCAGGCGACGATTTGTATTTGGCGGTCTATACGCGGGTCGGCGGGGTATTGAGTTCCAACACGATCAAGCTCGTGGACGGTTCTAGCAACGCCGAAATTGCGTTTGGGGCCACCAGCGGGTTGACCGTGTCGCCCAATCCCTATAGCGTCGCCATTTCGGCGGCGGCCACGCAGGTGTTCGTTGTGGTGTATGCGTTGGGGCTTTCGTCGAGCGAATACTATTATATCGACGACCTGTCGTTGATGGGGCCGACCGCCGCCTTCGTGCCGGGCTTCGAGAATCTCGCGGTTGCGGGAACGAGCGTGTGGGTCGATGGCCTGTTCCAGAACACGATGTATTACTGGCGGGTGCGGACGGAGGGGCCGGGATGCACGAGCGATTCGTCGGCGACGGCCAGCGTGACGACGCTGTCGGGGCCGTTGCTCTTGGAGTATGTCGTTGAGGATGCGTTGGCCGTGCCCAACCAGGTGACGGACGGAGCGTTGCGCGGCGGCGGAGTGGAGATTGGATTCACCTATTTCCACGCCACGGGGATGAAGCTGGCGGGCTCGACCTATCAGGTGCTGGCACCGGACGGAACTGTCGTGGTCGCCTCCCGACCATTCGACGCCATCGCTTCTGCAATGGTGGGTGGCACGAACGCCCAGATTTTGACGGCGACGGTGCCGGGGATCGATCCGGCCGTTCTGGGCGTCTACACAGCGCGGGTGGAGGTGGTGAGCTCCAACGACATGACGGCGACGGGCAGCGGAGCGTTCACGGTGGTGGACGACGATGTGGCGGTGCCGGTCCATGGCGGGTTCAACGTCGCGGGCGCGGTATTCCAGACGAACCAGATGGTGGGCGGGCTGGTCGTGACCGGATGGGTGGCGGACGCGAGCGGCGTGTTCGCGGGCACGAGCAACGCATGGAGCCTGGCTAGCAACGGGACACTGATCGCGAGCGGAAGCATGGCCATGCTGCCCAACGTGAATGGCGCGGGCACGACGGGTTTGCCCGCCGCGTTGTCGGTCACGATTGCCACAAATTTTTTGACGCCGGACGATACGATCGCGTACGTGTTTTCCGTTGTCTCCACCGACACTGACGTGGACCGACCGGGGGATTCTTTGTCGACGTCGAATGCCTATTGTTTCCAGGTCATTCCTCAGGCGCCCGAGGCACCGATAGGCGTGACGGCGACGGTAGACGGCGCGGAATTGGTGGATTTGGTCTGGAACAAGAACGGCGCGCCCAACGTGCTGGTGCTGTGGAGCACCAACGCCGTCGCAGACGCTCCGACGCAGGGACAAGCCTATGCGGCGGGGGATTCGGTGGGCGATTCCAAGGTCGTCTACAAGGGCTCGGCGAATGGGCTCGAGCGGGTGGTGCCGCCGGGGGCGAACCACTACTTCCGGCTCTATGGCGCGGCGGGGAATACCTATTCAACGACGGCGGCGGAACCGTCGACCACGCCGGTGACAACGCTGGCCTACGAAGAGGGCGAAATCATTGATCAGTTTGTCTATACCAATGGAATCACATTGGCCGCGGGTGCCATCGCCACGGGCCAAGGCTGGGACGGGCTTTGGACGGGAGATCTCGCCGATTGGAGCATCGAGAATGGTAGCTTGTCGGAGGGAAGCAGCGGCTTCCCGGATCCATATGCCAATCGCATCGTCTGGGACGATACGAGCGCGGCGGCGGCCGATTCATCGGTGATCGTGCGCAAGCTGGCGTCGCCGCGCAGCGGCAAGACGTTCGTTTCGTTCATGCTCAACTACGAAAGCGGCGGAACGGGCAAGTCTGCGGGCCTATGGCTGGCCAGCGGCGTCGGTGCCGGAACGGAGGAGCTGTTTTTCGGCAAGGTGGCAGGACAGACCAACAAGGCGGGAATCTTCAATCCGGATGGCGCGGTCACGACGGCTTCGAGCGTGTCGCTGACGCCGGGGGCGGACTCGATGATCGTGGGTGAGTTCGATTCCGGCCAGAAGACGGTCCGCATTTGGGCGTTTGCCGGCACGGACTCGATTCCGCAGGACTACACCAACGCGACGCCGTCAGCCACGTACAGCAATGCCAGCCTTTCGGTGGCGGCCTTGACGGGAATCCGCTTGGAGGCGGAGAGTGATGACACCGGTGCGTTGGGCGAAGTGCGCTTCGACGAAGTGCGATTGGCCAATACCTGGGACGAAGTATTGAACTTCAACTTTCCCAAGGCGTTCAACTTCAGCGCGGGAATACAAATCAACGGCACCAACGTCGTGACCGACGGCCAGCTTTCGGAGATCGGCAAATCCTATCCCATCAGTTACCAGCTCTACCACCGCACGGGCGTGACCAATGCGCAGTTCACGATCGTCACCAACGTCAACAGCCTCTCGGGGCTGTATGCGTCGCCGATCGATTTGCAACTGAATCCGGCTCACGCGGGAAGCGTGTATCGGGCGTTCACCAACAAGGTCGACGTTCGGCTGGATACGAACGATGTGACGTTGGGCGTCTATACGTCGCGCGTGTGGATGACGGCGGTCAGCGGGAAGACGACGAACACATTGTTCATGGAAGGGCAGGCGGGCGCATCGGACTTGTTCTTCGGGGAATTCGGGGAAGGAAACAACTTCGACAAGTACGTGGAAATCTACAATGGATCGGGGGGGGCGATCGACCTGAGCCAGTACGTGATGGCGAATCAGAAGAATCCGACCGGGGCAGAGACCAACGACTATACGATCTTGGGCTGGGCGAGCTTTTGCCGGCTGGCGTCGAGTCCCACGTTGCTGGGGCATGGCGAGACGATGCTGATCCTGAACGGGGCACCGAGCGGGAAGATCGATCCGTCCATGACCAACGCGCTGCAAAACGCGGTTCCACCGCGACCCTATTTGATCACGACGAACGAGGTGCTGACGGTGAGCGGCGACGATCCGGTGGCGTTGTTTCGTGTGACGGACACAAACCAGTGGATCGACGCGTGCGGTATAGGCCCGAGCGCGGCGCGTTACGTGATGCGGCGTCTGGAGAACGCGGAGGTGCCGCGATCGTATCCGCTGACAGTGGATCCGGGGCAATGGGACTATCGTGTTTGGGACGGGGATCGGCCCACGGGCTATACGAACTTGCTGGCGACGGCGGGGGTGTACGATCGCAACGTGGGATTGGGCGGTTACATCACGTTTGCGGTGGTAGATGACGACGTGTTGCCGCCGGCGATGGGAACCAATAACGTGCTAAGGGTCGGGACGGGGCCCTATACCTCTCTGGCGCCGAGCAATGGCTCGGTCGAAGTGGTGCTGACAGCATGGAACTTCAACGGGGACAATCCCACAGAAAGCGCGAAGACGTGGACCGGTAGCTTGGTCACGAACGGAACGATCACCTGCCATCCGAATTATACTCCCGGTCCGGTGGACGATACCGATGGCGGAACCAGCGAAAATGATCTGTTTGGGGTGTATGATCAGCCCAACGACGGTGTAGCGGAGTTTGCGAGCATCGGCACCTACTTCACGCAGGGAGACACGGCGTGGATTCAGTATGAGATCGATTTGACCAGCGCAGAGGACATGGTGCTCTCCTGGGCAGAAAACAGCGGCTCGGATGGGTTCAACACGGCGCAGCTTTTGTGGTCCAGCGACGGCGTGAGCTTCATCACCAACGCGGCCTGGCCGTCGTGGGACCCGTCGCAGGGCAACTTGTACCAAACGCACTTTGCCGAGTTCGACGGCGTGGTGACGCCTGGATTGTCGAAGGTCTACGTGCGGGTCAACCTTGGGCCGGGGTATGGCGGTGCCAGCGGTTTCTACCGGATGGACAACGTGCAGTTGACCGGCTATCCGCAGGAATTTTTGGTCACGGACGGCCAGATTGCGGCATCGGGCAACAAACTGCAGTTTCAGGCCAACCTGTACGACACGAATAGTGGACTGGATAAGGCTCAAGCCACCATGTCGCTTCAGAGCAAGGCGGGCACCCGAGTGCCGGGCAACGACTTGGGCGACGGGACAAATTCGACGGATACGCTCTGGTGGGAGCTGGCACTGACCGGCGGCGACGTTACGGACTACGTCAATGCGTCGCTGACAGGTAGCGGTCTGTCCATCGACGTGGTGGCTCCGGATCGGGACGCAGACCGCCCAGACGACGTGGCCTGGCTGAACGGGCGCATAGGGCATGTGCGGGTGACCGACGACGATAGCCGACGGCCGCACCTGAGCTTGACGAGCATGAAGCCGCTCTCGAGCATTCTGGCGCAATGGGCTCAACTGACCGACACAAATACGTTCCTGCCGACGAAATCGGATGCGAGCGTAGAGGCGGCAGCCCTGCAGACGCAGTCGAGCACCGCCGACCCGAAGAGTCCACTGTTCTCGCGCCTGCCCACCAACGGTTCCCACTACGTCGAGGCGTGGGCGTGGCAGGGCCAGCAGAAGTGCTGGCTGATTGAGGTCACGCCGGAGGCGGACATGGCGGTGACGAACCTGACCTTCACCAGCTACCTGCACCGGACGAACGGCGTGTCGCACTATCGCATCGACCACTACGTGGACGGGGCACTGGTGAACAACATTTTGCCGAATACGTACTGGGTGGATCCACCCGCGCTACTGGATCCAACCGTCTGGTACACCCGCAGTCACGGATGGGCTACTAACGCGGTGGTGCTACAGGCAGGCAAGAAAAACCAGATTCGCATCTATGGCCTAGGGTCGAGCAACATCGGTGCCCGCTGGCGGCTTTCGGAACTGACCCTATGGCAGGCGACGCTGTCCAGCAACGGTGTGACGGAAGTGACCGATGCCGAGTTCACGGACGGCTCGTTCATGCTGGAGGGTAACGCTTGGGACTCGGACAGCGGCATTGCGTCCACCAACCACTCAACGCCGTCCAAGCGCCCGTCGTTCTCTCTCAACTCGCCGGACGGTGGGGTGCTCGTGTCCAATCGGCTGTTTGATTTCACCGGTGCGGTGGCGGATGGTGGGGCGACCACCAAGGGGGCCGGTGCCTTCGAGGGCAGTTTACCAACCCCGGTCTACACCAACGTCATGCTGGGCACCTACACGGGTGAAGCTCACGTGTGGGACTTTGACAACGACCGGACGTCCGACGACCTGCGTCTGCGGGGCGACTTGGCGCTTTACGTGGTGGACAACGACATTCGGGAGCCGACGGCGGTTGACGGGGTGCGGGTGAACGGCACTCTGGTCGGAACTGCACCGGATCGGGACGGAGCGGTGTGGACGAATCAACCCGGCTTCATCGTCAGCTTGGATACGTTGGCGGTGGATCAGGATCCCGGCGCAGCCTACAGCGCGAAGCAACGGGGGGTGGCTGGCATCGGCGAGTACCGCGTGGCGACCAACGCCAACATCAACAGCCTGAGTGCCAGCAACCGGGCGTCGCTGGGCACGCCATATCCGGTGGCGGCGACCGCTGGCGCGCTGGCGAATTACGGCTTTGAACGGATTGGGCAGGGCTGGACGCTGGACGCCAACAGCAGCTATCGCTCTCTGGTGCTGGGCGGTACGAACGACGTGAAGGAAGGCACCAACAGTCTGCGGCAAGTCAATGGCGGCGTGGCCTACCAGACCATCGAATTTCGCAACACCGCTGGCACGGCCCCTGTTGTGGGAGTGGGCGGCTGGTATCGGAGCGACACGGCGGGCGGGCCGACCTTCCGAATCGAAGCGTTTGCAACCAACAATCTGGTCACGCCGGTGGCCACTCGCGACATCCAGCCGGGCACGGCCACGGCTTGGACAGCCTTCACGGGCGCTCCTGCGGCTCTTGGCGATGGAACGGTTGAAGTGCTGAAGATTTCCTTAATCGATGGCGGCGGCAACACAACGTTCTGGGATGCGCTACGACTTTCGGTGGATGTGGGCGCCAACACTTCGGCCATGCGTTTCACGGCGGGCAAGTCAAACCAAGGATTGGCCCCGCAGTATCTGTTTGCGGTGGATGCGGACAACAACCGGGCAGGAGACCCATTGGCCGGCGCCGCCGTGCCATTCTACGTCGCCTACGATGCTACTCCCCCCACAGCCGTGCCCATGCTGATTAACGGTGCATCGACGTTGACGGTGGAGGATCCGACCTCGCAGTTTGATTTGATGTGGGATTCTGCCAACGTCGGCCCCGACGATCCAGCCCATGCCCTTCATCCAACCGGTTTGGGTAGCGATCGGGATTCGCTGTCGCCATGGAAGAGTTACAAGATCTATTATCAGGCCCACACACCTCCGGAGAGCCCAGCGGCCGATTATATCTATACGAACTACATTTCCAATGGCGTGTATCAAACGTGGCCGAGCGTGACGGCCGATACGCCCAACTATTCGGCGTTGTCGCAGGTCACGAACAACCAAATTCGCCTGAGCGGCTTGGAGTTTGATCAAGAGTATGTGGTGGTGGTCGTGGGTCTGGACCGGGCGGGCAATGAAGGCCCTGCGAGTGCTTCGAGCTGGGCCACGAACAACACCATACGGTTCTCGATGAATCGCGGTTTGATTTTGCCAAAGAGCGAGATTGAAGAGGCGTTTCCATCGGGCACATCGCTATCCAATTCGAGTGCGCAAACGGTAGCGGCGTTGTATTGGAACGCAGCAGGGTTGATCAATACGGAGGGCACCTACACGGCGGTCACGAGGACGTATGATTTGATCTATTGGGATTCATCGACTTTTCAAGAGCAGAGCAATAACAACTGGCGCCTAGTGGGCACGGTGCAGACCAACTGGTTTGTGGATGATGGTGGCCTGGGGCGTGGTCGAGGGCAGATTCGATTTTACCGGGCTTCTTATACGGACCGCTGGAAGAGAACCAATACGCTGGGGCAAGCGCAGCGGTCGCTGGCCAGCGAAGAAGTGTACGCGTTGCACAACGTTGTGTTGTCGGGTGGGGAGAATTATGTGGCCTTGCACGGGTTGCCCTCGAGTAATAGTTTTGCAGGCGTGTTGGGTGGACTGGAGTCTTTCCCCGGTGGTTCCAGTGCATTGCCGCTGGGTGGTGCAACAGTGGTTGAGTTTTTTGAGCCCGGAGTGAACACGCTTACATCCGACCAATACTATCTGAATACGGATGGGCGGTGGACTCAAGTGAACGGTGGAGATGTCACGGACGTGCTTCAGACCAGCAACTTCTTTACCCGCGGGTTTTCCATTCGCTTGCCCAAGCCGTTGCCCGCCCCGTATGCCACCACCACGGCCGTGGATAAAACGCAATTGGACACAAACGGTCTTCCGTCGCAGGTGCCAGCCATGATGTGGTCGCCCATTGTTCAGGTGCCAACCAACGGTTTTAGTCAGGTGATCCAGACGGGAAGTCGGACCGGGATGGTATCCACGCGGGTGTATAATTTGGCCGCGTTGCGTTTGCCGATTTCGGCGCATCCGTCGGAGATGAATTTAATTGGATCCGGCTTTGTGAAAGGCGCACCGGGCTGGAGCGACGAAATCTATACGATGGACACATCGACCAAGAGTGTGCTGAATCGAAGTACGATTTATTGCGATGCGAGCGGGGTTTGGCGCTTTGTGTCGGGCAATGGTCTTGTTCCCGCAGGCTTCTTCAAACCCAACGATGTGCTGGTGATTGTTTCCCGGAATCAGGTGGGAAGTGGCAGTTGGACATGGACCTACCATCCAAGTCAGTTCTACTCTCTGCCCACTCGGTGGATGCAGCCTAATCCATAAGTGCGCAGTCCTGTCAGAATCGAACGACTAGTGAGCGGGTAGGGCGGGGCCGCTGGACCCGCCGAGATCGAGATGGGAAGAGGCGGCGCGCCCAGCGGTCGCGCCCTACCCAGAACCATGGGAATGTTGAAGAAGGTCAATGGAACGGGGATGGGCTCCCAGAGAGTGAAATTGACGAAAAATGAAGGATTGGATACTCTCACCCCATCGTCAGATTAAGACAGGGAAACAAAAGATGCGTGCAATCCACTCCAATTTGAATTGGCAAGCGCTCCCCTGCGAAATTTCGGCCGTCTAGTCGCTCTGCGACGGATTCATCACAAGGCCCGGGTTTCTTGCAGGTAGCGATCGGTCCCTTTTTGGGGATCCGGTTTGATGCGCCTGTTTCCTGTTTTCCCACCTGTTTGTTGGAGTTGATTTCCCATGACGAGAGATTGTTCGCCGAACCCCGGTATGCCCGGCCCGGCTTTTTTGTGTGCGCATTGTAATAACACCATTCCCGGTTCTGCGCCGGGGACGGTTCATCGAAACCACTGTCCGCATTGCTTATGGAGTTTGCATGTGGACTTGAAGACGGGCGACCGCCGCTCGGCTTGTCGCGGTCCCATGGAACCCATCGCCATCGGCATTCAGCCCAACGGCGAATGGTCCCTTGTGCATCGCTGTACGCGGTGCGGCATGATCCGCATGAACCGGATCGCGGGAGATGACAACGAGGTGTTGTTGGTTTCCATGGCCCTGCGACCTTTGGCGCGGCCACCGTTCCCCTTGGACAAGATTGGGGTTCCTTCCCCTGCATTTCAGGAGGAATCATCATGTCTTTAAACCTTTGGGGATGGGATGAAAACTGGGATCAGTCCTTTGCGCCATTTGCCGCGCAAGGGCTGGTTCCGGCTCGGGTGATTCGTCAGGATCGCGGAGCGTGTGATGTGCAGACGGAGGTGGGCGGGCGCGTGGCGGAAGCGACGGGGCGGTTTCGCCACGCGTTGGAACTGAACGAGGTCGAGGTGCCGGTGGCGGGTGATTGGGTGACGATCGATCCTCGTCCAACCTGTGATCGCGCGGGGATCGAGGGCGTTTTGCCTCGACGTACTTGCTTGTCGCGTCAGGGAGCCGGGCGAGTGACGCGGGAGCAGGTGTTGGCGGCGAACGTGGACACGGTCTTTCTGGTCTGCGCGCTGGATGGCGGGCGCGGGTTCAACCTGCGTCGATTGGAGCGAGGGCTGACGCTGGTGCGCAGGAGTGGAGCCGAGGCGGTGATTGTGCTGAACAAAGCGGACTTGTGTGAGGACGTGGATGCACGATTACAGGAGGCCGGGTCGGTGGCGCCGGAGGTGCCGGTTGTGGCGGTGAGTGCGATTCGCAAGGAAGGGCTGGATGCACTGAGTCCATGGATCTCGGGGAACCGAACGGGTGCGATGCTGGGGCCCTCGGGCGTTGGAAAATCCGCGTTGATCAATGCGTTGCTGGGCGAGGATCGGCAAGACACGGGTCCTGTGCGCGAGAGCGATGCGCGCGGACGCCACACGACCACGCGGCGCGAATTGTTCCGGATTCCGTCGGGCGGGCTTTTGTTGGATTCAGCGGGCCTGCGCGAGTTCCAGCCGTGGGGCGCCGGGTCGGAGTTGGACGATATTTTTCCGGAGATTGCGGAGTTGGCCGAGCAATGTCGCTTCCGAGATTGTCGTCACGAAGGCGAGCCCGGGTGTGCGGTGCAGCAGGCGCTGGGAGATGGAAGTTTAGACTTCATGCGTTTCGATCACTATTTGCGGCTGAAGCGCGAACAGGCCTATCAGGAGATGCGCCGCGACGCCAACGCCCAGCAAGTGGAAAAGGCGCGATGGAAGAAAATCGCCCAGTGGCAGAAGGAGGTGAATCGCCATCGAGAGCGATGAAAAATCTGCGCGTCTTCAATTTCTCTTCGCGGTTGGTACGGGCGTGTGTAGAATGGCGCATCTGAATTCAGGAGATGGAAGTGGTCCGGTGGCTGCCGCGGTCTTCAAAACCGTCGTGTCCTGCACTGCAGGGTGGGTGGGTTCGACTCCCATGCGTCTCCGCCAATTGAATGAATGAAGGAGATCGTTATGAATCTGCATGAAGATCCCCGTCGCGGGATTCCGTCGATGTCGGAGCTGCTGGAGCGCGAAGAGGTGACGGCTCTCATTGCGCGTTACTCGCGCGGAGTGGTGGTGAAGGGGTTGCGCGCGGTGACGGATGAACTGCGGCGATTGCCCGATGGGGGTGGAGAGAAGACCGATGTTCTCGCCATCTTGAAGGCGACGCAACAGCGGTTGGAGGGCGATGAGGTGGATCGGCTTCGTCCCGTGGTGAACGCAACGGGCATTCTGTTGCATACGGGGCTGGGGCGGGCGGTGTTGCCGGGGGAGGCTGCCGAAGGATTGGCCCAGATGGATCGCTGTTGCAATTTGCAGATCGATCTGACCACTGGCAAACGTGGCAAGAGGAATTACTTGTGCGAGCGGCTCCTTTGCGAGCTGACCGGGGCGGAGGCGGCGCTGATTGTGAACAACAATGCGGCGGCCACGTTGCTGATTCTGACGGTGCTGTGCCGTGGGCGCGAAGTGATTGTCTCGCGTGGCGAACTCATCGAAATTGGCGGTTCGTTTCGGTTGCCGGACTGCATCACGGCCAGCGGGGCCGAGATGCGTGAGGTGGGAACTACCAACAAGACGCATTTGAGGGACTACGAGGGGGCCTTGACCGAGCGTACGGGGGCGTTGTTGCGGGTGAATCCCAGCAACTATCGCGTGATCGGATTCAGCAAGCGTGTGGAATTGTCCGAGCTGGTGGAGCTGAAGCAAAAGCACGACGTCCTGGTGATCGATGATCTGGGTTGCGGGGCCTTGGTTGAACTGCAGCCGTATGGTTTGCCCCGCGAGTCGCTGGTGCAAGATAGCCTTGCGGCGGGGGCCGACATCGTTTGTTTCAGCGGCGACAAACTCATCGGCGGGCCGCAAGCGGGTATTGTGGTCGGAAGAAAAGACCTGATCGATCGAATTCGAAAGCACCCGCTGACGCGCATGTTGCGGGTGGGAAAATTGACCGACATGGCTCTGGAGCAAACGCTGAGATTGTTTCGCGATCCGGCGTCGCTGCCGGAGAAACATCCGCTGTATCGCATGCTGGCCAAGACGGTTTCAGACCTGCGCGCCGATGCGAAAAGGCTGGCCAAAAAAATAGGCGCGGCTGTTTCGGTGGAAGACGGATTCAGTGAGATGGGCGGCGGGGCTTTGCCGGGAGTGCCGTTGCCGACGGCTTTATTGGTGATTCGCGAAAAGGGAGTTAATCCACTGGAAATCGCTCGTCGCCTGCGCATGCGAGAGGTACCCGTTGTGGCGAGAATTCAAGAAGATGGGGTGGTGTTGGATCTCCGAACGCTTTTGCCGGGGGAGGATGAAATGGTGGTGAGTGCCGTGAAAGAGGTGTGCCATGGATAAGACGCGTCGAAAGGCGGTGATGACCCGCTCGATCAAGCTGGGGCATTGCGTGTGCGATCCCAAAAAACCTTGTCCGTGCGATGTGTTCAAAGCGCAAGATGTATGTCTGTGCGCGGGCGAGCGGTTGCCCGTGCGGTCGGAGGCTGTAGGGCTGACGCAACATGTGCACAAAGCGGGGTGTGCGTCGAAGATTGGACAAGAAGATCTTCTGGGCATTCTTTCGCGTTTGCCGGCGGTGAACGATCCGGCGGTGCTGGTGGGGACGGCGGCGGGAGACGATGCGGGGGTCTATCGCCTGAGCGACACGATGGCTCTCGTTCAGACGGTGGATGTGTTCACGCCGTGCGTGGATGATGCCTATGCGTTCGGGCAAATTGCCGCAGCCAACTCGGTTAGCGATGTCTATGCCATGGGGGGGCGTCCGATCACGGCACTTTCGGTGATTGGATTTCCGATCGAAACGCTAGGCGGCGAACAAATGGAAGCCATGATGCGGGGAGGGCTGGACAAGCTGAAGGAGGCGGGTTGTGCGCTGATCGGCGGACACAGCATCAACGACGAAGAGATCAAGTTTGGTTTTGCGGTGACGGGGCTGATTCATCCAGACCGAGTGGTCTGTCGCGATTGTGCCAAGCCGGGAGATGTGCTCGTGTTGACCAAGCCGTTGGGCACGGGGATGTTGGCCTTTGCGGCGCAAATTGGACGTGTGGAGGCGGAGGTGTTTGCAGAGGCTCAGGCGGGCATGGCGATGCTGAACAAAGACGCGGCGGAGTTGATGGTGGAGCTGGGGGCGGGGGCGGCGACCGACGTGACGGGATATGGATTGGCCGGGCATCTGGTAGTGATGGCGAAGAATAGCGGTGTCGATGTGGATATCCATGTGGCGTCGCTGCCACTGTATGATGGAGTCGAAAAATGCTTGGCGGACGGCGTGATGCCGGGGGCGGTGGACCGTAATCAGGCGTATGCCATTCGGTGGGTCAAGAAGGAGACCATACACCCGTCCCTGCCGGTGGTGTTCGATCCGCAGACCTCGGGAGGGCTATTGGTTGCGCTGGAGCCGGAAAAGGCGGAGCGCTATGTGAAGGCCCTGCACGAACGTGGGCACAAGCGGACGTGCATCATCGGGCAGGTCAAAGCGCGTGCGGGCGTAGAGTCCTGCGTCCGGCTGATCGATTGAGGGGAGAGCATGAACTTTTCTCCCCCCGGAAGTTGGCGGCCAGAAAGCCGTGATGTGACGATGATGGTCTGCACGGCGGGCCACGTGGATCATGGAAAAACAAGTTTGGTGAAGTGGCTGACCGGATGCGAGACCGATGTCCTGAAAGAGGAAAAAGAGCGCGGAATGACCATTGAGCCGGGGTTTGCTCCGTGCTCCACAAACGATGGCGTGAGCGTGGGAATCACGGATGTGCCGGGGCACGAAAAATTTGTTCGCAACATGGTCGCCGGGGTTTCCGGCGTGGGAATGTGCATTCTCGTGATCGCGGCGGACGATGGGATCATGCCGCAAACCATTGAACACTTCCAGATCATGGAGCTGCTGGGGGTGGAGCGCGGCGTGGTGGCGTTGACGAAGCGGGATCTTGTCGATGCGGCGACGCTGGAGCAGCGGATCGGTGAGATTCGCGCGTGGTTGGCGGGAAGTTTTCTGGAACATGCGCCGATTTGTCCGGTGTCGTCCTCCACGGGAGAAGGAATTTTGGAGTTCCATCAGACTTTTTCCGAGGCCGTGAATATGGCCGTTCGGTCGGAGCAAATGGGAATTTTTCGCATGCCGGTCGAACGGGTCTTTTCGATGGAAGGATATGGGCGCGTCCTGTCGGGTGTGCCGGTGGTGGGACAGATTTCCGAAGGAGATTTGGTGGAGCTGGTTCCCGGTGGTGCGCAGGGGCGAGTGCGGGGGATGCAATGTTTCGGGCGGTCATCGGAGCAGGGGAGCTCGGGTTTGTGTATGGCGCTGAACATTCCAGATTTTGCGCGGGTTCATCCTCGGCGCGGCCAGGTTCTATGCCTGCCGGGGCGTTTACGGGCGGCCACCGTATTCCATAGTCGGCTTCAGATGCTGGAGCAGACGGGGATTCGTGTGAAGAACGGTGAACGGGTTATGCTTCACACTGGAACAGCCGAAGTACAGGCGCGCGTCTATGGTCTTGAAACGAAAGATCTCTCGCCCGGAGATTTGGCTTGGGTGGCGTTGGTCACGGACGAGCCGGTCGCGGCTACGCTTTATGATCGCTATATTCTTCGCAAATTGAGTCCAGTCCGAACGCTGGGTGGCGGACGATTCTACGATGTTTCGACGGACGCAAAACGGCCGCGCAAGGCCGATGCGCTGAAACGGCTTGTCCACATTGAAGCCCACTATGCTCGCACGGGATATCGCGACCGCGAGGCCGCGTCCTTGCTGGTGGAGCAGTGCGTGGAGATGAATCATCCGGAAGGCGTGGATGAGGCTGGCCTGCTGGGAGAGTGCCTGCTGACGGAGGAGGCATTGACAGACGTGCTTGTCGATCTGGTGAAGCGGGGAAACTTGATTCGTATGGGTCGCGACGGACTTTTGCATCGGCGCAGTGTGGAACAGTTTTGCGCAAGACTAGAGGGCGAAATTTTCAGCTTGTTCGAACAAGGGGAGCGGCTGCTGGAGACGGAGAGAATCGGGATTGGAGTGCCCGCCGGTGTCAAGACCTACGTGCTGGGCTTGCTCGCGGGTAGGGGGGCGATCGAGCTGAAGGGAAACCGTATTTTGCCTCCCGGGGGCAAGGAAGAGCCGAGTCCGGAGCAGCAACTTGCCGAGAAGGTCTATGAACTGTATGCCGAAACGGGTTTCAATTCTCCTCGCTCCGAGGATGTCCCAGACCTCTTGAAGGCCAACGCGCAGAAGGTGGAATCTTTGCTCAAGATGTTATTGACCGAAGGGCGGCTGATCCGAGTTTCGGCCAAGGTCATTCTCACTCGCGAACACATGGTGATAGCGCAGCAAAAAGTGGTGGAGGCCATTCAGAAAAACGGGCAGCTTGATTCGGGCGATTTCAAATTCCTGATCGACTCGACACGGAAGTATGCGTTGAGTATTCTGGAATACATGGATCGGACGCATGTCACGGTGCGCTTGGACAGCGTGCGCAAGTTGGCGCCGAACCATGAAAAACGCATGTTGAAATAAACCATGAGCAAAGGCCGATCATTCTATCGCGGTGGAATCTTGCTTGCGGCTGTTGCCTTCTTGGGAGTCGGGATGGTTCGCTCCCACAAGGTCTATGAGGCGGATGGCGACTTCGGGGTGTTGGTGTTTGAACGCGTTTCCGAGGTCAGACTGGTTGAATTTGCGACGTATAGCGGCGTGTATTCGCAGAATGGGCGGATGATTCTTTGCGAGGGGGCCGCTCAGCAAGACGGCAAGCAAAAGTGTCCTACCTGAATGTAGAACCATCCGGTCATCCGTGCGATGGCCACTTTACGATTCACCATGATCTTGAAATCGATTTTAACTCCACTTCTGCGGCGCTTTGTGCAGCTTGTTTCGCTGGTTGCGCTGAACAGCTCGCTGGCCAGCGGGCAGGCCAAGTGGCTGTGCATGCCGGTGATGAATTGTCATTCCTGTGCACTGGCGTGGTTTGCGTGCCCGATTGGGGTGTTTATTCATTATGCGGGATATCGGGTATTCCCGTTTCTTGCGTTCGGTACGCTTTTGTTAGTGGGAGTGCTGTTGGGGCGATTCTTGTGTGGATGGGTGTGCCCGATGGGATTTTTGCAGGACTTGCTCTACAAGATTCCGGGCCGGAAACTCACCCTGCCCCGTTGGACAAAGTACATCAAGTACGTCCTTCTGGTGGTGACCGTGGTATTGACACCCTTATGGTTTGGGGAAGATACCTTGTGGTCGTTCTGTCGCGGTTGTCCGGTTTCGGCGATGCAGGCGACGTTGCCCGGTCTGATTGGAGGGGAAGGCGGACCCTTGCCCCTGCGGACTCTCGTCAAATTGGGCATTTGGGTTGCGGTGTTGTTGCTGGTGGTGGTGAGCCGTCGTGGATTCTGTCGAGTGCTGTGTCCGATCGGCGCGTTGCTGGCGCCGTTTAATTGGATTAGCTTTTGGCGCGTGAAACCCGTGGAAGGGTGCGTTGGATGCAAAAAGTGCGACACCACCTGTCCAACGCAATGCGCTCCTGCCCCTGAGATGATTGCGGGGCAAGCTCCCAGCCGCCAAACCGAATGCGTGGGTTGCAACGATTGTCGCAGCGGGTGTCCTGTGCGGAAAAAGAAACCTTCCAAAGGCCCCATTGCGCCGCCGCCGCCAAACATGGTAAAAGATCCAGCATGAGCAGGTGGAAACATGGATTGATGAGGATGATGCCCCTCGCCATTTTGTTTGGCTTGCTGACGGGGGTGTCCGATGCGGCAACGTTTTCACTGGAATATCGCACGGATGGGAAATCTGCTGGATTCTCGTTGCCGCTGGGGGAAAGCGAAGTCCGTTTCAAGAAGGAACCCAACTACGTAGGTAAAGACGTGGTTCGGTGTGCCCTGTATGTCTCTCCCGATCAAAAAGAATTTATCGGATTTGCCTGCGATTCCGAAGGATCGACGTTGTATCTCGATTTGAATCGCAATCTGGATTTGACGGACGATCCGGAGGGTATCATTCACTCGACCTCGGAAGGTTGGGGAAATTCTTTTGAACAGGTGGCCATCTCTGTTGAGCAAGAAGGCCGTCGCCGTGACATGCTGGTGGACATGACGATTTATGGTGACCAATGGGGTCGATATGAGGTGAAGTCTTCATGGGAAAGCTCCTCGGTCCTCATTGGCGAGAAGACATTTCGAGTGTCCATTGTAGACGATGGAGATGGTGTCATCACGGCGCAGGATGTCTTGTTTCTGGAACCGATCGAAGAATTCCAGGAAGAAGGTGCCGAAGGAATATCGGTGGAATTGAAGGCTCCGACCACGTTGGTTCTCAATGGGTTGCCGTATGCATTGAACTACGCACTGAGTTCCGACGGGAAAGCGGTGGCATTGTCCGTCGATCCGAGATCCACCCCGTTGGTGGAGGTTGAGATGAAGGGGCATGGGGTTGAGCGCATTGTCATGCAGGACGAAGCCTTGGCCTCTGTATACTTGGGTCCGTCCTCCATCCTTCAGATTCCACCGGGAAACTATTACGGTGACGTATGGGTGCGGATGGGGGAAGGAAAGAAGAGCAGCTTGTGGAATGCCGGGAATGTTCCCCTTCGCGTCAAAGGTGGCTCGGGGCGGGAATCCTGGCTTGTGGGCGGGCCCATTGTCAGCAAACTGACCAGCTCGATTCCAAGCAATCGGATTCGGTTTGATCAAGCGACGATGGGCGCGGGTGGCGAAAAATATACGCCGGACAGTTTTTCAGGAGGGGCCATTGGTCAGCCGAAATTGCGTATCAAAAAAGCGGGCGAGGTCATCCACGTCGGCGAATTCGAGTATGGATGAGGCGGGACCTGTTCGTACTCATGGAGAGTACCTTTCAGTTTATTGGGTTCGTTAGAATGCTCGGTCTTTTTCGAAGGCGAGAACGGGGACCTGATCACGTCCGAGCCCCTGATGGTCCACATTACGCTCTTCACCAAAGTGAAAGGTGTGTTGTTTTGGCTGGTTCTCCTGCCATTCCTGCTGTTGAAGGAAAACCGATCGCGCAAGGTTCTTTGGGCATTTTTGCCCTGTGCTGTTTGGCTTGGAATTGCGTTTGGACTCGAAATGGGTGTGGGCATACCCAGCGAAGTGATGGTTCCGGTGCCGATGATTTTATGCGGGCTATTATTGGCTGGCGCGCGTTTCCAGCGGTGGAAGGGTGGGGGCTCGCTTCTTGGGACGGTGTTGTTCGCCGCGCTCTTTCATGGGGTTTGGATGTATATGGGAAATATAGAAAATTTTCCATATTCCGCCATCGCTTCCGGGGTGTTGTTCCTGTTGGTGTTGGTTTCGCTTGTCCTTGCCCGACTGGCTTGTCGCGGAAAATATTCCGTGGTGAAGCTATCCCTCTTTCTGTTGCCCGTGGTTTTGGCGGCGACGGTGGTATTCGTTTTTGCCAGCGGGCTTCTGATCGCTCTGACACAAGGCGAATTGGGCAGCGCTATCGAGGCCGAGTTTCTTCTGGCGATGATCATGCCGATTGCGATGGCTGGGCTGATCGTTTACGGGATGCTGATGTCTTTCCTCTTGGTTCCGTTTTTGTCGGAATTTCATCGCGATCGTCTTTGCAACCTGTTGAAGCTACGGCGGGATATTCCCCCGGTCCTCGAGCCGCCGCCGATGCCCTCCACACCATCTTGAAGCGCTGGTGCCTTTCGGCCTCTCATGGCCGACGTATGTGTGCAGTCTCGAATCCCACCCCTGCAGAAGGAGCCGTCCATGAGCGAATGCTGTGCAACGAACTGTTGTGAAACGAAAAGCGAAATGGATCCAAACGTGTGGTTTGGCGACATGATCCAACACTGCTATGATCGTGCCACAACGGCAAAGGCGGAGGGGCGGCCCATCATCGGTATTCTGTGTGAATATACTCCCCGCGAATTGATTCTTGCGGCGGGAGGTTTTCCTGTTTGCCTTTGCGGTGGCGATGTCAAAAAGATTCCGCCCGCCGAAGAAATTCTTCCTTCCAACCTCTGCCCTTTGATTAAGTCCACCTTTGGATATCATCTGACGGGCGCAAATCCGTTTTTGGAGATGGCCGATTTGCTGGTGGCGGAAACGACGTGTGACGGTAAAAAGAAAATGTACGAACTGATGGCGGAACGCCGTCCGATGCACGTGCTGGAGTTGCCGCAAAAGCCAAACGAACCCGACGCCTTTGCTCATTGGTTGTCGGAGCTGGAGCGCTTGCGCGCCGAATTGGAGCGACGTTTTGGCGTCCACATCACAGACGATCGCTTGCGCGAGGCCATTCGTGCCATGAACCGCGAGCGAGCGTTGAGGAGAGATCTTGCCGAACAAATGCGCCGCGATCCGCCGCCCTTCACGGGACGCGAATTACTGGATTACAAGAGCCTCATTTCCTGTTTGCCCGCAGATATGGAACAATATGAGAGGGCCTGCCTCATGGCCACCGCGTCGCCGGGGCGAGCGGATCTGGCGGGGCGGGTTCGCGTGCTGTTGACGGGGGTGCCGGTCGTTCACATGGCGGAAAAAGTGGTGGATCTGATCGAGTCCCATGGCGGGGTGATTGTCTGCCAAGAAAACTGCACGGGGGTGAAGCCCATCCTCGAAGATGTGGACGAAGCGGCCCCGAATCCGCTACGGGCGATTGCGGAGAAGTATTTCCATTTGCCTTGTTCGGTCATGACGCCAAACGACGGGCGGCTGGATCTGATCCGTCAACTCGCGAAGGAGTACCGACCCGATGCCGTGATTGAGCTGATTTGGCAGGCGTGTTTGACGTATGACGTGGAATCCAACCGCATCAAACGTTGGACGGAAGCGGAATTGAAGCTTCCCTACTTGAGGATTGAGACCGATTATTCGCCCTCCGATTCGGCTCGCATTGCGCTTCGCGTGGAGGCTCTTTTTGAAACGGTTCGCGCCCGCCGGAAGAATGCGAAATGAAGGTGGTGGGAATCGATGCGGGATCGCGGACGATCAAAATCGTCCTCTATGACGCGGAGCAACGGCGGGTGTTGGGCCGTCGCCTCTGCGACCAGGGCGTCCGGCAGGAAGCGCTTGCGGCGGAACAACTCGACGCGCTGTTGGCGGAGTTGGGGCTGGCTCGGAATCATCTCCGGCGCATCGTGGCCACGGGCTATGGACGGGCGGCACTTCCTTTCGTCCATGAAACCATCACGGAGATCACGTGCCATGCGCGCGGCGTTCGCGAGCAAACGCCAGAGGCGGAGATGGTGATCGATATCGGGGGACAAGACAGCAAGGCCATCTGGATCGATTCGCACGGAGAGGTGCGGGATTTTGTGATGAATGAACGGTGTGCTGCAGGAACCGGGCGGTTTTTGGAAGTGCTGGCCGCTCGACTGAACATCGCTGTGAACGATCTTGGCGCTCAGGCGGCGGGGAGTGTTTCTCCGGTGCCGATCAATAGCACGTGCGTGGTGTTTGCCGAAACGGAAATTGTGGGATTGTTGGCTAACAACACAGACCCGAAAGACATTGCCGCCGGGGTATTGAAATCGATGGCGGCACGCATGGCCTCGATGATCGGCCGTCGTGCCAAGGAACCCATTTTGCTGACTGGCGGAGTGGCGCGAGTTCATGGAATGGCCGATCGGTTGGCAGAGGCCATGGGTTGTCCGATTCGCATTGCGCCGGATCCAGAATATACGGGTGCGTTGGGTGCGGCGTTGCTGGCGGCGGCTGGCTTGTGCGCCTGAACGGCGTCACAATTCTAGTTGGCGGTCGATCCATTCCATCCACCACGTCAAAACGCTTCGGACGAACAGCAGGAACTGTTGCCAGCGTGTGGGATGGGCGGGTCGCGGAGGAGTGGAGAACGGTTTGGGGTGCTCAAAGGTCTGTTGGACGGCGGATTCGCTGGCGGCCGGCAGCGTGAAATCCTTCGGGTTCATTGTGCAAAGGAAAGGTCCCGGCTTGTAGTTGCCGACGATTCGATACGCTCCAGGAGTGAGGTGGCCACTCCATGTGGCCGAACAGGAGAATCCTCATCCATACTCGAACGAGCCGGAAGTGATTCGTTCCCCATCGGGTTTGATGATCCGATAGGTGGGCTCCTCGGGGCGGTTCGTGTCGCGCTTGGCCAACTTGTGCTGCGTATGGGTTCCAGAGATTCGGCGAAGATCGGTGATCTGCTCGTTGACTGAACCGATTAAATTAAAGGTGATCCTCAAGGCCCCTTTGGCGACGGCTTGCTGGAGAGACCAATCGGCAATGGAAATGACCGCTTGCAGGGGTTCACCGATGGGCAGCGAGACGGAGCCATTCAGGGGCACGGTGATGGGGGAGGAGTCGCCGCTTCCCGTTGCGCGGAGGAGCCATTCGTCGCCCCATCCATCGGTTTTGATTTGCTGATAATCCATCAGGCGATACGTGCCTGAAGGGACGTCGATTCGTTCGCCAGTCCGAACCATCATGATCCCTCCGGAATCCGTTGTGGACAGCAAGGTCATCGAGCGGATGGGGGAGGGCAGTTCCAGGGTCCCGAGATCGGTCTGCCAAGGGGTCAGCGTCATGTGCCCGGCCGGGATGTCGATCTGGACCTCGAAAAGGTGATCCCCAAGAGCGAGATAACGGCCCAGCATAAGTCCATCAGTTGAGGCAATGCGAGCGGATGCGGCGATAAAGAAGGAGTCACCCTGTGCGTTCAATCGTTGTTTCGAATAGGGTCTGTCTTTTTCGAGAAGGGCCATTTGGTCAAAGGAACCGTTGGCGGTGGAATCGCCCAGCGCGACGCGGTAGCCGATTCCATCCAGCGCCAGTTCTCCCAGATAGGAGCAATAGGGCATGGCGAGTACGCGCATGTTTCGCACCACTTCGGAATCTTCCAAGTCGCCAGACGGTTGTTCCGAAATGTTTCCGTTGAGACGAAGGTTGAGGCAATACGGCATGCGGTGTCCCCCCACATCGATTTCCAGATCGATGGCAGGGAATGAACAGTCGAAATAGCTGCTTTGGGAGAAGGTTCTGGCCTTGCCATCTAGGGGTTCGTCGTCCGTCAAATCGTGATTTCCATTCCGGTCGAAGTAGGCGCGTTTGTAGAGGGAGGTGGCGGCGGGTGGCTGGTCGAAGGCTGCGAGAAATGTCGATTGGCCCAGCGTGATGACCGTAAACAGAGGACGAGAGCCTTCGAAGTCCGGCAATTTCCAGTCGCCCGCCGGAGGGATAGTTTGAAGCGGACAAAAGGCATACCCGACGGGTCGAGAGGAAGAGCCGTTTTCTGAGTATCGGTCGTAGAAAAGCGGAACTTCGATTCTTTGCTCGGTTGTGCTGGCGTGCTGTTGACGGGCACGAAAGGTGTCGAGATCGTCTGGAATGACAAGGATCGAACTCGACCGGCCCCGTTTCTTACGAGTTTCGCCGGAACTTTTCCAGTCGAGAAGCCACTTTTCCTCGACCTTGAAATTGTAGGTATAGGTGCCGTCGTCCAAGGTCAACGTTTTGCGCCAGATGCCGTTCTCGTTGGACATCCGGGAAGAATCGGAGATTTTTTCGTGGTTGAACGAGCCCACCAAATCGACGCGATCCGCTTCGGGCATCACGATGGAAAAATCGACCTCGTGCGATGCGGCGATGGAGGAGAGTGACAGCGCGAGAAAACAGGCCAAGCCCCCCCGGACTTTCTGTTCCGTTTTCCGTTGCGCTTTCATGAGGGGCAGGATGCTGGATGGAAGTGGAGGAGTCAAGTTGGCTTCCTATGCAAGGAGTTGATCGATTCCCTTCACCAGACCTGCCAACAGCCAGCGAATGAAACACAGGAACCATTGCCAGAGGGTCCATTCGGCGGCGGGTGTCGTCGAGGGTAGGGTGGATGGAGTTTCGAATTCCTCGGCGTTTCCTATAGCCTTCGGAAGGATGAAATCATGCGGGGAAACCGTGCACGCAAAGGGACCCGCCGCATATTTGCATGCGATTCGGTATGGACCAGGGGTGAGGGGGCCACGCCATGTGGCCGAGCAGGTGAATCCTCATCCATACTCGAATGAGCCGGATGTGATCAATTCCCCGTCGGGCTTAATGATTCGATAGGCGGGTTCCTTTGGACAGTTTGATTGGCGAACAGATGTTTCGTGCTGAGTGCGGGAGCCTGAAATACGCCGGAGGTCTGTAATGATTTCGTCTCGATGGCCGCGGAGCAAAAACGACATGCGTAGGGAACCGGCGGCCACCGCCCGTTCACGAGCAGAATCGGCGATTTTCACGAGGCTTTGCAGGGGTTCACCTACATCCAGATGGGCCGAGCCGTTGTTCGGAACGGCCACCGCAGGATTTTCGCCGCTTCCTGCCGCGCTGAGAACCCACTGGTCTCCCCACGCGTCTTTCTTCAACAGGGAATACGTGAGCAGGCGCCATTCTCCGGACGGAACCGGGACTTTGTTCCCTGTGTCCACCATCATAAGACCTTTGCCCTTGGAGGAAATCAGGTTCATCGACTGCATGGAGTTGGGGAGTTCCAGAGTCCCCACATCACTTTCTCGAGGTTGCAAGAGGAGAGTGCCCCGTGGAAGGTCCAAATGAACATCAAAGAGATGATCGCCGACGATCAAGGAATTGCCAAAAAGAAGAGAATTTTTTCCCGAGAAATAGTTATTCCGGGTGATCAGGAAGGAATCGCCACGGGGATAGAGCCGTTGATTTGGCGTGTCTGCGCCTTCGGGGAGCTCGATGGTGTCTCCAAAGAGAGCATTGCCCGTGGCGTCGCCAAGCGCCACGCGATATCCAATGCCATCTAGCATAAACTCGCCCATGTAGGCGCAGGAGGGCATCGCGTAGAGAATCATGTTGCCCAGATTTCTCTCATCCGGCTGGTCTGACTCAGAAAAGGAGCCATTGAGGGTCAGGGTAAATCGATACGGTTGTACGCGGCCCTTTGCGGCCACTTGAATGTCGACGGGAGAAAAGGTGTAGTAAAAAGAACCCTCGCTAAAAGTGCGCTTGGAGTTGACCGCAATCGGTTCCTCATCGGTCAAGTCGCGATTTCCGTTTCGGTCAAAGTAAATACGGTCATAGAAAGGCTCGTCTTCGTTTGTCTGATCCAGAATGGCTAGAAAGGTTGAACCACCCAGTTCGATAGGGCAATAGAGGGGTTCCGTTATGGTGAAGGCGGGAAACTTCCAATCGCCGCTGGGCGGCGTGGTGGCAAGAGGGTGATGTCCGTATCCCCCCGGACAATAGGCGGCGTTCTGCTCTGGAAAGGCCTGATAGAAAAGAGGAATTTCAATGCCTGCCTCGGTTTGGCGCGCTCGTTGAAAACGGGCGGAATATCCCGTCAGGTCTTCGGGGATGATCAAACGGGAATGATAGATTCCATCCTCTTCTCTGATTAGCCGCAGACTTTTCCAGTCACTAAACGTATCCCGACCGGAATTTTCACCGCCCACCACCTTGAAGTAATAGTCAACGGTTCCTTCCTCCAAGGAGATTGTTTTTGTCCAGACGCCGTTTTCATTCTTCATCAGCGAATCGTCCGTCATTTCCCCATGATTGAAAGTGCCCAGAAGATAGACGCGTTCGGCATCGGGTAGGAGAATGGAGAAGTCGACATCCTGCGGGAGTGCGATGGAAGAGAGGACGGACGCGAGCAGGGCTCCGAGGCTCCAAAGAGCTTTCTGTTTCCGATGCAGATTCCAACTAGGTAGCGCCGCTTTCACGGGATGAAGAATGGAGCAAGGAGAGAATAGAGTCAAGATGGAGAAGACCCCCCATAAACCGAATACCCCAACCCAAACGATGCCATCCGCATGGGGAAAGGAACGGGAGGCAGAGTCGGTTTCCGCGTGCGGAGCGCGTTCCACAGTGTGGAAAACTTGAGCTATCACTTATAATTATAAGTGATAGCTCGGAAGGCGCGGCTCTTCCCTTGACATGCCTCATTTTGAAAAGGTACGGTTTCCCTCATGCGCATGCATAAAATGTCGTTTTCAGCCCTTCTTTTTGGGCAAATCCTAAGGCATGGGCCCCTTCATCGTTTCGCCCTTGCGGTATTTTTGTTAGTTCTTCCTTTTCGAGCCACTGCCCAGCAACAGGGTTCGCACGGCGCCTATCTTCACAGAGGCTTTGATGCGGCTTGCGACTTTCGGGAGTCTCTTCAATCGGGTCACGGTCTGGAGCTGGGAGGCTTGCTCAATGCGCAGTCTCAGTCGCTCTTAAGCAGCCCGTATAACAGCGGCAAGAATCGCAGTTCCGCATACTATTGGCTGCAGGCTGATAAAACCCTTTGGCCTGGTGCGAGCTTCATTGTCGAAATCGAAGGTGGCTGGGGGGAGGGACTGGATCGTCTGGTGGAAACATATTCCGTGTTAAACGGCAATGCCGGGGAACCTTCCACCTTGTACATTCCCAAAGCGTACCTGACCCAATCTTTGCTGGATGAACGGTTGACGATTTATGCCGGCAAGTTGGATTTGAGCAGCTGGTATGATCTGAACGATGTCGCGAACAGCAGCGATATTCAATTTCTTTCTTCCTCCCTGGTTTATAACTTGGCCATTCCTTTTCCTGCAAAAGGATTGGGCATGATGGCTGCTTTTTCACCCTCCGACGCGTGGTACATTCAGTCCGGTTTTTCCGATGCGCAAGCTGTGTCCACCCACACAGGCTTCGATACCGCGTTTGCAGACGATGCGCGAATGTTTGCCATCGCCGAAGCAGGATGGTGTCCCGTCATACGGGAGCGCCGCGGACACTACCGTTTTATGATCTGGTACAATCAGCTCGAATATCCGCGTTTTGATGAACAGGGAGACGAAGCGGGAAGTCCGGGAGGGGCATTCAGCTTCGATCAGGGCATTCATGATGTGGTCACCCTGTTTTGCCGATATGGGAATGCGGATCCAGATGTTTACACAATCGAACACTTCTGGTCATGCGGTGCTCATTCACCCAATGTGTGCCTGTGCGTCCCAACGACGTGCTTGGATTGGCGATGGCTCAATCCATCTTGAGCAAGAAATATCGTGACAGCTTGGAGGAAAGTTCAGGACCGTCGGAAACGCTATATGAGGTATATTATTTGATGCCTTTTGGCGATTATGTGACCTGTACCCCGGTCGTGCAGTATGTTCACCATCCCCTCGGTGAGACGGATGCGGAAGCCGTGCTGACGGCCGGCTTGAGAATGGTGCTGTCATTTTAACAAGGAGAAAACCGTGAAGAATTCAAGTGTTATGGTTGCGACATGGATCGTGTATGCATTAATGGTTTTGCTGGCGTCCCCGACATTCTCGGAAGAAACTCCCTCGGCTGCCTCTGAAAAACCGTATTATGAGACCACAAACGTTGACATTCCCATGCGGGACGGCGTGGTGTTGAGGGCTGATATTCGACGCCCTGCCGCAGAGGGTAAATATCCGGTTCTGATTTTCCGAACCCCTTACGACAAGGAAGAGGGCGATCCCGACAATGAGAAAACATTTAACGCAGCCGTCCAGCGCGGTTATGCCGTGGTCATTCAGGATGTCCGCGGACGGTTTGCATCGGATGGCGAATTCGTGCCTTACGAAAATGAGGGACGGGATGGGTATGACACCATCGAATGGGCTGCGGTCCAACCCTGGTCTACCGGAGAAATTGGCACATTCGGCCTTTCCTATCCAGGCGCGGTTCAATGGCTGGCGGCGGTGGAGAATCCGCCGCATCTGAAAGCCATGGTGCCGGCCATGTGTTTTTCAACCCTGCGAGAATGCATCTATTTCGGTGGCGTGTTTGAATCCGCCTGGGTGAGCTGGATTTACAAGTATATCACGCCCGACATCCGCGTGAAAAAAGATTTGACGGGGCCCAAAACCATCGAAGAGGCAACCGTGGAATGGGGGCGCTTGGGTGGAACGGATTACATGCAAGGGTCGTGCCCGAGCTTGTTGATGCCCCATCTCCGTGATGCCGCGCCATTTTATTATGATTGGCTGGAACATTCGCCCTATGACCCGTGGTGGAATTGGGGGGATGTGAATCGCAAGTATGACCAGGTGCAGGCGGCGGTGCTGAATCTTTCGGGGTGGTATGATGAACCCTACGGCACCCAGGGGGCCATTGCCAACTACCTGGGATTGCTCCAAAATCGAGTCGGCGCTGACCCTCGCACTCGGCTACTTATCGGACCGTGGATTCACGGCGTAGACGCCACTGGCGCAGCCTGCGCAGGAAATCGCGTGTTTTCCGAATCCGCTCGACTGGACTACCATTCGGTGGTTCTGGATTGGTTGGATTATTATGTCCGCGGGATTTCCAACAGCGTTCCATGTTGGCCGAATGTCATGGTATATTTAATGGGGCGGGAAGAATGGTTGAAGTCCGATGTGTGGCCGTTGCCGGAGATTTCCGGGCAACCCCTGTATTTTGGCGACCATGGGGCACTGGTTCCCTCCATCCCGGAGGAGGACGGGTTTAGTGCGTTTGTGTCAGACCCGGCCAACCCTGTGCGGGATGAGTTGGATACGAATTTTGGGGCTTATGACTTGCGTAGCCTTTCTGATCGCCCGGATGTTCTCACCGTGGAGATGCCGCCGGTGGAAAACGATCTGGATGTCGTCGGCCACATCCTCGCGGAAATCTATGTTTCCAGCGACGAAGCCCCCGATTTTGATATTTATGCCAAATTATTGGACGTAGCGCCGGATGGCACGGCGTTCAATCTGGAAAGTGCCGGCCACGAAGTCATTCGAGTCAGTTACCGGAATAAAACCGCAGATCGCCAACTGCTGAGCCCGAACGAAGTGGTGAAATTGTCGTTCGACAATCTGCTGACCGCCAACACCTTGAAACCGGGACATCGTTTGCGCGTCTGTCTTATGGCCTCTTGGTTCCCGACCTACTCCCGCAACCCGCAAAATGGTGAACTGGAAACAACGAGCGGAAACTGTAGGAAAGCCACCATTCGCATCCATCATGGCCCGCAATACCCATCCCGTCTGGTGTTGCCCGTCCATAGGGCGGAACAGCATTGATTGTGCTCCGCGCCAACGATGCCTGTTCGTGTTCCTACGGTTGTGCCTTTGCTGAGGACAAGCCTCCATGTAAATAATGAGCGTTGAATGCGCGGGGGTGGAGGGTTAGCATGGACGGGATCAACAAACTGAAACGCATCTTGGGGAAGCCTGTCTTATGAAAACATGTGTCGTCTCTGCACGGTCCCGTGGCGCCATCCAACCCTTGGAAAAATGCGCGAAAAATGTTCCAACCCTTGGAAAAAATCCAAAAAAAAGTTCTAAGGGTTGGAACTTTTTGCTGGGCGTCCTGCTGGCGCTGATGCCGGCGGCGGAGGTCCGGGCGCAGTTTATTGGCTGGGCGTGCGGCGGAATGGATGGGCAGGGCGGGCTGTTGGTGTGTACGACAAATGGCGTGGACTGGTTCCGGCAGGGCGTGGGCCAGCTCGGCACCGTTCCGCTGGGCGGCGTGGCCGCAGTGAATGGGCGGCATGTTTGGGTGACGGGAGATCTGAAGGACGGCTACGCCTCGATCTATTATTCGTCCAACGCGGGGCAAACTTGGATGCGGCAGGGAAACGCTTCTAGCCTGCCGGACCAGTCGTTGCGCAAGATTTGGGCAGTGGACCGGAACGTTCTCTGGGCGGTGGGGGTGAGGGGTACGGTCGTGGTCACGGATAACGGGGGCGTGGACTGGCATGACGTGTCCGTGGCGGGCTACACGAACATGTTGCAGGGCGTGACGGCGGTGGATCCGCACAAGGCGTGGGTCAGCGGCCAAGTGAATCCGGATACGGGTCTGGCGGGGTTGTTTTACACGGAGAATGGCGGCCAGGACTGGCTGGCGCTTACCAACGGGGTCCCTGCCCAGACCGATCGCCTGCTCGGGCTTGCCGCGCTGGATGAAAATCGCGTGTTCGCGAGCGGGGGATACGAGACCATCCTGGCGACCACCAATGCCGGCGCGCAGTGGGAGACCCTTGCGGGGGGGGGATTTAAGGATGGCAACGAAATCTGCGTGCTCGACGAGAACCGCATTTGGGCGGCCAACGATGCCCATGTGAGCTGGACTACCAATGGCGGCGTGAGCTGGAATTCGTTCAATACAAGCGAGTACACGATGGATGTTTCGACGCCGGACGGCACGAATGTCTGGGCGCTGTCCCACGGTCATTGGGGCGGGATTATTTATTATTCGTCAGATGGCGGCGCGAGCTGGATCGAGCAGGCGAAGTCGAATGCGTGGATAAGGCTTGTCACGGTGGAGGTTCAACGGATGCCTGTTTCGCGCACCCTGCACGTGGATGCGGCATCGGGAACCGCCGTTCCTCCTTACGATTCGTGGGCGACAGCGGCCTCGAACATCCAAGACGCGGTAGATGCGGCGTTGGATGGCGACATCGTGCTGGTGACCAACGGCGTGTATTCAGCAGGCGGCAGGACCACGTTGGAGGGGCTGACCAACCGTGTGGCGATCGACAAGCCGGTGATGGTCACAAGTGTGAACGGGCCCGAGGTTACGATGATCGTGGGCCGTAGACCGAACAGCGATGCGGCGGTGCGCGGGGTTTATATGGTGGAGGGCGCATCGCTGATTGGCTTTACCGTGACGAATGGAGCAACCTTGGCCCGGTTGGGGGAGGATGGTGCGGGAGGCGGGATCTTCGCGCAGGGTGGCGGTGCGATTATTTCGAATTGCATGGTGACCGGAAATACCGCTTGGAAGTGGGGCGGCGGTGTATATGGCGGAACGCTCTATCATAGTGTGTTGAGAGGGAACGAGGGAGACTTGGGCGGGGGTGCTTGTACCAGCACGCTCTACAACTGCTTGCTGACCGGCAACCGGGCTTGGGTCGACGGCGGCGGTGCGAGCGGCGGTGCGCTATTCAATTGCACCCTTGTCGGCAACTCGGCAAATTCGGTCGGAGGTGGAGCGTGGGACGCAGATCTGCACAATTGCATTGTGTATTACAATGATGCGCCGAGTGGCGCTAATTGGTCCAACGGACTGTTACGGTTTTCCTGTACGACGCCCTTGCCCGAGGGCGCTGGAAATATGACCGCCGAACCGGGGTTTCTCGATCCGGGCAGTGGGGTTGGGACAAATCATGTCGCGGGCGACTACCGCCTGCAAAGCAATTCACCTTGTGTGAACGCGGGCTTCAACGATTCCTGGATGCACGAAGCGACCGATCTGGATGGCAATGCCCGCATCCAAAACGCCGTGGTGGACATTGGCGCGGTTGAGTCCGCGTGGTGGGGAATTTTTGCGGACGTGGACGCGGACGGGTTCACGGATTGGACCGAGGTGGAGGTCACCGGCACGGACCCGACAAACGCGTCGTCGTTTCTGGGAATGATGGACGGGAGCGCTGAGGCGGAGGGTATGGTGATCCGCTGGCAAAGTGTCGAAGGCCGACTTTATCATGTGGACCGGTCACTGGATCTGATGGCCATCCCGGCCTTCCAATCGCTGACGAGCAACATTACCGGCCAGCCCGGAACAACCACCGTGACGGACACCACCGCCACCGCGAAGAGCCCCTATTTCTACCGGGTGGTGGTGGGGAGAGAGTCCCATGCGCCGGAACAACCATGATGACCAGAAAGGGGCAGTCCCATAATTAAATATTTCATTTCTTCGCATCCTCCTTACACTCAAAAATTTTATAGATTATAGGACTGCCCACCCCTTGGTCATGGGTCATTGGATATTGGATATTGGATATTGAAATCTCCCCCCCGCCCCCCCCCATTTTTCGCGGATCAATCCGCCCGGTGCGTCACTTCCACCAGATGGAAGCCAAACTGGGTCTTCACCGGCCCCTGCACCACGCCGATGGGCGCGCTAAACACCACCTGATCGAACTCCTTCACCATCTGCCCCGGCGAAAACGTGCCCAAGGCCCCCCCCTCGCGACCCGACGGACACGACGAATGTTTCTTGGCCAGCGCCGCGAAGTCCGCGCCCTCCGCAATCTGCTTCTTGAGGTCGTTGCACTGGGCTTCGGTAGGGACAAGGATATGACGGGCGGCGGCTCGGGCCATGGGATGCTCCTGGGGTTTGGGTTTAAAACCCTTACCATGCCCGGATGCCGCAAAAATTCAAGTATAGGTTTTGATGCCCTCTCCTCATCCGTTGCTTGCCACGCCTCAGCGTGGGCACTCGCGCCCCATTTCCACCCCCCCATTTTTCCACACAATGGAAAACTTTTTCGCGATTTTTCCACACAATGGAAAAAATGTTTCCACAGTATGGAAAACTTTAGGCCGGCCCCATTCCCGTGGCTACTCTGTAGGCCCGGGCGCTGACCGGGCGGCTGTTTGATCGGGACGCCCCCGTCCCGCATCTGCCCCTTCTGAATCCTGAATCATCGCGCCCTCCGCCCCCCCTTCTCCGCTTGCCAACCCACCCCATTTCCTCCATCCTCATCATCCTGTGAACATTGCACCGCCCAAAGAACATCATTTCATAGGACTACCCCTTTTATGTTCATATTAATGCTTACTTTTCCCTAAACACCTTTAACAATTTTAGACATGCCCCCGACATTCCGCCTGCATTGACATAACGCCTCCATTGGCCATACCGTCAGTATCGCAGTATATTGCATGCCCACAGCACATTCACCGGTCTACTCATAAATGCCAAAGATTAAGACAAAACTATGCCAAGGGTATCTAAAACAGCAGATATTCAAGCATCCGGCAGCGGATCGTGACGGATACGTCCTACAGCACAAACTTGTCATTGAAGATCATATCAAACAAATTTTGCCACCTGGGTGCATTGTCCATCACATTGATCAAGACAGAAAAAACAATTCAATCGACAATCTACTCTTGATTCCAAATGACTCCCTTCATATGCGGCTGCATCTTCTGAAACTGAGCAAGCCGTCTGATTACGATAAGTTGTTCATGTTTTTTCTGGAGATACAGAATGCAGTCACAACTGGGAGCATCGATCTACAGAAATATTACCGCGAAGAGAAAATCAAGGCGCAGGCTCGATATCGGTCCGTTTCAGCAATTCCGGAGCTGAGCGAGATCGCATGCGAGATCCTTGAAGGTCGGAGAATCGGCGTGCAAAGGCTACGAGAGCAGCACGGCGACGATGTGCTTAAGCAGATGATTCGCTCTGCGTTGTTACAAATGCCAATCGATGCTCAAGAGTATGCGTGGGAACTAATTTGATCACTTGGCGAAATACAATCGCACGGAAGTATCACATTCATTGCAAAATATTTATTGGATAACTACCGATCTTTTCGATCCGCCAATACTATTATCCAAGGAATGATAGCTATCTATAAGCTGTGTAAGCTGTCGCCAGATCACATGCTAGGGTGGGATGAAAAGCTACTAATGTGCAAGAACATGCTTTCAAAAAGTAAGACTGCTATTCATTGGACCATATGTCTTGCCAATACTGTCCAGCTAGACGAGGTGACCAAGCTAAACCTGTACTCTAGCATTGATAAAAACAAACTGTACTGGCGCTCAAAGATTGAAATGAAGAGGCTCTCAAAGCCTCCTTCTGCCGAAGAATTGCAGGTTATTTATGAAGATTCTCTCTAGAATATGGATATCGGTCCAATAATCAAAAAAAGTGGGCAGTCCTATGAAATGATGTTTTGCTGCGCGGATCCGTTTCATCCCTTCCTCTTTTCGCCCATCCAATATGCCGCCCGCAAACGCGTTCCCCCACCCCGCCTCCTACTTTCTTCCCCAAATCCCCGCGCACTCTATCCCCAAAGAATAGAACTATCTTTTGACATTTTGGACACGCCCTGACTTCCCTCCCCACCTTGGCGCCCTTTGCGAGTTGCCACTCCGTTCACGCGGCTCTGCCATAGAACTCGCGTTCGCCCATCGCCTTTAGCTTGGGCTCTGCACTCGTCTATTTGCGAGAGATGGTTTTTTAAATCTCAACAGGGGGAAAAACCCAATAGGTCGGAGTCCCCCCCTCCATTTCCTCCTCCCCCGTCTCTTCGGTCTCTCACTCCGCGCCCTCTTCTCCCTACTGCCCGTGCCGGCCCCTCATCCACTTGTCGCCATGGTTTGCACGAAGTCGAGCTCGAGTTCCTCAGCCGGGTTGCTCAATCGCACCCAAACCCTCACGCGCAGCACTCCGTCCAGAAGGTCGTCGGCGGTCATGGTGCTGCCCAGCCCAACCGACACCGCAAAGGCCTCGGCGGGCGTGGCACCCTCCAGCTGGCCTTCCTTCCACTCGTCCGTCAGAAAACTGTTGATCATGGAATGAACGGCATTCCAGGTGTTCGCGTCATTGGGCGCAAAGACATACGCCTGCATGGCTATCTGAACGGCCGCCTTGATCCGGCTGAGCGGATCGGTGTAGTCAATCGGCACCACGGGAAAAGCCGTTTCGTGGGGCACGATCTCCACCTGCTCCGACTTCCCGACCGCGAGATGGTGCTGTTTCATCACGAGGTGCAGGCTCGCCCTGAACGTTTGGGGATCCGCCACAAACGGCACCTGCGCGGCCACGTCGTTCTCTGTGAAGAAGCGGTGGGTCGCTTCCGGAATCTCGATTCCGTTGCGCGGGTTGCGGTCGGCATCTAGGGTCTGCAGAAAGACGCATACGTTGGCCGTGACGTGGCGCGCCTGATGGTAGCCATCGATCGTCAGATCCAGCGGGGTGACCACGGGCCGCCCCATGGCCCGGCCCAGTTCCAAGTCGCCGACCGAAAACACCACCCACTCTCCCTCGCGATACTGAAAGGCCCCGCGCGCATCAGTCAAGCCGCGCAGCGTCGCGGAGCGGTAGGTCAATCCCGCCACCGCGCTGTCGAGGAACACCCCTTCCCGCACTGGACCGTCATCCGAATCGTCGCACCCCATCGCCAGGACGCCCAGCGCCAAGACGAGACAGATAGATCGGAGACCCCCCCGCTTGCAGGAGGCCCCAGGCCTCATGACGGTGAATTTCCCATCCCCTGTTTGTCCGGCCTTCGCGGTTTTGTTGTTCATTTGGCTTGCTCCAACTGTGCCCATGCTCGACGACTTGGAATCAAATCTCAAGCGCCAAAGGGGCAGACCCGCAACATTATCATGCGAACCGGCTCGGGCATGTTGTTCATCACCTCAAACAACGCCTTGCGGTTTCCACCTCCGCCCAGCTTGCCAACTCCGCCAGCAACCCATACTCTCCACTGCATCCAACGGAAATACGCCCCCGCATGATCACTCGATTTATGAATTTGGAAGAGGCCCATCGCGCGGAAGCGGGAGAAGGCAGGAATGGCATCGTGGGGGCCTGGGGCGGCTTCGGGATGATACTGGAGCGAAAAGGCAGGAACCTTCTTCGCCTCCAACCCTTCCACGGTTCGGTCGTTCAAACTGACGTGCGTGATTTCGGCCTCGGCCGGATCTAGACTATCCGCATCCACCCGATAATTGTGATTCTGCGATGTGATTTCCACCGTCGCCGCCCGCACATCCATCACGGGGTGATTGCATCCGTGGTGACCGAACTTCAATCGGCACGTTTTCCCGCCCAGCGCCAGCCCCAGCAACTGGTGGCCAAGACAGATGCCCATGATCGGCACCTTGCCCAGCAATCCCCGAATCGTGGCGATGGCATAGTGCAACGCCGCCGGATCCGCCGGGCCGTTGGACAGCATCACACCCGCAGGAACGGTGAAAGGACGAACTGAACCGCCACCGCTGATGGTCACCCGGAAGCCGTTGTGATTCGTATTCAGGTAACTAGCGTTGGGCGTGCCTGAAATGACCACCGTGCCGGTGACATTGAGCGTGCTCGCAAGCGCAATGGTCGTTTCCTTGAAGCCAAAGGATATGGAGCGCGTGCCCGTGCAGGGCTGGGCCAGCGCCCAGCGCAGCGTGCCCGTCCCGCTGTCTAGATGGTTGGTGACCGTGAAGGTCTGGTCGGCGCGGGCGGCCATGAGGCTCAGGGCGAGCGCCAGAGCCACTTGCATGACCAGTCGGTTCCACGTGTAGCGTGTTGGTTTCATCGTTGTTCCATCCAGTTTGTCATCCATATTTCACATTCAGGGCCGCCGCCGTGCGGGGGCTCAGGTAGGGCGCGCCAGTCAACAGGGCTTGGATGCCATGAATTAAATGACCGGCGGCTTCGCGTTTGGTGACATATCCATTGGCGCCGGCAGTTAACGCACTGCGTATCATGTGCGCGCCTTCGTGCATCGAGCAGACCAGGACGATCAGGCCGCGTTCCCGTAGCGGCCCGATCAGGTCGATGCCGCTTTCGTCACCCAGTTTCAGATCGAGCAGCACCACCCCGCCGGAGGAAAGGTTCGCGTGCGCCAAGGCTTCGCGGCCACCGCCAGCTTCGCCGGCGATTGCGCACCCCATGGACCGCAACAGATTCTTCAACCCGGCGCGGACTCTTGGCTCATCGTCCACGATAAACACGGACGGCTTGGCAAGCGCCTGCAGCGGGGCGGCACGATCCATCCCGATTCGATCCATCGAATTCATGCGGGCAAGAATAGGCAGACAGACGGAGGAGAGAGAGGGGGATTTTCCTCTCATTCGGACGGCATCAAGCCACGGGAGGAGAAGAGGCGTCCCGGATGGTCTGGCGGCGCAGGTCTTTCATGCTTTGCAGGCCGAGTTTGTTCATGATGCGGGTGCCATACGATTCGAGGGTGCGAACGCTGATGCCAAGCTGCCGGGCGATTTCATCGTTGGACAGGCCCTGTCCCATGAGCCGGTAGATCTGTTGCTGTTGTCCGGTTAGCGTGTCGATGGGTGTCGCATGAGCAAGCGCTATTTCGGCGCGGGGGCTTAGAAAACGGGATCCGGCCGCAACCGTACGGATGGCTTCGAGCAACGAGCTGGAAACCTCGCGCTTGGTCACATAGCCTCCGGCCCCTGCATCCAAAGCCTTCCGTATGACATCCGAGCGCTCATGCATGGAATACACCAAGACGGACAAACTACATTCGCGAAGGCGTTGGATCAAGGAGATGCCGTTCTCTTCGCCCAAGGCCAGATCCACGATGACCAAGTTGCTTTTGCTCAATGCGGGGTGTTGCAGGGTTTCCCGGATGCCTCCCGCCTCGCCCGCAATGGCAAGACCCGCCCCGCGCAGCACGTTGGCCAAGCCTTCGCGCACCATGGGATGGTCGTCCACCAAAAATATTCTTGCCGGATTCGGGGTTGTCATGCGGCACCCATCGCGTGCGGCACTCGACACAGGACGGTTGTGCCTTTGCCGGGTGCGCCGGAAATTTCCAGCGATCCGCCCATCAATCCAGCGCGGTACGCCATGATCCGCCGCCCCAAGCCTTCCCCCGCATCGCTCGCGATGCCCTTGCCATCGTCGGTCACGCTCAGTTCGAGTTCGCCGGGACGGCTGATCAAGCGGATGACCACCCGCGTGCAAGCGGCATGCTTGGCGGCGTTGGTCAGGGCTTCGCTAGCGATCCGGTAGAGCTGCAAGGCGCAGTTCGGGTCGCAGACACTCACTCGAGCATTTGCTTGGAGTTCACATGCGATGCCCCGATGTTCGCGCGCCGTGCGGCACAGATCCTCCAGCGCGGGAATCAGGTCTTCCGGCTCCAAATCCACCGGACAGAGCCCGCGCGCCACGTCGTAGGCCATGTCGATGGATTGCTCGATCTCTTCCCGAATGCGCGTCACCTCAGCCGCTTCTGTCGCACCGGACGCCGTTTGTCGATTCTCGAGGGCCGTGCAATTCAGCAATGCCGCCGTCAGGTTTTGGCACAGCCCGGCGTGCAACTCGGAACCTAGGTTCCGACGCTCCGCTTCGCTGATGCGGGCGACTTTCGTTTCCAGCCGTTTACGGTCAGCGGTTTCCTCCTCCACCTTCCGCAATGCGATGCGTTCGGCGATCATGGTGCGCCGCTGCAAGGCATGGAATTGGGTCAGGAGAATCATTAACACCAGAATGCTTCCACCAAAGCGAAGCCCTTGCAAAAACCAGAACTCCGGCTGGGCGGCCACCCCCTCCACCTCCACCAATTCCGTCAGCATCGGACTCTCGACCAGAAGAGCAACCGCCACAAACAGCAGGCTGATCAGGCCCGCCATCCACCACCCGGTACGGGGTCCGTCCAGGATCACGGCTAATAGCGGCAGGACCAGCAAAGACAATCTTCCATCGCCCGCCAACTGTGTCACGGCCAACTGGATCACGCCGAATATGGCGATCACACCGAGCATGATGAAGGCCCTCCATCGGGGTAGCCAGCGCGGCCGCACAGACACGATTGCCGGAGCCAGATACAGCAGGAGGCAAACGATCCGCAACCACCATGGAAGGTTAAAAAATGCGGCCGTTCAAAACGGCAATCATAGCGGGTAGTTCGGTAGCAGCGGCAACCGCCAACACGATGGCGATGGCCTTCGACCTCCACTCGTTCAGCAATCCGTCCACTTCATCGGCGACGGCTTGCTGGGTACATCCGGCTCGATCCGTCATCGTTTAGTCTCGGTCGAGGCCTTGTCGGAGGTCGCGGATTTTGGCGGCCATGCGGGCGGGGAGGTCGGGGGCGGCGGGGGCGGTGCCGATGACGTTGACGAGGGTGGAGCCGACAATGACGCCATCGGCCATGGGGGCGAGTTTGGCGGCATCGTCGCCGTTGCGGATGCCGAAGCCGAGGCAGACGGGGAGGGGGCTGACAGCTTTGACTTCGGCGGCGTGTTTGGCGATGGCGGAATAATCTAGGCCACCTTCGCCGGTGGTTCCGGTTTTTGTGATGAGATACAGGAAGCCGCCGGTTTCGTTGGCGATTTTTTGAAGGCGGTCGGGGCGCGTGGTGGGGGCGGCGAGCAAAATGATTTGGATGTCGGTGCCCTTCAATGCGGCGCGGAGGGGGGCGGCCTCTTCGGGCGGGAGATCGACGACGAGGAGGCCGTCGACGCCCGCTTCATGCGCGGCCTTCGCAAGCCGTTCGAGGCCGTATTTGAAAAGGGGATTGTAGTAGCCGAAGAGCATAATGGGGATGTCGGATTCGGCGCGGAGGCGGGCGGCGAGCCCGAGGGTTTTTGTGAGGGTCATGCCGGAGGCGAGGGCGCGTTGCGAGGCGAGCTGGATGGCGGGGCCGTCGGCAGTGGGGTCGGAGAAGGGGACGCCGAGTTCGAGGATGTCGATCCCGGCGGCACAGGCGGCGCGCAGGATTTCAAAGCTGGTCTCGAGGTTCGGGTCGCCCGCCGTGAGATAGCCGACGAGGGCTTTGCGATGGGTGGAGGAGAGTTTTTGGAACGTGGTCGTAATTCTATTCATGTTTCAAACCCAAAGAAGAATGTTCACCACAGAGGGCACAGAGATTCACAGAGGAAAAATTCTCTGTGGAACTCTGTGTTCTCTGTGGTTCAAACGGCTGTTTGAAAGTTTTCCACAGTATGGAAAAAATTTTCGCGATTTTTCCACACAATGGAAAAAATGTTTCCACACTGTGGAAAACTTTTTGGGGGCTACGGGGCACGGTGTTCTTTGAGGTAGGCGATGACATGGTCGAGGTCTTTGTCGCCGCGGCCGGAGAGGGAGATGAGGATGTTTTGGTCGCGCGGGCGTTTTTTGGCTTCGCGCATGGCGAGGGCGAGGGCGTGGGAACTTTCGAGAGCGGGGATGATGCCTTCGAATGTGCAGAGCGATTGAAAGGCGGCGAGGGCTTCCTGGTCAGTGACGCCTTCGTAGCGGACGCGTTTGAGATCGTGGAGGAGGGCGTGTTCGGGACCGACGCCGGGGTAGTCGAGGCCGGCGGAGATGGACCAGGCTTCGTGGATTTGGCCTTCGTCGGATTGGAGGAGGTAGGTGAGGGCGCCGTGGAGTTCGCCGGGGGTTCCGCCGCTGAGGGAAGCGGCGTGGCGGGGGGTGTCGAGGCCATCGCCGGCGGCTTCGGCGCCGATGATTTCGCAGGGGTCGTCGAGGAAGGGATAAAAAAGGCCCATGGCGTTGGAGCCGCCGCCGACGCAGGCGACGAGGAGGTCGGGAAGTTTGCCGCATTTTTCGAGGAACTGGGCGCGGGCTTCGTCGCCGATGATGCGCTGGAAGTCGCGGACCATCTCGGGATAGGGGTGCGGGCCGGAGACGGTGCCGATGACGTAGAAGGTGTCTTCGCTGGCGCCGGACCAGTAGCGGAGGGCTTCGTTCATGGCGTCTTTGAGGGTGCTGGTGCCGGAGGTGACGGGGATGACTTGCGCGCCGAGGAGTTCCATGCGGCGGACGTTGGGGGCTTGGCGTTTGATGTCTTCGGCGCCCATGAAGACTTTGCAGTCGAAGCCGAAGCGGGCGGCGATGGTGGCGGTGGCGACGCCGTGTTGTCCGGCACCGGTTTCGGCGATGACGCGCTTTTTGCCCATGCGACGGGCGAGAAGTCCTTGGCCGACGACGTTGTTGATTTTGTGGGCGCCGGTGTGGTTGCAGTCCTCGCGCTTGAGCCAGAGGCGCGCGCCGCCGATGTGGTCGGAAAGGCGCTGGGCGAAATCGAGCGGGGTGGGGCGGCCGGAGTAGTCGCGGAGCATGGCGCGGAATTCGGCCATGAAGGCGGGGTCGTTTTTGGCTTGGTTCCAGGCGGCTTCGACGTCGAGGAGGGCGGTCATGAGGGTTTCGCCGACGAAGCGTCCGCCGTAGGGGCCGAAGTGGCCGGTGGAGTCGGGGTATTGAGCGATGAGAGTTTTCATTTTATGGAATTATGAAATGTTGGAAAGATTGGGAATATGGAGAGACTGTCGTGGATCGGTGGGGGAGGGTGTTAGAGATAGATGATTTCTGTTTGATTTAGGCTGTTCAAATTCGGTTGGGCTATTCATCGGTAGTGTGGATCTTTGCAATTATTGCATTCACTGAATACAGCAGGCACTAATTCTTTACCCCAAATTTTATTACCAGCACGTTTAGGGTTTTCAATATACGACCGATTACGGTCGCTAAAGTAAAGGTTTATGCAACTCTTGCAATGGTCTACTGATTCGTCATCCCTGTTGTGAATAGTTGCTCTAGCCATACCGCTAAAAACAGATTCAATCACATTCAGGAATTGAGCACAGGCGGGAAGCGGAGCCGTTTTTACGATTGGGGTTTGATGCTTACTCCTATCTTCATCGCTGTTAACGAGTTCAACTTCGACTTCGCACATACGGTTTAGGTGGTGGATACCAGACCATGCGGATGGCGGTGACGAAACCGCGAGAGGGCGAATTTCGGATGGGGAGGTCATGTCGGTAGCCGGGTTTTCCACTTTTCAGGGTCTTGGGAGCAATGGAAAACTGAATAGACGACGTAGCGATTGAGGGCCGTTTCAAACTCGAAAAAAATAGCGAAGGGAAAGTGGCGGACAAGTAATCTGCGGTAGGACTCAATGGCAATTGGATAGGTGAGAGGGGTACGCTGAATCGCAAGAAGAGCCGTCTCAACGCATCGCAGGAATTCCATGCCAAGTCCCATTTTTTGGTGTTCATACCACAGGAAGGCGTCCGCAACGTCTTTCTGGGCCTCAGGAAGGAGTAGAGGGGGCTCTGTCATCCCGGTTGGAGGATGGACCTCTTGACTTGAGCCCAAGTTTGGCAGGAATCCGGATTTTGTAGATAGCTTGCCTTGCGTCGGGCCAGTTCTTCCGTCTGCCACTGAGGGACGGGCAGGTTGGCATTACTTCGTGCGATGCTGTCCCACAGGTCCTCGACGAGTTGCATGCGTTCCGGCACGGACAACGATTCAAGTTCTTGTAATGCTATAGTCATGATTCAAAACTTTACCTCTTTTTAGGGTCGGGGACAATTTGTTTTCATTTATCCCCGCGTATCTTCTTGAGTCGCGTATTTGCCTCGCGCAGGAGGGATTCGGTGGTGGGCCAGTCGATGCAGGCGTCGGTGATGGAACAGCGCGGGTTGAGGAGGGCGGGGTTGGAGAGCATGGGCTGGTTGCCGGCTTCGAGATTGCTTTCCAGCATGAAGCCGCGGATGGAATGGTTCCCGGCTTCGACTTGCGAGAGAACGTCGAGAAGGACGGGGCCTTGGCGATCGTGCTTTTTGCTGGAGTTGCCGTGGGAGCAATCGATGATGAGGTTCTGGGGCAGGTGGGCGTCGCGCAGAGCGTTGACGCAGGCGGCGACGGAGGCGGCGTCATAGTTTGGCTTCTTGCCGCCGCGGAGAACGACGTGGGGATAGGAATTTCCGGTGGTGGAAAAGACGGCGGGGAGGCCATCTTCGGTGACACCGAGGAAGTGGTGCGGCCCCATGGCGGAACGTACGCCGTTGATGGCGGCTTCGAGCGTTCCATCGGTTCCGTTTTTGAAACCGATGGGCGTGGAAATGCCGCTGGAAATTTCGCGGTGCGTTTGGGCTTCGGCGGTGCGCGCGCCGATGACGTTCCACGAAATCAGGTCGCCGATGTATTGCGGCATGAGGACGTCGAGCAGTTCGGTTCCGGCGGGGAGGCCGATCTCGGCGACGCGGGTGAGAAAGTGCCGCGCCATGCGGATGCCTTCCTCGATGTGGAAGGTGTCGTTCATGTAGGGGTCGTTGATGAGTCCCTTCCAGCCGATGGAGGAGCGAGGCTTCTCGAAATAGACGCGCATGACGACAAATATGGATTCGGCCACTTCGTCAGAAAGCGTCTTGAGCTTCTGGGCATATTCCTCGGCGGCGTCGAGGTTGTGGATGGAGCAGGGACCCACCACGGCGATCAGGCGCGGGTCATCGCCATCGAGAATGTGCTCAATGGTTTCGCGGCCTTTGGCGACGGTGGCGATGGTGGTGGCGTTGAGGGGAATGGCCGTTTTCATCTCGCGCGGAGTGGGGAGAGGAAGGACGGATTCAATGTTGATATTTTCGAGGCGTGGGTGGCTCATGATTTCCTTATGAAGTGGGCGCGCGAGAGAAGGCTCAGGGCAGGGTGACTTTCACCCGGTAGATGCGGGAGCCGGATCCATTCTCGAGCGGCAGGGACATGGTGGTATTGGTGCCGCGCCGGTTGAGAACGGACGGAACATCGGTCCAAACTTGCGGGGTGGCGGTAGGGTTGTCGATATATTGCAACGTGTAGCAGCGGCGCGTGGAGGCGGGGAAGAGAATGGAATCGGCGGCGATGCCTTCGACTGTAAATCGGGTGTCGGGGTTCAGGGTGTCGTTGGGATTGCGGTCGAGAATAAATTCTTCCCAGTTCTGGAGATCGTCGCCATCCGGATTTTCATCGGAACCGGAGACAATGGAGCGGAAGAAGCTGGTTTCCCACGTGTCTTCCAGACCGTCGCTGTCGTCGTCATCGCCGGCGATTTCTTCGGCGACGATGCGAAGATCGTCGATGAAGAAGAAGTCGCTGGTGTTGTCGGATGCGGCCCCTTCATCGAAGCGGATGCGCACCTTGACTTGTTCGGTGCCGGAAGGGATTTCCAGCGTGGCGGGATTGGCGCTGACCGACATGGAGGACGTGGCATCGAAGGCGAGATTTCCGTTTCGGAATCCGCCGACGAGCCGGACGGAATTGTCTTCCTTCCATGTGAGGCCGTTGTCGAAGGACAGGTCGAGCCACAAATTGTCGCCCGAATCGGGACCTTGTGCGCTGAAGGCGATGAGAATTTGTGCGTTGTCGTATTGGGCGAGGTCGATGTTGGCAAATTCGACGGCGGGGTCCACGTTGAGCCCGGCCGAACCGGCCAGCACGAGGGAATGGAACCACGTACGGGCACGCTCGGAGGTCAGGGCGGTGCTAGCGCCCAGCTCGTAGCTCCACGTGTCGTCGGAAGTTTCTTCAAATCCTTGCGAAGCCAGCACGGTGGCATCGGTGCTCTCGGAGTCTGCGCGGCGAGTAATTGTCACAGAGGCGGTGGCGGTGGCACCTGCGGCGTTGGTGGCGGAAACGGAGAGAATGTTTTCGCCGATGAAGAGCGGGATGGAAGGAAGGGTCCATTCGGCGGCAGCAGGAATGGAGAAAGAGCCGCCCTGATCGTTCGATCCGTTCAGCAAACCCGTTGCAAAGGCGTTGCAGGAACCGAAGAGAGCGATGGTGGTGACCGAGTTCGGGACGGTGAACGCATCTGCCGCGGGATCAGTGATCTCGATTTGCGGATCGTCCTCGGCCAGGGGTTGCATTTCGGCCAGAACGCGTGCACCGCCGCCGATGGTGAGGCGGACGTCGTCGATGAAATAGTGATCGGACAGATTGGATGCGCCAGCCTTTTCGTCGAAGCGGACGCGCACTTGGATTTGAGCGGCGCTGGCGGGGATGTTGACGATCCACGGGTTGGAAGCGACGGTCATGGGATTGGCGGCGACGGTGGCACCGAAGGCGATGTTGGCGTTGCCGTAGCCGTCGACAAGTTTGACGGAGCCGGTGGCGTTCCACGTGGCCCCGTTGTCGGTTGAGAGGTCGAGATAGAGGTCGTCGTCGGAATCGGGTCCGAATGCGGAGAAGGCGATGGAAAGTTGTACGCCGCTTTGTCCGGCGAGATTAACGTTGTCAAAGGTGACGAACGGATCGGCCGAGCCATTGGCAGAACCAGACAATTTCAGGGATTTCGCGCCGGACAGGACGCGGTTGGTGGTGACGACGGCGATGGTGCCTGATCCGGGTGTGGAGGTGTAGGCCCACGTGTCGTTGGTGGTGCCTTCAAATCCTTGGAATTTTACGGAGCCGGAGCCGTAAGAAGCGGGGATCACGGTAATGGAAATGGTTTCATAGGCGGTGCCATCTTGATCACCGGCCCAGAAGGTGACGGGATAGGAACCGGCGGGCGTGGCGGAGAGCCACGAGAAAGTGCCGCTGGTTTTATTTGAGCTGGGAGTGAAGGTCGCGCCGGTCGGCAAGCCCACGGCCCACAGGTTGGTGATGGCATCGCCATCGGTGGCGGTGGCGGTGATAGCGAACGACAAGGTGTTGGAGACTTGCACCGACTTGTTGCCGATGGCGGCGAGAATCGGAGGCGAGCCCAGCAGGCCGCCGCTGGAAGTCGCGGTGAGCTTGATGCTGTCGATGTAGTAGTGATCGGAGGTGTTGGCGGAACCGGATTTTTCGTCGTAGCGCACGCGGACCTTGAGTTGGGCCGTTCCGGCGGGAATGGCGACGCTCCATGGATTGGCCCCCACGGTGGTGGGTTTGGCTGCATTGGTGGCACCAAAGAGGATCTTGGCGTTGTAGTAGCCGGTCACGAGTCGGTTGGTTTGAGGCCACGTGGTGCCATTGTCGAAGGAGAGGTCGAGCCAGAGATCGTCGCCCCCGTCGGGACCGTCGGCACTGAAGCCAATGGAGAGAATGACGTTGCTACAACCGGCGAGGCTGACAGTGTCGAACACGACGGTGGGGTCGGAGGATCCCGCGCTGGAGCCGGACATCTTTAGGGATTTTGTTCCGGCAGCACTGCGGTCGCTACTGATAGCGAGAGTTCCCAAACCGGGTGTGGCGGCATAAGTCCACGTGTCGGAAACGGCACCTTCGAAGTCCTGCAATTTCAATACGACTGCGCCGCCACCGGAGGCGGGTGGATTCGTAACGGTGATGGAAATGGTTTCGGAATCGACACCATCATGGTCAGCGGCCCAGAACGTAATAGAGTGTGAACCGGCTGGCTTGGCAGAGGGCCATGAAAACGTTCCGCTGAGGTGGTTGGAGGTGGGCGTGAATGTGGCACCGGAGGGAAGGCCTGTGGCCCACAGATTGGTGACGGCATCGCCATCGGTGGCGGCGACGGTCACCGCAAACGATAATGCGTTGGAAATTTGCACGGACGAATGGCCGATGGGGGCGAGCACCGGTGGCGTTTGCGGTGTCACACCGCCGGTATTGCCGGTCAATTGGATGTCGTCGATGAAATAGTGGTCGGAGGTGTTTGCCGATGCGATTTTCTCGTCATAGCGCACACGCACTTTGAGCTGTGCGGTTCCGGCGGGGATGGAAACCGTCCACGGATTGACGGCCACGGTGGTGGGCTTGGCGGCGTAGGTTGCACCGAAGGCGACGTTGGCGTTGCCATAGCCATCCACGAGCTTGACGGAGCCTGCGCCGGTCCACGTGGTGCCGTTGTCGTAGGAGAGATCCAGATACAGGTCGTCATCGCTATCGGGGCCGCTGGCGGCAAAAGCGACGGAGAGTTGGACGTCGGAATAAGAAGAAATATTCACGTTGGCGAATTCCACTCTTGGATCAGAATTGAGACCGGCTGAGCCGGATATCTTGAGGGACTTGGTTCCCGACATGAAGCGTTCCGTGCGGGTGGCGATGGTGCCGGAGCCCGGCGTAAAAACAGGAGCCCAGTTGTCGTCGGCCGAGGCTTCGAATCCTTGCGAGCGGATGACGGCGGGACCGGCGACGGGCGCGGAATTGGTGACACGGATGACCATGGAAATCGACGAGACGCCATCGTTGTCAGCGGCCGAGAAGGTGACGGAATACGTTCCGGTCGGCGAAGGGTTTGCCCAAGAGAACGTGCCGTTGGTGTTGCCGGTGCCCGGTGTGAACGTGGCACCGGAGGGCAGGCCCGTTGCCCAGAAGTTGGTGATGGAGTCGCCATCTGTTTTTTGTGCCACGACGGTGAATTGCACCGCCAATCCGACGGCGGTGCTCTGGTTGCTGATGGCGGGGAAGAAGGGGGGAGACTGGGGAGATTGCGTGGCGGGGAAGGGTAGAACGGCGGGATCGCCCTGCAAATTCAGGCCAAACTGAATCCAGCGTTCGGAACCGTTGGCCGCGCACTGGCTGATCATGTCGGCTTTGTGCATGGCGAAGGCCGTGCCGGCGGTGCGGTTGGTGGTTTCGTAGAGGCGCTTGTAGAATTTGTAGCCATAGACGGTGGAAGGGCCGCCATCGGAGGTGTTGCTGGCGGGAGAAGCATCCGGCTCGCCCCAGCCATAGCGGCTGCATCCAACGTAGACCAACGCACCGCCGGTTGGATTGCGCAAGAAAGCTTCGCTCAGGCAGGGGTCGGTCGAACCATCGAAGTGGCCTGTCAGACATGCGTCGGTGTAGACGAAGGGGGTTTTGTTTGTGAGCAAGGTTGCATCGCTACTATAAAACGCGCCGCTTTCAAGACCCCAGGCGGTGACATCGCCGTGACCCGAGAAGAAGAGATGCCACCAGCCTTCGTTAAAACGCTTGCGGACGTTGGTGGCGTTTTCTAGATAATCGCCGCCGGTGGTGGTGTCCCACGAGGTGAGCGTGTCGCAGAAGATGCCGATGGTGGTGGCTTGCCAGTAGGGGCGGATGCCGTCGCGATAGAGGCGGCGGTCCCACATTTCGGAATCGCTGATGCTGGGATGGGTGGTGTCGCGGAAAGCGCGGTGACCGTCGGCGGTGACGTCATCCGAGGGGCGGCTGGTGCCGGTATAGGTGTCCCATGCGACCATACCGCCGAGGATGATTTTTTTGGAGAGGTTCGTGGGCGGGGCCGTTTCGAAGGAAATGAGTTTATTGATGTAGGCGGTGGCCTGCGCGGCCGTGCGTACGGGAATGCGGCCCACCACTACTTCCCACGCCATGTCGGGATTGTCGGTGATTTCGCCATAGACGGTGTTGCTGTTGGCGTTCCAGTCGCGGTCGAGTCCGGAGTAATACAGATCGGTGGGCATGGCGGATTCCACTTCGGTATCCACCGAGACTTTGGTTCCGCGGGGCGGCACCAGCGTGTCATCGCCGCCCAATACCACATAGAGGGTGCCGTGGTTTTGGTAGTAGTCCTTGATGCAGGCGCGAATTTTGGCTTGGGCATCAGTTCCGGTGTAGGAATTTGTGATGGATTCCACCGTCAGCATTTGGCAGGTGAAGCGCGAGGCGCGGTGTTGAATCAAGGCATTGAAGGCATTGGTGCAGGACTGGCGCGTGATGAGGAGATATTGTGCCGCTGTGTCGGCCAGCAGACCTCGGGAAGCCGTTGGGGCAAAAGCCTCCGAAGAGTCGGCATTGACGACAAGATCCTGAACCCATGTGGCCGCTTCTGTGCGTTGTGCGGCGGGTGCGCTGAGGCGGGCGCGGGGTTCGGAATAGGTCACGGTCAGGTTCAACTGGGTGGAGAGAAAGAGTTGCTTGGAAGTGGCGATGTAGCGGATGGGATGGAGTCGCACGGAAACGAGGGAATAGCCGCTCATCGTGTGTTCACCCGCCGTCGCAGCCAACGTGGCCGGAATTTTATCGGTTTGCGCATAAGCGGAAGCCAAGGCGGGAACAAATGCATGGCGTGCGCCACTGCGTTTTTGTGGAGGCTGTGCGGGCAGGACGGTGATGTCGTCGCGCAGCAACACTTCGTTGCCTTCCGCGCGGACGTCCGTCACGGTGGCCCCCGACGGAATCAGCACGTTGACAAATGTTGCGGGCAGCCAAGGCGTTCCGGGGGGATCTCCCGGAAGAACGGCACCGGCCAGATGCACTTTTTCATAGGCGCCTTGTATGGCGTAGGTGACCTCGGATGGATCGAAAGAAAAGGTGAGGGACACTTCTCCTGCTCGGGCCAAAGTTGAAAGACACATCGTCGCGATGAATGCACCGAACCATTTTTTCATAGTCGCTCCTTTGTCAAACCGCTCTTCATGATACGCTCATTTGTCGGAAATACAGGAGATTTCAAGCGTGAACTGAACTTTTTTCCAGAGCGACCCCGCTAGGGTTGAGCCTTCCAGCACATGGGAAATTTCGGGGTGGATAATTCGGCGGCGGCGCGCAGGAAGGCGCGGATGGCGGATTCGTCTTTGATTCCGGGGGCGGATTCGACGCCGGAGCTGGCGTCGAAGGCGGAGGCTAGACTGTGGCGTGCGACGATGGCGAGGTTTTCGGGATGGAGTCCGCCGGCGATGGCGAAGGGGCGGAATTCGGCCAGCGCCGCCGCCTCGCTCCAATTCCACGCGATGCCGTTGCCGCCGGGAAGGGCTCCACGGCCGCACTCAACGAGGATCCCGACTTGGGGAGGTAAACTGCGGGCGACGGTGAGTAATTCCTTGCCGGTACGCTTGATGGCTTGGACCACATGAAACCCCGCGCGGCGGACAGATTCGATCACGTCCAGCGTTTCTTCGCCGTGCATTTGGATGGTGTCGAGTTTGGCCTCGTGAGCGGTTTTGATCATGGTCTCGACGGAGGCATTGACGAACACGCCGACGCGCACGATTCGTGTGGGCAAGCCATCGAACAGTTCGCGGGCTTGAGCGGGCGAGACGTTTCGGGGGCTTTTGGGATAGAAGACGGCACCCAGCGCGCCCACGCCGGCTTCGGCGCAGACCAGAGCATCTTGTCGCCGAGTGATGCCGCAAATTTTGACAGATGGAACAAACATGAACGTTTCAATTATGAAAGGGTAGAATCGACGCGAAGGGCTGTCCATTGGCGGAGGAGAGCAGTTGGATCGTTGTGACGCACAAGTGTTTCGCCGACGAGAAAACGGCGGATTCCCGCAGAGAGAGAGCGTTGAATATCGGCCTCCTCATGAATGCCGCTGGCGGCGACCACTGACGAGCCGCGGGGCAACAGGGCGGCGATTCGGGCGGCTCGGTCTGTGTTGGTGTGGAAATGTGCCAAGTCGCGATTGTTGATGCCGACCAGCGGGGGGGGCAGTGGCACGATACGTTGGACATCGGCCTCATCGTGGATTTCAACAAGGGTTTCAAGGCCGATGCCGTGGGCAAGAGCCAGAAGCGATTGCAGGGTTTCGTCGTCCAGAATGCGCACAATGATCAGCATGGCATCGGCACCCATCGCGGCGGTTTCGTAGACCTGATAGGGGGAGAGGATGAAGTCTTTTCGAAGGATAGGCAGCTCGACGAATTCTCGCGCGCGCTTCAGATCTTTCGCGGAACCTTTGAAGAAGGCGGGTTCGGTCAGCACGGAAATGGCCGCCGCGCCGCCGTTTTGATAGGCCAGCGCGAGATCGCCGGGGTGCAGGTCGGGGCGGATGTCGCCCAGCGATGGGGAGGCGCGCTTGATTTCCGCGATGATCCGAACGCCGGGGCGCGCGAGAGATTCTGCAAAACCACGAAAATCTTCGCGTTTGGCGGCCAAGCGTTCCAGTTCGGACTGTGGTTTGAGGGCGCGTGCCGCATCCATTTCGGCGCGTTTGGCAGATAAGATTTTTTCAAGAAAAGACATAAGAATTTTAGATCATTTTTACTACGAATGATACAAATGGCACGAATTGGGGAAAGGGGAATACAGGCTGTTCATTCGTTTGATTCGCGTGATTCGTAGTTGTGGTTTTCAGGATTTGGAGAATGCCACGAGTTTCTCGAGTTTGTCGAGGGCGGCGCCGGAGTCGATGGAGGCGGCGGATTGGCGAATGCCGTCGGCCAGGTCGTTGCATCGGTTGGCCGCGAGAAGAGAGGCGGCGGAATTGATCAGCACAATGTCGCGCTTGGGGCCTTGGATTTTTCCTTCCAAAATGCCGCGCGTGATTTGTGCGTTGTCGGCAGGCATTCCACCTTCCAAATCCGCGTTGGTACACGTACTTTCAAAATAGAGGGTTGGATCAATGTCGTAGGTTTTTACCACGCCATCCTTGAGTTCCGAGCAGCGCGTCGTGGTGGTCAGCGTGATTTCATCCATTCCATCGTGACCGTGCACAACCAAGACGCGACGCGAACCCAGTTTCTTGAGCACCTCCGCGAATGCTTCGGTCAATTCCGGTGCGAAAACGCCGATGAGTTGGCACGGCGCTCCCGCCGGATTCGTGAGCGGTCCTAGCAAATTGAACAGCGTACGCACGCCCAGTTGCTTGCGAACGGGGCCAGCAAAACGCATCGCCTTGTGGAAGGAAGGGGCGAACATGAACGTGATGCCGATTTCATTGAGGGCTTGCTCCATGATTTCGGGCGCGGCGGCAAGATTGAAACCGAGGCATTCGAGGCAGTCGGCACTTCCGCTTTTGCCCGAGCTGGCGCGATTGCCATGCTTGGCGACGACCGCCCCGGCACCCGCCGCAACAAACGCGACGGTGGTCGAAATATTGAACGTCATGCCCCCATCGCCGCCCGTGCCGACGGTGTCGAGCGTGTTGGGCGCGAGCGATTGAATACGCGTAGCCGCCGCGCGCATGGCGCGAGCCCCGGCCGCGATTTCGTCGATGGTTTCGCCTTTGGCCGCCAATGTGGCGAGGAAGCCGCCGATCTGGCCTTCCGTGAATTCGCCCGACAAAATACCGGTGACAGCTTCAAAGGCCTCCGCTTCTGTCAGGTCTTTGCGGGCGATGAGTTTTTTGAGCAAGGCTGGAATGTTCATGAAGACTCCTTGGAATGAAGAAATTCACCACAGAGGGCACAGAGATTCACAGAGTAAAAATCTCGGTGGTCCTCTGTGTTCTCTGGGGTGAAAACGGCTGTTCAACAGTTTTCCACAGTGTGGAAACATTTCTTCCATTGTGTGGAAAAATCGCAAAAAAGTTTTCCATACTGTGGAAAAATATTAAATTATAGGGCTGACCCCTATTCATTATTCTGACTCCTGAATTCTGGATTCTGAATTCTTCAAGAAATTCCGAAGGATGCGTTTGCCGACGGGGGTCATGATGGATTCGGGGTGGAATTGGATGCCTTCGAGGGCGAATTGTTTGTGGCGGATGCCCATGATTTCGCCGTCCTCCGTGGTGGCGGATACTTCAAGGCACTCAGGCAGGCTTTCGCGTTCGATGGCGAGAGAATGGTAGCGCATGGCTTTGAAGGGGCGGCTATCGAGGCCCTTGAAAACGCCTTTGCCATCGCAGGTGATGTCGGACGTTTTGCCGTGCATAAGTTTTTTGGCGTGGATGACTTTTCCTCCGTAGGCGAGACCCATGGCTTGGTGGCCGAGGCAAACGCCGAGGAGGGGAATTTTTCCGGCGAAGGTGCGGATGACTTCGCACGAAACGCCAGCATCTTCGGGCCGTCCGGGGCCGGGAGAAATCACAATGGCGGTGGGGGCAAGTTTCTCGATTTCGGCGATGGAAATGGCGTCGTTGCGGAATACCTGCACATCGGCGGCCATCTCGCGCAGATATTGCACAAGATTGTAGGTGAAGGAATCGTAGTTATCGATCATCAAAATCATGGGATTCTCCGGGAAGGTAGAGTTTCTCTCACAGAGAGGCACAGAGATTCACGGAGAAAACGGAATCGCTTCTCTGTGGGACTCTGTGAACCTCTGTGAGAGGAAGGGCTGTTCATGGCTGTTTAGATTCGGCTTGTTGGGCGGTTTGGAGAAGTTCGAGGGCGCGGGACATTGCGGCGGCCTTGTTTTGAGTCTCGCGTAGTTCATATTCAGGATCGGAATCGGCGACGATGCCGGCTCCGGCGCGGATGGTGAGCCTTCCGTGTTCGGCCACAGCGGTGCGGATGCAGATGCAAAAATCCATATTGCCGTCGAAGGAGACATAGCCGACGGCACCGCCGTAGGGTCCGCGCGGCTCGTCTTCGAGGTCGGCAATGATTTCCATGGCGCGAATTTTGGGCGCACCGCTCAACGTGCCGGCGGGGAAGGAGGATGCAAACAGGTCGAACGCATCATGGCCGGGTTCCAAATCGGCGGTGATGTTGGAGACGAGGTGCATGACGTGGGAGTAGCGTTCGACAATCATCAGGTCCGTGACTTGCACGGTGCCGGGAAGGGCGACGCGTCCGAGCTCGTTGCGGCCCAGATCGACCAGCATCAGATGTTCGGCGCGTTCTTTTTCGTCTTGCAGGAGGCTATCGGCGTTTTTGCGATCTTCCTGTTCGGTGTCGCCGCGCGGGCGGGTGCCGGCGATGGGTCGCAGGGTGGCGGTTCGAGAATCGAGCCGGATCATGGTCTCGGGTGAGGAGCCAATGAGTGTGCAACCCTGCGCCTTCAGGAAAAACAGATAGGGCGAAGGGTTCACATGTCGTTGGGCGCGGTACAAGCTGACCAAGTCGTCGGGGGCGGGGCCGACAAAACTTTGGGAGATCACGCATTGAATGATGTCGCCCTCAAAAATGTGGTCCTTCACTTTTTTGACCATTCCCTTGAAATACTCCGGCGGACGCACGGGCAAGGGCTTGCGAATGGGCGTTTTGCCGGTGACCGAGCCCGCCGGAATGGGCTTGGCCAGCGTATTCAGCAAATCCTGTACGCGGGCGGTGGCCGCCTCAAAGAGCGCATCGGCCTCTCCATCTTCCTTGAAGGCCAGCGCCAGCGCGGTCAGCGTATGCGTGACATTGTCGAAGATGAGGAGCGTGTCCGGGATGACAAATTCGGCCATGGGGCGTTCGGGCGGGAGCTTGTTGGGAACGCGCGATTCAAAAAAATGAATCATTTCGTAAGAAAAATAGCCCACCAAGCCGCCGCAAAAGCGGGGGAGTCCGGGCAGATGAGCCAACGAATACGGTTTCATGATATTGCGCAACACGGCCAGCGGATCACCCTTGTGGGGGATTCGCTTTTCGTCGATGCCTTGGCGGATGACCACATCGTTGCGATAAACCGTGATCATGGATCGAGCCGAGACGCCCATGAAACTATAGCGGCCCCAGCGCTCGCCGCCTTCCGCACTTTCGAGCAGAAACAGGTGGGGATGGTGGGGGGCAAAGCGGGCGAGGACGGAGACGGGCGTCTCGGTATCGGCCAGAATGCGCGCGCCCACAGGCACCACGGTGGCGGTGTGGAGCAAGGATTGAAATTCCTCGCGAGAGGGGAACGTTTCGAGCAACATGGGATTTCCTGGGTTCATGAATAATCTTTTGCCGTTGTTTCTGTATATAGAAACATACCTTTTCCTAGTTGTCAAGCGGCGGTCACAAAAATTGAATAAAACAGATCGGTCGTGAAAATATCGAAGGTAAATTCAATGGAATAGAACGGGTTCAATTGACGATGAAGAGACTGAACACGAATGGAGAGCTTGCATGAAGATATCTTGATAGAATACGGTCTGAAAGATAATGCAATAACCTGAGCAATACGAAAAGAGAGCGACAGATTGTGAATATGCCATTGACCTTTAAGTATATCCTCATTGGACTGTTTTGTTTAAGCAACGATTTCAACAGTATTTGCTTCGCACAGAACATCAAGCCCAGCGCGCTACAGTTGGCAGAGGACGCGTATAACAAAACCGTTGAAAATGCATTAACTGATTTGGATAGACGGTATTGGGAGGCAAATACTGAATGTCAGCAATCTGAAAACGATGTCCTTAAAGAAATCGGTAATCTCCGAGAGATTGGCAAACAGGTGGCAAAGGAGACAGATGAGTTGCAACGATCTCAACTGTGTATTGTGTGGGCGGATGCCATGGAAAAAACAACTGCCAGTGTTGTTCAATATTTAAAGGCGGTTGAATTGTTGTGGGCAACAATCGAAGCAAAGAGCGTTATTGAGCCGATGAAAAACGTTCCTGAAAAAGCCATTTATCCGCACACTGAATATGTCCAATGCCCTCAAGAAATCATACAATTTAAAGAAGGATTGTACGAGGAAATGAAGGGCATTTTAAATGAGCGCCGGGTGAGTGATGAAAGCTGGGCATGGGGACGTATTGAAGATTTCGTGCTAGATTTAACGGCTTTGACGGGAAAGAGAATCGATGTTCACGCGCTAAAACGAGAAATGCGATTTAGTTTTCAGTGGGACGAAAAACGGCTTCAAGATTCTAATGAACTGAATAATCGAATTCTCGCTATAAAGCGCGAAAAAAACCGAGCAATGAAGGAAAATGGGATCAGTGAAGATCGATGGTATAAATACAAACTTACTGAACTAGAGCAACGACAGAAAGCACTGGTTAATGGATATTTCGACTCGCAAGCTATAATGACCCATCTTTATAATTATTACAATTCAAGTGTTGTGGATAAAGATAATCAAATTTTTGCCGCAAATGTGTCGAAACACAGCGCACTTCGTGTTGAATATGAGGCCACCATTAAAACGGTTGCCGAGCGAGTTCTCGCAGCGAAAAAATTGGAGGAAAACACGGAAAGAGAAAAAGGAAATCAATTCGACCCAAAAGAAAAATCCCAAGTAATTGTAGAAGTGAGTGGGGAACCTCAAGACGGCAATAAAGGATATCCATTATCATCCCCTCGAAAAGGAATCATGGGATCTTCGGAATTGCCAAACTACGAAAAGCTACACCCATATTTGATCGTTGATTTGAGTGGAGGGACCGGCGTGAGCAAATTCCCAATTCGCTTTTCGGAAAAAGGACCCGATTTGAATGACGAGCATTGCAAAACCACAGAACTTTGGATGAGGTATATCCCAAGTGGAACCTTTCTCATGGGTGCTCCTTCGGAAGAAATCGGGCATAAAAAGCATGACAACGAGCCAGAGCATCCGGTGACGATCACCACGGGTTTCTACGCAGGTATTTTTGAGGTGACTCAAAAGCAGTGGGAGAATGTAATGGGCGAAAATCCGTCCCGTGCAAAAGGAGATGTGAGGCCAGTTGACAACGTTAGTTATGACATGATTCGAGGGAATGCAGTTGGGAATGGGTGGCCCACTTCTCGAGCTGTGGATGAAGGGTCTTTCATGGGAGTATTGCGGTTAAAGACGGGTTTGTGTTTAGACCTTCCAACGGAGGCAGAATGGGAGTACGCCTGCCGCGCAGGTACAACAACGTCATTGAATAGTGGAAAAAATCTGACAAGTGAAGAAGAGTGTCCAAATTTGGCAGAGGTTGGGCGGTATAATGGCAATGAAAAAGATGGGAAGGGTGGATTTTCGTCCAAACATACGCGAGTTGGGTCGTATCTTCCCAATGCTTGGGGTTTATATGACATGCACGGGAATATTCAGGAATGGTGTTTAGATTGGCAAGGGCGGTTATCAGACGTTGCGGTTACGAATCCGATGGGTCCACCAAATGGAGACCTCAGGGTAAGCCGTGGAGGAGGTTGGAGTACGGGAATAGCACGCGGGTGTCGTTCGGCGACACGATATTGTGGCTATTCTCCACAACATGCAGCTGGAATGACAGGCTTGCGAGTGGCTCTTGTTGTGGGTGCTTCAAATAGGTGAAGAGTAGTGAGTGGATTTACAATGCTAAGTGCGATTCCGATTCCTAGTTGTCAAGCGGCGCTCCCAAAAAGTTTTCCACCGTGTGGAGGCTCTTGCAAAACGACGTTTCGCAAGAGCAGTAGTCAGGAGCGAGTAGCCAGTCGTCAGCATGAATAGCCACCGAACTTTCTTTACGTAGCTCATGGCCAAATTCTGACTACTGAATCCTGACTCCTGACTACTCTCTTGCAACAACTCCGTCAGGAGTTTTGCAAGAGGTTCCATTGTGTGGGTGGTGCATTGACTTTGCGGGGGTGAAAGGGTAGGTTTTTGCGCCTTAGGAAGGATTCCATATAAATTTCATGAAGCCTGATTCTGTTGGTTTGGAGACGATGCGCCATAGTGCGGCGCATGTGATGGCGGCGGCGGTTCGTCGCTTGTGGCCGGATGCGTTGTTCGACATTGGTCCGGACACGGAGGACGGTTTTTACTACGATTTCGACCTGAAGCATCGGCTGACGGTGGAAGACTTCCCGGCCATTGAGGCCGAAATGGCCAAGATTGTGGCCGAAAAAGCGCCGTTTGTGCGCGAGGAGAAAACCCGCGCCGAAGTGATGGAGCTGATGTCCCAGCGGGGACAGAAATACAAGTTGGAGCGCTTGGCGGATATTCCAGAGGGCGAGACGATTAGCTTGTATCATTGCGGCGATTTCACGGATTTGTGCCGCGGTCCGCACGTCGCAAATACGGGCGAGGTGAAGGCATTCAAGATTCAGTCGGTGGCGGGTGCGTATTTCCGCGGCGACGAAAAGAATCAGATGATGCAGCGGTTGTATGGAACGGCGTTTTTGACGCAGGCCGATCTGGATGCGTATTTGAAGATGTTGGAAGAGGCGAAGTTGCGCGACCACCGCGTGCTGGGGCGCGATTTGGATTTGTTTAGCATTCAAGAAAGTGTGGGTCCCGGGCTGGTGCATTGGCATCCCAAGGGCGCACGCATTCGCTCGATCATCGAAGAATTCTGGCGCAAAGAACATTATCGCGCGGGCTACGAAATGCTGTACACGCCGCACATTGGGCGGGCGGGGCTGTGGGAGACGTCGGGGCATCTGGGGTTCTATAGCGAGAACATGTATGCGCCGATGGAAATCGACGAGCAGCGCTATTACATCAAGCCGATGAATTGCCCGTTCCACATTCAGATTTATAAGAGCCGCAAGCGGTCGTATCGCGAGTTGTCGCTGCGCTGGGCCGAGCTGGGCACGGTGTACCGCTATGAGCGGGCGGGCGTGTTGCATGGGCTGATGCGCGTGCGCGGGTTTACGCAGGATGATGCACACATTTATTGCACCGAAGAGCAGGTGGAGAGCGAAGTGCGCGAATGCGTGCGGTTCGCCATTGCCATGTGGCGTGCATTTGGCTTTGAGGACATTGTGGCGTATTTGGCCACGCGTCCCGAAAAATCCGTGGGCGATCCGGCGCGTTGGGATTTGGCGCAACGGTCGCTCGAAGCCGCGCTGAAGGCCGAGGGCATTTCCTACGAAATGGACGAGGGCGGCGGCGCGTTCTATGGCCCCAAGATCGATTTGAAGACGCGCGATGCCATTGGTCGCGAGTGGCAGATGAGCACCGTGCAGTTCGACTTCAATTTGCCCGACCGTTTCGACATGGTCTACACGGGCGCGGACGGTCAGGAGCATCGACCGTACATGGTGCATCGTGCGTTGTTGGGCAGTTTGGAGCGTTTCTTTGGCATTCTGATTGAGCAATACGCGGGCGCGTTCCCGTTGTGGCTTGCCCCGGTGCAGATCAGTCTGATTCCGGTGACGGACAAGCAGATTGCTGCGGCCAAAGAAATTGCCGCGAAGCTGAAAGAAAAAGATTTCCGTGTGTTGCTGGACGATCGGCCCGAAAAAATGGGCGCAAAGATCCGCGATGCGCAGATGCAGAAGATTCCCTACATGCTCATTTTGGGCGGACGGGAATTGGAAAACGGAACCGTTTCGGTCCGCAGCCGGGTGGCTGGGGATCTGGGAGTCATGACCCTGGAGGCCTTCATCGCCAAGGTGGATGCCGAGCGGCAAGTGACGCTGAAATAGAAAAGAAAAACGGGGCGGCGAAAGACCCCCGGAAAACAAGGAGACAGCCATACAACCACCGACCAACCCTAGGGACCCTCGCGGCGGGGGAAATTTCACCACACGCATCAATCAGCGCATTCGTGTGCCGGAGGTGCGTCTCATCGGGCCTACGGGCGAACAGCTTGGAATTGTGGCGACCTATGACGCGCAGACTCAGGCCCGCAATGCGGGACTGGATCTGGTGGAGATTTCGCCGACGTCGCGGCCTCCGGTGTGCCGAATCATGGATTACGGCAAATACCGCTACGAGCTCAGCAAGAAGGAAAAAGTGAGCAAGCGGAATGCGTCGACCACCAAGGTGAAAGAAATTCAGTTGCATCCCAGCGTGGGCGATCACGACTACGAAGTGAAGATGCGGCACATGAAAGAGTTTTTGGAAGATGGCCACCGGGTAAAAGTGTCGCTGTACTTCCGCGGACGTGAAAACGCCCACAAGGAACTCGGGTTCCAGTTGATGACCCGCGTACTGGCCGACCTTCACGAAATCGGCATTGTGGAACAGGCGCCCAAGTTGCTAGGAAAAAATATTTTGATGGTGATTATGCCCAATCCAAAGGCGCGGCAGGCGGCGAAAACGACCACGGCGCCGACTCCTGAATCATAAAAATCGGAAGAGATGGACGATTCTGCTAGACGGACGGGTACAAATCCCGTACAAGTCGCCGTCTGTTTTTGAAGAGTTGAAAAGACGGGAGTGGATTTGCGTCCATTCCCAGATGCGAGGACAATCGAATCATGGCTACGAAAGTGAAGAAGAAAACGCGCAAGGCAGTGTCCAAGCGCTTCAAGAAGTCGGCGAACGGCAAGATTTTGCACAAGAAGCCGGGGCGGCGCCATTTGGCCGCCAGCAAGACGCGGAAGCAAAAACGTCGTCTACGCCAAAGTGTGCAGGCCGGCGGAAAATTCGCCAAGTCCCTCTCGATTGAGATGGGCGCCTAAATCAACGGAAGTAGGAGAGAAACATGCCCAGAACAACCAATGCCCCGGCGAGCCGCAAACGCCGCAAACGTCGTCTCGAGCAGGCCAAGGGCTTTTACGGGAGCCGCAGCAAGCTGTTCCGTATTGCCACGGAAGCCGTCGATCGCGCGATGGAACTCAGCTATACGCACCGCAAGGCCAAGAAACGCGATTTTCGCGGTTTGTGGATTGTGCGTTTGTCCGCCGCCTGCAAACTCAATGATATCAGCTATAGCCGTTTCATTGAAGGCACGCTCAAGGCTGGTATCGAGCTGAACCGCAAGATGCTGTCCGAAATTGCGATTCACGATCCGGAAGGCTTTGCCTCCATCGCCAAAATCGCAAAGAGCAAGGCTACTCTGCCCGCCGCGAAGTAATTCAAAGCGACAAAACCGAGGCGCGCGAGACGAAAGTCCCGCGCGCTTTGCTTTGCATGAGAGCGGAATAGCCCTGCGATGATTGCAACCAATATTGTTCAGGCGGTTGTCGTGTTCAGGTGGGGATGGTAAAAGGGGGATATGAAAATACCCATTTATCAGGTGGATGCGTTTGCGTCGGAGGTGTTCGCGGGGAATCCGGCGGCGATTTGTTTGCTGGAGTCGTGGTTGGAGGATCGCGTGTTGCAGGCGATTGCGGCGGAAAATAATTTGTCGGAAACGGCGTTTTTGGTCGGGAATGGGGAAGGGTTTGAGTTGCGGTGGTTCACGCCGGCGTCGGAGGTGACGTTGTGTGGGCACGCGACGCTGGCGGCAGCGAAGGTGTTGTTTGATTTGCGAGGATGGAGCGGGGCGCAGATTCGGTTTCAGACGAAGTGGCGGGGTGTATTGACGGTGGAGAAGTGCGGGGAGCTGTTGGAGATGGATTTTCCGGCGCTTCCGGCGAAGCCGGTGGAGACGCCGAAGGGTTTAGCGGATGCGTTGGGGGTGGAGCCGCGGCAGGTGCTGGAGTCGGCAGAAGATTGGTTGATTGTATTGGACGATGAGGCGGCGGTGCGAGCGCTGAAGCCGAATTTTCTAGCGCTGGAAACAATGCCGTGTCGCTGTGCGGTGCCCACGGCGCGGGGAGAGAAGTCGGATTTTGTGTCGCGGGCCTTTGCGCCACGGCTGGGGATTTTGGAGGATCCGGTGACGGGTTCATCGCATTGTGTGTTGACGCCGTATTGGGCGGGGGTGTTGGGGAAAGACGCGCTGCACGCGTTTCAAGTTTCGGCGCGCGGGGGAGAGGTGTTTTGCCGCCATGCGGGAGATCGGGTGAAGTTGGCGGGGCGTGCGGCGGTGTATCTGGAAGGGATGATTTATGTGTGAGGTGGTGGTTTCATTATGCGACGAGATTGAAACGGGCGAGGTGGTGGAGATTTATCGCGCGAACGGATGGTCGTCGGCGGAAAAGCCGGTGGAGCTGATGGCGGCGTTACGGAATTCGCACAGCTTGGTGACGGCGCGGATCGGGGGGCGGTTGGTGGGGCTGGGTAATGCGATTTCGGATGGGCATTTGGTGGTGTATTATCCGCATTTGCTGGTGCATCCAGATTTCCAGGGGCGCGGGGTGGGGCGAAAGCTCATGGAGGCAATGAAGGAGCGGTATTGCGGCTTCCATCAGCAGATGTTGACGGCGGACGGGAAGGCGATCGAATTTTACAAGCGAATGGGTTTTACGCGGGCCGGGAAGACCGAGCCGATGTGGATCTACGCGGGGAACGACCACTGAACCTCGGATGCACACGGATGGGAACAGGAGTCGGGATTACGGGAAAGAGAGACTACGAATGTTGCGAATGGGGGAGGGAAGAATTTTTGCCACAGAGGGCGCAGAGCTATAGAGAGAGGTAGAATGGGGGTGAATAGGGGGGAGGCCGGGGTTGGGATCCCCGGCTATCATGGAGAAGGATGGGGTGGTGGGGGTTAGATTTTGTAGGCGATGACTTGGGCGGGGCGGAGGGTGGGGGGGAGGGGTTGTCCGCTGATTAGATCGGTGGTGGCGGAGGAATGGGGCAGGGTGAGGGGTTGCGAGTTGTGCATGTCGCTATTGCCGAGAATGGCGAATCCTTTTTTGGATCCGGGCTTTTGCCGGATATATCCGGTGATGGCGCGGTTGGATGTTTCCAGCGGGATGATGGTGCCGGGGGAAGGATCGCTGAAGAGTTCCGGGTGCTTCGCACGGAGGGCGTGCACGCGGCGCAGGTCGGCGACGAGCGTGTGCTCGCGGGTCCAGCCCATGGCGGCGGCGCTGAAGAGGGGCAACACGGAGGGGGGCAACTGGGCGACTTCTTCGTTGGTGAAGTCGAAGCCGGTGTTGACGGGGACGGGTTCGGCGAGCTCGATGCCATTGTGGAGGTAGGGAACACCGGGGAGGAAGGCGCCGATGGCTTGTGCATAGAGGGCGTAGGCGGGGCCACCGGCCCAATGCACGGCGCGCGGGGTGTTGTGATTTTCGGCCATGGCCATGAAGGGCACGGGCAGGCCTGCGCCGTGGATCCAGCTGAGCCAGCCGCGGAAGTTTTCGGGGTTTCGCACGGTTTGCATGAAGGGGCCGACGCAGACGTTGTAGCCTTCTTCGCGGGCGGCGGGGCTGAGGTTGAATTCCTCGGCCCAGAGGGCGAAATCGGGGTCGACTTGGCGGGCGCGCGCGACGAGTTGCCGCTTGAGGTCGCCGGGGAGGGCGTGACCCATGTCAATCATGACGCCATCCACATGATAATGCGTTTGGTAGTGGGGGATGACCTCGGTGATTTTGTTCCAGAGCGGCTGCACGACATTTTCGGGGCGCGCGAGCTGGGAGGCATACATGCGAACGGTGTTGTAGCCGATGTAATTGAAATCGGGGTGATCGTAGAGGCGCAGATAGGTGACATCGGTCCAGGGCGGTTGCTCGGAGTCCGGGCCCCAGTCGCAGAACGCGCCGGGAATGCGAACGGAAACAGGCTGACCGTTGCGGGGGTCGGGGGCGGTTCCGCGCCAGCACCCATTTTCCATGTGAATGGTGTCAGGGGAGGGTGGCGCGGTGAACATGTCGAGATAGGTTTTGTGAGGCGGTAGCAATTCATGGAAGCGACCGTTGCCGACGGCGTCGTAGATGTTTTTGAGCTCGTCAGGAGTGAAGAGCGGGGCGCCGTAGGTGTCTTCGGATTTTTCCCCATTTTTGCGGTCGGGAACGCTGGCGCGAATCCAGTAGAACCACTCGGGGTGCTCCTTGGCCCAGGCGGCATCCTTGGCGGCGGTGCGGAAAACAAATTCAACGATGACGCGAATGCCGAGGCGGTGCGCGGCTTGGACAAAGGCGGCAAACTCGGTTTCGACATCAAGACCTAGGGCGGGTTCGGCAAGATGTTCATCGAGCGCATACGGATCGCGGATGGCGAAGGCGCTGCCCATATCTCCCTTGTTGCCGTCTTGTCCGATGGAGGTGATGGGGAGCAGATGGATGGTGTTGCAGCCGAGCGAGCGAATGAACGGCAACATCGTGATGGCCTTGAGGAAGGTGCCGGTTTCGCGCCATCCCGAGGCGAGAGGCTTGCAGGAAATGGAGCCATTGCCATCGTGATCGAAGGCGGCGCCGTAGCGGACGAGAAGATTATAGGCAATGGCGTTTTTGCCCCAGTCGCCGGGCATGCCACCATCCACCACTCGCTTCTGCGGACGGGTGGAGAGGATGGCGCGGAGGCTGTCGCAGAAAAATTGTTCCGGAACGACGGATTGCGCGGCGACGGGGCCGTCGGGGTTGAGCCAAAGTCCGGGGATGAGATGGGGTGAGGAAGGGGAACTCGACAGGCGTTTTTCGAGTTGGGCGAGGACGGTTTTGAGGGGATTTGAATTCATGACAGCTCCAGTAGAGTGGGCGTGTATAGACGAACTGGAGCGAGAAGAAAAGAGGAAAGCGTTCTACTAAGCGAAAAAATTCAATTTCAGGGCGGGGAAGGGGGAACGACTTTTTTGGCGGGGCGATAGAGGTGGGCGCAGAGGCCTTTGTGGAGCTCGGCCGCTTCGGCGAGCGTTTCGGAGAGGGTGGGGTGGGGATGGATGGTGTGGGCGAGGTCGGCGATGGTGGCATCGGATTCAAGAGCGAGGGCGGCTTCGGAGATGAGATCGCCTGCGCCGGGGCCGGCGATGGCGACGCCCAGCAGTTGACCGGTGCCGGGATCGGCGAGGATTTTGGTGACGCCATCGGCGCGGTCGAGGGAAAGGGCGCGTCCGCTGGCGGCCCATGGGAATTTGGAAATTTGGACAGGGATGCCTTGTTCGGCCACTTGCGCTTCGGTGCGGCCGACCCAGGCGATTTCCGGATCGGTGAACACCACGGCCGGAACATGCGGCGAGAGACGCTCTTCGCGGCCGAGCAACCGCGCGACGAGGGCTCGAGCCTCGTGGGTGGCCTTGTGGGCGAGCATGGGATTTCCGGCGACATCGCCGGCGACAAACACGTTGGGATTGGCGGTTCGTCCGTCGGGATTGCAGAGGATGAAGCCGCGTTCGCCGGTGAGGATGCCAGCGTGTTGCAATTCAAGGCCATCGGTGAAGGGGCGGCGTCCGATGGCGATCAGGGCTTTAGCAAACACTTCCGTGCGGGTTTCATTCGTCTTGATATTTTCCAAAACGATGCGGAGTCCGGCGGGATCTTCGGCGATGTCGACGACGCGAGTATTCAAATGAATGGCGTGGAACAAGCTGCGGAGGCGCTTGGCGAGAGGAACGATCAAATCGCGATCGACGCCGGGAAGGAGTCCGCTGGCCATCTCGACCACGGTGACGCGGGATCCCAACGCGGCATAGACCGATCCGAGTTCCAATCCGATATAGCCGCCGCCCATCACCAACAGGTTGGCTGGAATTTCCGGAAGATCCAGAGCGGTGGTGGAATTCCACAGATGGGGATTTCCCGCCGGAAATCCTTCGGGCAAAATGGAGGAGGAACCTGTGGCGAGGACCAGCGTATCAAAATCGTGAGGCTCTACGGAACCCGGGGCGGCCAACAGAAGTTGGGTTGGTGAGGCAAAGGAGGCGTGCGCCTGCACGACACGAATGCCCCGAGCCTTGGCGAGTTGGGCAAGCCCTTGCGAGAGGCGGGTTGTGACGGACCGCTTCCAGTCGCGCAATTTTTCGAGGCGGACAACGGGGGGAGCGAATTCGATACCGATGGCGGCGGCTTCGCGGGCATCGGAGAGAAGGCGTGCGGCATGCAGAAGAGATTTGGACGGAATGCAACCGCGATGCAAACAGGTGCCACCGAGAGCGGGGGAGGAATCGACAAGTGTGACGGGCAGACCGAGGTCGGCCGCTAGGAAGGCCGCCGGATAGCCGGCGGGACCGGCACCGACAAAGGTAATGGATTTTGGGGCTGGGGCTGTCATAGGAGAGACACCGTAGATTTTTGATCGGCGCGGGGCAAGGGGAAAGGGCAGGGCTACACATTTCACGGGTGAATCTGCAGATGCGCCCTCTTGGCTGGGGCTGACCTTTACAGGGGGGGGGCGTTATGAGAGAGTTTTTCACGTTGAACGAATGTTGGTTATTTGTTGTGTGTTTTCCTGAAGGTGTCTGAAATGGATTGGATTCATCTGTTAAAAGAGGCGATTGGCTATGCGGCTTCGCTGATCATTTTGGTGTCGCTGCTGATGACCAATGTGTATCGCTTGCGCTTGATCAATCTGGTGGGTTCGCTTTGTTTCTCGCTCTATGGGTGGCTGATTGGGGCTTGGCCGGTGTGCGTGATCAATCTGGTGATTGCGGGCATTGATGCGTGGTATTTGTTGCAACTCATGCGCAGTAGCGCGTTTTTCGATTTGGCGCCGGCCTCGAGTCTGGGCACGGAATATCTCAAACGGTTCTTCTTGTTTCACGAGCGCGAACTGTTGAAGTACGTTCCCGAATTAACGATCGAAGAGTTGTTGGATGCGCACACCTGTATTCTCTTTCGCAACATGTTGCCGGTGGGGCTGTTCTCGTATCGTCAAGTGGGGCCGGAGGCGAACATCGTGATTGATTTCATGATTGCGGAATATCGCGATTTTAAGGCCGGCCGTTATTTGTACAAGACGAAGCGGATGTTTTTCAAAGAGCAGGGAATCAAGCGGTTTCATGCGGTGGCGCGGCATTCTTCGCAGCCCAAGTATTTTTTGCATAACGGATTTGTTCGGGAAGAGGACAAGCCCGATGGATTCGTGAACTCGCTGTGAGGGCGGCATGACAGGGGCGCTTTCCGTGCGGGGGGATGCGGCGCTGGTGCTGGAGGGGGGGGGTATGCGTGGGCAGTATGCTTCGGGGGCGATGGATTTCTTTTTGCGGGAGGGAATTCATTTTCCTTACGTGATTGGCGTATCGGCGGGGATCAGCAATGCGGCCTCGTATGTGGCGCGGCAGTTGGAGCGAAATCGTCAGGTGTTCACGCGCTTTGCGGGCGACCCTCGCTATTTTTCGTGGCGCAACTGGATCACGCAGGGAAATCCGTTTGGGATGCATTTCATTTATCACGAATTACCGAATCATTTGCCGTTTGATTTTGCCACGTTTGATACGGCGCCCGTGCGATTTCGCATCGGGGCGACGGATTGCGAAACGGGGAAGGCGGTCTATTTCGACAAGGGTGAGGTGAAACTAGAAGACGCGCTCTTGGCGAGTTCATCGTTGCCGTTGGTGGGTCGGATGGCGCGGGTGAAAAGGCGGCTCTATTTGGATGGAGGAATTGCGGACCCGATTCCATTCCGTCAGGCGGCAGCGGATGGGTTTTCGCGGCGCGTGGTGGTCTTGACGCGAAATCGGGGATTCCGAAAATCCGCGCCGAGTGCGGCTGTGAGGGCGGCGATCCGGCTGAAATATCGGCGGTTTCCGGCGTTGGCTAAGGCGGTGGCTTGTCAGCATGAAACCTACAACCATGCGATGGATCAATTGGAGGCGGAGGAAGTGGCGGGAAACCTGTTGGTGATCCGTCCATCTCAACCGCTGGTGGTGGGTCGCTATAGTCAAGACCGTGAGCAGCTTGAAAGGCTGTATCAAAATGGAGTTGCCGATGCGGCGGCGATCATGGAAAAACTGAAGCTCTATTTATCCCCATGACACCCACGACGACTATTTCGCTGAACTCCGTGGAGGTGCGCTTTCCCATACGGCGCGGCGTGTTGGCGCGCGTCAAAGGGCATGTGCATGCCGTGGGTGGCGTATCCTTGGAAATCGCGCCGGGCGAAACGCTGGGGCTTGCGGGGGAATCGGGTTGCGGCAAGACCACGCTGGGGCGCGTGTTGGCGGGGCTGGAACGACCGACAGCCGGCACCGTGAAGTTGGGGGATGAAATCTTGTTTTCGCCGTCCCGGAAAAAGCCCATCACCCAAGACCAGCGCCGCCGCATCCAGATGATTTTTCAAGATCCCATGGCCTCGCTGAATCCGCGCATGACGATTTGCGATTTGCTGACGGAAGGCATGGTGGAACACGGTCTGTTGAAGGACGAGTCACGTGAAGAAGCGGCTACGCGCTTGCTCGCCGAAGTGGGAATGAATGCCGATGCTTTGTGGAAATATTCGTTTGAATTTTCGGGCGGCCAACGTCAGCGCATTTGCATTGCACGCGCCTTATCGCTTCGGCCGGATTGGGTGGTGTGCGACGAAGTGGTGAGCGCGCTCGATGTGAGCGTGCAGGCTCAAGTGATCAATCTGCTGATGGATCTGCGAAAAAAACACGGATTGTCGTATCTGATGATCAGCCATGATTTGAGCGTGTTGCGGCATGTGTCGCACCGGATCGCGGTGATGTATCTTGGGAGATTGGTTGAAGTGGGGCCGGCGCAATCGATGGTGGAGGCGCCGCAGCATCCCTATTCGCAGGCGCTGGTGGCGGCGGTGCCCGTGCCGGGTGTGAAGCGAAAACGAAAAGCACTTTCCGGCGAGCCACCCTCGGCCACGAATCCTCCCAAGGGATGTCCATTTCATCCGCGTTGTCCGAAAGCCATGCCGATTTGCACCAGCCAAGTGCCCGCGTGTCGCATGGTGGGTTCTCACAGCGTTTGGTGCCATCTATTTGCATAGCCAAACCATGCATAGAAATCGAGCAGTCAAACGGTGGGGGGCCGTTCTTCTCATCTATGGAGTGTGTCTGGGGGGCTGGGCGGAAGATGTGGCGGTTCGCGTGGGTAATCCCCTGCTGGATCGATTTCCGGTGTCAGGCGATGCGCGTCCTCGTTCCATCTGGGACCTGCACACGTTCGACGGGAAAATATATCTGGCCCATGGGGATTACTGGAATAATCGGGGTCCAGTCGATATCTGGACCTACGCGGGTGATGGCACGAATTTCGTTAAGGAGTACACAACCAACGAAGAAATGGTCTGGGATTATTTTGAACAGGACGGCAAGCTGTGGATTCCGGGCGTGGATGCGCGAGAAGGCTTGCCCGACATTTCAAATCTCTATCTCAACGATCCGACCCGCCTGCCCAATCCCGGATGGATCAAACAGCGCACGTTGACGGGAGGAGTTCATTCCTACGATGTGGCGCTTTTTAAGGGACGCCTCTATGCCAGCCTATCGCTGTCGGACAACACGGGCCTAACGGTGGTATCGACCAACATGGGTCAAACATGGGCGACGGTCCTCCATCAGTACAGCGCTTTGGTGGCCTTCGACTCTTTCATCTACTTTCAGGGGCCGCAGCAGTGGATCTGTGATGGCCAAACGTGGAAACCGGTTTCACCCATTCTGCATGTGAACCAGTTGGCGATGGCGCGGAAGACTCGCTTTCGCGATGGCTTGGTCTATTCGTATCCCGTTCGCTATGGGTTGACTCTCACCACGAACTATTTCATTTCGGCTTCCACGATTTCGAACAGCGGGACCGCGATGGCCATCGAGGCCTTCACCGATGCCAACGTCCGCGACACCGTGGTTCGGGGCAACGTGTGCTATGTGCTGACGGCCGAGGAAATCCAGCGCGATGGACTCTATCGCGGTCGCATCCACGCCTCGGATGATTTGGAGACTTGGCATCTAGCGACCGAATTCACGGTGCCGGGAATTCCCCTTTCCTTCGAGATTCTGAGCAACCGATTTTATGTCGGCATTGGAAGTCGTTTTGACGGATCCAACTGGGATGTGCTGATCGGGCCGGAAGCCGGAAGCCTGTGGTGCATTCACCCGGAGCCTGTGTGGACGGGTCTCCGCCCGGATGGTGCAACTGGCATGACGTTGGAACTGGGAGTCGTGCCGGGGTTTTGGTTTGAAATCCAATCCACGCCGAAGTTGGATCGACCGGAATGGACTCCCGTGGTCTCCACCAATTCCGTCGATCCGATTTTCACGTTTACGGATCCAGATGTGGAGGACAACGGGGTTCGATTCTACCGCCTGTTGAAGTAGGTGAGGAAGTTTTCCACACTGTGGAAAACTTTTTTCCACAGTGTGGAAAACCGGGGAAAAAGGCATGAGCCGCCGCAGAGCGCGGAGGGGGTTATTGGCGGCCGATGAGGTTTTCGATTTCGGAAAGGAATTGGGAGGCGTCGCGGAAGCGGCGGTAGACGGAGGCGTAGCGGAGGAAGGCGACTTCGTCGAGCTTTTCGAGTTTGTCCATGACTTTGCGGCCGATGACGGTGGAGGGGACTTCGTGTTCGTATTCGGCTTGGATGGCGAGGACGATTTCGTCGACGAGGACGTCCATTTGGGGGCCGGAGATGGGGCGTTTGACGGCGGCATGGGCGATGGCGGCGCGCAGTTTGGTGCGGGAAAATTCTTCGTGGCGACCATCGCGCTTGAGAACGGTGAGGATGTCTTTGACGACTTCTTCGTAGGTGGTGTAGCGGTGGCCGCATTTGGTGCAGGCGCGGCGTCGGCGGATGACTTCGCCGTTGCGGATGGAACGGGAATCGATCACCTTGTCATCGGCTTGGGTACATTTGGGGCAACGCATGGTTTGGAGTGTGCGGAGGGGGCGGGGGGAAGTCAAGTGCGGAGGGGGGGGTTGACTTTTGGCGGGGGGATGGGTAAGGTGCGCGAGTTTTTGTGGAATCCGTCCGGGTGGGCGGACCCGTTTTGTTCTTTGTCACGGTTGGGCACGGCGCTCGGGAGAGATGCTGTTGCGCGACCGAGGAAATGCCCATCGTAACAGCATTGCCCGATGGTGTAATGGCAGCACACGGCCCTTTGGAGGCCAGAGTCAAGGTTCAAATCCTTGTCGGGCAACCATTGCACCCGAGAGCGGACGGACAGAAGAAAAGTATTTATGGAAAATCACATCAAAATTTTCGCGGGAAATGCGAACCGGCCGCTGGCAGAGAAGATTGCGGCGCGGGTGGGCATTCCGTTGAGTGCGGCGAGCGTGACACGCTTTCCGGACGGGGAAATTTCCGTGACCTACGAGGAAACGGTGCGGGGGCGCGATGTGTTCATCATTCAGCCGACGGGAATGTCGCCGAATGAATACCTGATGGAGCTGTTGATTATGACCGATGCGGCCCGGCGGGCCTCGGCCAAGCGAATCACGGCGGTGATGCCTTTCTTTGCGTATGCGCGGCAGGATCGCAAGGATCGCTCGCGCGTTCCGATTTCGGCTAAGTTGGTGGCGAATTTGTTGGTGGCGGCGGGGGTGACGCGGGTGTTGACGATGGATTTGCATTCGCCGCAGATTCAAGGATTTTTTGATATTCCGGTGGACCATCTGTATGCGGCACCGCTATTGGTGCGGTATTTGCGCGAAAAAATTCCGGCGGAAAATCGGGTGGTGGTCGCGCCGGATCCGGGCGGGCTGAAGATGGCCTATTCCTACTCGCAGTTGCTGGATGCGGGATTGGCGCTGGCGGGGAAACACCGGACGTCGGCCACGGAGGTGGAGGCGCTGGAGCTGGTGGGCAATGTGGAAGGGAAGGATTGCATCCTGACCGACGACATGACCACGACGGCGGGCACGCTGGTGGCGGCGGCGAAGATGGCGAAGGCGAATGGGGCGAAATCGGTTCGGGCGGCGGTGAGCCATTGCCCGATCACGGAGCTGGGCATCCGGCGGTTGCAGGAGTCGCCCATCGAAGAATTGATCACGACGGATAGTTTGCCGCAACAAAAGTGGGACGATTTCCCGATTACGGTGCTGTCGGTGGCGGATCTGCTGGGGGACGCGATTAAACGAATTTACGGGGACGAGTCCGTCTCCAAGTTGTTCGAGATTCATCAAGGGAGAACGCAATGAAAGAGACGAAACTGACAGCCAAGCCGCGCGTCGGCAAGGGTAGCGGGGAGGCCGGTCGCCTTCGCCGCACGGGATGGTTCCCCGCGGTGGTGTACGGAGAGGGACGTCCGGGAGTGGACATCCAACTGAACGAGCATGATTTCGTGATGATGCTCCGGACCCACCGCAGCGAGAACATGATCGTGGACCTCGTGGTCGAGGGCACGGACAAGCCATACAAGGTGATGCTCAAGGCGATGCAACACCATCCGATCACGGGCCGCGTGATTCATCTGGACTTCTACGAGGTCTCCATGACCCGGAAGATCGAGATCGAACTGCCGGTGAAGCTGGTGGGTGTGCCGACGGGTGTGGCCAACGAAGGCGGCATCTTGGAGCATGTGTTGCGCGCGTTGACCGTGCAATGTTTGCCGGGCGATTTGATCGAAGAAATCGAGCTGGACGTGAGCGCGTTATCCGTTGGCAAGACGCTTCGCGTTCGGGACATGAAGGTGGATACGGCGAAGTACCGGATCATGGACGATCCCGATCAGGTGATCGCGGCTGTGGCCGCGCCGCGTACGGAGGAGGAGGAGAAGGCGGATGCCGATGCCACCGCCGCCGGGCCGGAAGTCCTGACCGAGAAGAAGACCGAGGAAGGCGAAGAAGGCGCGGAGAAGGGCAAGGATGGCAAGGCGGTTGCTGGCAAGGATGCCAAGGCCCCGGCCAAGGATGCCAAGGCGCCTGCGGAGAAGAAGGAGAAGAAGTAGGCCGTTTGAGGCGGCAGGAGACGCATTCCACACATGAAACTGGTGGTGGGGCTGGGCAATCCCGGACGGGCCTACGAAAACACGCGGCATAATGCCGGGTGGCAGGTCTTGGACGAGTTTGCGAGGCGCAGAAAGGCGGAATTCCGCCGATCGTGGCGAAGGCCGATCCAATCCACCAAGAGTTCGATGGAAGGTGTGGGTCCTCTGCTGCTGGTGAAGCCGCTGACGTTCATGAACTTGAGCGGAGATGTGTTGCCCGCGCTGATGCGTCCGGCGGGCATGACCGCAAAAGACTTGATTGTCGTGGCCGATGACGTCAACCTGCCGCTGGGCAAGCTGAGGATTCGGGCACGAGGAAGCGCAGGCGGCCACAACGGGCTGAAGTCGGTGATCGAGCGCCTTGGGACGGAAGAGTTTGTCCGGGTGCGGGTCGGTGTTGGAGACAAAGAAGAAGGAAAGAGCTTGAAGGATCATGTGCTGGAGCGGATGCCTTCCGAGGAGCGAAAAGCGCTTGCGGAGGCGTCGGCCCGGGCGGCGGATGCATTGGAATGTATTCTCCTTCAGGGTGTAGACAGTGCAATGAACCGGTTTAATTGAGGAGGCATGAGGTGAATAAATACGAGGCGATGATCATCTTTCGGGATTCTCTGAAGGATGCAGATTGGGATGGAGCGGTCGACGCGGTCCGCGCGGAAGTGGACAAGCTCGGTGGCAAGACGACCAGTTGTACGCGGTTGGGCAAGCGCGAATTCGCTCGTCCCATGCAGAAGCAGCAGGGCGGTCACTATGGCTTGGTTGCGTTCCAGTTGCCCGGCGACAAGGTGGGTGCGTTGCAGGCCCGTCTGAAGCTGAATGAGCAGGTGTTCCGCGTGCAGGTTGTGACGGCCCCCGTCGTGACGCCGCTGATCAAGAAGGATGCGGGCGATGGCATCGCTGAATAAAGTTTTGCTAGTCGGGAATCTGACTCACGATCCCGAATTGCGCCGAATTCCCTCCGGCACGGCGGTTGTCACGCTGCGCTTGGCGGTGAATGAGTCGTTCAAAAGCAAGACGGGCGAGGCGGTGGAAAAGGCTATATTTCTGGACGTCGATGTCTGGGACCGCCAAGCCGAGACGTGCCAGCAGTACTTGTCGAAGGGCTCGCCCGTTCTGGTGGAAGGGCGCCTGCAGATGGATACGTGGGATGACAAGGAGACGGGTCAAAAGCGTTCGCGCCTGAAGGTGCGGGCGGAGCGTGTGCAGTTCCTGAGCGGCTCCCGCCGCGAAGGGGGTGAGATGCGCGACACGGCACCGGCTTCTGCGGGCACCCCTGCGCCGTCGACCTTTGCAGAACCTTTGGCCAAACCGTCGGATGAAGAAGACATTCCCTTTTAAATACGGAGTAGATGAATATGATGACGAAAGATAAGAAGAAACGGGCCCCCCGCCGCGAACCCAAGACAGACGAGTTGGCGCGTACGCGCACCCGTCTGCTGAAGGCTGACCAGCAGGTGGACTATCGCGATTATGAGTTCCTGCGCAAGTTCATGACCGAGCGCGGCAAAATTGTGCCGGGACGCATTACCGGTGCCAATGCCAAGCAACAGCGTCAGGTGAAGCGCGCGATCCGTCGCGCACGAGTGATGGGATTGCTGCCGTAGGCGGCGGAAGGACAGGTGTGTCATGGGTAAATCCATTGAAGTGATTTTGGTGGGAGATGTTCCGGAGCTGGGCCGCTCTGGCGATGCCTGCCGTGTGCGTTCCGGCTATGCCCGGAATTTCCTGTTTCCGCAAAAGCTGGCGGTGACAATGACCGCGGGTACCAAGCGGCTGATCGAGAAGAAGCGCGCGGAAGCGTTGGTTCGGCTCTCAAAGGAAAAAGAGGAGGCGACGGCGCTCTTGCAGAAGCTGGAGAAGCTGACGCTGACCTGCTCGGTGAAGGCCAATGCGGACGGACGTCTGTTCGGTTCCGTGGGCCCGGCCGATGTGCTGGCCAAGCTGGCGGAAAAGGGCTTCCCTCTCCAGAAGAAACAGTTGGCGATGTACGAATCTTTCAAGTCTCTGGGCGACCACGAGGCGGCTTTGAACCTCCATCCCGAGGTGAAGGGCAAGCTGAAGGTGAAGGTCGTTGCCGAGAAGATGGCCGAGACCTCCGCGGACTCCGAGTAGAAAGAGGCGGAACATGGCCGGAGGGGGAGAGGCGAGATCGGGCGCCAGGGTGCCCCGTCCAGGAGACCGCGTCCCGCCGCACAGCGAGGATGCCGAGCGCGCCGTTTTGGGTTGCGCGTTGCAGGATGCCGCCCGAATTCTGGACTTATGCATTGAGCGCCAGATTTCGGGCGAGTCGTTCTATGTGCAGAGCCATCAGGGCCTCTTTGAGACCATGATGGACTTGCATGTCCGCCAAAAACCGGTGGACTTTGTGACGGTGACGGAGCGGCTCCGCGAGACGGGGTTGCTCGAGAGCGTGGGTGGGGAAGATGAGTTGGGGCGTTTGATTTCCGGCACACCCACCACGGCGCACGCGGAATACTATATCCAGCGGGTCTATGAAAATCACCTGACCCGGCGCATTATCGATGCGGCCCGCGTGGTGACAGAAGATTGCTACAAGGGGGAGATGGAGGCGGAATCCCTCCTGAATACTGCGGCAGAAACCTTCAACTCCATGGGCGAGCAACGGACGGGCGCCGAAAAGCTGTGGAGCAAGCTGGTCACCGACGAAATGAAGGAAGTCGAGCGGTTGATCCAAGAGAAAAAAGGGATTACCGGAATCTCGACGGGATACGAAGATATCGACAAAATGCTGTTGGGTTTTCAGGCCAGCGATTTGATTGTCTTGGCGGCACGGCCCTCGATGGGGAAGACTTCGTTGGCGTTGAACATCGCGGAAAATATCGCGATTGGGGCTCGCAAGCAGGAGCCGCGGGCGGTGGGTGTATTCAGTTTGGAAATGTCGGCCGAATCGCTGGTGCGCCGCATGATTTGCTGTCATGCCCGCGTGTCGGCTCAACTCCTTTCTTCGGGGCGTGTGGGGACGGCCGAGCATAGTCAGTTGATGGCGGCGGCGGACACCTTGCGCCAAGCGCCTATTTATGTGGATGACACGGCCGGGTTGGAGGCGATGGATTTGCGTGCGCGCGCGCGCCGCATGAAGCGGAAACACAACATTCAATTCATTGTGGTGGATTATCTGCAATTGATGAACTACTCCAAATTTGCCGGTGAAGGACGCCAGCGCGAGACGGCGGCGATTTCATCGGCGTTGAAAGGAATGGCGAAGGAGCTGAAGGTTCCCGTGCTGGTGCTGAGCCAGCTCAGCCGCGCGCCGGAAACACGCGAAAAAACGGCGGTTCCGAAGTTGTCTGACTTGCGCGACTCGGGTGCGATTGAGCAAGATGCGGATGTGGTCATGCTGTTGCGACGTCCATGCAAATACAAGGACGACAAGGAATTTGAAGACAAACGTCTGGCCATTGTTGACATTGCCAAACATCGCAATGGCGCCACCGGCGAAGTACGTATGAATTTTGAGGACCTCTACACGCGCTTCGAGAGTCGCCATGAAGGCGTGGACATGGCTGAAGGATGAACGGAAGGACGCATATGGGCAAGCGCTGGATTTTGTGGACGGTCGCAGGGTTTTTCTGGGCCTCGGTTTCGGGTGCCGCGCCGATCCGCGACATTCGTGTGTCTGCGGTGGGCGATGAACCCATCAATGCCGAGCAGGTGCTGGCACAACTGAGTGTTCGAGTGGGTCAAGAGCTGGAACGGTCGGCCTTGTCCGAAGATATTCGCACTTTGCAAAAGTCGGGTGCCTATTCGTATGCCGAAGCGCGCGTGGAACCGGCAACGGATAACGGCGTGGTTTTGCTGATTCGCGTAGCTGGACGGGCCAAAATTCGGACGTTGACCGTGACGGGCGCGAACGAAATCAGCAATAAAAAAGTGCGGACGCTCATGGAGATCGGGTCGGGGGATCGGGTCGACAATGCGCTGTTGGGGCAGAAGGCGCAGAAGGTTCGCGAGACGTACCGCAAGGAATATTATCCGGAAGCCAAGGTGACATGGACGTTCAAGCCGGTGGAAGGGAATCCGGAATTCACGGATGTGGAAATTCAGGTGGAAGAGGGGCGTCGCGCCGTGGTTCGCCGCATTCTATTCAAAGGGAACACGCACATTCCCCGGCGCGAGTTGCTGAAAGTGATGACGCAAAAGCAGTCGTCATGGCTCTCGTGGTTCAATAGTGCGGGTGTCTATGAGCCGGGGGCCCTGCTGGCTGACCGCGAAATGATTCGCAAGGTTTTCATGGACAAGGGCTATCTGGGGGCCGTGGTCAGCGAGCCGTCCTTTGAGTATGTGAGCCGCAAGAAAATCGACATTACGTTCAACGTGGTTGAAGGACCCACCTATTCCCTCTCGGCGTGGCGGGTGGGCGGTCTGACGTTGTTTCCGAGCAACGAGGTGTCGCACGGTGTTGTGGTGCTGCAGGGAGGAAAAGCCTCGTTGGCGGACATCCAGCGCGGCGCGCAAAACATTCGGGATTTTTACGGTTCGCGCGGCTACATCAAAACCGCTGTGGATCCTCGCATTACGCTCGACACGAACGCGGCCACGGCCACGGTGTCCTACGAGGTGAAGGAAGGCATGCTGGCCTATATCCAGAACGTGGAAATTCGGGGCAATGCGCAGACGAAGGACAAGGTGATTCGTCGCGAAATCAATGTGATTCCGGGCGACATCTATAACGAGGTGAAGGTTCGTTCCAGCGAGAATCGGGTGCGCAATCTGAACTATTTTTCCTTTGTCAGCAGCTATCCCGAAAGCACGGTTGTTTCGAATCGCTACAACTTGATTTTCGATGTGGAGGAACAGCGCACGGGGCAATTCATGATTGGAGCGGGGCTTTCGAGCGTCGACAACGTCATTGGCTTCGTCGAATTAACGCAGGGCAATTTCGATCTGTTCGGGTGGCCTCATTTCACGGGTGGCGGACAGAAGTTGAAGTTGCGCTTGCAAGCGGGTAGCGAACGATCCGACATTGAATTCTCGTTGATCGAGCCTTGGTTCTTGAATCGGCGCCTCTCTCTCGGCTTGGATCTGTTCCGGCATGATGCCCGTTTTCTGAGCGATGAATATGATCAGGTGAATACGGGGGGAGCGCTCACGCTGGGCAAACCATTATTCAGCTTCAACCGCATCAACTGGATTTATGGATTGGAAGACATCAACATCGACAATGTGTCAACCAATGCCAGCGAATTGATCAAGGAAGAAGAAGGCGGTCGGCTGAAGAGTTATGGCACGATGGAACTCATCCGCGACACGCGAAACAGCACCTTCATCGCGACGCGCGGGTTCCGTGGGTCGGCATCGGCCACTCTGGCTGGCGGGCCTTTTGGCGGAGATACCGATACCTATCAGTTCCAGCTTCGCGCCTCGCAATTCGTTCCGTTGTGGTTTGACCACGTGCTCAATTTGCGGGGATGGACATCGATGATTCAGGAATATGGCGATTCCGACCGCGTTCCTATTTTTGATCGATTGTTTGCGGGCGGACCCCGCACATTGCGTGGATTCAAGTTCCGAAAGGTGGGACCCAAGGACGAAACCGAGGAGCCGATCGGCGGCCGTTCGGTGGCGACGGCCACGGTGGAATACACCGCGCCGGTGGTGGACAAGGTGCGCCTCGCCCTTTTCTACGATGCGGGTCTGGTGTGGCAGGAGATTTATAAGAAGGATCTCGACAATCCAGCAGTGGGCGATGGCATTTTTTGTGACGATTATGGCTTCGGGGTGCGGTTTGATTTTCCGTCGTTCCCCATTCAGCTTGACTACGCCTGGCCCCTCAACACCGATGAAGTCACGCCCGACAGCGGCCGATTCAGCTTTTCGATCGGATACACGTACTAGAATCTGCGTGTCTGGATGTGGAGTGCGGCGGCATGACGCCGCTTCGACGGGAATTTCGACAGGATTCACAGGATTTTCAGGATTTACAGGACTGGGAGCTCATTCGTGTCATTCGCGTGATTCGTAGTGACACCTGATTCACCCGCGACACAAGGTCGCGGGGGTCTTATCCGTGGAGTGACTGTCAATAAGGACGGCACCCTATTTGACCTTGGCGGGGCAACGGGGTAGCATCTGCGCATGGAAGTGGTTCAATAGGACAAGTCATGAAAAGTAGAAGGCTCTCGTTGGTTGGTTTGGTTTTTGGATGTCTTGTTTTTACGGTGGGTTTTTTGTTGCTCACCAAGATGACGCCGTTGGTGGTGGGTACCAGCGCGGGGTTTCCGCCGTTTGAGATGCTGGAGAAAGGGGAGAAGGGGGATGTAGTGGTGGGGTTCGATGTGGATTTGGCGAGGGCGATTGGGCAGAAGCTGAAGCGTCCGGTGAAAATCGTGAATCTGCCATTGGAGAATTTGATTCCGGCGTTGGAGAAGGGGGATGTGGAGTTGGTCCTGTCGGCAGTCAAGATTACGAATGAGAATGCGGAGCGGGCGGATTTTTCGGTGCCGTACTACCGGGCGACGTCGGTGGTGTTGATGCGGGAGGGGGAGGAGGAGCCGACTTCGTTGGAGGCGATGGCGGGGAAGAAGGGGGGGGCACCGGAGGGGACGGTGTATTACGAGATGGCGAAGGGGATTACGGGGAAAGAAAATATGGTGCCGGTGCCGAATCCCCAAGCGGGAATGCAGTATTTGCTGAATAGCCAAGTGGATTATGTGGTGGTGGAGTCGCAGCCGATTGCGTTGCTGCAAAAATGGTATCCGGAGGCGCGAGTGACAAAGTTGGTCTTTCCGGAAGTGCTCTATGGGGCGGCGGTTCGCAAGGGGAATGCGGAGCTATTGCAACAGGTGAACGGGGTCTTGGCGCTTCTGGTGGCGGACGGGGGCTATGATGCCATTGTGGAGCGGTGGTTTGTTAAGATCGAGTAGAAGGAGGACACCGGGTTCCCCTCCGTGAACATCTGTGAGAAAAGTGGATTCGGAAGGGGCGCATCCCCGTTGGGTTGACTTGCGTTGGGTGCTATCGGTGGATGCGTCCAAATATCCAATAAGCAGGGAACGGGTAGGGCGGGGCCGCTGGACCCGCCGGGATCGTGAGGGGAAGAGACGGCGCGCCCGGCGGTCGCGCCCTACCCGGAACCATGCGAGCGTTGAAGAAGGTCAATGGAACGGGGAAGCGCCCATCCGGAAGCGGAAACGGCTTTAGCGGTTTTTCTCGTACCAAGCGATGGTGTCGCGTAGACCTTCCTCGAAGCCGATTTTGGCCTTGAAACCAAAAAATTGCTCAGCACGGGTGGTGTCGAGCATACGGCGGGGTTGGCCATCGGGCTTGGTGGAGTCCCACGTGATGTGGCCTGTGAATTTCGTCAGTTTGGCAATGAGGGGGACGAGATCTTTGATCAAAATTTCGAAGCCGGCCCCGATGTTGACCGGTTCGGATCCGTCATAGCGTTCGGCGGCGAGGGTGATGGCTTCTGCGGCATCGCCAGCGTATAAAAATTCGCGGGAGGCGTTGCCGGTGCCCCAGACAACAATTTCGGAAGCGCCGGCTTCGCGGGCGTCGATGCATTTTTTGATGAGGGCAGGAATGACGTGGGAGGAGGCGGGATTGAAGTTATCGCGGGGGCCGTAGAGATTCACGGGGAGAAGGAAGATGGAGTTGAAGCCATATTCCTGGCGGTAGGCTTGAGACTGAACGAGCATCATTTTTTTGGCTAGGCCGTACGGGGCATTGGTTTCCTCGGGATAGCCATTCCAGAGCTCTTCTTCGCGGAAGGGGACGGGGGTGAACTTGGGGTAGGCGCAGATCGTGCCAAGGGCAACGAATTTTTCGATGTTGCGCAGGCGGGCTTCTTCGAGCATGAACAGGCCCATGGCCATGTTTTTGTAGTAGAACTCGCCGGGGTGTTCGCGGTTGGCGCCGATGCCGCCGACCACAGCGGCGAGGTGGATGACGAGGTCGGGGCGGAAGTCGTCATACATGCGCTTGACGTTGGAGTGTTCGACGAGATCGTAGTCCTCGACGCGGGGCACAAAGACGTTGGTGCAACCGCGCGCCTTGAGGGTGGCGAGAACGAAGCTGCCGAGAAAGCCTGCGCCTCCGGTGACGACGATGCGTTTGGTTTTGAGATCGATCATAACAGTCTCCATGAATTGAATGAGGAGGAAAATATCCGAAAAGGAGAAGCGGGGCAACGGGAAAGCGGCGGAAGAAGCGGGCGGGGGCGCATCCCCATTTCCTTGAGTTCAAATCTTCAATCTTCAATTTCCAATATCCAATATCCAATATTCAAGTGGGGAGGAGGAGCCTCTGAGTTCCTCTGTGGACTCTGTGAGAGGGCTGGGATTTCTCTCACAGAGGGCACGGAGATTCACAGAGAGGGAGGAGTCGGAAGATTCACTTCTTGGCGTCCTTGGCGAGAGGGAGCGGGGCTCCATGTCCTTGGATAGTTGAAGTCAATGGAACGAAGATGCGCCCGTCAAAATGCTCATAATTCGTTCGACTTTGCGAGGGGTGAAGCGTACGTTTGAGGTGGTAAGGCGTGTGCCTCCAGACTTCAGTTTGAACGGATGGACGGAAATGAACAGAATGAACAACTCTGCACGGGGATTCACGTTGATCGAACTGATGGTGGTGGTCACCATTATTGGCTTGCTGGCGGCGATTTTGGTGCCGTCCATTACGGGGGCGTTGAGAAGTGCCAAGCGGACGAGGGCCATGGGACAGATCAAAGATCTGGATGGCGCCATCAAGAGCTATTTTAAGGAATATGGCCGGATGCCGGTGCCAGCGGGAGCGGGCAAAAATGGCGAGAAGGAGAGTAAAGTCTTCACGGGCGCCGAACAGGCTGGAGTGGTTGAAATTTTGATCAACAACAGTTTGGATGCGGCGGCAAATCCCCGGCAGATTGTGTTTTTGGATCTGGACCCTTCCTCGTTCGGTGTCAAAACGGTGACGGAAATGCAAGATGCGTTGCGTCGAGGCGAATCTTACAAAGATCCATGGCTGGGTGAATACGGCATTTTGATGGATCTGGATTTCGACGACAAGATCGCCGCCGATCTGGGCTACGGCGAAATCCGGGCCAAAGTGGGCGTGTATTCCGGCGGCGAGGAACAGAATACGACGGCGCCTCCGTATAAGACGTGGTAGGCCCTCGGAACCCCGAATTCATAAACTACGAAATACGCGAATTGCACGAAATGAAAATAAGAAACAGGAAAAACGGGTTTACGCTGATCGAGATTTTGACGGTGATGGCCCTCTTTGTGTGAGTCCGCAGAAAGAGAACTTTTTATGCCGACGATTTCCATGTTTTACGGAATCCTGATCCGGATGATTTTTCATGATATTGAGAGGCATAAAGCCCCTCACATTCATGCAGAATACCAAGGCAACGTAGCTGTCTATTCTATCGAGGAGGGAGACGTGCTTGCCGGGACCTTGCCTCCCAACAAACACAAACTTGTGGTGGCTTAGATGGAAATTCACAAAGAGGATTTGATGGCCAATTGGCGTTTGGCGGTGAATGGACAAGCGCCGATCCCCATCCGAGGACTGGATTCATGATTATTGCTTCTGTAGAACCGGTGAAGCCGTCTCTGTTGCGCATCCGTGCCCAAGACGGGAGGTGTGGAGTTTTCGACGTGCAACCCTATCTGCAAGGTGAAGCCTTCCGTCCGCTTTGCGAATGGGGTGTATTTGCCAACGTGCGCAACGGTGGCTACTATGTGGAGTGGGATTGCGGTGCTGATTTGTCTGCTGACACGATCGAAATGAAACTGGCGACAGATGGCCTACCCGAGCGGGAGATGGAGGAAGACAATGAGGGCGAAATTCAGGATTCAGAATGAAAACAACACGAAATAATAGAAATTGCGGATTCACGCTGATCGAGATTTTGACGGTGATTGCCATTATTGGCATTTTGGCGGCCATTTTGGTGCCGGTGGCGGGAAAGGCGCGGAGGACGGCGCTGAAGCGGCGGGCCATGGTGGAAATGAATGGCATCAAGGTGGCGATCATGCAGTTTCAGTCGGATCATAAGTATATGCCGTGGCCCGGGGCCGTGAAGGTGGGCGCGGATGCGTGGACGACTTCCGATGCGGAACAGTTGGCGGTGATGGATTTGTTGACGGGAAACAACCCTCTCAAGAAAATCTATTTGCAGATTCCAGAGAAGTCGCGTCCGGAGAATGACAAGACGTCGGTTTTGTTTCTGGACCCATGGAAGCGGGCGTATGTGATCGGATTGGATCGGGATTCGGATGGTGCGGTGTTGCCGATAACTCCATTTGCAAGTGCTAACTATGTAAAAGAAAAGGTGTTGGTTATTTCATTGGGAGATCCCGGCGATTCGCCGGCGGTTCCGCTGAAGACGTTTGATTTGCCGACCCCATAGAGGGTGAAAGAAGTAAGAATTAGCAGGAAAACAGGAAAGACAGGAAAACAGAAAAGAAACTCTGTGGACCTCTGTGTACTCTGTGGCAAAATAATCTGAATCTGAAGTGAATCGGAACTCATGAAGGCATGAAAAAGAGGAAGAGTTAGCAGGAAAACAGGAAAGACATGAAAACAGGGAAGAAACTCTGTGGATCTCTGTGTACTCTGTGGTGAAAAATCTGAATCTGAATAAATCGGAACTCATGAAGGCATGAAGGGAAGAGGGAATAGGGTTTGTGGATTGGGGTGGCTTCCAACTGTGAACCGTGAACTCTGAACTTTGAACCGTCCTTTGGAGGCATGAAGGAAAGAAGAAGATTGGGCAGGAAAAATGGAATGTGTGCAAACAGTTTTGGGCAGGAGATGGAGGAAGGCAATGAAGGCGAATAAGGGATTCACCTTGGTGGAAATGCTGGTGGTGATCACGATCTTGGGCATTTTGATGGCCATGATGATCCCGGCGGCGGGGATGATTTTGAAGCGGGCCAAAGTGGCGCAGGCGAAGTCAGATGCAGGGGTGGTCACGTCGGTGATGCTGAAGTATTTTGCAGAGTACAATCGCGTCCCGAGCTTCTATACCAAGGCTGGCAGCCCGCATTTGACGAACAAGGAGTGGGTGGATGCCATGAGCCCGGCACCGGGCGGGACACTCAATAAGGATAATCTAAAGCGGGTGATGTTTTTTGAGGGTGGTGCCGGATCGTTGGGCGACGAGAAGAGTGATTTTCCCGGTGCGTTTATTGATCCGTGGGGGCAGCCCTATGAGTATCAAATGGACGAAGATCGGGATGGAAGCATCGACCATCCGAATGGTGGAAGCACGATTCGCGCGAGGTGCATTGCGTGGTCGGGCGGGCCGGATGCGAAGACTTCCACGTGGGAAGACAACGTGACCAGTTGGGAATGAACATGAATGCTAGACGCACAAAGCAGGGATTCACGTTGATTGAGCTGCTGGTGGTGATTTCCATCATTGCGGTGTTGTTTGCGGTGGCGATGCCGATTTTCGAGAATGCAGGGCGCAAGGATACGGCCCGCGCCGCGCAACAAGTCAGCAATACCATGCGCTTGGCGAGGCAACACGCCATTTCCAAGAGACAATGGACGATGGTGTTGTTTCCGAACCGGGACGGCGGCGGAGATGCGGATATGGAAAAATGCCTACGAAGTTATGCGGTTGTGGCGGTTAAAAACAATATGGAGAAATTGAGCCGAAAGGAACAGATTCCAGACAACATGGAGTTTGAGTTTGTATCGGACTGGAAGTACCTGCCGGATGGGGTGTATTTCGATGAGCATTGGGAGTCGGGGGGGACGGCGACCAACGGAAATTATCTATTTAAGACCCGTTCACCTAACTTCAACTACCCGCTCAAGCCTGAGAAGCCGGAAATCAAGGATCTGCCGATGGGGGTTGTTTTGTTTCGTCCCAACGGGCGGGCCTACACCATGGTGACAGCGAGCGAAAACACAGGCAAATGCTGGCAGGATCTTAGTGGTTCAAAGATCTATGTGACGGCGGCTTGGTATTATGAAGAGGATGCTGGAAAACTGTCGGCTGGCAATTTGATACCGGGGACGAACACGGCAATCCTTATCAACAACAAGACGGGGCAGGTCAACATTTGGGATGGCAGGAACGATTGAGAGCCGGAGGAAGCATTTGATGAGCCACAAAACGACAAGCGGCAAGTCTGGATATTCGTTGGTGGAAGTGACGTTGGCGTTGCTGGTGGTGGCTATTGGCCTGACGGCGACCTTTGCGCTATTTCCGGAGGGATTGAAGGCCACGCGTTCGGCGGTGGATGATACAGAAATTGCCCTGTTTTCGGAATATGTGTTCACGACGTTGGATTTGACGGCGATTTCTCGGGGAGCGAGTTGGACGGTCGATAATTGTAAGCAATTCAAATCGGTTGCCTTTCCTGGAACAAAAACGGACAAAAGATTTCGGCTTGTGGAGACGTCCGGCGAAGAAACAGCCGTGTTTTATTGGGTGGCGGATTCCTACGGAGTGCGCGGGAGTGTGGATTACAAAAGCGAGAACTTTGCGGATTTTTGGACATCTGCTTTTACCTACCAATTGGAATTTTTTGATTGGGAAGATGGCAGCACCTATGCACGGCTTGTGGTGTGGCCGGGCGAATACATCGGTGTGACGCCTCCCGAACAGGAGAAGAGGGTATTTACCCGGGCCATTCAGGCCATTCGCGGGGAGGAACTGCCATGAGTATGTTGAAAAAACGGATAGGCTTGAGCCAAAGTGGATTCACCATGGTCGAGGTGTTGGCTTCGATGGCGGTATTGGTCATTCTGGTGCTGGCGTTGACGCGGATGTTCTCGGAAGCGGCCAATATCACAAAGCGGGGAACAACGGCCCTTGCGCGAAATAGTGTAGGGGGGACGTCGATGGAGACCATTTTGCAAGATATTGAGGGCATGGTGGTGAACGAGCGCTTGCCCTGTTATTTTAAGGCGGATACAGCGGATATAGGCGGATTCGGGTTTGACGAAGCGTGGTTCATTACGACATCGGGTGACCAAGACGATGCGCGAGCCTACCAGACGGTACATTATTATGTGACCAATAGTTTAGCGACAAACAATCTGGGTGCCCCATACGCCCGGTTCCAGTTAATGCGGCAGGTGGGTATTTTTGCCAATGCCGATAACAACGGAGTGGACATCATGGAAAAGGGGATGGAGTGGTGGGATCCGAGAAACTGGGATACAGGAAGTGTACAATATTCTGACAAGAACCTGCTGGCGGAGAATGTGGTGCGATTTGATTTTTATTTGCTGGGGTGGAAAGACTATACAGGGGACAAGCTGGACAGTTGGCTGGAAAACGATGGGGGAGACGTGCAGTTTAATAGCACAATAGGGCCACGAGATGACCGAACGCAGATTAACATACCCCCGGCAGTCATTGATGTGTATCTGCAGATCACGAGTCCAGATGTGGCCGTCGAGAGCGGGATGGCGTTGGTGCCCGGAGTGCCCCCAGACGTTCAGTTGAAGGCCAGAGAAATGATGGTGCGGGAGTCGGCATCGTTGTTCGGCCGGGCTTCGCCGATTACGGGTGGGGCACAGAAGCTTCATCCGGCGCAACATTATACGGATTAGGCGGAAAGAGAGCAAACGACATGAAACAGCCCCTTTTCCACTCGGGTGAAGAATCGAAGCGCGGTGTCGCGCTGATTGTGGTGCTAGGATTTTTGAGCATCATGATTATTATGGCGGTGGCCTTTGTGATGCAGGCTCGCATGGAGCGGTTGGTTTCGGGAGCCACGCTGGAAGCCCAACGGGGACGGCAGATGGCCCGGACGGCGCTGAATGCGGGGATGAGCGACTACAGTTACCAACTGTACGGCGAAAATAAATTCATGTTGCCCCCCTTAGATTCGGATTACGATTTGTTCGTTTCCAAACCGCCTTATACATCCGGGGAAATGCAGCCTTCTCTGTCTGGAGAGAATGGCACGTTGTCCGGAAGTGGAGTTGAATTGATGCAGGGGGAAGCGCGGAATTGGATTCCGCGGCGGTATTTGGAATCAGAAGACTATGCCATGGACAATGCGAGATGGGTATTGGTTCGCCAAGACCCATCCAGAGGTGCCGGTAGAGAGAATCCTGTCGTGGGGCGCTATGCCTATTTATGTTTCGATATGAGCGGGGGAATGGATGCGAACTTGATCGCTTTGTCGGATGGGGTGGCGGAGGTAGGCAACACGACCAATCGGGCCAGCGTGAGGGACGTGGGGATGAGGGAACTGAAAGAGACGGCAAGCGCAAGTCTTTTCAAGCGGTTACGCCGTGGATGGCATGGGTTTGACAGTTTGGCGGAATTGATTTTGCTGACGAACGGGCGCTACAACGGGGGGGAAAATTCTGTAGCTGTGACGTATAATGGGGCACAATATTATTATATTGATGAAGGAGTTCCCGCTGAGGAATTGCCCCCTGAAAAAATGTGGGGGCCACCTGGTGATTCACGGTGGCGGTCCGGTGAGGGTTGGACACGAATTGAAACCGCGGCTAACGCATTGCATTCCACCAATGTTTCAGATCTTGTTTCCTACAGCTTGGCATCGTTCCGTGGATGGGAATACAATGCCAACACGGCCAAGTGGAAGACGGACAATTTGGTGGCATGGGATGAGAACGAGTCGTGGACGGATTCGGATTGGAGCAAGGCACTTGACGGAATTGATGACCAATTTGAAGGTGGGGCGATTCCGGATTGGTGGGAGAAGGCGCTGAAGGATTTTACGAGCAATACGGAAAAGCCGGATGGACTCGATTATCCATCTCCCAAAAATGTTCCCATGCTGAATGAAATCAAATTCATGATGAGGCCAACCGTAGATCCGGCTGTGCCGAATCGGCTACATATTGCATTGGAAATTCAGTTTGAAGTTTGGTTCCCGTTCCCGTCGGATGACAATAAGCGGCCCGGCACTTATTTAATTGGACCGACGGTGGGAGGCGGACCAACGGCAACTGGGGCGGCAGATATTTGGATTCCGATGCGCGGGAATGGTGGAGCTTATGATATTCCCGCTTGGCAAGCCAGTCCGGTGCTTCCTGCATCTGTTCAAGCGGAATACAATTCGGGAATGCCGAAAGAACAGACAACAGTAAACTATTCGGTTGTTATTGATGTCCCGACAAACAAGTTGCTGGATGCATCTATTCCATTGCAGATTGGTGCGCCGGATCCAACGATTGGCAAGGGAATCAAGATTACTAAAGACGGGAATGAGATCGACTGGATGCCTGCGCAAGTGGTGAACTTGCGGCGCGATATAGGAGCGACGATTCCATTGGATCCCGCGGATCCAAACAATGCAAAAGAACTGTTTTATGAGGCATTTGATCCTCGGATGAACCATTTGAACGAAGAAGGATGGGAATTGGGCGAAGGGACGATGGGCGATATCAATAAAGCCGCAACCAGTCGTGGATTTGGAACCAATGGCGACAGCACAAACTTCTATTGTCGCAATGCGGCAATGATTTCGCCGTTGGATTTAGGAAACTTTAGCACGGGGAATCCTTGGAAGACGTTGGAATTTTGCACGAAGGAGGGGGCGGATGCGCTTTCGCGCATGGTTTCGCGCCAGACGATGGATGAGGTGGAAGATGTGGGCGTGGCCTATACGAATGGGACGATCAATCCAAACACAAGTAGCTCAAATGTGTTGCGCGCGGCCTTTGCGGATTTGAAGTTTAAAGATGACGGAAAAGCGCTTTCTGACAATGAGCTGAATGAGTTGATCGAGATATTGGGACAGATTACGGAGACGAAAAAGATCACCGATAATTCCAGTAGCACGCAGTTTCAGGGGGCCTGTATGCGGAGCGTGGACTGGATTTGGGCAGAGCCATTCCAAGCGGATGGCTATTTTGGTAGGAAGTGGAGCAAGAACGAACGGCATCGCTTGATTGGAAGTACGTGGGGGTTGTTCAATCCCAACAATAGTATGTTCACGGTGTTGGTGATCGGGCAATCGATCAAGGAGGGCCCGGCACAGATGGGAGCATGGAGTAGCGATGATGTGGTGACAGGCGAGCGACGGGCAGTTGCGCTGGTTTGGCGTGACCCGACGCCACCGGGCATCAACATGCCGCACGAGATGTTTGTGAAGATGTTCAAGATGCTGGACGAATAGTCGGCGGTTACGTGGGGGGGTGGAACCGGCCAGGGTTAACAGCCGGGACTACGAATGGCACGAATTGCACGAATGGGGGATGGCGATGGCGTGGCGGGGTGATAGAAACCTGTAGTATGGATGGAGCACCGTTCCAACCTTCGAAATCACAGATTTCCGTGGCGTAGAAGTTGCGGGTAAATTGGTGTAGGATAATGGTTGGAGGGGGTAGAGGTGGTAGTGTATAGTGCAACTACGAGTTATGAAAAGCGAAACGAGCCAATGGACGGATGAAACCGTGCCGTATATTTGTTGGGACCGGGGCTGGAGTGTCGGAGAAATCGCCCGGCGTTTGAGGAATTCGGAGGGGGAAAATCGGCATCGGCTGATGGCTTGGTTGATGCGCGAATTGAAGACGGGCGAGGTATGGTATTTCTTGAGGCCCGACGAAGTCTATCGCGATTTTCAATCTATTCAGCGTTGGCTTGGGGCGGCCAGAGAGTTATGGGTTTATCTCTTTAGGACTTGGCATGAACTGGGAAAAATCTAGCGCATCGACTGCCCTCAAACGGGATTTTTTGAAGTCATTTTTTGCGCACGATCGCCGTTTTTTTCTCACGGGAGGAAGTGCGTTAGGATTGTTTTATTTAGACCATCGGCGGTCCTACGATCTGGATTTGTTTTCCGGGGAGCGGTTGGACTGGGTCGAAATCGACGGCACCGTTCGTCTTTGCGGGGAAGAGATCGGGGCGGAATTGGATTTGCTGAGGGATTCGCCGACGTTTCGAAGATATCGGATGCGGAGGCTGGACGAAACGGAGATCGTGGACGTCGTGATGGCTGCCGGGCTGCAAATCGATATGGATAAACCTTGGATCGATGGGGTGCGGGTTGACACTATGCATGAGATTTTCCTGAACAAAATCACGACGCTGATAGGGCGGAGCGAGATCAAGGATTTGGTGGATTTGTATTTTTTAGAGAAAGCCGGATTTCGCGTGGAGGACCATTTTCAAGAAGCTACCATGAAGGATGGAGGGTTGGATCCAGCCATGATCTCGTTGTTGCTCAACTCGCTACGGGTGACGGAGGTTCCGGACTATATGATCAAGCCGTTGACGTTGAAGGAGTTGAAAGAATTTGCGGAAGATTTGCGGCAGAGAATGGCATTGATGGCTTTTCCTGGACCGGACGGATCGCGAGCGGGGTAAGCACGTTTCCACAGCCGGTGAAACTACGAATGGCTCGAATTTCGCGAATGGGGTGCCAAAGGGGGGATGTGGGTTGAAGACGAAGCCCGGATGGCGCGGCGTGGCGTTCCTACCCGTGGTTGAATGATTACCAGGTGGGGTCGAAACGGTAGTAATTCACGGGAATGTTGTTGGAGACGGGAACGTGGAATGTAATCTGGCCGAGGTAGTCGGTGGTGACGGTGAAGGTGTTGGTTTTCCAGGTGGCGAGCGGGGAGAGAAGATTGGTGGAAGAATAGACCTTGAAGGTTTTGTATGGGTCATTCGGGTCGTTGCCAACGGTGGCCACCACCCACTTGTTGGAGATTTTATCGAAACTGGCGGAGTAGATGGAGGGGACGGAAAAGGCATACTCGAAGGGGGATGCCTTGGCTTCGTCCAGGGTTCCAAAGAGAGCAAAAGCGTTGGTGGTGCCTGCCCCGAGGAAGGTGGGGCCAATGTTGGATTTGCTGACGAGGGCTTCGATGACATATTGCAGAGTGGAGCCACGGGAGTTGGTGTAGGCGGGGATGGTGCCCACCGAAAAGACATTGGCAGAGCTGTCTTGGGAGCCTTCGAGGAAGGCCATGCCGGCGGTATGCCATGCCCCATCGTCATCGCGGAAATGAAGAATGCCGGCAGGCTGGCCATAGCCTGCGGAGACGGCGTAGCCATAATACACTTTCATGTTGTCGGAGTGGGCGGCGAAGACAGGTGTGCGCATGTTGGTTTGGATGACGGAAGAATCAATCACATACGACGGAATATGGAACACCTCGGCAAGGCCATTGGTGGAGACCGCGACAAGGGTTTGGCCGCCGTTAACCGTTCCAATGCTGAGGGGTGAGCTCCCCCATGTGAAATCGTCGAACGTGGAGCCGGTATTCCGCAAGGAAACGGAATTGCTTGTGGAACCGCTTTGCGAGCCGGATGGGTTCGAGCCGGAGACGGTTCCTCCATAGGAAACAGAGTAGACCGTGCGGCTATATTCGTCGAGAAGGCGGATGACTCCTCGTGAGTTGTGCATGTGGTTGTGGTTTGCGGCGGCGGCTGGATCCACGCTAGAGGGGACAAGAATAGAGAGTGTTTTATCGATGGGATTACCATTGGCCTTGGTGAGGCCGGAATCGCCGAGAACATAGAAGCCAAATCCGTTTGTGGTATTGCTGAAGGTGTTGGTGATGGAGTAGGAGGCGTACACGTTGGAGCCACCATTTTTCACAACATCGGAATCGGAGCCGAACACGAGTTGGATCGTCCAATTGGAGATGGTGGTTCCGGAAACACCGCAGAGTTCAATGAATTCATGGTCTTCAAAGGCATCCCACAAATCGACGGGATCGAGCAAGGTGAGATAATAGGAGATTTCGTTAATCCAAACATTTCCCTTTGGAATAGAGGACACGAAGTTTGTTTGGATTGCGGAGCTGGTTTGGTTGGTTGAGAAACCAGTGGAAGCCGGGGCTGCACCGATCCCGGCATATTGGACCTGAATGGAGGACCGGAGCATGGTTCCAGCCGCTTGGGCCGGAATGGGGCTGACCGAGGCATAGGAGCCGTAAGAGACGGGTGACATGGCAACGGATACCCAGCTATTGGTGGCAATGGAATAGACGCCCGTGACAGAGATGACGGATGCACCGAATTGAGAGATCACATCGGCGGTGAGATAGGGCGAATCGTCCACGGTAGGGGCAGGAGGAGACAGGGCAGAAAAGATGGAGACTTCCGGTCGAGGCTGGGGCGCAGTGAGTTGGATGTTGTCCACGGGGGTAATGGCGTTGCCGGCGGAGTGTCGGAAGCGGACATAGTGGTTCGATGTATCGGAATAAAAGAAGGAATGCGCTGTATAGCCAGGGACGGTTGATGTCACGGTGGCAATCGGTGTCCATGAAATGGCGTTCGAGGAAACTTCAACTGAAATGACCGGATTGACTGTGGTCGTGGCTTTGTTGAGTTGAAAGCGGATAGAGCCGACCCCATCGGGCAGATAGGGGCTTTGAATCCACGCACTAGCATAGGTTGTACTGAGGCGGGCCACATTGCCATCGTAGGCGTCTTGCGCATCCACCATGCAATCGTTGACCGTCCAACCCTGAAAGGATGAAATGCCCCCTGAATAGGAAGGTTTGGTGGGCCAGGCATTAAAATCCTGATTGAGGTAGAGAGCGGGAAGGCGGACTTCAATGTCATCCAAGAGAACCTCGACAGGGGAGTAGGCGGGGTTGAACCCGATTCGAATTTGGGAGGGGTTGTTGGTGAGATAAAGCCAGAAGATGTTATTGGATGCCGAGGTGATCTTGAAATTGTTTTGGGTGACCCACGTGGTGCCGCCATCCACGCTGGATTGAAGGTTGAGATAGGCGGTGGTATTGCTGGCGGCGGGGGAAGCCCAAAAGACGACCTCGCCGACGCCATCGCCATAGGGGGGCGAGGAGATGGTACTGCTTGGCTGAGAGAGAAGCGCGACACGGGAAGTTCCATTGGTGGTTATCGATGCATCTGCAAGAGTCCAACCCATTTGAGAATATGTGCCGGGAAATTCATAGGCGGGGAGCGTCCACGCCGAGAAGGTTTCCAAGCGGGGAGCGGTTGAGTAGGGGCTTAGGATGATTTCGTCGAGACGGAATCGGTTCGTTCCGCTGTTGATATCGCGGAAGCGGGCGAATCGGGCACCGGGGCTATTGACGGAAAACACGGCGTAATGGAAGTTGGTCGTGGCCATGGCAGAAAGGGTTCCGTTGGTTGTCCATGGGCCATCTGCCGAGACGCTACTTTCGATAGAGAGGTTGATGAGTGGAGCCATGGATTCCGTGCGATACCAGAAGGTAATATCGCCGATGCCACCGGAAAGTTCGCCGCTCATCAGGGTGGCATTGGTGTTGAGGAGCAAGCTAAAACCGGCCGGGGTATAGGGTTCGCTGGGATCAATGTAGGAAATGGAGTGGGTTCCAAGACCACCGAACGAATCCTTGGAGGAAGACGTCCACTCTTCTTGGGAAAAAGGAGTTGTGACCGAGGTGAGTGTACCGGTGAAAATGGTTTGGTTACGGGTAAGGGTGCGGTCCGTGGTGGTTCGACTCCAAATGGAGCCCACGGCATTGGTGCTGACCTGACCTATGCGGTCGACAATGTTGGTTCCCTTGCGCAAGACGATGACATCATCTCCATTGAACGTGAGGAGCTTGTTGGTTTGCAAGGTCGGGACATTCTGGATGGCGGGATCCGGGGCATAGCCGGAAGGGATGGATGGACGAGCAACGACAAGGCAGGACCCTGGGCTTACCACAGAAGAAAGGGCAATGGTGGCAGAGGGTGTTGTGGCACCGTTATCGTATTGCTGAAGAACATATGGCCCAGCGGAGAGGTCCAGATTGGAGAGGGTGCCGTTGTAAATTTCGATGGCTTTATTATTTCCAGTGCCTTCAACATATTGGGAGATAAAGACACCTGCAGGGGGACGTCCGGGAGGTACATTGTAGACGGTCATCCCGCTGGTAGTCGTCCATCCATCCGGTGCGTCGACCTGACCCATGGAAGAATAGGTTCCCCAAGAGTCGAAATTCTGCGTCCGAGGAGGAATTTGAATCATTTCGACATCATCCACGCACATATAGCCGGTGGTTCCGGAGCCGGAACAAAGAACGACGATATGGGCGAATTTTGTTCCTGCGGGAGGTGTGCCAAGGACAGAGAAATATCGCCATGCAGAATCCGGAGTGAACGTGACGATGGCATCGCCACCGAGGGGTTCCTGCGATTGATTTCTCCACTCCACTTTTAATTGCATGGTTGAAGCAGTCCAGCCCGAAGTGATGCGAATCCAAGCAGAGGCGCGATAGGTTCTGCCCGTATCGACGCTTACAGTTTGAGAATAGGAGGCATAATCCGTCCAGTCGCTGAACAGTTTCGGGTGGATGGCACCGGATTGTTGGCCGGAATGAGGAGGAACTCCGTCTTGAGGTGTTTTGGTCCAAGACTGGTAGCCATTCCATTGGTCAGCGTAGCCATTGACGGTTGTTTCAAAGCCTGAATTTTTGATCAGATTGATTCCCGAGGCGACCGTATACAGTTGCTGGATGGAAAAAGCGCCGGTGACATGGTCGAAGGTGATGCGATAGCGCCCGTTGGTCACACCCGACACGGTGGCAAAGGTGGTCAGACCTGTGGCCAGTATTCCGGAAGCAGGGAGGGGAAGGGGCGTTGCGTTGGTGGCACCCCACGTCCGAGCCCCGTTGTTTACCGAGAAGCGAAGGGTGACATTTCCTCGGTTCGTGAAATCGTGGGTGGATTCCCATAGCGTATTGCCGAGCCTCACCATGTTGGGGGGGGGATTATTGGTGCCCACGAAGCTACCCAAAACGGTGACGGCATTGACGACGTCCGTGGTGCTGGTTTGGGTGATGGAAAAGGATGTGTTGCTGGCGTTGAAGAGGACCAGAAAATTGCCAGGGTTGAATTGGGTTAGCGTAAAGTTGGCGCTCCCGCAGGCGTAGGCGTTGGATACAGGCGGGGCTAGAGAGAGTGGAGCGGCTGCCCCCCAGTCGTCCGTCCCATTTCTACGGAACATGAAAGAAGTGGGAGTTTCCAGTGTAATGGAACGGCTCCACAGATTGGTGTTGCCGGGGTGATTGGTAAGGACGCTGTTGGGTACGGATGTCCAGCTATTAAAATCGCCGACCATGGCCAAGGAGGAAATGGCGGGAACGGGAAGAGGGGAAGCCCCAGCCCATTCGATGAGAAATTCGAGGGTGGATGGGTTGAAGGTGAAACGATAGGTGCCTGGCGTTAAATTGCTGTACCGAAGATTTATGTCTGAAGGATGTGAAGCGGAAGCGGAGGCGGGGACACGGGAAATGGAAGCCTCGCCGCCCCAGTTGGTGGTCCACGAGTTGTTGGCGGTGAATTTGAACTCGCCGCTGGCAGAGGAAAGGGTTTGGGTGCCGATCCAGTAGGGGGCGCTGTAGGTCATGGAGGGGGTTGTAGCCCACCCGTTGTGGCTACCGGGAACCGCCATGGAGGCATAGGTTTGAGCATTGGCGTGTGCGGATAACAAAATCACAGCCAAGCCTATTCCGAAGATTCCGGCTTTGTTCGTCATAAAAGGACCTCGAATACTGGGTTGAAAATATCGATCGAACCCATGAGAAATATACCGCTTTTTTTGGGGGCTGACAAGGGGGGGGATAAAATCGGTGATGGTGAGGGGACGAAGCATCCGTTAGAGGCGTTTCGAGAAAATCAGCTGGCCCGAAGGGTGGGGAACGAGTATGTTGGAGAAGATGAAAACAGCACCGGGAGCACGGCCATGACGAGAATGAAAAAGGCGTTGAGTTTGGGGATCATGGCGACATGGGTCGTGGGTTGGATGGGGGCGGCGCATGGGGTGGAGATTGCCAGATGGAATTCCGCAGGGGCGGTAGTGATGGCAGGAACATTTGCACCAACCAGTTACCACGCCAATGCGACGGTCAGTAATTTGACGGCGAGTGCCAACCTCTTGCTGACGGGAAGCGGGGCCGCCCAAAACACCTTCGCGGCGGCTGGATATACTGCGGCGGATTCAAATGCGGCGAAGACGGCTGGGCATTATTGGCAAACCAGCATTCAGGCCCAATCAGGCTATTCCATATCGTACGACTCGGTTGCCTATCGTTTCCGCCGAGCAAATTCAGGGCCTTTGTGGGCTCAGTGGGCCTACAGCACGGATGGGGTCAATTTTACGTGGCTGACCCCGGAAGGAAGCAATACCACAAGCTATTCGGAAAAGTCCGTCACGCTTACTGCTGTTCCTGCGTTGCAAAGTGCAACGGGGAGAATTTGGTTCCGCCTCTACGCATGGCTGGGAGGAACGGCCACCACGGCCTGGGGTGTCTTTGGACAAAATGCGGATGTTCTGATTTTTTCAGGAACGGTCGGAACGGCGGGTCCGGTGCTTCCTGTCGTTTCGTTCAATCCGTCCGGAAACCAAAGCATACCCGTAAGCAATCTGCTGGAACTGGCGGTTTCTGTGTCGCCTCCAGGAAGCGGCATGTCGGGCTGGAGCCTGACGCCGACCTATTCGGGGGCGGCAAGTTTGACGGGAGGCCTTTTTTCATTTACGCCGGCATCGGGAGACAGCGGCAAGACATTTAGTCTGAAAGTGGTTGCTACAAATACGGTTGGGAACACCACGGGAACGACATCCATTGCGGTGACTCCTTATGTGGCTCCGGTGCCTGTTATTACATTTAATCCGGCAGGACCATACGGAATCATGGCGACGCAAACGCAGAAAGTGGGAATCGCGGTGACGCCAGCGGGGAGCGGAATTGCGAGTTGGACGCTGTTGCCCAGCAACTATCTGGGGTCCGCCACGTTGATGGGGACCAATTTTACCTTTATAACGCAACAAGCGGATGGACCTTCCAACTACACCCTCACCGTGGTGGCTACCAACGTTTTTGGATCGACAACGGGTACGGTCGCATTCACGATTTCAGAATACATTCCCGAACCGCCGCCGGGATCGGTGGTTGTCACGTTTGAGGATGCCACCGGAAAAAGTGATTATACCACGGTGACCAACACGCTAAGCGGGCGACAATGGATTGTGAGTGGGGCGACCAGTATTGAGGCCGGCGATAAGAAATTCGGGACTCGGGCGTTGCGTATTCGATCCAACGATGCGCAAAATCCGGTGAAATTGTGTAGTTTGACGCCGTTTGCTTCCGGGATAGAGAGCATATCACTATGGTATGCGACGTATGGAAGTGACAACACGAACCGGGTGCCTCAGATTTCCATTCAAATCAGCACCAATTTGAATTCAGATTGGGTCACGCTGGACACATTTAATACGGGTGACTCAACGGTTTTGATTTCGCGATATGTCGATGTGAACGTGAAGGTACCTGTGTATTTTCGATTGTGGTCGCCGAGTACCGGAGAGGATGATCGCGCCAACGTGGACAACATCGTCATTGCTCCTTATGTGGTGCCGTCGGGATACGATGCGTTTTTGTTGAAATACAATGTTACGCCGGGCGATCCGGGGACGGCGCCGGGTGAGGATCTGGATGGGGACACGTTTAGCAATACGAATGAATTTAATGCATTGACCAATCCGTATGATGAGGCGGTGCATCCATAGGAGAAGAGCTTCACGGTTCAATATTCAACGGTTCGGGGGTTGACGCGGGGGGTGGGTGTGCGTAGCCTGCCGGGCCATGAAAAATTGGAACAAGAAAATTGTGGTGCTGGGGCTGGTGTCGTGGAGTTTGTCGGGGGCGGGCTTTGCTCAAGAGGAAAGCGTTCCGGTGGTGGAGCCGGTGGTGATTGAGGAGCCGGTGTTGCCCGACGAGAGTCCCGTCGTGACGAATGAGGTGCCGCCGGTGGTGGAAACGCCCACGAATGAGATTCCTCCTGTGGTGGTGGTGCCGTCCAAGCCGGCCAAGACAACACCGATCTATCGCGGTTCCGACATGGGCGAGGCATTTCAAGGTGCGGGCAGTTCGCGCTATGGCGTTTCGGGGCGTGTGCATCAGGTGAAGGGGAAGAAAGCGACAGAAAAAGCAAACGACTCTTGGCGCCGGAATATCGAGATTGGAATGAACACGTCGCGGGGAAATAGCGACACGTTGCGATACAATGCGGCGCTGAGCGGTTCGAAAGAGACGGAGAAAACATCATATTTTCTGAAAGCGTCGGGTCGCTATGGGGAAAGCGATGGCGAGACGGATGCCGAAAGTGTCGATGCGGAGGCGAAGGCGCAACGGCAGCTTTCGGAGCGGATGTATGCGGCGTTGGAAGGAAATGCACGGCACGACCAGCTTGCGGATTTGGCCTATCGCGTGAGGGGGAGCTTATCGCTGGGTCGGCATTTTGTGTGGACGGACCGAACGGTGTTGAATGCGGAGATCGGTCCGGGCTATGTGGCGGAAAAAAAGGGTGGCGAGGAGGAGGGCTTTCTTGCGGGGCGTGCGGCGCAATATCTGGAATTTTTGGTCACGGATAGTTTGCAGGTGTGGGAATCGGTTGAATTCGTTCAGAATCTCCAAGATTCCGGTGTGTATTTTGTGAATTCCGAAGTGGGATTGGAAACGATCTTGATCTCGAATCTCAGTTTGCGCTTCACGGTGGAGGATCGGTATGACAATCGTCCTGCGGAAGGAAAAGTGAGCAACGACTTGCTGACGACGACATCGCTGAATTGGATCTTTTGAGGAACTCATGAAGGGGAGGGGGAAGGATTAGCAGGAAAACAGGAAACACAGGAAAACAGGGAAAGAATCTCTGTGGACATCTGTGGTGAAAAATTCTGAATCTGAAATGAATCGGAACTCATGAAGGCATGAAAAAGAGAAAAATTTAGCAGGAAAACAGGAAACACAGGAAAACAGGGGGGGAATCTCTGTGGACCTCTGTGTTCTCTGTGGTGAAAAAATTCTGAAACGGAATGGAATCGGAACTCATGAAGGCATGAAAAAGAGAAACATTTAGCAGGAAAGCAGGAAACACAGGAAAACAGAGGAAGAATCTCTGTGCACTCTGTGGTGAAAAATTCTGAATCCGAATCTGAATCGGAACTCATGAAGGCATGAAAAAGAGAAACATTTAGCAGGAAAGCAGGAAACACAGGAAAACAGGGGAAGAATCTCTGTGCTCTCTGTGGCTAAAAATTCTGAATCTGAAATGAATCGGAACTTATGAAGGCATTAAAAAGAAATAGATTTAGCAGGAAAACAGGAAACACAGGAAAACAGGGGAAGAATCTCTATGCTCTCTGTGGCTAAAAATTCTGAATCTGAAATGAATCGGAACTCATGAAGGCATGAAAAAGAGAAAAATTTAGCAGGAAAGCAGGAAACACAGGAAAACAGGGGAAGAATCTCTGTGGTGAAAATATTTTGAATCTGGAATTGGAACTTATGAAGGGGTGGGGCTTACCAGCGGATGGGGTCGTCGGGGCGGGGTTGTGGGGTTGAGTTCAGATAGATGAAGCGGGCGCCGACGGGGAAGTGGTCGCTATAGCCGCCGAGGTAGTATTCTTGATTTTCAAAGGTGGGAACGGGGGAGCCTTTTTCGCGGCCTTTTTCTTTGAGCATGTAATCGGGTTTGGTGACCCAGAAGAGGTCTTGCTCCATGCGGGCGTTTTGGAGGAGGGCGCCGGAGACGATGATTTGGTCGTACATACGCCATTCGATGTTGCCGCCGAAGGCGTGGAAAAAGCTGCCCCAGCCTTTGGCGGAGGTGGGGGAAGATAAGTTATAGAGGCGTGTGGGAATGTAGCCGGTTCGGGAGGGATAGGGGGCGACATTCAGCACGACGCGGATGGATTGGCTGGTGGGTTCGTCGTTGAAATCGCCGAGGACGACGATGTGGGCTTGGGGCTCGCGTTGGAAGACGCGGGCGATGGCTTTGGAGAGGGTTCGCGCGGCGGCAAATCGATTAGGCTCGGAGATCTCAATGCCGCCGCCGCGAGAGGGCCAATGGTTGACGAAGGCGTGAATTTTTTTGCCGTCGCGGTCTTCAAAAACGGCGTGGAGAATATCGCGCGTGGTGCGGGATTCTTGGAGGGACACTTTGTTGGCGTGGAATTCCAACAGGGAAAAGCGATGGCGATTAAAAAGGAGCGCGGTATCGATGCCGCGTGGATCGGGGGAGTCGACGTGGACGATTCCGTAGGGGGTGGGTTTGAGCTTTTCGACGAGGTCGCGGACGACGTCATCATTTTCCACTTCTTGCAGGCCGAGGAGGTCGGGGCCGCTGGTGTTGTTCATGCCGCGAATGACTTGGGCGAGGTTGTTGAGTTTGGTTTCGTAGCGGACGCGGGTCCAGCGGGTGGTGGGGTTGTTGGGAAGGAATTCGTCGTCGTAGGGATTGTCGGGATCGTCAAGGGTGTCGAAGAGATTTTCGACGTTCCAGTTGGCGACATAAAAGCCGGGGGGGGTGTCGGCAAACGCGGAGGGGGCGAGGTGGAGGGCGAAGAGGATTAGAGCGGCTTGCAGAACAAACCAGGACGACACGGAGGTCGTCCCTCCAATTTTGGAGGGTCGGGCTCCGTCCCGACCGCGTGGGAAGGTGAGCAGGAAAAAGTAAGTTTTCCACAGTATGGAAAAATGTTTCTCGATTTTTCCACACAATGGAAGAAATGTTTCCACAGTGTGGAAAACTTTTTGGTTCGTAAGGGTAGGGACGGCTCTATGAGCCGTCCGGGTTGTTGGGGAGGAAGAGCGGACGCCTCGTAGAGGCGTCCCTACCTGAAAGACGGGGGGGAGGGGGTGGCTCATATGCGCTCGGGGGTGTCGATGCCGAGGAGGGAGAGTCCGTGGCGGAGGATTTTGGCGGCGAGGTCGCAGAGGCGGATGCGGCTTTCGCGGAGGCCGGGCTCGGCTTTGAGGAAGGGGACGTTTTGGTAGAAGGAGGAGTAGGCTTGGGAGAGGTCGTAGAGGGCGTCGGCGAGGAGGGAGGGTTTTTCCTGGGTGGCGGCGTCGAGGACGGCGTTGGGGTAGCGGGCGAGGCGGATGGCGAGGCGGCGGGCGAATGGGGAATCGAGGGCGATGGGCTCGCGGGCGTAGTCGCAGTCGGGGAAGCGTTCTTTGTGTTTGTCGAGGACGGAGGCGATGCGGGCGTAGGCGTATTGGAGGTAGGGGGCGGAGTTTCCGTCCATGGCGAGGGCTTTTTCCCAGGTGAAGGAGACGGCGGATTGGGGGTTTTGGGAGAGGTCGGCGTATTTGACGGCGCCGATGCCGACGGCGCGGGCGACGGCGAGTTGCTGGTCGGGGGGCATGGTGGGGGAGGCTTTTTGGACGAGTTCGAGGGCGCGCTTTTCGGCTTCGTCGAGGAGGAGGTCGAGTTTGATGGCGGTGCCTTTGCGGGTGGAGAGGAGGCCTTCGGGGAGGCGCATGAGGCCAAACCAAATGTGGCGGAGGGGGGTGGTGGCGCCGGCTTTTTTGGCGAGGGCGAAGAATTGGCGGAAGTGGAGCTGCTGGCGTTCATCGGTGACGTAGAGGATGGCGTCGGGATGGAATTCGGTTTCGCGGGAGAAGACGGTGGCGATGTCGGTGGTGGCGTAGTTGAATCCGCCGTCGGATTTCTTGACGATGCAGGGGGGTAGTTTTTCGTCGTCGAGGAAGGCGACGAGGGCGCCTTCGCTTTCGCGGACGAGGCCAAGGGCTTGGAGTTTTTCGACGACGCCGGGGAGGGCGTTGTTGTAGAAGGATTCGCCGCGGACGAGTTCGAAGGTGACGCCAAGGCGGGAGTAGATGCGGTTGAATTCGATCATGGAGAGATCGATGAATTTTTGCCAGAGGGCGAGGTTGTCGGGGTCGCCGGCCTGGAGTTTGACGAGCTCGGCGCGGGCTTGATCTTTCCAAGCGGGGTCTTCTTCGCATTTTTGGTGGGAGAGGATGTAGACGCGTTGGAGTTCATCGACGGGGGAGGCTTCGAGGGCGGCGGGGTCGACGAAGGCGCGGTAGCCCATGATGAGGATGCCGAATTGGGTGCCCCAGTCGCCGAGGTGGTTGTCGCCGAGAACGGTGTAGCCGAGGGCGCGGTGGATGCGCTTGAGGGCGTCGCCGATGACGGTGGAGCGGATGTGGGCGATGTGCATGGGCTTGGCGACGTTGGGGGAGGAGTAGTCGACGAGGAGGGTTTTGCCGGCGCCGGGCTGGGGGAGGCCGAGAAGCGCGTCGGCTTGTGCGGCTTCGAGGTGGCGGGCGAGGGCGGTGTCGGAGAGGGTGAGGTTGATGAAGCCGGGGCCGGCGATTTCGGCTTTGGCGAGGAGGGCGTCGGTGGGGAGTTGGGCGAGGACTTTTTCGGCGATGGCGCGGGGGGGGAGGCGGAGAATTTTGGCGGCGGCCATGGCGCCGTTGCATTGGTAGTCGCCGAAGGATTCATCGCCGGCGGGGAGGGCGTCGAGGGGCAGCGCGGAGAGGTCGGCGCCGGGGAAGGCGGCGGCGAAGGCGGAGCGGATGAGGGAGGAGAGGAGTTGTTGGATGGTTTGCATAACAGCCTTGGAACCTTTAACTACGAATGACTCGAATGATACGAATGAGGAGGGACCAGAAAACGTTCATATTCCAATTTAGGATGATGTCCGAAATTAACTAATAAGGCGAGAGGATGGCCGGTGGCCTTGAGATAATTAATGATTTGGGCTCGATGTTCGTCTGTCAGATTGGTGACGGACTTGATTTCCAGAAGGATGTGTTCGAAGCAGATAAAGTCGGGCTGATACTCTTGCTTCAAAGGGGCGGACTTGTATTGCAGATGCAAGCGGGGCTGTGCAACGAAGGAAATGCCTTGGGCAGAAAATTCCTTGAGTAGACATTCTTGATAGACCGCCTCCAAAAAACCGGGGCCCATGTGGTTATACACTTCAAAGCAAGCCCCGATGATTTGATAGCTTTCTTCTTTAAAGATGATCTCCGTTTTCATTCGCGAAATTCGTGTGATTCGTAGTTTGGCTCGGGTCAGCAGTGGGCGAATTCGGAGGGTTTGTCGGGGTGGGTGGGGAGGACGCGGATGTGGGAGAGGCCGGAGGAGGCGAGGTGGCGGCGGACGGTGTGGAGGGCCAGATCAAGATTGTTGCATTCGCGGCTGAGATGGGCGAGGAAGACTTGTTGGAGGGTATCGCCGGCGATGTCGGCGAGGAGTGCGGCGGCGGTTTCGTTGGAGAGGTGGCCTTGGCGTCCGAGGATTCGCTGTTTGAGGGACCAGGGGCGGTGGGAATTTTTCACGAGAACTTCGTCGTGATTGGCTTCGAGAATGAGGAGCTGGCAACCGCGTAGGCGTTCGCGGGCGAGCTGGGTGGGGATGCCGAGGTCGGTGGCGATTCCGAGGCGGGCGGGGCCGCAGGTGAGGACAAAACCGACGGGCGCGTAGGCGTCGTGAGGAAGGGGGAAGGGGAGGATTTCAATGTCGCCGATGGTGAAGGGGTTGCCATCGGCGAAGAGATTCCACGGGAGGTTTTCGGCCCCGCGGACGGCGCGTGCGGTGTCGCTGTTAGCGAAGAGTTTCATGCCCAATTTTTTGTGAAGCTGGACGATGCCGGTGGTGTGGTCGGTGTGTTCGTGGCTGATGCAGATGGCGGCGAGTTTGGCGGGATCGAGTGTGGCGAGTTCCATGCGGCGAAGGGTTTCGCGGGCGGAAATGCCGGCATCGATGAGGAGGGCCGTTTGAGGGCTTTCCACATAGATGCAGTTGCCACTACTGCCGGAGGCGAGGACGCAGACGCGGAATTGTTGGGAGGAAGACATGGAGTCGTTTAGGACAGAATGCTCAATATCCAATATTCAATGTCCAATTTCCAATCATCGAGGAAGCGGTCAAGAGGGGGAGCCTTCGGAGGCGGGGGGGGCGTCGGCGGATTTGCGGCGCTTGAGAAATTCGCGGGCGAGCTGGCGATAGGCGGCGGCGCCGGTGCAGTTGGGGTCGTAGGCGATGATAGGGAGGCCGTGGGAGGGGGCTTCGGCGAGGCGTACGGAGCGGGGGATGAGAGACTCGTAGATTTTGTCGGGGAAGTGGGTGCGGATTTCGCCGACGACTTGTTGGGAAAGGTTGGTGCGCATGTCGTACATGGTCATCACGATCCCTTCGACGGCGAGGCGGGGGGCGGCACCGGAGTTGTGAAGTTTTTCAACGGTGTTGAGGATGGTGCTGATGCCTTCGAGCGCGTAATACTCGCATTGCATGGGAATCAGGAGGCCATCGGCCGCGCAGAGGGCATTCATGGTGAGGATGCCGAGGGAGGGGGGGCAATCGATCAGAATGAAGTCGTAGATTTCTTGGGCGGCGAGGGGCTCGAGGGCCATGGTCAGGCGCTGGAGATAGTGATCGGCGCGGGCGACATCGATTTCGGCGCCGGCGAGATCCACTTCGGAGGCGACGAGATCGAGGCGATCCGTGGAGGTTTTTTGGATGATGTCGGTGAGGGGTTTGTCGCTGAGGAGAATGTCATAGATGCTCGCGCCGGCCGTTTTGGCGACGCCGAGGCCGCTGGTGGCGTTGGCTTGCGGGTCGAGGTCGATGAGCAAAACCTTTTTGCGGCGCTCGGCGAGGCAGGCAACCAGATTGACGGCGGTGGTGGTTTTGCCGACGCCGCCTTTTTGGTTGGCGATGGCGATGATGGGAGTGGGCATGGGTGAATCCTTTTTGAAAATGTTGGGCGCATTATAGCGGCTGAAGTCGGCACGCAAACCTTTTTCGGAAGTTTTTGGTGGGGAGGGCGTGAAAAAGGGATATAGTTTTATAAAACTAGAGCCGAAATTGGGGGCGGATGAAAAAAAGAGTTGGTGGGCGGTGGATCCAAAGGGATATAGTTTTATAAAACACGGGCCGAAATGGGTGGAGGGGGCGGATGGATGGGGGGGAGGAAAATGTCAGCGAACGAGCATGACGGGGGTTTGGCCGCGGGATACGACGTGGGCGGCGGCGCTGCCGATGAGGCGATCATAGATCCAGCCGTGGCCGTGGGAGCCGAGTACGATGAGGTTGCACCCGATTTCGTCGGCTTTTTCGAGGATGCGGGTGGCGGGTGCGCCAACGGCGGTGATGGCGGCGGCGGCGCAGTCGTGGGCGCGGGCCAAGCTGTGGGCTTCAAGAACGTTTTTTTGTGCCAGCGAGAGGTCGCCCTCACGTTCGGCCACGGAAAGAATGACGAGTGGAAGATGAAGGGCGTTGGCGAGTTCGGCTGAAACATGAAGGGCGCGTGAGGCAGAGGGGGATCCATCCACGCAAGCGAGGATTTTTTGGATGGGATGAAATGTGGCGGGTGTGATAAGGCAGGGGCGGCTGGCGCGACGGATGAAGCGTTCCATAGTGGAGCCGGTGAGATCGGGGGCGTTTTTGGAGTGTTCACCTTGTCGGCCAAGGACGACCAGCTCGGTGCGGGCTTGAATTTCGCAGAACACTTGAGCAGGGTGGCCGAATTCTAGGGCGGTGACAATGGGGATGCCGACTTTTTCACCGTGTGCGGTGGTTTCTTTCAGAAGAGTTTCTCCGCGCGAGCGCAAGGCTTCTTGCAGGCCGTTGAAGGCGCTGGGATTCCATGTGACGCATCCGGCTTGTGGTGCGACAAGGGGAAGTTCCAGCATGCGGGAATCGACCACATGGATGGCTTCGAGGCGGGCATCGAGACGCAAGGCCAAGTCAATGGCATAATCGCGAGCGACCTCGCCAAAGGAGGATCCATCGACGCCAAAGAGGATATTTTTGATCATGGGAGCACCTCGTTCCTGTTGATGATGGAGAGGATGACGTGTCGGGGCGCACTTGGCAAGGGCGCAGGAGGGGCGATGCAGGGCAAATACATCACCCGTGGCACGTAGCTCTGCTGCGTGCCTGCCAGAAAGCACGGACCGGAGGTCCATGCCACGGTGGTCCGCCCGATTTGAGGAGGGCGGTCAAAATAGAGGGGTCAGTGCGCGGCGGAGGGCATCGGGAGTCCAGATGCGGTAGAGAAAATCTGCGCGGGGTATGAGGGGGAGTCCGTGAGGGATGGGAAGGAGGATTGGCTTCTCCAGAAGTGTATAGAAGCGGCAGTTGCGGTTGATGGTTTTGACGGCTTCGCCAGCTTTGGAGGTGAACGATTGCTCGGTGAAGTCGCAGTTTGTCGGACCGGGACATCGTCCGAGGCGTGCGGCGTGTGGACAGGATTCTGAAATGAAGAGGGGAGGATCGCGATGAATGATCCAAACGCATGAATGGGGATGGCGTTTGGCCAAGATGGAAATGTTTTCAATGGTATCTTCGGGGGAGGCGGTGAATCGAGAGAACCCACGCTCGGACAACTCGGTGATGGCGGCGGAATTGAGCGTGTACAGAGGCCAGTCGGCAGAAAGATCGAGATCCGGAGCGCGGGGGATGAATTCGAGTGCAGAAAGATTGGAGGCTTCCCAGCGGCGGTGGCCGGCATCCAAGAAATGGCGAACTTGAGCGGCCAACGGTTCGCGATCCCAAGCGCGGGTGATCATGGGTAGGGAAAAGCGAATGGGGATGCGAGAGGAAAGCTTGGAGATAACGGCTTCGATTTGTTCAATGGATTCGCGGCCGAGTTCAAGGATGAGCTCGGTGATGCGAGGAAGTTCGCCATCGGGAAAGGCGGCGAGGAGGGCGGAGGGTTGGTCGGTTTTCAGCAGAAACGGGTATGTTTCTGCTGAATGATGAATTACGAATGGAGAATTACGAATGGAGAGAGAATTCAGAACAGAATCGGTTTGCTGAATTCGGGTGGTGCGGAGGTTTTGTTCGAGGGTGGTGGCTAGATCGCGGCGGAGAGTATTGAGTTGGGAGACTGGGATAAAAAGAGGGGGACCATCCAAGGCAAAATCGCGTAGCACGAAGGGAGTGTCTCCCAATTTGGCAAAGGCTGTTTTGAGAGTGGTGGGAATAGCGTCGGGGTTGCGCGCCGGGGAAAAGGGTCCAGCGAGGGTGGCGGTGACCTGAAGGGGGTGTCCGTCTGCGACGGTGGTGGCGGTGGCTTCGGCACGGATTTCGGAGAGAAGGAGGCGAACGTCGATGGGAAAGTGTCGGCGCAAGTCGCGAGGATTGGGAAGTTCAAAACGATAGCGTCGCTTTGCTCCCTGCGAAGAGGCGAGAAAAAGTTCAGTGCCGTTGGGAATGTTTGGAGCTTCGCGCGGGAGGGAAACTTGCACAGTACTTCCACGGGGGGCTTCGAAGACGCGTTGCCCGTTGGAGAGGAGAATTTCTTCGACAGGAAAACCGAAGGGGCGCGTTTCGCCGGGCAGTTCGATTTGAAGGCCATCGTGAACTTCGAGTGGCAAGGCTGTGCGGAATTGGATGAAGTTGCGGCCGGCGTTTTCAACACGTCCCACGGGGGTTCCGCGGTGACCGGTGGTATCGGGATCGATGACATCGCGGTTGGCGCGAGACTTCAAATAGAGGCCGGTCCACGGGCGCGAAAAAATGGTGCGCAAATCGTGGGCGCATTGTTCTTGTTCGCCGGCCTTGAATGTTCGGTCGAGTAACTTGCGGTGATAGTTCACGGCGGCGGCGACATAGAGGGGCGATTTTTTACGGCCTTCGATCTTGAGCGAAGCGACGCCGGCTTGTGCGAGATCGTGGATGGAAGCACCGCCGGCGAGGTCCTTCATGGAGAAGACGAGGCCGGGACGGATGGGGGCGGCACCCGGCGCACGGGAGGGGCAGAAGGCGTCGCGGCAGGGATAGGCGCAGGAGCCGCGATTGCCGGAACGGTCGCGCAGGAGGGCAGAGTAGAGGCAGAGGCCGGAATAGGAGTAGCACAGTGCGCCGTGCAGAAAGGCTTCGACTTCGGCGGGGGCTTGCTTGGCGATGGCGCGAATTTCATCGATCGTGAGTTCGCGGGCGAGAGTGATGCGTTTGAATCCGAGTTGAGATGCAGCGCGAACTCCTTCGAGGTTATGGAGGGCCATCTGTGTGGAAGCGTGCAGGCGCAGAGAGGGAAAGTGTTTTCGCGCGAGGCGAGCCACGCCGAAATCTTGCACGATGATGGCATCGACATTGCATTCCGAGCAGAGGGCAAGGGAGTGGACGAGATCGGGCAATTCGGCGTCACGAATGAGCGTGTTGAGCGTGACGTAGACTCGGCGAGGATGCGGAAGCGAGTGGGCGTAGGCCACAATTTCTTCGATCTCTTGAGGCGTGAGATTGACGGCTTCGGCGCGTGCAGAAAAACGGGGAAGTCCGGTATAGATGGCATCCGCGCCAAAAGCAAAGGCGGCATAGGCGGAGGCGCGCTCACCGGCGGGGGCGAGGAGTTCGGTTTTACAATGGGGAGCGCTCATGAATTTTCCTGAGCGTCGACGGCCAAGGCTTCAGCGGTGTCGCGGGCGATTTGGGCGGTGGCGGTGGCGGCGTCGGGGAAGGGCATGTGTCCGCGCAGGCGGCGGGTGAAGGAAACGGAGACGGTGAGATCATAGAGATTGCGGGATAGTCCCGGTATATGAATTTCGACCACTTTGCCGAAGTGGGCTTGGGAAGGGTCGGCTGGGTTGGGCACGAATGCCGCGCCGGGATGGGGGCCATCGTGAAGAATCAGTCGAGCCGCGTAGATGCCGGGGGCGGGCCGGATGGGCAACGTGGGGCGAATGTTGGCGGTGGGAAAGCCCATGGTGCGACCCACGGCGCGTCCGTGTACGACGGAGCCGGAAAGTGCAAAGGGGCGGCCGAGCATGGTTTTGGCGAGGGGCAGTTCGCCGGCTTGAATGGCGGCGCGAATTCGTGAACTCGAGATGGGCTCGCCGGCCAATTCGACATGGGGAACAATCTGAGCGTGGAGGCCGACCTGACGGGCGAGCGTGGGTAAGGTGTCGCGATTTCCACCGCGATTTTTTCCGAAGGTGAAGTTTTGGCCGACGACGATTTCAGCCAGATTTGGAAATTCCATTTTCAGGAGAATTAAAAATTCTTCTGCGCCCATGGCGGCGAGCTCACGGGTGAAGGGAAACGTGTGGATTTGTTGGATACCACAGGTTGCGATGAGGGTCTGGTTGGTCTCAGAATCGGCGAGCAAAAATGGGGCGTTAGATGGATTCAGCAGTTGAGCGACATGCGGCGAGAAGGTGAGGCATCCGGGAATTCCGTTGTGACGTTTGGCCGATTCCACGGCCGCGCGGAACACGGCTTGATGTCCGAGATGCACACCATCGAATTGGCCAATGGCCAGCACGTGGGGGGAGTCGGAATTTGGACTGACCGATGCGGATTGCATACTGGAGAAATCTACCACCTTCGACCCCAAGAGGAAAGGGAAAGGACGGCTACATCAGGAGAGGGAGGGCGGCAGCAAGAGGAAGAATCTTGCCTTCCAGCGAAGAGAGGGCGAGCAGTTCATCGAGTGTGGAGGCGTTGGCCACATCGAGCTTGCCGATTTTGGTGCGGCGAAGTTGGGAAAGGTGGGCACCCACGCCAAGGGCTTGGCCAATGTCGTGGGCAAGGGTGCGCACATAGGTTCCCTTGGTACATTCGACAACAAAACGCGCGTGGGGCGGAGTGAAGTCGAGAAGATCGAAGCGATAGACATGGATGAGTTTGGGTTGGCGCTCAACGACTTCCCCTTTGCGGGCGAGCTTGTAGAGGGGGACGCCTTTGATTTTGATGGCGGAGACCATGGGAGGCATTTGCATCTGGTCGCTGCGGCGCAAGTTCATTTGTTCGGCCACTTGTTCTGCGGTGATGGCGGAGGCATCGACTTCCTTCACAATCTGGCCATCGGCATCCTGTGAGTCGGTTTCAACGCCGAGTCGAAGAGTGCCCTCATAGGTTTTGTCGTGGCCCATGACGCGATCTGAAATCTTTGTGCCTTTGCCCAGCAAAATGACGAGCAAGCCTGTGGCCATGGGGTCCAACGTGCCGCCGTGACCGACTTTTGGAATTTGAAAATGATAGCGAAGTTTGGCGACGATGTCGTGCGAGGTGGGTCCAGAGGGCTTGTCTACAAGCAACAGTCCGTCGTTGGGGCCGAGAGAGGGAAGCGTGGGATTGGGCATATGGAGGGGTTCAGTCGAGAGGATCGACGGGGGGTGGCGGTTCTTCGCCATCGATTGGTTCTGGATCGACCTTCACTTCGCCAGAGGATTCCATTTGATTGAGAATTTGGAGAATGTGGTCACCTTGCTCGACCGAGTGATCGAGAACAAAATGAATGTGTGGCGTGTAGCGAAGAACGATATTTTTGTGAATGGCCTCTTGGAAATCGACCCGGTGACGCTTCAGAATGGAGAGCATGCGCTCTTGTTCTGGGAGTTCACCGAGAATGGAAACCAAGACGCGGCAACTGCGAAGGTCCACCGAAGTAAGCGCGTGTGTGAACGTGACGGCGGCCGTGTTGAAGTCGGGCCGATTCACCACGCGGTAGAGCTGGATGCCCAGCTCGCGGCGGATGAGTTCGTTGACGCGGGTGATTCGGTCGGCTTTCATGGGGAGGGGGAGTAGGCTATTAGGCTGAAGGGGGAATAGGCTGAAGGAAGAGTGGGTTTTTAGGGAGAACGTTGAACTGCGGATCAAAGCTCCTGAGCAACCTTTTCAATTTCGTAGGATTCGATGATGTCGCCTTCGACAAAGTTGGCGAAGCGATCGAGTACGATACCGCACTCTTGGCCTTCGCGAACTTCGGACGCTTCATTTTGGAAGCGGCGAAGGGTTTGGATCTTTCCTTCGTAGAGTACTTCGTCCTTGCGCTTGACGCGGGCGCGGCCTTTGAGCGTGACCTTGCCCTTCATGCACATGCAACCGGCCACTTTGCCGCGTTTGCCCATGTCGAAGATTTGGCGAACGGTGGCGTGACCATTGATGTGTTCCTTGAGGATCGGGTCCAGCAGGCCCGTCATCAAGTTCTTCACATCGTCCAACATTTCATAAATGATGGAATAGAGGCGAATTTCGACGCCTTTGCGCTTGGCTTCGGCACCAGTACCGCTGTCTTTGCCGACGTGGAAACCGAGGATGATGGCCTTGGAGGCTGAGGCGAGCAACACATCGTTGACGGAAATGTTGCCGGCGCCGGTACCGATGATGGCCAGCTCGACTTTTTCGCTCTTGATGCTTTCCAGCGAGTTGCGGATGGCTTCCAGCGAGCCGAGTACGTCGGTTTTGAGAATCAAGTTGAGCGTGCTCTTGTCGCTACCGGCCTTTTCCTGAAGCAATTCGTCCAAGGTCAGCGGAACCTGAGGATCGGCCGATCCTGCCAGACTTTGCAGGCGCTCGGCGGCGGTACGTTCTTCGGCGACTTGGCGAGCCTCGCGATCATTTTTATAGACGTGGAATTCGCTACCGGGCGAGGGAACACTGGTCAGGCCGAGAAGTTTGACGGCGGCGGAGGGGCCAGCGGTGCGAACCTTGTTGCCCTGATCGTTGATCATGGCCTTGACGCGGCCCCAAGAAGAGCCGGTGACAATGGCATCGTTGAGCTGAAGCGTTCCGTTGGTGATCAGCACGTTGGCGGTGGGGCCCATGCCGGCTTCGAGACGCGACTCGATGACATATCCCTGTGCCTTGCGGCGGGGATTGGCCTTCAATTCGAGAACGTCGGCTTGCAACAGAATCATTTCGAGCAGGTGATCCATGCCCGCGCCGGTGTTGGCGCTGACGGCGCAACAAATCAGATCTCCACCCCAATCTTCGGGGGCCAGACCCATTTGCTGGAGCTGCCGTTTGACGCGGTCGGGATTGGCGGAACGCAAATCACACTTATTGATGGCGATGATCATGGAAACCTTGGCCGCCTGTGCGTGCTGAATGGCTTCCTTGGTTTGCGGCATGATGCCGTCATCGGCGGCAATGACAATGACGGCGATATCCGTCAAATTGGCGCCGCGCGCCCGCATGGCGGTGAAGGCTTCATGGCCGGGGGTATCCAAAAATGTGATGAGGCGACCTTGGTGTTCGACCTGATAGGCACCGATATGTTGCGTGATGCCGCCATCTTCACCGGCGGCGACATGCGCCTTGCGGATGAAGTCCAGCAGAGAGGTTTTGCCGTGGTCGACGTGGCCCATGAAGGTGACGACGGGGGGGCGGGGGAGCAGATCGTCTTGGGCATCGGCCGCACCTTCCGGCTTGGGTTCGGGTTTGGGGGGCTGGGGAGGGGGGGCGACTTTCTTTTCGTGTTCGAGTACATAACCGAATTTCTCGGCGACCTTTTCGGCCGTCTTGAATTCGATCTTCATGGCGATGGAGGCAAAGATGTTCAGGCGCATCAGCTCGGTGATGAGCACGTTGGGCTTCACGCCGAGCATTTCGGCGAATTCCTTCACGACCACATGGCCCTTGATAGCCAGCGTTTTGGGGCCGGTTGGCTCTTGCGGGGCGGCATCGGCGGCGGGCGTGGCGGCGGCGGCAGGGGCTGCCGGGGCTGGAGCAGGAGCTGGTGCGGGTACGGAAGGTTGAAACGCAACTGGCGCAACGACGGGGGGCGGCGTGGATTCCACAACCGGCTGAGGTGGTGGGGGCGGTGGAGGCTCAACGGGGGCAGGGGCCGCCGGCGTATAGTAGATGCGCTTGATTTCGTCGCGCAGATATTGCTCCAGCTCGGGGGTGAGGTTCGCTTGGGTGCTACGCACGCTACAGCCACGCGTTTGCAGGAGCCCTAGCAGCTCCTTGCCGGTGGTCATTAATTCTTTGGCTAAATCGCAGATTCTCATGGTCACTCGGCAGCCTTTCCATTTTCGCGTTCAAACGCCCCATCGGCGGCGGAACGTACCTTTTCGGCGATGTCCGCATCAAAGCCATCGACATCCACCAAGTCCTGAATATCCGCCGCCAAAATGCCTTCCAAGGTGAGGAATCCGGCCCCGACGAGTTTGGTTGCATTTTCGCGGCCGATGCCCTCGATTGCGGCCAACTGATTGGTGGCCAAGGTGATTCGCTCTTCGAAGGTGATATCGTTTTCGTCTTTTTGGATATCGACCTTCCAGCTCGTTAGCTTGGCGGTCAGGCGGGCATTTTGGCCTTTCTTTCCGATGGCCAGCGACAGTTGGTCGGCTTCGACGATGACGTGAACCGTGCTTTCGGCCTCATCAATTTCCAGACGCAACAGTTTGGCGGGCGCCAGAGAATTGGTGACAAATGTTTTGATGTCGGGGCTCCACTTGACGATGTCGACCTTCTCTCCCGACAACTCGCGAACGATATTTTTGACGCGTTGCCCGCGCAGGCCCACGCAGGCGCCCACGGGGTCAACTTTGTCGTCGTTCGAGTGGACGGCAATTTTGGTGCGGAAGCCGGCTTCGCGGGCGATGCCTTTGATTTCGACGGTGCCATCGGCAATTTCGGAAACTTCTAGTTCAAAGAGTTTCTTGATGAATTCGGGATTGGCGCGCGACAACGTTAGTTGCGTGCCCTGGGACATGGATTCGAGGTGGAGAAGGAGGAAGCGGATACGGTCGCCGATCTGGTATTCCTCGCTGGAGACGCGCTCCTTGTTGGGCATGACGCCCTCGGCATCGCCAAGGTCGACGACGATGTCGCTACGGTCGAAGCGGCGAATGGTGCCGGTGACGATGGCACCCAAGTGGTCTTTATAGGCGGAATAGACTTTATCTTTTTCTGCCATGCGCAATTTTTGAATGATGGCCTGCTTGGCGGTTTGGGCGGCAATGCGTCCGAAGTTGCGAGGGGTGACTTCGATTTCGATCAGGTCGCCCAATTGGTGCTGTTTCTCGGGATACTTGGCTTGGGCTTCGCCGATGGAGATTTCCTCGTCGCGATTGCGGACGAAATCCACCACCTGAATACTAGCGAAGGCTTTGATTTCCAACGTTTTGCGATTAATGGACACCCGCAGATCCCGGACGCGGCCGATGCTTTTTCGGCCGGCCACCTGCAAGGCAGACTCCACCAATTCGGCGAGAGTTTCGCGGTCCAGCTTGCGCTCCCGCTCCATGAATTCAAATACAGCCAGCAATTCGTTGTTCATATTTCAAACCTCCTCCCCAAGCGGGGGAAAAGCCAATCACGCCACAACTCCCAATACGCAAAAGAGTGGGAAAAACCCACTCTCACAGAACAGCCGGAGTTGTATCAACGGCGTGCAAGCTATCGTAAGAGACCGTCTGCCGTCAACCCTAAATGTGGAGCATCAGAATGGGTCAAACAGTTCGTTGTCATCCGGTCCAAACCAACCTAGCGCATGGGAGGCGGATGGGCCATCTGTGCGCGCCAGAGTCTCGGTGGAGACATGACCATCAGCCCACGCCACGTTGGCCTTTCCCCGATGACGGAAATGGATGGACGGCCAGGGTACGCTACCGTCGGCAAAACGGGGAGGTTCAGCGAAGGAGTATTCGATCAATTTGGCCTTGGCGCCGCCCCCGCTGAGGAACGCGGCATCGGCAAACATCACCGTTTGTGCGGGATGTGCGATGGCTCCGGGCCGCATACCCACCGCCGTACCGCCGCCCCCCCCCGGCAGGCACACCTCGGACCCGACACCCAGAGCGTTGTAGCCATAGCCGCCGCAGGACGCCTCGAAGCCCGCCGCTTCCGGGCGAAAACCTGGACAGCGGCGGACCCACGCACTGGCGGCCCCTCCGCCCAGATAGGGAGCCAGCGGCCCCACCGAGCCATCGAACGACTTGCCACCCGAACGAACCCCGTGCCAACGAATGGAGTTGGCCGAGCCTCCTTGGATATCTTCTGCAGCAGCCACAAATCGAAGATGGTCAACCGCATACGAAAAGTTAGCTGTTGCCAGTTGACGCAAGTTGGACTTGCAGGTTGCCGAAGCTGCCGCTGCCCGAGCGGAAGACCACGCCCCCGCCGTTAGCGCCGCCAAGAGGGCGCCGACCGCGATGACGACGATTAGTTCAATCAGGCTGAATCCGGAGGAAGAGAATGGAGGGAATGCGGAACCGGGCCGACCGATTGTGGCTACTGTTTTATAAAACACGAGCCGTTTTGGGTTGGGGGCGGCGGGGGTCGGTTTGGATATAGTTTTATAAAACAGTAGCTGTTTTAGATGGCGAAACGGTTGGGATATAGTTTTATAAAACATGAGCCATTTTGGAGGGTCGCACAGTTTGGGTTCTGTTTTGTAAAACGAGGGCCAAACGTGGCTCGTAGCGCACGGGCGAATAGGTTTTCCGTTGGGCCTCTTGCAGAACTCAGGATCAAACGGTCGGGACGGAGCCCGACCCTCCAGAAAACCAGCGAAACCGCGTATTTCTGAAACTGGAGGGACGACCTCCGTGTCGTCCGAGTTCGTTTTGCAAGAGTTTCCATGGTGTGGAAACATTTTTTCCATGGTGTGGAAAAATCGCGAAACATTTTTCCATTGTGTGGAAAAGGGTGGGTTTGGACTGGAGGGGGCGGGGGTCATTTCACGAGGAGATAGCGGAAGAAGCCGGGGGTGTTGGTTTCGGGGAGGGCGTTGGTCCAGGGGGTGGGGTGGGGGTACAAGGTAGGGGTGTATTGCTTAATCGTGGTGTAGCCGGGGATGTCGGGGAGGGGCGCGGTCGGGTCGGTGGAGATTTCAATGCGGGCGTTGAGGACGCCAATGGCGTCGAGGTCGAAGCCGCCGGAACCCCAGGTGGGGGAGGGGTCGTAGATGGGGTTGCCGTAGGAGTCCTGATTGGAACCGTCGCCGAGTATGTCGATTATGCGCACGTGGGTGACGCGTCGGGTATCGAGACCGGGGGTGCCGGCAAGTTCGCGCAGGTCGAAGGGGGTGCCGAAGCCTTGGAGGTGTTTGCCGGCGAGATTGCCGTAGGCGTTGGATTCGGTGGCGTTGGTGCGGGCGTAGGTGTCGATGGGGTCTTTGCCCAAGGTGTGGGTGGGGAAGCGGAAGAAGTGGTCGCCGTCGGAGGAGACTTCCACGTAGGCCAATTCGAGGAACGATTCGGAGAAGGCGTTTTCAAAGACGGCAAAATCGGGGCCGGGGCCGTCGGTGATCAGCCAGGGGAAGGTGAGGGTGATGGAGCCGTTGTCGCCGAGGCTTTTGACGGAGAGTGAGCCGTTTTGGCTGTCGCCGGAAAAGGCGGGGCCGAGGGCGTTGGTGACGATGAGGAACTGGTTGCTAACATTGGGACCGTTGGTGCAGGAGGCGATGCCGTTGGCCCAGCAGAAGAGGGCGGGGTTGGTGGAGGCGATGCCGGAATCCACGCCGGCGTAGGCGTAGGTGAGGTCGGCGAGGGCGACATAGGTGGGGGTGTTAGGGCCCAAAGCACCGACATCGGTGGTGGTGAGGGTGGCGGAGAGGGAGACGACGGTGGGGGGCATCCAAGAAAGATCGAGCTGGGTCCAGTTGGTTTGGATGAAGGTTTTGCCGTCGCGGAAGTCGGCGAGGTAGTGATTGGTGGTGGCGACGTTGGTGCCTTCGATGTCTCGCGCGATTAGAGTCATGATGAACGTGTCGCCCGTGCCGAAGGGCTGGGAAAAGCCATATTCATCGCCGTTTTGGATTGTGAGGGCGGTGTACGTGGTGTTGTTGACGAGGATGGACTTGGGTGCGGCGGGGAGATCAAAGGTGATTTCGGGGGCGATCTGTTGATAATAGTCGTGATAGCCTACAGCGTAGGCTCGTGGGAGGGATTGGGCAGCGGCGTATTGGTTGGTGAAAGAGTTGGCGATTGTGTTGCTGACGGTGGAAAACGAGAAGCCTGCCCAGAAGAAATATCCCCAGGATTCATAACTGGAGTTCAGAAATGTGGCGGCCTCGAGGGAGACGGAGGAGTCATTGATGAATTGGCCGGGGCCTGAAAACAGAGATCCGAACGAGACGACGGTTTGCGCCGCGAAGGAGGAGGCACAGAAGGACAACACCAGCAGGAATACACAACGCCGCACAACAGCCACCTTTCCGCCCCAATTGCGAGGGCTTCGAGTTATGATTGTTCCGGCAGCTCGTCTTCTGGCTTACGGCTTTTCTACTTTTCCGCCTTCTCCCGTGAACAAAACGCGGAATGGCTTGCTGGAATTTCGGAACCGTTTACAGCGGCGCGACCGCGCGGGAATCTCACCCGCTTCCGTTAGTCGCCGGATGCGCCTCCACCGTTGGAAACGCGATAAAAACCTTAGCATGCGGTTGGGGGAAAAGGCAAGGGGCTAGAAGTTGTTCCTGATCATCGCGTAAAGAGCAGGTTTTTGTGAAGGGCGGGGGAAAATCGCCAA
>CAZYGH010000011.1:0-23365 GCA_964647595.1 uncultured Verrucomicrobiota bacterium
GGCATTAGGTTATGCTACAATCAACCGTAGGGTGGTTAAGGAACTTCCGTTATAAAACAATATCCCAGGCGGATTGATACATGGGGGGGGGATAAGGGGCGGTGGTTGAATGGCGATCAGAATATGCTTTGTGAAGCTGGACCCAGCCATCGCTCAACATAGGCTTGAATGTCGAACTTTCGGTGTAGGCCATTGGCGTTCATGTAGCGAACTTTTCCAAAGACAGGGCGCTCGGTCCAAGCGCGGTCGTGTCGGCCAAAACACCACGCAACGCCGACAAATCCGTTGGGGTCACGTCCGTCGATCTCGTATTTGTTGTTGAGATAGAGGGCGATTTCAAATGCCTCTTCGGGGGAACGGCTCCATTCAATCAACTTTTTTCCCCAATACATTCGCATATAATTGTGCATTTGACCGCTCTTTACCATTTCGGCCTGTGCGGCATTCCAGCAGGGATCGTGGGTGGCTCCGGATTCCCATTGCGGGCGGGTGTAGATGTATTCGCGTTTGTCCTTGCGGTGTTCGTCGAGAGTTTTTCTCGCCCAAGGAGGAAGCGTGTCGTAGCGGTCATAGCCCGGATTGAACCAAACGGAATTCATGCTGAGCTCGCGACGAACGATGAGCTGTTCCAGAAAGGCGTCGATGGCCACTTGTGGGGCATCGGATGCAGAGACGCGCAAGGCGATGTCCAGGGCTGAAATTTGGCCAAAGTGCAGATAGGCGCTCATGTGAGAACAGGCATTAAGTACGGGGTCGCTGTTGCTTTCGGCGTAGTCGGGCAGACGACGCTGAATGAAGTGATCCAGAAGTTTGTTTGCCACCGAGAAGCCTCCTGTGAGGCTGGGGGATGGAATGACGCTTTCATCCACTTGGAGCTGGCGACAAATGGACGCCGGATCTTCTACCGACAAGGACGTTTTTACCAGATTCAGGGAAGGGATGGAAACTTTGCAAGGATGAACTGGCTTTAGGTATTCCGAAAGCAGTCGATGGATTTTGGGCCGGAGGGTGCGTGCGGCAAATTCTTCGTGGTTCGAAGCGGTTTCCACGGGCACGATCCCATCCGATTCCACCACGATGAATGGGCAGGCGACTCGTTGTGCGACCGCCTTTCGCCATTCGCGTTGTACGCGAAGAACTCCCAAGTCGCCGACGAGTAGTGAGGCGCTTTTGGCCAGTTCGGGAATAACGTCTTCGGGCGCACCTTGTCGGAGGCAAAAGCCGATGCCGCGATGGGCCAATCGTTGCTCTGTTTCGCGCAGGCCCTCGAGCATGAATTGATAGTGTCGGCGATTGGCTTCAGGAAAGGTGGAGAGGGCAAATCCAACGACGATCGGCAGGCGCAGGGCATGGGCCTGCTCAATGGCAAATTCCAAGGCGTGGTTGAACTCGACACGTTGGGCTTGTTGCATCCAGTAGAGGATGTATTTCCCGCTGCGTGGAGCATGGGTTTTGAGCCGATGAATGCGCGATTCGTGAATCATGGCAACCCGTTTGGAGCGTGCCCTACAGTGCGCCGAGGGAGAGGTCACCGTGGATTTTGTAGACGGGTCCGTCTCGGTCGATGTGGAGCTGGGTATTGGGAAAGACGGCGGGAATTTTTTCCTTCAATCGGCGTATGACTTCGGCCTCGAACTTTTGTTGAATGTCGCGCGGCACATTGTCGAGCGTGGCAATTCGAGCTTGAACGACATAGCCGGGACCATGTTGGGAGCCGATGCCTACGGTGAAGGCGGCGCCTAGATCAAAAAGACCATCGTCTTCGCGGTTGCTGGTGGTGCCGGTGGGGGGGCGATTGGGGTGACGTCGAAACCGCTTATTGTTGCCGTAGGTGCTTTCGAGTTCATCGTTGATTTCATCAAAAACAGACTTGAGCTTTTTCTCCCAGCGTTCGAGACGATTAAGGGAATCGGTCATGGTGCCTCCAACAACGTGCCGGGATTGAGGATCCACTCGGGATCGAACAGCCGCTTCAACTCCCGCATTTGAGCGAGGGAGGCTTCGCCGGCCATTTGGCGAAAGAGGTCGCGTTTGATTTTGCCGATGCCGTGTTCCGCTGAAATACTGCCGCCCCAAGCGATGACTTGCGCGGCCCAGCGCGAATAGAGTGCCCGGCCCGCATCGTAATCTGCAGGGTGGCGGGGCAGGATGTTGACGTGGAGATGATTGGCGCCAATGTGGCCAAAGGTGAGGTGTTCAAGGCCAGAGGTGGCCAGGTCGGTTTCGTATAGGGCGAGAACATCGGCCAATCGGGAGTCGGGGACGGACATATCGGTGCCGAGTTTGACGAGGCCGGGATGAATTTTGCGCCGTTCATCAATGGATGAATTGACCATTTCAGGAACGGCGTGGCGGAAGAGTTTGAGCTTTTCCATGTCGTGGGGGTTGTCGGCCAGAATGGAGGCGTCGATATCCCCGCCAAAATCCGGCAAGCGCTCTGCAGCGGCCATCACGGCGGCCTCGGCAGTTTCGATGTTGGAGGCATGCCATTCGGCATAGACGCAGGCGGAACCGGGAGGGAGGGTGGGAACGGAAATATCCTTGGAGGCCAGTTTGTCGGATTGCAGGCGAAGGAAATCGAGGCAATACGAATCAAAATACTCCAGAGCGGCGAGGCGTGCGGGGCCATTACGCGGGGCTTGGCGCAGGTTGTTGACATAGCCAACAACCGACGCCGTGGAAGGTAGAAAGGCCATGAGGCCCCACACAGCGCCGGGGGCTGGCAATAGGCGCAAGGTGGCCTCCAACACGACGCCGAGGGTTCCCTCCGCACTGATAAAAAGGTCCACGATATCCATGTCCGGATCGATGAAATATCCGGCGGCGTTTTTGACGGCGGGGCGGGGGAGGGGGGGGAGGGTGCCGGAGAGGGCGCCAAGCTGAAATGAATATCCTTGGGTTTTATCGCGGCCGCGGCGTAAGTCTAGAATTTCGCCCGTGAGCAGGGCGACGCGAAGACCCAGAATATGGTTACGGGTGGGGCCGTGTAGAAAAGAGAGTGCGCCGGAAGAGTTGCAGGAGATCATTCCACCAATGGATGCAGAGGGTTCAGTGGGGTCCGGTGCAAAATAAAAGCCGGGGGGGACGGCGGCGCGTATAGCGGCCAGAGTGGCGCCGGGTTGCACACGCAGAGTTCCATTTTCCGGCGGAAAAATTTGGCTCATGTTCGAGAGGTTCAGAATGAGTCCACCTTCGGGGACGGCTCCACCGGTGACACCGGTGCGAGCGCCTTGTGTGGTGATGGGCATTCGTTGAGAACAGGCCTCGGCGAGGGCAGAGAGAACCTCGGCCTCGGTGCGGGGGAATGTGATGCGATCCGCTCGACCCACGCGGCGGGATTCATCGCGTAGATAATCGGCATGGGTGGTCTGAAATGTTTCACTCATGGGTGGCAATATAACTTGCCTCAGGATGGTCTGCACGGCTAAAATAAACGATTCAAATATAAGGAGAAAAGCATGACCAATCGATTGGTTAAGGTAAAGTTCGAGCATGGGCCTGAACAAGCAGTAGAGTCCGGTATTCCGGTGAGCCAAATTTTGGCAAAATATCCGGCGGTGGCAGAACGTATCGACTTCCCCGTTTTGGGGGCGATGGTGAACAATGAGTTCGTTTCGGTGGAATACCGGATTGAAACGGACAGCCATGTTCGCATTCTGGGCTATCGGGATTCGTATGGGCAACGGGTGTATCGCCACACGATTGCATTCTTGTTGGCGAAGACGGCGCACGAGCTCTTTCCGGGGTGTGATTTTGCCGTGGAGCATTCGCTTTCCAAGGGGCTGTATTGCAGTTTCCGACTGGGAGAAGAGCCGGGCATTTCCAAGGTTCAACTCGAGAAGATGGATGCGGCGTTGCGCAAACTGTTTGATGAAAAGATACCCATTGACCGAATCAAAGTGACGTATGATGAAGCCATCGCCCACTTTGAGGCGGCGGGTGCGAAGGATAAGCTGAATTTGTTGCGCTACAAGAACAGTTCAAAGGTGAGCGTGTACAAGTGCGGCGAGTTCATGGATCTGGCAAATCAGCCACTGGCCAACAATGCGGCGGCGTTGGGAAACTACAAGTTGATCGCCTATCAGCAGGGATTCATTGTGATGGGCCCCGACCGCATGGACCTTAACTCGTTTCCGCCTTTTGATCCCGCCCACTACATCTTTGATGTGTTCAAGGGGCACAAAGATTGGGGACGCATTGTTCATGTGCGAACAGTTGGCGACCTGAATGAGCGCATCGCAAAGAGGAAGATCGATGACTTCATCGACGTCAACGAGGCCTATCAGGAAAAACGGATTGCATTGCTTGCGGAACAAATCGTTCAAAAGCGCGGGCAGGTGAAATGGATCCTGATTGCGGGTCCCTCCTCGTCGGGCAAGACCACGTTCTCCAAGCGTCTATCCTTGCAACTGAAGGCCAGCGGTATGAATGCCAAGCCGATTTCTCTGGACAACTACTTTGTGGGCCGAGAAAAGACCCCGGTGGACGAAAAGGGCGAAGTGGATTTCGAGCACATCGAAGCGCTCGATCTGAACTTGGTTCATGAGCAACTGGCGAAGCTGGATGCCGGCCAGCGGCTGGAATTGCCCTATTTCAATTTTCATACCGGACAGCGGGAGTGGAAGGGCGAAATGATGCACATTGGCCCGGATGATGTGGTGGTGCTCGAAGGCATTCACGGATTGAATCCGCGCCTCACATCGTCGATTCCGGTGGAGCACAAGTTCCGCATTTATATCAGTGCGCTGACGCAACTGAATATCGATAGCAACAACCGGATCTCGACCACCGACAACCGTTTGATTCGCCGTATGGTTCGCGACCACAATTTCCGAAGCCATAGTGCGATTAAGACGTTGCAGATGTGGCCCAAGGTACGCCGAGGCGAGAAGACGTGGATTTTCCCGTTCCAGAAGGAAGCGGATGTGGCGTTCAATTCGGCGTTGGATTATGAGTTGGCCGTCTTGCGCCCGTATGCGGAACCTCTCTTGGCGGAAATCAAGCCGTCCATGCCGGAATACGCAGAAGCCGTGCGCATGCAGCAATTCCTGTCCAACTTCTTGGTGATTCCAACGGATCGTGTGCCGCCCACCAGTGTGATTCGCGAATTCATCGGAAAGAGCTTTTTCCAGTACTAAATCAGGCGAAAGTCTATGTGCGAGGGGCCGGGCTGATGAAGCCCGGCCCATTGTGTATCTCGCCCCCAACGGAAGGAATGTAGATCATGAACGAAACCGAAACAGTGGAACGGGTGGTCGCCATCGTGGGTCGTCCCAACGTAGGCAAGTCTGCGCTCTTCAATCGCCTCGTGCGGCGGAGGCTGGCGATTGTGCATTCGGAAGAAGGCGTCACGCGCGACCGCCTTATGGCGCGGGCGGAATGGTTGGGCCAGAGGTTTCAGGTCGTCGATACGGGTGGTCTTGCGATGATGGATCGTGCCAAATCGTCCGATGAAATTATGTTAGCCACAGCCGATCAAGTGGGAGCCGCGATCGAGGACTCGGCGGCCGTTGTTTTGGTGGTGGACATCAAGGCGGGCTTGCAAGCGTTGGACAAGGAAGTGGCAAGCCTGTTGCGAAAATCGGGGCGCCCTGTGATTGTAGCAGCGAACAAGGCAGACTTGCTGGAGTGGGATGAGAAAGCCGAAGAATTCTCCCCGCTCGGATTTCCGGTGTTTCCGGTCTCGGCTTCGCACAATCGAGGCGTCGAGGCGCTTATGGAATCGGTGTTGCCGCATCTGCCGGCGGCGTCCGAAACTGCGGAACCGCCTCGGCTGAAAGTGGCCGTTGTCGGGAGGCCCAATGTGGGTAAGTCATCCTACATCAACCGTCTGACGGGAAAGAAAAGAGTGATTGTTTCCAACGTGCCCGGCACCACGCGCGACACGATTGACGTGCCGTTCACTCTGAAGGCGTCCGATGGGGCCGAACGACACTACACGCTGGTGGATACGGCAGGCATGCGTCGTCAAGGGCGTGTTCACGAGTCGGTTGAAAAGTTCAGTTTGTTCCGTGCGGAAGAGTGCATTTCGGAGGCCGACATTGTGGTGCTGATGATGGATGCGGAGGCTGGACCCACGGCGCAAGAAAAAAAGGTGGCTGCCTTGATTCGCGAAAACCACAAAGCGTGTGTGGTACTGGTCAACAAGTGGGATCAGGCCCGTGGAACGGGTGTGAAGCCGGAAGAATACGAAGAAAGCATGCGCAAGGAATTGTTCTTTTTGGGCGATATTCCGGTGCTGTTTGTTTCCGCGCTGACGGGGTATCAGATCAAACGCAGTTTTGAAGTAATCGATGTGGTGGCCACGCGGCTAGGGCTGAAGTTGCCCACAGGTGTGTTGAATCGCGTGATTCGCGATGCTTTTGCCAAATCGCAACCGCCGTTCTCGCGTGGCAAGCAATTGAAGTATTATTATGCCACGCAGACGGGACAGAATCCACCGCGTGTGACGCTGTTTGTGAATAATCCGACGTTAAGTACGCCATCGCATCAGGCCTTTCTGACGGCGCGATTGAGGGCGGCTTTTGATCTGGCTGGCGTTCCGCTCATTCTCAACTATCGATCCAGCCACGGAAAACAGGAGCCGGCGGCTCACTGACCGCTTTCCGAAAAGGGAGAACCGATATTTCTTGGAGAGCATCCATTTTGAAGCAAACTGCGCCAAGACCCGGCGGCTATCGAGAGGTATGGCGGGTGGCGGCACCCATCATCATCTCGATGGCATCCTTCACATTGATGCAATTCTTTGACCGCGTATTTTTGGCGCGCCATGGCTCGGTTTCGTTGCGTGCGGCGTTGCCGGGTGGGATTCTGGCCTTCACGTTGACGTCATTTTTTCAGACTCTGGCGGGCTATTCTGGCACCTTTGTGGCGCAGTATCATGGGGCGGGGCGAAAGAAGGAGTGTGCGCAGGCGACGGCGCAGGGGATTTGGCTTGGCGTTTTGACGTGGCCTTTTGGTCTTGCGTTGATTCCAGTCGGGTATGCCATTCTGAAATTGGCGGGACATCCGGCGGATGTATTGGAAGCCGAAAAGGTATACATGGGTGTGCTGATGGTGGGCTGTGGTTTTTGGGCCATGACCAACGCCGTGGCAGGATTTTTTTCGGGGCGCGGCGATACGCGTACTCCGATGGTGGCCAGTCTGGTGGCGAATATCGCCAATATCGGGCTCGACTATGCGCTGATTTTCGGGCACTGGGGTTTTCCGGCTTGGGGCATTGCGGGGGCGGGGGTGGCCACGGTGATTTCGTCGGCAATGGGAATGGTGTTCTTGCTGGTGATCTATGCCAGTCCGCGTTTCACAGATGAATACGGAACGAGAAAAGAGGGTTTTCTTTTCGACTGGAAACGAATGGTCCCTTTGCTGCGATTCGGGACTCCGGCCGCCTTACAGACCCTGCAAGACGTGGGATCGTTTGCCTTTTTTGTGGTGCTGTTGGGGCGCCTGCCTGCGGCGGACATGGCGGCCAGCAACATTGCCTTCAGTATCAACAACATTGCGTTTATGCCGTTGCTGGGAATGGGAATGGCGGCGACGATATTGGTGGGCCAATATCAAGGGGCGCGCAATCCGGAAGTGGCGGAGAGGGCGGGCTTCACGGCGATGAAATTGGCGTGGGGATATATGGGGGTTGTCGCGATTTCCTTTTTGCTGTTTGCCCGGATGTATTTTTCTCTATTCACGGGAGATTCGCCGGGCATGGTGGCCATGGACGACGTGTTAGGCAAGGGGCGTTGGCTATTGGTGATGATGAGCATTTGGGGCATGTTGGACGCCATTAGTCTGGTGCTCGGCGGGGCGTTAAAGGGAGCGGGGGACACTCGATTTGTGCTGTTGTGCTCTTCGCTCACCACCTGGCTCATTTGGATTCCAGGCGAGGCGATTCTTTTGCTATGGCTCGATGCAGGATTGCTTTCTGCGTGGATTTGGATGACTGTTTTCATATTCTTCCTGTCCGCTGGATTTTGGGTTCGCTTTCGACGCGGCCGATGGAAGAGCATCGAAATGATTCGGCATGAGCCACTCGTTCCGGAGGCGATCTGCGGTGTGGAGACGACAGTGTGAAAATTACAGTTTTGACCCCCAACTACAATGGTGGCCGTTGGCTGGCTCGGTGTATGGATAGTGTACTGTCGCAGCAGTTGGCGCCCGGGGACGAATTGGAATATATCCTTTTGGATGGGAGCAGCACGGATGGCTCGCTCTCGATTGCGTGGGATCGTCGAAGCCGACTCACGGCTATTATCAGCGAAAAAGATCGGGGCCCCGCCTTTGCGTTGAATAAGGGATTTCAGCGGGCTACCGGTGACTTGATTGGTTGGCTGAATTCGGATGACGTGTATCGCCCCGGAGCTTTGGCGGCGGCGGCGGCCGCTGCGCGGGCGCATCCCAAGGCTTCTTTCTTTTTTGGCAAGTGCCGCATTGTGAATGAGGCTGGAAGAGAAATTCGAGGGTTTCCTACGCTGGTTAAAAATGTGTGTTTTCCATTTTCGTGCCGATTTCTGATCCAATGCATCAATTATGTGTCGCAACCCGCATCGTGGTTTCGGCGTACGGCGTTGGAGGCAGTGGGTGGAAAAATGCGTACGGATTTCAAAGCGGCGTTTGATTACGATTTGATGCTTCGCCTGTGGCGGCAGGGTGGAGGGGTGCGCATTTCCGGAGCGCCACTGGCGGATTTTCAATGGCACTCTGGATCGATCAGCGGCACACATTTTGAGCGCCAGTTTGAAGAGGAGTGGAGAGCGGCGGTCGAAGATGCGGGTCGGCATTCGCTACAAGCGTTCCTGCATGCGGGCGTTCGCCATGGCATTGTGGCGTGCTACCGAATCATGAATCGACAATCTTGAGCACCAGATTGGAATGAGGATCTTTTGCTACTGCTTCGCATATTACAATAACTGATTTCACTTATTGTAATTTGTGAACAGGGTCGGATCACAGGTTGATCTCTTTGGACGCGATTCTATCAAACCTATAGCTTTTCAAGCGACTGATCGAGGTCGACCAAGATGTCGTGGATGTTCTCAATGCCGACGGAGAGTCGTACTAGGTCAGCCGAGATTCCGGCGGCCTTGAGTTGGTCATCGGAGAGTTGTCGATGCGTGGTGCTTGCGGGATGCAGAATGCAGGTTCGGGCATCCGCGACGTGGGTGACAATGGCCGCCAGTTGTAGACCATCCATGAATCGGGTGGCGGCGGAGCGGCCTCCCTTGATTCCAAGGGAGACGACGCCACAGGTTCCTTGTGGCAGATATTTTTGGGCGAGGACACGGAAGGGACTGGATTCCAGTGCGGGGTAGTTGACCCATGCTACGCGAGGATGTTGTTCCAGATGCTGGGCCACCGCGAGGGCGTTGCTACAATGGCGCGGCATGCGCAGGTGCAGGGTTTCGAGGCCGAGGTTAAGGATATAGGCGGCAAACGGGTTTTGTTGCGCGCCGAGATCGCGCATGAGCTGGACGCGGGCTTTCGTGATATAGGCGGCGCGGCCAAAGCGTTCTGTATAGACCACCCCGTGGTAGGATGCATCGGGTTCGCAGAGTTCTGGAAACTTGCCGTTGGTCCAATCGAAGTTTCCTGCGTCGACGATGGCACCGCCGATGGTTTGGGCATGGCCATCCATGTACTTGGTTGTGGAGTGGAGAACGATGTCCGCACCCCACTCGATGGGACGGCACAGAATCGGCGTTGGGAAAGTGTTGTCGACGATGAACGGAACGCCATGGGCGTGGGCGAGGGTTGCCAATTTTTCGAGATCGGCCACTTCCAGCGAGGGATTGGTGACGGTTTCGGCGAAGAAGGCTTTGGTATTGGGGCGGAAGGCGAAGGCGAGAACTTCAGCGGGTTCGTTTTGATTCACGAATGTGAAATCGATGCCCATGCGCTTCAAGGTGACGGAGAAGAGATTGAAGTTTCCGCCATAGATGGCTGCGGTGCTTACGACGTGATCGCCGGACTTGCAAAGGTTGAGAATGGCGATGAGAGAGGCTGCTTGGCCGGAGGAGGTGAGCATGGCTCCAATACCTCCTTCGAGCAAGGCAATCTTGTTTTCGACGCATTCGAGAGTGGGGTTGCTGATGCGGGTGTAAAAGTGGCCGGGCGCTTCCAAGTCAAAGAGCTTGCCGAGTACCTCGGAGGAATCGTACTTGAAGGTGGTGCTTTGGAAGATGGGCAAGACGCGAGGTTCGCCATTTTGGGGTTGCCAGCCGGCTTGTACGCAAAGGGTTTCAATGTGTGAGTGGGGGTCCATGGGGCTTTCTTTTCTTAAAAAGGGATTAAATAAACAATCGAGAGAATTCGTCTTCAAAAGCGGGGGTCAGGCGGCCGGTTCCGAGAGCGGGGACAATTTCATCCGGGGCCCAAAAGCGGAGTTCATCGATTTCCGTAGAATCGGGCGAAAAGGGTCCTTCGTGGATTGTGGAAAATGTGCTGACCCACTCGGTTTCTTGTGGGGATTGCATGAGAAAGCGATGAATGAAAATCAGTTCGGCGGGAATGACGCCGAGTTCCTCGATCATTTCACGGCGGGCACCGGTTTCGGGTTCTTCGCCGGGGAGGAGGTGTCCACCGACCGATGTGTCCCACTTGCCGGGTTGGATGTCTTTCGATGCAGAGCGAAGTTGGAGGAGAATGCGCCCCTGCCGATCGCTCACCAGGACGTGTGCAACGGCGTGAACGAGAGAAGGATTCCCGTGGCACTGGCCTCTCGTGGAGTGGCCAATCACTCGATATTCATCGAGTGCGTAGAGGTCAAAAGGCTCGGCTGGATCGCTCATGGATGCGGATGGAAGGGGTGAGGGGGCTTAAGCTCCAACGGGAGTGTGAAGACGGGATTCATCGGCAATGTGAGCTGGCGTGGAAGTGGGGTTTCGTAGATGAACATCACCTTCAATGCGGATATTGGCCCCAAAAAAGATGTCGCCATCAATTTTCAAGGAGTCGCATTGCAGGAGGGAAGGGGCACCTTTTGAAAAGCGTTTTTCGAAGTCGGCGATATTTTTGTAGAAACGGGAATCTAGGCGCACGTCGGGAGGGGGGGTGAATCGACGCGGATGGAGGGCCACCTGATGTTCCTCGCCTAGGGTGTAGAGGTCGGAGCGGATGGAGAGCAGGTCGTTTGTGGTTTTGACGGGGGCAAAGCGGAAGCGGGGAACCACGAGCGCCTCGGCGTGGTCGTAGCAGGCGATGGCGGAGCCCATGGCGGCTTCAAGTTGGACGACGGGAGGGGTGTCGGGACGGGTAGGGTCGATGGTCTTTTGGTTGACGATGAGCGGAAGCTGGGGAAGACCGTTAGCGGCGAGGAGCATGTCGCGGAGGGCTTCCAGATTGAGCCAGATGTTGTTGGTGTTGAAGAGTGAGTATTTGGAGATATCTTGAAAATCGGATGTTTCGGATGGCGGACATTGGGCGGATTCGCGAAGGAGAAGGCGTCCGGTGGTTTTTTCGCGGGCAAGATGGCCGCCTTTGCGATCACACTCCGTTCGCGCGGTGACTTCCATCAGAAAGGGGATGTTATTTCGAGCGATGTGACCCAGAATGCCCATGTGAAGAAGGGCGCCGAGATTATCGGCGTTGGAGACGAAGGCATAGCGGAAGCCGCAACGGAGGAGCTTGTCGAGCAGACCCGTGGTTTGGAGGGCGTGATAGATGTCGGCGTGACCGGGGGGGCACCATTCCAGCGAAGGATTCTCTGGCCATTTTGCGGGGAGATGGGTGACGGGTTCGAGCTTGGGGACACGATGCTGACTAAAGGAAAGAGGAATGTTGTCGCCGTTGCTGAAGTCGGGATGTTCACGGGCGAGGGCCGCCAACGAGTCCGCGTCCGTGGAAAAGCTATTCATGAGCAGGAGCGGCAAGGGGGCGCGGCAACGGCGGCGCAGGAATTCCACTTGTCGGACAATGATGTCGAGGAAGGTGAGTCCATTTTTGGCGACGATGAGCGACTTGGCGCGTTCCAGCCCCATGCTGGTTCCAAGGCCACCATTGAGTTTGATGAGAACGGTATGAGCGATGGCCGATTCGCTTGCCGGGTCCAGTTGATCGAGGTCGGCCAACCGGGGAAAGCGACCAAGCGGGGAGAGGGAATTCCCCGAGATCAAGCCCAGCTCGCCAGAGCTCCATCGGCGGATGTTTTGAAGAAAGGCCTCAATCACCAGCGGGGGCGCACCATCGGCGGCCATTTGGAATTGGATTTGCTCTTCGAAAGGTTCGCGATTCATGCGAGAAAAGGCCTAGGGGGCTTGTTCCAAAAGAAGCGCTTGAATGGCGGCGCGGAGTTTTGCGAGTCGTTCATCGCGCTGAGCATTGAGTGTTTGCTGCACGCGGATGACTTCGCTGTTCCACTGCTTACGGGGCAGAGAATACAAGGGATCAACGGGCAGAAAGGCGGCAACGCCTGGATGTAATTCAGCCAAGGCATAGGAGGCGGTTCCCCCGGCAAACAGGACCGAAATTTTATCGTCCACAATGCCCGTGACCTCGGCATTTTCGCGCAGGGTTTGCCCATCGGGTCCGGGGAGAATGGGAAAGATGATTTGACGTCCTTGGATGCCACGGCCGGGGCCAACATCCGTAACGATTGGTGCGGCGGGCAGGCTGTTTTTGGCGGCTTCAACGCGTTTGATCATATCGGCGCGTAGTAGCGAGCTCCTTTCGGAAGGGCTACTCTCCAGCAACTTGCGGGATACCCCTTCGATTTCGTGAGAAAGAGATTCCGCCTCCTCAATGGCTGCGAGTGCGGCATCTCCAAGCGCGGTGATGTCGGGCATTTGGATGGCTGCCAACTCGGACTTGAGATTGGCAATTTTTCCGTCTTTCGCTTGGGATAGGGATTGTGCCTCTTGCAGGGCGTTGCCCAGCGGTTGCAGGTCGGCCAGTTCGCGGTGCAGGTCGCGATTTTGAGTCCAAAAATAGATATTAATGGCCAACAGAAGCACGATAGCCAACAGCGTGGAGGTGGCGACCAGAATTTTGCGAATACGACGGGAACGCGGCAACTCAGGAACTTGTAGGGGGTTGCTACATTCAGGGCATTTGACGATGAAACCAGCTCCGCCCTCGTCGACTTCGAGGTTGTGCCCACATTCTGGGCAATCGAAATTGATCCATGCCATAAACGCCTTCTTTCTCAAGGGGGAAACCCTGTGGCTTTAATATAAAGGGGGCGCTTATCGGTCGCAAGCAAATTGGGGAAGGTGTGAACGAGTGGAAGGAGAGATCGGTTGCGGCGGAAATCCATTGCACGGGAAAGGGTGGGCGGGGTATTGTTTTGTCACTATGAAGAATCGTAAGGCGATTGTGGAGAGGAAAACACGCGAGACCCAAATCCGCGTGGAACTGGATGTGGACGGAAGTGGGACGTATGAGATTGATACTGGGTTGCCGTTTTTTAATCACATGCTGGAGCTATTTACCAAGCACTCGCTGTTTGATTTGAAGCTGAAGGCGACGGGTGATTTGGCGGTGGACTATCACCATACGGTCGAGGATGTCGGGCTTGCACTGGGCGATGCACTGAATCAGGCGCTGGGCGATCGCAAGGGAATTGAGCGCTATGGATTCAGTTTGATGCCGATGGACGAAACGCTTTCCCGCGTGGCGGTGGATCTGGGGGGGCGACCGTATCTTGTTCTGGAAATGGCCAACAAAAAAAAGAAGATTCTGGATTTCGAGCTGAGTTTGTTGGGCGAATTTATGCGGGCGTTTGTGACTCAGGCGCGCATGAATTTGCACATCAGCCAACTCTATGGGGCGGACGCGCATCATGCGCATGAGTCTGTTTTCAAAGGCATGGCTCGAGCAATGAAAGCCGCGTGCAAGCGAGATCCTCGGGTAAAAGGAGTTCCTTCGAGCAAAGGTGTGCTGTGATTGGCGTGATCGATTATGGAATGGGGAATCTCGGAAGCGTCGCGAATGCGTTGGCTTTTCTGGGTGCTCCGGCGCGAGTGTTGCGGGGACCGGATGAAATGCCGGATTGCCATGCGCTAATCCTGCCGGGCGTGGGGGCCTTCGGAGATTGCATGACCAATTTGCGGCAACATGGCTACGTGGAGCCCATTCAACAATGGATTTCGGCGGACCGACCTTTGCTGGGCATCTGTTTGGGTTTGCAGGTGTTGTGCGAGTCCAGCGAGGAGTCGCCCGGCGTGGAGGGTTTCGGTGTGGTGCCTTCGCCAGTGGTGAAATTTGCACCATCGTCGGAATTCAAGGTGCCGCAGATTGGCTGGAATCGAGTGAGTCGCGCACCCGGAAGAGACTGTCCGCTGTTTCGAAACATTCCAGACGGCACCTATTTCTATTTTGTGCATTCCTTCTATCTGCCCGGCGTCGACGGCTGGGATGCCGGGCTGACGGTGCATGGTGTGGAATATGCCTCGGTCGTTTGGCGGGGACGGGTGGCGGCAGTTCAATTTCATCCAGAGAAGAGTCAGCAGGCTGGGCTGAAACTGTTGCAGAATTTTGTCGATTGGAGCGGAGAGTAAGCATATGGGTGATTTTACGATTTTGCCGGCGGTGGATTTGAAGGGGGGGCGCTGCGTTCGCTTGCGTCAAGGTCGCGCGGATGACGAAACCGTTTACGGGGAAGACCCGGCGGCGCAGGCTCGCTTGTGGGCGCAACAAGGAGCCACTTGGCTTCACGTGGTCGATCTCGATGGCGCCTTTCAGGGGTATCCGGCTCACTTGGATGTGATTGGCGAAATGGTGAAAGCCGCAGGCATTCCTGTGGAGTGCGGTGGTGGATTGAGGTGCGATGAAGATTTGGATGCACTTCTGGCTCGCGGGGTGAGCCGAGCGATATTGGGAACGCGTGCACTGGAGCATATGGATGAGTTGAGCGTCTTAGCGAAAAAATATGGTGATCGATTGGCTGTTGGAATTGATGCACGCGATGGTTTTGTGCAGGTTAAGGGGTGGACAGAGACATCCGGAACGACCGCTGTGGAGTTGGCGCAGCGTGCTGTGGCGGCGGGGGTGCGGACGATTATTTATACCGACACCGCCACCGATGGAATGTTGCGCGGTCCCAATTTTGATGGAAATGCTCAACTGTGTGATGCCGTGGGGCCGTCTTGCCACGTGATCGCCTCGGGTGGAATCACAACGGCAGATGATATTGTGCGCTTGCGGGCCTTGAAGAAATCTAATTTGGCCGGAGCCATTGTGGGCAAGGCGCTCTATGAAGGGCGTACGAGCATGAACGAGTTATTGGCCGCCGCACGGGCCTAAATTCGTACTCGGGACGAACTAAAATTCATCGGCAAACGCCATCGCCATGACCTGAGTTCCCGTGTCGTTGGGATGAAGGCCATCGGATTGCATGAGGAGCGGGTTCGTGGTGACCCAATTGGGGTTGAGAGCATCACTACCGTTGGAGAATTCGGATTCGAGGTCCACGCAACGAATACCATTGGCCGCTGCAATGGTGCGAATGCCGTTGTTGAGCATAATGGTGTTGTAGGCAAACAGCTTGTGTCCAGCAATGGGAACCGGATACGTGGCCAGCACCGGAACCACATTGTTCTGCTTGCAAATGTTCACCATCTGGCCCAACGCCCCCAGTATGGAGTTGACGTTGCTTCCCATGATGACATCGTTCACACCGTAGAGAATCAGCATGAAGGCGGGATGATACTTATTAATGGCGCTTTGGGTGCGGCCGACACTGCTTTGGGCCTGACTGCCTCCGACGCCCGTGTTGTAGACGATTTTGCCAATTGCAGCAGACAAACGAGCGGGATAGGGAACGCATCGGCATTCACTCCCTTGCGTGATGCTATCGCCAAATGCGACGACCACATCGAGATTGTTTACGCCGGGATTGTCGTTGGAAAGGGGTTCGTCACCACCTCCGCAACCTCCCAAGAGGCCGACAAGGAGACAGGTGGACAGGAACGAAATGGAAAGACGCAAGCGTTGAGCGTTCATCAAAAAGCCTCCTGAACCTTCATATCTCCCTCGAAGGTATGACAATGAGTTGGAAAGTCCAGCTCAAAATCCAAAGCGATTGGACGCGGGACGTCGGGCGGAGATCAGAACAAGTCGGCAAACGCTAGGGCCATGACTTGCGTTCCGGCATCGTTTGGATGGAGGCCATCCTCTTCATAAAAGGCTGGATTGGCGGCAAATTCGTTTTCTAAATCCACGCAATGGATTCCGTGGGTGGAGGCGAGGGCTCGAATACGTTGATTCAGCGCCAGCGTGCCGGGGGCAAAAGGTTCGTGGCCCAAAATGGGTTCCGGGTAGGTGGCGAGAACGGGAACGACATGGTTTTGCTTGCAGATCAGGACTATTTGGTCGAGTGCCTCTTCGATGGCGCTGAGACTGGCGCTGTGGATGACATCGTTGACGCCATAGAGAATGAGCATGAAGGCCGGATGAAAGCGATCAATGAGGGGCTGAGCAGATTCAACATTTTCAGTAGCTCTGGATCCGGACACGCCCGTATTGGCAACGGTCTTGAGGATCATGGGGCCCAACCGTGTGGGATAGGAAAGGCAGGAGCATTCATTTCCTTGGGTTAAGCTATCGCCAAACGCCATGACCATACCCAGGTTGTTGGTGCCGGGATCGTCGTTGCTGAGACCGCCATCGCCGCCGCCCCCGCAGCCGGCCAACAGAAAGGCTAAAACCACGGCGCAGATGAAATAGACTCGCTTGTTCATAACTCTCCTCCACATTTGTGTTGAAGTACTTATAATGGGGGAGGCGCTTCCAGTTCCAGCGTATTTCTTCTCAGAACGGAAAAATGTGGCGCACGGGGCGCGGGGAGTGTTAAATGCCGCACCATGAATTGCGACGGATCATGGGTTGAAGTGGATGTGAAGCGGTTGCGCGGGAACGTTGCGGCCATTCAGGGTGTGTTGGGCAATGCGGCCATGGTGGCGGTTATTAAGTCCGACGCCTATGGGCATGGACTGGAGGCGGTGGCCGGGGCGCTAGGTCGGGCGGGGGTTTCTCGTTTTGCCGTCGCCTATGTGGCGGAAGCGATGGCGGTGAGAGAGGCAGTTCCTCAGGCCGCATTGATTTTGGTGCTGGGCGTGGCGAGCCCGCTCGATGTGCCTCATCTGTTGAATCGACGGATCACGCCGGTGGTGGTTTCGCTGGACCATGGCCGGGCGCTTTCGGATGCGGCCTTGGCGGCCGGGGGCCGGCTAGGAGTTCATGTGAAGCTGGACACGGGCATGGGGCGGCTGGGCTTTGTGTGTCCTGCGGAGACGGCTCAAGCCTCAGAGGTTGTTCGTCTGCCGGGGCTGGACGTGCAAGGGGTTTGCACGCACTTTGCGATGGTGGAGCCGGAAAAGAAGCCAACGGCGGCTCGAGGACAGATGGAGAAGTTTCGCCAAGCCTTGCCGGTGATCGAGGCGGCGGCGGGTCGGCGGTTGTTTCGGCACATGTCGAGCAGTCGCGCGGCGCTTTTGCTTCCCGACTGTGACCAGGATGCGGTTCGAATCGGCATTTCGCTGTATGGCTATGGTTCGGCCGATCACGACAAACGATTTGTGACCGTGCCTGTGTTGCAGTGGAAGGCGCGGGTCATGCAGGTGAAGAAGGTGCCCGCCGGATTCGCGGTGGGCTATTACGGTAGCTACAAGACAACGGCACCCACGGAGCTGGCCATCATCAGTTGTGGTTACACGGATGGATATCAGCGCCATTTGGGAAACAAGGGAAGCGTGTTGATTGGGGGGCGACGATGCCCCGTGGTGGGAAAAGTGAGCATGAATTGGATTTGTGCGGACGTGGGCGCAGAGAGCGGCGTCCGGCTCGGCGACGAAGTGGTGTTGATTGGCGAACAGGGATCGGAACAGATTTGGGCGGATGAATTGGCCAAGCATTGTGGCACGATTGCCTATGAAATCCTGACGGGTATTTCGCGGCAGATCGAGCGACGCTATCTGAACGCTTGAAGGAATAACAATGAAGATTTTGATTGCCTCCCGGAACGCGCACAAAATACAGGAAATCCGAGAAATCTTCGATCTGCCGGACGTGGAGTGGGTTTCCACGTCGGAATTTCCGGAGTTGGCGGATGTCGTGGAAGATGGCGATACGTTTGAAGCCAATTCCATCAAAAAGGCCACCGAACTGGCCAAGGCAACGGGCTTGTGGGCTCTGGCGGACGATTCAGGCTTAGAAGTGACTGCGCTGGGAAATGCGCCGGGCGTGTATTCCGCGCGATTTGCGGGCGAGCCTTGCAACCACGCCCATAACAATGACAAGCTCTTGCGCGAACTAGCCGGAAAGGCCGATCGCTCTGCTCGGTTCCGGTGTGTGGCGACGTTGAGCGACCCTGCGGGCCGCACCGAAACCGTGTCCGGTTCGTGCCCAGGCCGGATTGTGCAAGAACTTCGGGGTGCCAAAGGATTTGGCTATGACCCTTTGTTTGTTCCCGATGGTTTTGACGCGACTTTTGCCGAAATGGGCAATGAACAAAAAAACATGCTGAGCCATCGTGGCAGGGCGTTGTCGCTTGCCAAAGAAAAATGGGCGGCGCTTATTGCGTCGAATTCGGCGGGCTTTCCTTGATCGGTCAGACTTGCTTCTGAACTTGTTCGCACAGGAGGCCCGCCGCGAACATCCACAGTCGTTTGCGTTCCGGCGACAATTGCTGAAAGTAGACGCTGGGGAGGGTCCACTCCAGAAGAGGAAGCCAATAGAAAATCGGTTCGTCTTCGTTGGAGACCACCTTGCGAGCGTGTTCTCGAAGCAGGCAAATCGTGTGCCACGCCTTATCCACCATCGGATCTGTACCGCCATATCGCAAGGGTGGATTCTCGTTTAGCGGTGACACCGAGGCCAGCCCCTCCAAGAAAAGGAGCAGATTTTTCCCGTCGCTGGGTTCCTCGAGGCGGGTCATCTGAAGCGTGATGACGGGCTCGATGCGGGCAAAATCCGAGAGCGCATTTCGGGGGCGTGTTTCGGAGAAATCGATAACGTAAATGTTGTCTTTTTCGTCAATCAAAATGTTGTTCAAATTGAGATCGCCATGGGTGATGGAGGAGTACCAAGGCCGTTCCCATGTGTTGAGTTTGGGGAATTCGTGTTTTAGAAAATAATAGGGATTTGGCAACTCCCGGCCCAACTCCTCGCACAGAATGCGGGGCTGATCAGAAGAAATGCCCAGCACTTTTTCGGCCTGTTCCGGAATGTGGGGGAACAAGTGGGAAGGATTGTGTTGCTCAAATGGACGTACGTTTTCTCGTTTGGGCTGGCCATACCAAGGCCATAGAACCTGTCCGAACACGGAGTGAAAAAGAGGGCTGAGCGTTTCTACGGGACGGCGGACGTACTGATCGGCCAACCAGGTGAGAGAGCTGCCGGCCCCATTGACGCCCACAAAGTTGTAGCGCAGGCCGGACCAATGGCCTTGTGAGGCGTGCCCCATAATCACGGTGCTGTTATTGAGAATGAACCGCTTCACATGATCATGGTACGCCCGCACCTCGGACTGGGTGACGTGGAGAGAACTGATTTTCAAAACGGTGGGAATCATGCGTCGACCGTCCGCATCGTAGCTGTCCGCATGCAGGGTGGTGGCGCTATATCCGCCGCTCATCTGTGTGAGTACCACGCGACGGGCATCGGTGTAGATCCGGCGTGTGATCAGTTCCCACTCATCGGGGAACACCATAGAGCCTTTGATTTCGATTTGCAGGCGCGTTTCGTCCGCAGATACGACTTGGGAGGGCAGATAGATCCACACCTTGACATGACCGAGCGGGTGGGTGGGTTGAATGCGCGTGACATCCAAAAACCGATCGGGAGAGAGGGCTTCCTTGAATAATGCTTCCGGCTCATGAGCCTCGGAACCGGGCAGGGGACCCGCCAGTCGCACTCCGTAACCAAGGGTGCGCGCGGAGGGAGAAATCTCCTGCCAGTCTTCCGGGCGAAACGGGTTCAATCGGGAAGAGGGGGCTTCTGGAGTGGCAGACGCCACACCTAACGCCAGCAGGTCATCTGTCGGTGACGCATGGGTGGTATGCAGCAGAAACGCCGCGAGAGCAAAGGGTTTTCCTGTGATCGATTCGACCCAAGCGGGGAGAGCTTTTGTGAAATCACCGAGGGTGGAGCCCGTTCCATCGAAATGAAGAAAGAGTGAGGGACGTCCACGGATGGAGAGCGCCTCAGATACATAAAACGAAACGGCTTCCGGGTGTTCCGAATGAAGAAAGTCGGGACATCCCGCACCGTCGGCGGGGCTGAGAATCACGGATTGGTTGGCAGTCAGGAACGTGCCCAGTGACTCCATGGCCTGTTCGCGGTTGTGCCCGAATCCTCCACGTCCCACGGCGAGAGGCATTTCGTTGAGGGTGACATTCTTCAACGCCTTGGAGAGTTCCTCCGGAGTGGAAGGGGCTACGGGGGAACCCCAGATTTCAAGTTGCGAGGCAGAGGTCGGCATGCGTCGAACGGTCACGGGATGTTCTCCCATCATTAGCACGGCAGATGTGGACATGCCCGAGGTGGCATCCTGAACCATTTCGCGCGCCTTTTCCACCGAAGCGGCTACCGCAAACTGATTCAAGAGACCACTCATGTCCAGCGTTTGCATCACAGGCGGCTGAAGGGCAACCAGAATGAGGCGGGTGCCGTTGGCGCGCAACTTTTTCTCCAGCCAGACCAGAGAGCGAATGCCGGCGCTAGAGAGATAGGCGACCTCGCCGAAATCCAGCACCCGTGGCAAGGCGTTGGATTCTACAGTCCGAAATTGCTGATCGAACAAGGAAGAACCTGCACCATCCAAGCGACCGATTAACTGGATGACATCCGAATTGTCTGACCGTTTGATTTCAAGCATGTTGACCTGTGGGTTTAGGTTGTCGTCGTTTGGACGGAACGGATGAGTTTCTACCTGTCATCATTCTGAATAAGCGCTACTAAAATTGGAGGTTGTCAAATCAAGGGGACGGAGACAAGAACGAAGACCGCAAGCAAATATGTCATTCTTGTCTTACACCCAAAAACGAGGGTTGCCATCTGGTGTGAAATCTGTAGCTTCTCCCCTTTGTATTGTCGTGAATTTTTCATCAGGATCGGTTCGTGAAATTACCCTTCACACAAAAAATGCTGCAAAACTGGGGCGGGGCCGTCACGTACCGGGATGGGCTCACCTTATTCGAGCGTGGGCTGGTTCTGGATGCGGTCTACGAGGAACCGCTCATGCGGGGGACTCTTTCGTGGGGAAGTCGATCCATCAAGACGGCAGCCAATATCCTGCAGGATCATTCCTGCGAAAACTTGTGCCCATGCCGCGACAACGTGGAACGGGGGATCATCTGCTCGCATGTCATTGCGCTGGGGTTGGCGCTGCTGGCTCGCAATAACGATCCGGAACGAGCCCGTAAGTTGCAAGAAGAGGAACGGCGGGCCCAACATCTGCGGCAGGTGGAGGCGAAGGCGTTTTTCAGGCGGGCGCCGTTGGGAACGCCGGGTGCATTGAATGTGGCCTTGTTTCTGGGACTTCCTCGCGCATGGAGGGAATCCGTGTCGGGCGGAAAGGTTCCGATGCGGACATTTCTGGAATATCATGGAGTGAAGCACCCCATGAGTGAAGTGTCGCGCGATGCAGTGTTGGGGTTGACGACGAAAGATGAAGCTCTTCTCTTTGTTCTGGAGGAAATTGTGGGCGGCACCATTCCCGACGAGGTGCAGGTGGGCATGAGCGATTTCATCAATTTGCTCTCCCTTCTCAAAGGCCGTTCGCTCTGGGAGGAGGGCGGGCGGGAGTTGACGGTGAACTCCACAACGGTTTCGTCTGCTCTGCGCGTGGATTTGGATCATGAGAATGGCGAGTTGTTGTTGGTGGCGCATACGGAGTTGCCGTTCATGCGCGCGACCGAATTTCCTACCTATTGCGTGGCGGGAAAGAGTGGCTGGGTCTTTGGCGGTGGACATTTTTGGCCGTTGGACAAGCTGTTGCCTCAGCCTCTTTGGCAAATATATCAGCACCCGGTGGTCATTCCTCGCACGGATGTGCCGCGTTTTTTGCGTGAGGAAATGCCGCGACTGGCGGCGCACATTCGCATGGAAGCGGAAATCGAGCCGGACGTGTTCAGCTTTGAGCCGGAGAAACCGGAATTTCGTCTGGTGGTGCGGGGCAGTCCGGCCAGTCTCGCGGTGCAGTTGATGGCGGTGTATGGCGATGTGGAGTTGGCGGCGGCTCAAGCTTCGGCCAAGGGCTCGTTTGCCCATCCGGATCCGAACGACATCCTTCGATATACCTTGAGAAACATGACGGCGGAGGAATCCGCGTTGGCGTCTCTGCGGCGGTTTGGTCTGGCGGGTCCGACGGGGGCCGACTTGAATGCCATTGTGGGGACGCGTGAGGTGCTCAACTTTTTGGGAAGCGCGGTGCCTACGCTTCGCCGGAAGGGCTGGCGCTTGGAGTGGGATGGCCGCATTCGCGCCACGATGGATACAGCCTCTTTTGCGACACCTGTGGTAAGAATCGACACACAAGTGGGCACCGAGGGTTGGTTTGATGTCCGCTTCGATTATGACGATGGCAGTGGCGAAGGGCTTTCGGCTTCCGAAATTCAGCGGGCCTTATTGAAGGGCGATTCTTTCATTGAACACCATGGCCGAACTATTTTGCTGGATGCCGAGGCGATTCGGGCCTTGCAGAGTGTTTTCAATGACTGTGCATCGGGCGAAGGAAAGCAACCCGGCAGTTTCCGTTTGGCTCCTGTCTATGCGGCCTATGCTGCCAGCGCTTTGCAGGCTCTCGATGGCGTGGATGTGGAAGCTCCGCCTTCTTGGATTCAGGGCGCGGCACAAAAAAACCGACTTTCACCGATTGGGGAAGAATCTCTCGACCCCGAATTCGAACGCCTGTTGCGTCCGTATCAGAAGGATGGCGTTCGGTGGCTTCGCTTCTTGGAGCGCAATCGGTTCGGCGGCATTTTGGCGGACGAAATGGGTCTCGGAAAAACCTTGCAAATGCTGGTATGGCTGTCCATGGCGGCAGCGGCACGCACGGGCGATTCCCGAAAGCCGGCGCTGATTGTTTGCCCCACCAGTCTGGTGGACAACTGGGCGGCGGAGGCGTCGCGCTTCACGCCATGGCTCAAGATCAGGACCATGACGGGAGCGGACCGTCACTCGCGCTGGAAAGAGTTGCACACCTTCGATGTGGTGATTACTTCTTATGCGTTAATGCGGCGAGATATTGATTTGTATGAGCCCCTTGAATTCATGGCCGTCGTGCTCGACGAGGCCCAGCACATCAAGAATCAGTCCACGCAAAATTCTCTCGCCGCCAAGCGCCTGCGAGCCCTGCACCGCTTCGTGTTGACCGGTACGCCCATCGAAAATGGTGTGTCGGATTTGTGGAGCATCATGGACTTCCTGATGCCGGGCT
>CAZYGH010000011.1:23375-82980 GCA_964647595.1 uncultured Verrucomicrobiota bacterium
CTATTTGGGCAGTCACGACTCTTTCCGCTCCAACATCCAGCAACCCATCGAGCAAGGCGGTCCCGAGGGTGAACTGGCGCAATGGAAGCTGCGCCGCAAACTCAAGCCGTTCTTGTTGCGCCGAATGAAGCGCGATGTCGCCAAGGAGCTTCCCCCCAAGATCGAGCGCATTGCGGCTTGTGCTCTCAGCGCCGACCAGAAAAAGGTATATTCCGCCTTGCTGGAAGATTCCCGTCAAAAAATCGCCGATTTGGTCGCCACCCAGGGATTCCAGCGCGCCAAGTTTGAGATTCTCAACACCCTGTTGCGGTTGCGGCAAGTGTGTTGCCATCTGGACTTGCTCAAGCTCAAAGGGCTCGATTCCAAAGAGCCCTCCGCGAAGATGGACCTGTTCTTTGAACTTCTCGACGAAGCGATGGATGCCGGGCACCGCGTGCTGGTGTTCAGCCAGTTTGTATCCATGCTCACGATTTTGCGCAACGAACTCAATCGTCGAAACCTGCGCTACTGCTATCTGGATGGTGCCACACAGGAGCGACTCAAAATTGTGCAGGAATTTAATCGCGATGCCTCCATTCCGCTGTTCCTCATCAGCCTGAAGGCGGGTGGCACGGGACTGAATTTGACCGGGGCCGACATGGTGATTCATTTTGATCCGTGGTGGAATCCTGCCGTCGAGAATCAAGCCACCGACCGTGCGTATCGCATCGGGCAAAAGCGCACGGTGTATAGTGTGAAGCTGATCGCGCAAGATTCCATCGAAGAGCGTGTATTGGCTCTTCAGCGCAAAAAACAAAAATTATACAACGCCACCCTCGAGGACGATGATTCCGCCACTGACGTCCACAATCTCACGTGGGATGACGTGCAAGAGCTTCTCCAGCTTTGATTCAGCGAGGTAGGGACGCCTCTATGAGACGTCCGCTCTTCAAAACCAACAGCCCGGACAGCTCATAGAGCCGTCCCTACCGTTTCAGAACCTATTCTTCCCATGTCATTCGTCCGTGGATTTGTGTTCCGCTGGGGGAGAAATCGATCCACTCCACACCATTGTATTCCATCGGGAGGTCCGGGGTGCCATCCGTGCGAACCCATCCCCAGAAGAGGCGCCCATCTTTATCTTCAGCCACCGGCATCCGCTCGTTGAAGGCATAGCCTGCGCCAGCAAACTGAAAGGGAATCCGGATGTTGCCGGAGGTGTCGATGGCTCCACATTTTCCGTTTTGTAGAACGGCGGCAATGCCTTCGCTGAAGGCGTTCGCGTGGGCATATTGCGGTGGCAAAATCCACTTTCCGGCAAGGGAGACAAATCCCCACTTCTCATCTTGTTTTGCAGGAACCACGCCTTCGGAGAAGATTCCCACGTCTTGGAATTCGCACGGAAGGCGGAGGGTGCCTTGGGAATCGATCAAGCCCGACTTCCCGTTGCAGACCACTTTCCCAAAGCCGTTGGGCATGTGGGTGAAGGGGTCTGGAAGTTCTGTTGTTTCGGCGCTCCACGGAAGGACGGTGCGGCCTTCAAAATCGAACAGCGCGAGGCGATCCTCTTTGCGGGCCATGAGGAGTCCGTTCCAAGGGCGTAGTTCTTCGTGCTCCAGGGGCAGGAGGATTTGCTCGTCGCCCAACCGAATAAGACCCCAACGATTTCCGGAGAGGACGGCCGCGCTGATGCCGGAGAATTCGGTTCCACATATCACCTGGTCGTAGGTGGGGGCGATGGCCCAGATTTGTTGCTCGGCATCAAAGAGTCCCGTTCCGGTTTCAGTGGCAACGGCCATGAAGCGATCGGTCATTTTATCGATGGAGAGATACTCGCAGGGCAGTAGGGTTTCGCCGGATTCATTCACCAGCCCTTGTCGACCTTCTTGAATGGTTTTCCATAATCCGGCTTCGGGAGAGAGTCCCAGGACTGAATCGAATTCAAACGGCTGGAGTACGGTGTCGGAATAAGACAAAAAACCCCACTTTCCATCTTGTTTGGCCCAGGCAGCGGTGCGGCCGAGGTGTTCAATTTCATCGTAGCGGGGAGGAATGAGTAAGTGGCCATCCGTTATGTTCAATAGACCCCAACGATTGTCTTGACGCACGGTGACAACGTGGGTGGCCCAGCGGCGGAATTCGAGGAAAGCGGGCTCATGAATCCAATGGCCGTTGGCGCCCAAGAGGCCGAGTTTGCCGGACTGTTCGGCGATCCAGAGATTACTTTCGCCGGCGGTAATGGAGTCGCAATCGGGTTTTCGCCGCCACTGTCCGGAGCGGTCGATTAATCCCCATTTTTCATCGAGCTGGACGGGGGCGGTGTCGTGCTGGAAGGGTTTGGCGTTTTCATATTGTGCTGGAATCACGGTTCGGCCGAGCAAATCCTGAAAGCCGTAGAGCTTGTTGTGGACAACGGGAAAGGTGTCGGCGTCGCGGGCCTCCAATCCGGGAAGGATGTGGCCCTTGCGGGTGACGACGGCCAGTTGACCGGGGGCGATTTCCAGGATCGCGCGGCCGTGCCAGAAGGCGGGCGGGACCCGTAGGATTTCATCCGCAAAGCGCCCCGCAGGCGCTGGAAGAAGAAGGCTGCCCTTGGCATCCATGAAATTGCCGCTGAAATATTCTTGGAGGGAGGTGATGACCCAGAGGTAGCCCTCGGTCCATTGTTGAGCACATCCCGCAAACTGGGGTGGTACAACGAGGATGCCGTTGGTGGAAACGAAGCCGAGGTGCGGGCCGGACGCCACCTTGAACAGGGGCGGAAGTTCGGCCCTTTCGGCGGCAAACGACGGAGTGGAGCAGAGAAGTCCGAGAAGGCAACAACCGAACAGACGAAGAAAGGCGCGGTTCATGACGCAGGATTTAGCGGAGTCCGTTTCGGATGGCGGTGGCAACGCTACTGCTGATTTGAGCGTAGCCTCCATTGAAGTAGTGAAGGCCGTCATCCTTCAGACTGCCGACGGTGTCATGCGGGACATTTTCCACATCAGCGGCGCGGAAGCGGGCGATGGCGGCAGAGACGGTATGGGCGCGGATGGAGTTGTTCAGCGCAACCAACTGATTTTGCTTCTCGCTCGTATAGCCGGAGTAGTACGACGCCATGCGGGGCAGGGTGACGCCGATGATGAGGGTTTTTCCGTGGCCTTGGCGGGCGTTCAGAATGGTTTGGATGCCGGAGGACCATGCGCTATACATGGTGGCAGCGGTATGTCCGCCAACGGCATCGTTCAGTCCGGCGAAATAGACCACGATGGCATAGCATGGTCCGGTGCGGAGCACTTGCGCAGGCGAGCGGCTCACCAGTGTGCTGATGTCGCCGCCATTGTAGCCCATGTGCCGAGGACCATGCCCGAGGGTGTTTTCGCCCGACCACAGGAAGCCGGGAAATTCGGCGGCCAAGAAGCCACGAAATCCCTGATAGTTGGCGTCGTTTTTGTGTGCGGGCACATTATGCGGGGAGGGGAGGCTCGCCCATTGTGAATCGTCTGGATAGGCGTTCCAGAAGGTTCCAGGCTGCCATCCCGCGTACGAACTCGTGGGCGGGGTGAGGCGGGTTCCGGTGCTGGATCGCATGAAGCCAAACGTCATGGAATCTCCCACGGCCATGAGGACAGGGCGCAAGAGGCGTACGCGGTCGGAGGCCACATCGTTTCCATACAGATCTTTGACGACATAATCGATTTCCACGGAGGTGTTGCTGCCCCAAGAGTCGGGCTGAAATGGAGCCACATCGCGAATGTAATCCTGATCGATGGGACCCGGAATTTCGACTTCGGTGGTGATGGGTACCCATGCGGCGGCGCTTTCATCGGGGATGCGCAATTCCACTTTTCCGGGTGGATCGAAGCGAATGTGGCGGGTAAATCCGACACTGTTGGCCAGCGCCTTAAAAACCAACTTGGCTTCTAGCGGATCCGAGGAGCCACCGTCGCGGTTGGGTGTCACGAGCAAACCCGGCGTGAATTTACTGGCATCGGAAACGAATGTGCCGTCCGTACCTCGAAAAGCCTCATGGGCCTGTAAGACCGGGATGACCGCGCCAAATACAGACCACTGTCCGGTGCGCATATTGACGCAGGGCAGCGGATTTTCTTCGCTGATATAGTGCCAAGCCTCGCTGGCTTGCGCATAGGCATAAGGCCACTGAGAGAACGTCCACCCCAGCGCGAGGGCACTGGTCTCGATGGGACGCCAGCCATCGGCGGGAGGGTAACCGTGGACCCATTGAATGGTATTGGTATTGAACCAATGCCAATCACCCGTGGCATTGTCGTAGGCCCACGGCCAGTCGAAATAGACCCAAGACGTCGGTCGCCAAGCCAACGATGGCTGTGCCAAGAGGGCCAGCAACCCTAGCAATACAAAAGTCTTTTTCATGGAAACTTGACGCTACCGTCCCCCTGCCGGAGTGCGCAAGCGAAAAGGAGGAGGACGCTGAAGTATCCAGACTCCGCCCCGAAGGTCACCGCCGTCGGACACACGATGGACGATGGACAGTCTCGCTCCTTTGCGGCCCCCATCAACGAACCGATAATGGGGATATGCCCGAGACTTCATGGCAATTGTGTTTTTTGAGAGGGGGGAGTACCTTGAGGTCATATCGCATCGCAGGATGCACGGAGGATATATGGACAGTGGTTTTATTGATCATGCGGGTATTTATGATTACCTCAAAAATACAACATTACCGGATGCAAAAGAGTTGGATGACATTCTGGCGCATGCACGAGGTTTGAAAGGAATAACGTTCGCTGAGGCAGAGCGGCTTCTCATGGTGGAGGATCCCGATCAACTGGCCCGCATTGCGGATGTTGCCAAGTTCATCAAAGAAGAAATCTACGGGCGCCGATTGGTGCTTTTTGCGCCGTTGTATGTCTCGAATCTATGCAATAACGATTGTCTCTATTGCGCTTTCAAAAAGTCCAACACGGCGATCCCTCGCCGCACCCTCACCATGGATGAGGTTCGCCGCGAAGTGCAGGCGCTGGTTCAGCAAGGACAAAAGCGGGTTCTGTTGGTTTCGGGGGAGGGGCTTGGACAAAACGCGCTCGATTATACGGTGGAGGCGCTCACCACCATTTATAGCGTGAAGATGGGCAAGGGCGAAATCCGGCGCGTGAATGTGAACATCGCGGCGTTGCCGGTGGAAGGCTTTCGCACGCTCAAGGCCGCGCACATTGGGACGTATCAGCTTTTTCAGGAAACCTATCATGCGGAAACGTACAAGACGATGCACCCGTCAGGTCCGAAGTCGAACTATCTCTATCATCTGACGGCGATGGACCGCGCGATGGAGGCAGGCATTGACGATGTCGGCGTGGGCATTCTGTTTGGTCTGGAGGATTATCGCTTTGAGATCATGGCGCTTCTTCAGCACATTCGGCACTTGGAGGAGCGCTTTGGAACGGGGGTTCATACCATTTCGATTCCTCGTCTGGAGCCAGCGACGGGTTCGGATCTGTCCGTTCACCCGCCTCATCCGGTGAGTGATCGCGACTTCCGCAAGATCATTTCCATCTTGCGCCTCACCGTTCCTTATACAGGCATGATTCTGTCGACGCGTGAGGATGCCGATATGCGGCACGAGGCTCTTTCGTTGGGCATTTCCCAAATATCGGCGGGGTCGAGGACGAATCCTGGCGGCTATTCCGAAAGCGATTCGGCCGAGCAGTTTTCGCTGGGCGACCACCGTTCGCTGGAAGAAGTCATCCGCGATATTGCGACCATGGGGCACATCCCGTCTTTCTGTACAGGGTGCTATCGACTGGGTCGCACGGGTCACGACTTCATGGATCTGGCGAAGCCGGGCCTCATTAAGCAGTATTGCCTGCCGAATGCGCTGACCAGCTTCAAGGAGTATCTCGTGAATTACGCCACACCAGAGACGCGTACGATTGGAAATGCGCTGATTGACAAGATGCTGGCCGATATTCCGAACGATTCTCTCCGTGCGAAAACCTTGGTCTCCCTCGAACAGATCGAAAACGGAGCGGTGGATATTTACGTTTGAGAAGTGGCGGCCGGGAGCAGGCGAGACTGGGGTTGGGGAGAGGCTGTCGCGCGCCCGTCTTTGAGCTTGAACTGAGCAATCAGGTTGCGTAGTTCGTCGGCCTGTCCGGAGAGTTCTTCGGCGGCGGCGGCGGTTTCTTCTGCCGTGGCGGTGTTTTGTTGCGTCACTTGGTCGATTTGTCCAAGGCCTTGGCTGATCTGTGCGATGCCCTGTGCCTGTTCGTTGGAGGCGGCGGCCATTTCGCCAACGAGGTCGCCGACCTTGACGATGCCGCCCACGATCTCGGATAAGGCTTCGGCGGTTTCCTTGGCCATGCGGTTTCCTTCGTCCACGCGGTTCTTGGAGCCTTCGATGAGGTCGGCCGTCTCGCGAGCCGCCTTGGCGCTACGTGCGGCCAAGCTGCGCACTTCTTCGGCCACAACCGCAAAGCCCTTGCCGTGGCGTCCGGCGCGCGCGGCCTCCACCGCTGCGTTCAAGGCCAATATGTTTGTTTGGAACGCGATGTCGTCGATGGTCTTGATGATCTTCGCAATTTGGGCACTGGAATCGGTAATGGCAGCCATCGAGGAATTGAGGCCTTGCATGCGTTGGGAGCCTGTTTCGGCGGCCTGTTTAGCCGTAGAAGCCAGTTGATTGGCTTGCGTGGCGGTCTCGGCATTGTGTTTGGCTTGACTGCCAATTTCAGCAGCGGAAGCGGATATTTCCTGAAGGCTTGCCGCTGTTTCGGTGGCGCCTTGGCTTAAGGTTTGCGCGGCATCTGCAATTTGGCTGGTGCCCGAATTGAGCTCGTTGACGGAAGCGCGAACTCTCGACAACGTTTCGCTTACTTGCGTGATCATCGTGTTCAGGGAGTGACCCAGAAGATCGTTTTGTGACTTGATCTGGACATTACCGGTCCAATTTCCGCTGGCTAAGTGGGAAACGGATTCCGCCATTTCACGGTTAATGTCGACCATATGGCGGCACGCATTGGCCATCCCTCCAATTTCGTCTTTGGAAATGTGTTCAACCTTCACCGAAACATCTCCCTGCGCCAAAGCGCCCAGTGCCTGATGAACCTCCAGAACCGGGCGTTGTATGGACCGGGCCACCCAGAGGCCTCCCCCAACGATCAGGACCACTCCCAAGATGGCAATGAGGCTCGATAACAGGGCCATATCGAGGGTGGCAGCAAGGGCTTCGCTTCTCTTGATTTCGGTCACCAGTGCCCATGTGAATCCACCCACTTGGATGGGACAGTAGGCGGCCAAAACTTGTTCGCCGTGATAGCTGGTGAGAATGCCGACGCCTGTTTTTCCGGTGAGAGCCAAGCGGACGGCCTCCGTATCGACTTTTCCGGTGTCCGGATGGTGGAAACTTTGGATGACGCTACGGTGATCGGGATCCAAATAACTATCGGAGCGCATTAGAAAATCGGGCCCTACGATATAGCTTTCGCCGGTCTTGCCCAAGCCAGCGCGTTCGCCCATGATTTCGTTGAGTCGTCCGATGGGCATTTGGAACATGGCCACACCGATTTTGCGATCCCCATCGAAAATGGGAGAGGCGATGAAACTGGCCGGATCTTCATAGCTTGGAGTGTATTGGCGATAATCCACCAGAGCGAACTGGTCACCACGTGGAAACGCTGCCGCCGTTCGAAAATCTTCGCCGAAGTTGGTGTCGGAATAGGGGCCTGTCGTCAAGCTGGTGGTGAAATCCAACTCTTTGAATACGGTGTACATGATGGTTCCTGAATCGATATCGACCAGAAAAATATCGTAATAGGTGAAGAGGCGAAGATAATTGCGAATGACCGGATGAATGAGCTCGTGCAAACGTCCATAGCCAGACACATCGCTCGGGTGTCGGTCCAGATTTTCTTTGCTCCCCAGCGGATGGGGATTGTCTTGGATGAAGTGGTATTGCAACGCCGCCGAATCGGGCGGTAATTCAGTGACCACGGAATTCAGAGGAGAGGCAGATCCGACATTTTTTGAGGCATACATTTGAGCAAAATCATTTTGATAGTATGTCTTCAGATCCGATGCCATGCCTTTCAACTGATCATCGGTGATGCCATTTTCTTTTCGAAAATTGTGAAACAATTCGGGCAACTGCTTCATCGCATCGACGATCATTCGATCTTCCGAAAAGCTCAAGATTTGGTGTTCTATATCTGTGAAATATCGCTCCACGGCGGCGCGCTTATTGTCACGAGTGGCCTCCAATTTTGAGAAGGCTTCGGCTTCCAATCCAGAACTGGCCTTCGCAAGAAGTACCCAGATCATGGCGAGGAAAGGAGGTAAGGACACCAGCAGAACCGCATACACAATTTTGGCTCGAAGTTTCATGAAAGGTCTCCTACTCGTTTCTATTTGGAGAGACGATCATGCGCCAAAATTCAAAAATAACAACAGAAAAAGTGATGAAGAAAAGGATGTAACTCGCCACAAATCAGGAAGATGAGACGATACGAAATTGTCGCGTACGTACAATTTCGTCCGTTATGTATCCGTTGGGATGCCCGCCAAACGGCGATCCGATTCGGAATAGGGAAGGGAAGAATGGGGTGGCATCCGCCGAAAAACAGGATGGGCGGAGGGATGGCTGGAATATGCAAAAAGGCGCGGGATACCGCGCCTTTTTGCAAGCCACGCTTTTCGAAAACGTGTGCGTCTAGAAACTCGCTTGCCAGCGGGCTCCGACGTAGGTGGTGGACTTGTGGGTATCGATGTCTTCGACCACGCCGAATTCGGGAGTGACGCTGATGCCTTTGGCCAGCATGTAATTCACTTGGGCATAATAGCTGTGCCATTTGCTGGCCTCGGCGTCATCGGTATCGTCCTCACTCTGGCTGTATCCATATCCGATTTCGGCGGAAATCTTTTCGCTAAACTTATAGCCGCCAAATAAGGCGCCCGCAAACAGATCGTTATTCACGACTTCGTCGTTCACGATTTTCGCGGATCCGAAGGTGGCGGGCTGGGGCGAGAGATATTGACCGAACTGGCGGGCATTGCGGGAGTAGTAGCCGATGGCGCGGACGTAGGCGGGATCGGGCTTGATCCAGAAACCGGCACCGGCCATTCCAGACTGCACATCGAAGTTTTCGACGGTGGATGAAATTTCATACGTGTGGAATCCGCCGAACACTTCGACGCTGCCGATGCCGATTTTATGCTGGTAGGAAGCTTCCAGACGCGGCAACAGGTTGTCGACCTCGCTCGTGGCATTGGTGTTGACATAGATGTTGGTGATGCTGTGGGGCTTGACCAACGCCACTTTGAAGCCATGCGTTTCGAGCTGGAGCAACGGGCGTCTTCCCAAATACGGTTCGCCAAAGGCCTGAAGGCCGGCATCATCGCCCCAGACGCGCAAGCTGTCTTGGCGTCCCACCGGCGTGCAGGTCTGGCCGATCGTGAAGGCACCCCCATCGTACTTCCATTTTCCATAGAGGTGCCGGGTAGTCACGGCGCTATCGGAGATGCCCAGTTCTGCGACACCCGACAGCGATTCGTTGACCTTGGCCTTGGCTCCGACCCGGCTGTTGCTCTGGAGCCCGATATCGAAATCGGCATCGTCATCTTCGCCGTCGGCAAATGTTTTGCCATCTGCGGCGCTGTTGAATTCATAGAATGTTTTGACTTTCGCAATGCCATAGAACTCCCAATCCACGGCATTAGCTTGCAGGATAGAAGCACAAAACGAGATGCACAATAATCCAGCGAGACGACGAGACATTTTCACTCAACATTCTCCTAGCATTTGATTTGTTAATTTCAAGAACTTGGATTGCAACTGCATCGAACGCACGTGAGCATAAGATGAAGCGAAGAAGGTGTCAATCCGACAAAAGTGTTCCTGATCATCGCGTAAAGAGCAGGTTTTGCAAACCATCCGTGTCGGCACACTGAATTTTGACGGCGTTGAGAAACGCACGTTGATGACCTCGATCCAAAAGGACCTGGAAACAACCCTACACGCCCTGAAACTCAGCAAGCTGTTTTCTTCCCCGCCGACCTGGATCGGCGCACAATTGTAGCCAAGCGTTTTTTCAAAAACATTGGTTTTACAGGCGTTTTGCGAAATCTGCGGGGAAGTCAGGTTATTCCTCCTCGTCGAGTCGGACTTCGACCCAGTAGAAGCCATGGGCTCGTTGGACGCCGTCGGTCCAGGTGTGGGAGGGATGGCGGATGTTTTCCGCGAGTGGTGAGATGATTTCAGGCGGCAGGGTCTCGGTCCAGAGAACGCTGTAGAGGCGTCCGTCCGAGGTGGGGCTCCAGTCGAGGACGGCTCCTTCGTCGGTCCGGGCGACGGTGTTCATTTTAAATACGGATTTTTCGTCTGTGGGGTCGAGGTCGGCGATGTGAGCTTGCCAGACATAGAAGCCGGAGGCGGCGCGTTCGGAGGCACGGGCTTCGAGGCGTTCGAGGGTTTCGTCTTCCGGATAGAAATGCCGGAGCCAGGGGATCGGGGTGTTGTTGGTGGCGGTGTCCTCGCTGGTGCTCAGAAAGACGACGCGCAGGTGTCCATCGGCCGTGATATTCGTCCACAGCAGCGAGTTGGTGTAGAGACCGGCAAGTCGCAGGATGGGGCTGTCGTTTTGATAGCCGTCGCCGATGTAATGCCCCTCGGCGGCTGCCAAATCGAATTGGACCGCTTCGCCGGGCTGGACGATAGCAAAGTCAGGCGTGATGCTGCCTTCGCCCTCTGTTTCGGTCGTGATGGCGAAGCCGGGATAGCTCACATACACAAATCCATTGGACCGTGTGGTGGTGCCGTAGTCGGTCGAGACGACGACTACATCACCCGTGACATCTCCTTGAGCGGACGCGGCCATCACCACGATTTGCGTGGACCCGTAAACGTACAATACGGCTGCCGGAATTTCGGCCAGGGATACGCTGGTTACATCGGCTTGGGAGCCATTGCACAGGTTCTGCCCACTGATAACCACCTCGTAGCCACCGGTCCAGGACCCGGATGACGGCTCGATAGGGGCCTCAATCACGCCCGGCGGATTATACGTGTAGGCGTTGGGCAGCGTGAAGTCGCCATTTTCAGCGGTTTGCACGATGACATCCACCGTGCCCGTTTCCGTCGCGGCGGGGAGAGTGATGGTGTATCCATTGGTGCCGGAAGCCCCCGGCAGGATACTCTTGTCTCCGACCCGCACATGGGTGATGATCCCGATTTGGCTGCCGTTGATGGTGATGATGTTGCCGCCCGCAAATGGACCGATGTTCGTGGTAAGAATATACGATTGGATGCTCAGCCTCACCTCGCGCTCGCAGGCCAAACCTGCTGTCAGGTTCGTGAACGTCACAGCAGCTTCATACTGCCCCAGCCCCATTTCCCCGGACGCCGCCGTCAGGCTCGCCGTCACCTCGAGCGACCCACCCGCCGCCAGCGAGCCATTGCTTGGCGCAACCGTCAGCCAGTCCACCGCCCAGCTTGCCGCCCAATCCAGCGCGACGCTCCCTGTGTTCGTCAGCGTATATACGTTCAATGCGGGAGCGAACGGGCCGCCAACGTCGCCGGAGGCTAAAAAACGGGTAAATGGACTGACGGCCAAATCGTTGTCGCTAGCGTCGAACGTCACCGTCGCATAGCCTTGTGTGCCTGGCATAACGGTAGCCATCGGATCCGTGGAATAAACGGGTTCATAATTCCCCGTCTGGTCAAAATCGTGATAAAAAACCGCGCTGGAAATCGAGCCGCTGCCACGGGCTTGGGCGTCGATCTCCATTTGCACGAAAAGATGCGCATCGGTTAGCGGGATGGAATGAATGCCATCGGTCAAATCCACGGCCACGCGCCGGGTGTCGTCCATGCCCTGCGCGATGCCGCCATCACTCTGGATCACGGCATGCGACAGCCAATCCGGTGAATCCGGCAATCCCGTCCCGCCACGATAGGTCACATAACCGCGCTGCGAGTGATTCAGGCCGGCAACGGCATACAGGCGCGGACGGTAGCCCGGACGATCCGAATTGTAATACGCCACGCCGAAACAACCATTGCCCGCTTTGAAATAGTCGTAGGCAACCCACATGAAGCCCTTGCTGGTTTCCGCCGTGTTGTGAACGCCCCAATCTGGCCCATAAGAATTGGCGATCAGAAATGCGCCGGAACGCGTCGTTTCGCCGTCATAGTACGACTTGTTGTCATCATAGCCCACGATCGTCATGGCGTGGATGCCCTCTATATAACCGTCATAGGCGAACTGCACGCCATTGTTAATGCCGCTCGTATCATTGGGGTAGAGGAGCCAGTTCTCGTAAATATCCGTTATCGTGGCCAGAATGTTTCCGTTGGCGAGAAGCTGCTTGATAGCCTGAAATTCCTCGTCGGTGCAGCCCGACTTAGGATTTCCGATGGAATACGAATCCTGCGTCCTGCGCTGCAAGGCATTGACCCATGCGGCCTCGGTCGGCCAACTCATCCAGTCCGATCTGCTAAAGGGCATCAGCGTCCAGCTCGAAACGCCGACCTCGTTCAGCCGGGCAAAGACATCCGCTATATACATTCCCCCCACGCCTGCGATATTAAACAGGTTATAGATAAATGCCGGACTGCATATATGATCGTTGTCGCCGCCCGAAACATCCAGCCCCTCGTCTCTGGCCTGGGTATAGGTGTTCCAGTAATAGGCCACTGCCCATGCCACACAAGAGTTCGCCCCCTGAGTGCGGATCGGCGGGAAGAACTGCGATATGCTGTTGTCAACCTGATCGGGGAGTGAATCACGCCCCTGGAGCAGCGCACGGTCACGGCTGAGCTGGTTGGGTTCGATTCGTTGGACCGGGATGAAATACCGCGCCATCCGGGCCTCTTCCTCCGGCGTCGGCAGACGCATTCCAACAAACGGTACCGCTGGTTCCTGCGGTTCGATAACCGCGACGGCCGGACGTGCCGTATCCACGCCAGGGACCGACATAATCGACGTGCGCTGATCCACCGGATGACGCACCAGCAACCGGCCTTCAGGTGCCAGGGTGACGACACTCCCACCTGCGGATTCGATAGCGGCCTGCAATTCCTGCAGCGATTCTCCAGCCTGTGGCGTCACCCACGTCAAACCGCCGATTGGACTGGGTGATATCTGTTCTTTTGCCGAGAATCCTGCTGTGCATGTTAACACGTTCAGCACCAGCGCAGCCGTGAAAAATCCGGCTAAAGATCTAAATTTTCCGATTTTATTATCACATTTCAAAAAAGGGGGCAGTTTCATAAATTAATCCTTTTGAGCTTTTCAAAGGCAGCGTGGCCCCACTCGCCCTCCTTGGACGACTCCATCTTCTTGAGCCAAGCCGAAAAGCTGGTGGCCTTGCCCATCCGCAAGCGGTGCTTGATCCATGAAACCTTCACCCCCGTATGCCGCCGCAACGGCCAGGCCAAGGCATACTTTTCGAGACTGTTTTTGGGAAAGTGCCGCCAATGCCCGGTCCGCGCATAGCCACGTCGCCCGCGCCTCCCGGCGCACAAACCCCGGATAGCTGCTCCACGCATAGTCTTCGAGGTCGGCACCATCGAAATCGTATCCCTTCACCCGCACCGGATTCAGGTGGATAGATGTCGCGACCGCCGGAAAGTAGCCGCCATCCGTATCCACCGGAATGGCCTTGTACCGCCCCTGAAACAAATGGCCCCATTCCCTGTACTCGGCATTGAACCGCTTGGTGTACGTGCCTAGCAGCCACTGCATTCCCTCCGTCAGATTGGGTTCCGGAGTCTCCACCAGCAAATGGTAGTGGTTCCCCATCAGGGCGTACGCATGGATTTTCCACCCGGTCCGCCCGCAAACCTCCTCCAACGCGGAAAGGAAGAGAAGCCGATCTCCATCCGTTCTGAAAATCGCCTGCTGGCGATTCCCACGATTCATCACATGGTAAACCGCCCCCGCATACTCCAGTCTGGGTTTTCGTGCCATGCCCACGCTTATCGCATGCCGCCTCGCAACCCGTCAAAACCGAAAGATTAAGGCGCTTCTGGGTTTCCAAGGGGATTTTCGGTTGGTTGAGATGAAATGGGAGTCATAGGGATTGGAACCGGGGACGGCTTTGGAATATGGAAGACCCCGGGCCGGGGAAAGCGGTTGGCCCTTGGGGACAACCTTGGCCGAACAGGGCTCTTGCCATTTAAAGCGGATTTGAACGGTTCGGGTTGAAAGGCGTTGGCACGGGGAAGAACCAGTGGCAAGGTGGGATCATGAACGACATATCCCTATACCAGCAGATATTGGGCGACACGACGCCGAGGCGCGTAAACGAAGTAAAACTGGACGCGGAGAAGCTGACCATCGACGTGCGCATGGTCTTGCCTGAGGATGCGGCGTGGGCCTGCCCGGAATGCCGGAGCCGGATGCACGTGAAAGAGCGCCGGACGCGCCGCTGGCGGCATCTGGACAGTTGCCAGTTCAAGACGGTGCTGGAGGCGTCCGTGCCGGTGGTGGAGTGCCAAACCCACGGGATCCAGACCGTGCAAGTGCCTTGGGCGGACGGGTCGAGCCGATTCACGCTCTTCTTCGAACGGCTGGCGGTTGAAGTGCTGCTGGCCTGCCCGGCGGCCAAGGCGGCGGAGTTGCTGGACGTTACGGGGGACCCGATCGACGGGATCAAGCAGCGGGCGGTCGCGCGGGAAATGGCGACGCGTTCGCTCGAAGGGATCGAATACCTCTGCGTGGATGAGAAGGCCGTGGGACGCGGGCACGACTACGTGACCGTCGTCACGGGAATTGTGGACGGGAAACCCAACGTCCTGCACGTGGGCGACGGACGCGGCGAGGGAGATCTCAACGCGTTCTACGAGCGGCTCGGGGCCGCCGGCTGCAAACGAATCAAGGCGGTCAGCATGGACATAGGGGTTCCCTACCAGAATGCGACGGCGCGCCATTGCCCGGACGCGGACGTCGTCTTCGATCCCTTCCATATCATGAAAATGTGCAACAAGGCCGTCGACGAGGTGCGACGGGACGAGGCCCTGACGGGTCGGGAACAGGCGAGGGAGTCCCTGAAGAAAACCCGGCAGATGTGGCTGTGGGGAGAAGAGAACCTGCCAAGCCGGCATGCGGACCGGTTTGAAAAGCTCAAAGAAAGTTCTCTGAAAACGGCCAAGGCCTGGCGCGTGAAAGAACTGTGGCGGAGCTTCAAGACGTGCGCGGACGCCGAGGACGGAATGGACTTCTTCCGGCGGTGGTACCGGGAAGCCATGAAAACCCGCCTGGCCCCGGTGAAGCGCTTGGCCCAGTCGATGAGAGAATGAGTTGCTTCCATCGTCACCTACCTGAAGCACCGATTCTGCAACGCCTTCGCCGAAGGCGTGAACAGCCGGATTCATCTGCTGATCCAGAAGTCCTGTGGCTATCGCTCCCGCGAGCGCCTCAAGATCGACATCCTCTTCCACTTCGGAGGGCTAAATCTCAACCCCGTTTCTGTTCAATGAAAAATCCCCACACAATCCCTGAAGCGCCATGCTGTTACAACAAACCAGAGTGGCAGCCTCTGCGCTCTCAGGTGGAGCTGGCGGGATGCTGGGCTCATGCACGGCGGAAGTTTTTCGAAGCCCGCGTAGGAAGTCCTCTGGCGGTTCAGGCATTGGCCGACATCCAACGGCTCTAACCACATCGAGGCGCAGTTACGCGAACAGAAGGCGGACGCCGCCCTGCGTCTGGCGACGCGCCAGAAGGAGAGCCTGCCGGTCCTCGCCAAGATCGAAAAGGACTTGCGGGACGCCGCCACCCGGCACCTGCCCAAGAGTTTGACCGGCAAAGCGATTTCTTACGCCCTGGGCCAATGGGAGCGCCTTCAGGTTTATACACGCCATGGACATATGGAAATCGACAACAACCTCGTCGAAAACGCTATTCGCCCAATGGCCATAGGTAAGAAAAACTGGCTGTTCTTTGGCAGCAAAGACGCCGGACAGACCTCCGCGATCGTATACAGCTTGCTGGAATCCTGCCGCATGCTCGGCATCAACCCGCAGGAGTATCTCCTCGACGTCCTCCCGCGCCTGCCCACCATGACCAACCAGACCGCTCACCGTTACTCCCCCGCCCGATGGCTGGTCGAGCGAACCGTGTCAATACGGCAGTAGGTCGGACGCTTACGCTCCATCGAGAGCGCGGCTACGAGCCGGCCCGGAGCGTCCGCGCCCTGAACCGTGCCCTATTGAGCCTGCATGGTTGTTTGGTTAGATATCGCGCACTGAATTAAAGTCGGAACCGATTCCTCGAAGTCGTCCAGACGGGTTGAAACAAAATCCGCCAAAGGCACCCTTTTCCCTTGTGCTACCGTGCGCTTAATGGTTGTTCGTTGATTCCAATAATTACATTGTGCTGAAAGAAAGACTTCGGGCATGGAGGAGCGATGGCCGATAGATGACCTGATTTAAAAATGTTGGATTGAAACCAATGACTGGTTGCATCTGTATGGCAGTATTCCAAACGGATTGAATCGATCTGGCATGACATTTGATCAAAGACAATGAGTATCATGAGGGTCAGTTTGACAATTCATCCTGAAAAGAAGCATACGGGTATACTGTTGGAAAAGATAGCGCCAGATGTATTCACAGGTGGTGGATAGATTAGGGTGGGGTGGGGAGGAATTTCTGGACGAGGTTGGGGACGTCGAGGATGGTTTCGATGAGGGGGCGGTTGGTGCAGTACCAGTCGGAGATGTCGTTTTTGGCGGTGACGAAGGCTTCGTTGAGTTTTTTGGCGCCGGCCTTGCGTTCCTGCATTTTCTTGATGCAGTCAATGTTTTTGGCGCGGATCCGTTCGGAGATGAGGCCGCCGCCGCTGAAGTGGGAAATCTGAATGCCTTTGCGGCCTTTTTCCGATTCGCTGAGCTGAAGGGTTTCCCATGCGGCGCCGCCGAAGTTGGCGGCTCGGCTTCCAGCCGTTTCCGCAAATGCACCGAGCCAGAAATAATACCAGTTGCCGCCGTTGCCTTCGCGTTCTTCTGAGCCGTAGAGGGGGGCAAAGATTCCCTTTTCCGGATCCGTGGAGAAGAGTTCCTGCGTGTAGGAGATGTCGCGGACGTTGCCGGTGATGTCGTCGTTCACTTGGGTGGAGCGGTGGGTCAGTTCGGCTTGCAGTTTCTCTTTTGCGGCGGCGGCTTTCTCCACGATGGTTTTTTGGCGCTCGAATTCATCGGCCCAATTTTCGTCGCGGTTGAAGGGGTGAACCTGTTGCAGGCTGCTGATGCGCGCGTTGGCTTGGCGGGCGATTTCGTCTTGATTGAAAATGCCGGCGTTCAGATTGTCGACGAGTTCTTGGCGTTTTTTTCGCAGCGTGTCATTGTATTTTTGGAATTTGGCTTCACCTTCGGGCGTGGAGCGGTCGAAGGTTTCGCCGCGAACGTGGGCGAGGGTGGGCTTGCCGTCGACGGATTTATGGCCGACGACGTCTTGGACGATGGGGAACATGGAGTCATTTTCCATACCGCGCCAGCCGCCTTGCCAGTGGCGTTTGGAGATTTTGACGTCGGGCAGGCCGATGCCGGAAAGATCTTTCTGGTCTTCCCAGCCGCCGTCGTTCCACCAGCACTCGGGGCGGGCGAGCAGGCGGGTGACGTTGTGCAGGGTGAGGAAGACGTCCTGCAGGTACACTTCCTTGCCGCCTGCGGCGCAGGCTTCGAGGCCGGCAGCCATGAGGGTTTCTTGGTCGATGCGTTCGCCGCGTTCGGCCATTTCCTTGATGCGCTTGTAAAGTTCGACTTCATAGCCGGAGCGGGGGGGGGAGTAGCCGCGCCCTTCTTCGTTCAGCAGGCCGAGCATGTCGAGCGGGCCTTTTTTGGGCATGGTGTAGACGCAGTTGCCTCCCAGTTGATTGTCCTGAAAGGATTCGATGACTTGGGCGAGGCGGTCGGCATCGGCCTTGGCCTTGGCGGTGGGGAGGCGGCCGAAACCTGGTTCATAGGCGGCGGCGCGTTGAAGGGCGAGCAGGCCGAAAAGGGCCAATGTTGCGAAGGCGTGTGTTTTGTTCATGGGCGTTCTCCGGTTGTTTCATTCGCGGATTCCCGAATCCAGATGGACGAGATGTCCGAGGCGGGTTCGGGCGACCAGTGCGTGGTGAGGATTCCGACGCGGGCGTCCGTGGCGCATTCCACGCGGCAGGGGGTTCCGGCGAGCGTGACCTGGGCCCCGCCGCCGAAGGTTCGTCCCATGGGATCGAGGGTGCGCATGGGAGTTTTGAAGCGCGCTATTTCGCGCTTTGAGGCGTCGAAGAGAGTGATTTCGACTTGTGAGGCTTTCCCGACGGCGACCAAGCGGTGATCGCAGTTGGCGCCGAAAAATTCGAGCGGGGATCCGGATTGCAGGAGGTCGGGAAGGGGGATTTCTGGTGGGGAAGCGGAGGGCGTGGCGACGGGCATAGCCGGGATCACATGCTGGAGGGTTACGAAGAAGTCGAGGGGGGGGGGGGCGCCAATGGCCAGGCGGCCGTTGCCTGCGGAGGGGGGGGCGGTGGCAGCGGGGTAATTGGTGGTGGATTGCTGGGTGCAGACGACGTCCACGCGCTGGGTGGAGGCGACGCCACGGACATCCACTTGCAGGGCATCGATGGCTTGAGGTCCGTAGTTCAGGGGGAGGGTTGCCGTTGCGCGGCCCGACTGGGTTTCGGCGCGGATCCACGGGCCGTTTTCGACGCGGGCGGCGGCGAGTTGGACGTTGGGGAGGAGGGACAGCGTCACGGCGACTTGGCGCTCATCGATTTGGGCATTGGCGCTGGGCGACTGGATGGCGAAGGGAACGGGGACGGCTTCGACGACGACGGCCACGGCGGAGGTGGCGACGTTGCCACTGGCGTCGGTTGCGCGCACGTAGAGGCGATGGGGGCCGGGCTGGAGCAGGCAGGTGGCTTCATAGAGCGAGTTTTCGCCGCCGAGCGCAACGGGCAGGCCGCCATCGACGGCGACGGAAACGGATGAGACGCCGCCGTCGTCTTGGGCTCGAATTTTCAGCGGTACGATGGGGGATGGGAATTTTGAATCGGCCAGCGGCGACTCCACTGCGAGGGTGGGAGCGTTGGTGTCGCCGGCGACGGCCACGGACAGGGTGGCCTCGTTGTTGGCGCGCTGGGGATCTTCCGAGGACGCCTCGGGATCGACCACAATGCGCAATTCGCGGACACCGGCGGCGGCGATCCAAGGGATCCGAAGGGTTGCGGTGCCGGTGAGGGGGACGGCGTCGGCTTGGATTCGTGCGACTTCGGTTTGTTCGGCGAATAGCGCGATGGCGACGGAATCGGGGGCGGTGGAGCCGAGATTGCGAATGGGCACGACGATTTCGGTTTTGGCGCCGGAGGGAAGCGGAGAGGGGCCTTCGAGACGGATTTCGGAGGCGGAAATACTGTAGTCAGGGCCATCGGTGGATACGCCTTCGATGGCGGCGACTTGGCGGCGGGCTTCTTCCACGCTGGTGGCGGCCTGCCAGACGGGGGTGGGGGCGAGGCGCAGCTTGAAGCGGAAGTCGCTGTTGACGACGTAGTGACCTCCGCGCAGGTGGGTGGAGCGGATGCCGATCCGATTGTTGACGGGGCGGCCGGTTTGGTCGAAGCGGAGGAGGCGCGGGGAGACGCGGAAGGCGTATTGGCCGGAGGGGATGGCGTCGCGGAGGCGGCCGACGACTTCGCCGTTGAGAACGACATCGACGTCGTGGGGGTGGTAGGACGAGGCGTCCCACGGAAGTTTGAAGCCCATTTCGAGCCAGGCTTCAATGATGTTGGTGCGTTCCCAGCCGCCGGGGCCGGCGAGGGCAGAATACTCGAAGGTTCCGTCGCCGTGGAGATCGGCGTGGACGAAATCGACTTCGTCGTCGCCGTCGGTGTCGTCGCCGACCCAGACGAGGTCGGCGGCCGGATCGCGGAGGATGCGGCGGTCGAGGATGCCGTCGCCATCGACGTCGAGGCGTTCGCCGGCGAGGTTCCAATCGATGGCGGAGGGATTGAGCTTTTCGGCGGCTTCGAGGTCCTTACGGACGCGGGCTTCGATGTCGGCGACGTTGGGGTCGCCGGGAGAGATGCCGGGAATGAGCAGGACTTGGAACAGTTTTTCATTGGGATTCAGGGAGACCTTGAACGGGTGTGGGGTGGGTTTGTCAAGGCCGCGCGCGAAGAGCGTGGCGGACATGCCGGTGAAGCCGTTGAAGAGGCGGGGATAGGCGGCGATTTCTATGGACTCTCCGGCGGGGAGGAGACCGTGGTTGATGGAGGGGGAGAGGGAGACGTCACGCGAATCGGAATAGACGGCGAAATCGGTGAGGGTGTCGCCCTCGTTGAGGACGCGGAATCGGTGTCCGATCCCGTGGGCGGCGGGGCCGACGTCTTCCCAGCGCAGGGCGACTTTGGGCATGCGCACGGACAGGTTCACGTTGGCCTGATCGGCGAGGCCAGAATCCGAGGCGATGCGGATGGGGAAGGTGTGCGATTCGACGAGAACGTCCTGGGCGCTGACGCCGAGGAGAAATTCGCGTTCTTCGCCGGGGCTGAGAGAGAAGGGGGCATCTTCAGAGCCTTCGCCGACGAATCCGGCGAGGAGGAGGGGATCGGCGGGCTTGCCGCATTCGAGGCGAACGGTGAGGGGGGTATCGCCGTTGTTGCGGACAGAAATGCCGATTCGTTGTTCGTAGTCGCGCTCGATGCGGGCAGAGTAGGCGGGGCGGCCGAAAGAGAGGCCTTTGACGCGCGTGAGGGTGCGGATGGGGCCGGGTTCCTTTCCGCCCAGCGGCTGGAACTCGGTGGGGATGCCGGGTTCGAGATTGGCGAGGCGGACGCTGCGGGCGCGCCCGCTTTCGCCGGTGGTTTCGGTCCAGTTGGTTGCACCGCGCTGGCGATAGCGGACTTTGGCAGAACCGAAGGCGTCGCCGGACCAGGAAACGCGAACGTCGTTGCCGGAGAGCATGGCGCCGTCGTCGGGGAGCAGGTTGAAATAGTCCGAGAGCTTGAAGATGCGGGACACGGAGCCGGTGGCACCACGGACATCGTAGGCGAGGACGCGGAGGCGGTGTTCGCCGCCGCCCATACTTTCCCACGGGAGATCGGCTTCAAAAGGCGCTTCGTAGTCTTCGATGACGGGGCGGTCGTCGAGTTCAAAGCGCACGCGGGCGATTTTGGAACCGGTATAGCTGACGGCCTGCGCGGAAAGGGTTTTGGGGCGTTCGAGGGTTTGCCCCTCGGCGGGATCGTCGAGGACGACCTGCACACCGGAGCGTTCGCGGGGGCCGATGGCATCGACCCATAGGCGCTGGCGGGTGATGGCACCGGTGGCGTCAGCCATGAGGACGGCCACTTCGTAGCGGCCGGGGGTTTTGAAATCCCATGTGGCAGAACCGTCGGCGGGGACATCGAGGTCGATAGAACCGTTGCGATCGACGTCGATGCCGATGCGCGCGGCGGGTGGAGCGTTGGCGATGGGGGCGCGGCGGAAAAAGACCTTTGCGGGATTCGTGGGAATGTTGGTGGCGGCAACGGCGTCGAGGGCGGGCATGCGGTCGGCGGGGCCGGCGACGATGGCCAGCGGCGCGAGAGCGGCGTTGTTGTCGCCCCATTCTCGCAGTTCGAGGCGAAAACGTGTGGGTCCTTGGGCGATGAGAGGAACGAGCGGATTTTGATTTTCGTAGTGGCCCGATTCGTGAACCAGCTCGCCGGTTTGGTCGTTGAAATAGCGCAGGTGGACTTGCATGGAGGGATTGACGACACGCACCATGGAGGTGCCGGCGATGGCGGCGGAGAAGATGAATCGGTCGACATCGCCGACGTGGTCGAAGGCGAAGGTTTGGGCTTCGTTGGGCTTCAGGAGGCGGAGGGGATCGTTGGCCAGCGGTTCGGTTTCGGCGGGTTCGGCGCGTTCGAGGAAGGCGCGCAATTCGTAGGGCTTGAGATCGACGGCGTTGTCGCCCCATTCGTTGAGCTGGAGGAAGTAGGTGCCGGCGCCGATGGCGGGACGGAGGTTGACGGGCTGGTTTTCGTAAGCGCCGACTTCGCAGAGGAATTGGCGTTGGGCGTTGAAGATCCGGAGGTGGCGTTGCATGGGGCCGAGGGCGGAGACGTTGAGATAGCCGGGGAAGTCAGCGGTAAAACGGAAGAGGTCGGCGTCGGCCATCGGCATGATGTTTCCGTGCGCGACATCGCCGGGCAGCAGGGGCGTGGCGGCATCGAAGGAATCGTTGCGGACCATGAAATCCATTTCGTCGGCGGGCTCGAACCAGCCGCGCAGCAGATAGGGAGAGGGCGACCAATTATTGACACCCCATTCGAGGATTTGAACATAGAGGGTCGAAGGACTGCCCACGGACCAGGCCAATTGGTTTACCTGATTTTCGTACGCACCGCTTTCGGTGAGCATATGGCCTTGGGCGTCGAGAATTTTGATGTGGGTTTGGATGGAGGAGGTGGCTTGCAGGTGGACGGTGCCGGGACCGGGAAGCGGGAGCGCATAGGTGTCGACGTCCAATTCGGGATTGAGGGTGGACCCGGCGAGGCCGGGCAGTGGAAGGGCGCGGACGGCTTGGGGTTTTTCGGACGATGGATCGTCGATTCCGTCGTCGGCAATGAAGGCGAATCGGAGCCGATAGGGAGAGAGGGCGCAGTTGTTGTTTCCCCATTCGAGCATGGCGATGGCATAGAGGCCGGGTTCGAGGCGAGCATCGAAGGAAAGGGGTTGGTTTTCATAGACGCCAGCTTCGCGAACCATGACGCCGTTGGCATTATAGAGCAAGGCGTGACGCTGGAACGGGGCACCGGGTTCGGAGACGTGAATCCAGCCGGGGCGCTGGACTTCGAATCGGTAGTAGTCGACATCGCCCACAGGCCAGATGAGGCCCGAGGCGATTTCTCCTTCCGCGATGGGGCGCGCGGCTTCTTGGGTATCGTTGGGCTCGCGGGCATCGGTGGCCGGCTCGGCAGAGACCAACAAGGTCAAAGCGTTGGGGGTGGAAATGCTGTTTTCTCCCCACTCGCGCACTTCCACGAAAGTGCGGCCGGCAGCGACACGAAATTCTTGAACATTATCCTGAGTTTCGTACGTGCCTTGTTCGCGCATCATTTGTCCTTGGGCATTGTAGACAAGGACATGGGTTTGGATGGGATTGGCGGGGCCGACAGCCACGCGAAGGAGGGCGGGATCGTCGAGGTCAATCTGGAACACGTCGCGATCGCCGATGGAGGGGATGCCAAAGCGAATGGGAGCGCCGAGGCGAATTTTCTGGGCCGAGGCCAGATCGTTGTTGGGTTCGCGTTCGGCTTGTTCTGCGACGGGCTGGAGCTGGATGGACAGATCGGTGGAATCGCCGCTGAGAAGAACGGGCCGCACGACCGTAGCGTATCCGGCTTTTTGTGCGCACACGGTGAGACTTCGCCGGGTGATATCTACGCGGCCTTGAGCGTCGGACCCATTGAGCGATCCGATCCGGAGATTGGCAAAAAGGGCGGAGCCGTCGGCGGTGGTGGGCGACTCGGCCACGATGCCGTAGGGCCATGTTTCCGCGAGGGTGAGATTAACACCGGAGAGGCGCGCACCAGTGGCGGCATCGGCGACGGCCACGCGCAGGCGGGTGGTGGAGGCGAGGCGTTCGAGGGCGAACGAGGGCTTCTCGCCGTCGCGCTTGATTTGCACGGGAAAGGTGTTCGGAGCGCAACCGACGGCGGACACTTCCGCGCGGTAGGCGCCTTCCGGAATCGGAGGAGTTGTGAACGCGCCGTCCCAATCCGTCCTGAAAATGACCGGGCCTTGCAGGGTACCCTTTACGTCGACAGGGATCAGGCGGATTTGCGCGCCGGGGAGCGGGAAGTCGTCAGGGCCGGCTGCAACCACGCGGCCTTGGATGGGGGAGGAAAGTGCAGGACGTAGATCGGCGATGATGCGGTCGCGGGCACCGGGAGGAAGCATGAAATCGCGTTTGAAACGCTCGTAGAACGGGTGGTCGATGGAGAGCTTGTAGGTTCCCGAAGGGACGCCGTCGAGCGTGGCGATGCCGTTTGCGGCGGTGTGGGCGTAACGGCCGCCGAGGCGGACGCGCACGGCGGGGAGGGGTGATCCGGCAGCGGTGCCGTCGACGGCTTCGTCGGCTGTACGAACAAGCACTTCGACGGGGCCGGGAGCCGAGGATGCCAGGCAAGGGAGAGCTGTTGCGAACAGAACCACTATCCACGAGACCAAGGCAGGGAGAATATGTTTCATTTGAAGACCTCCAGACAAGCCCAAGCGGGTGCCGTCACTCGTAAAAGTGTGCCGACGTCGAAACTGAAAGGCAAGTGGGAATCGAGATGAAATTATGGATTCGGTCTTTCGCGAGCTGAGGAAAGAAGCCAAATTGTGAAAGGGGTATTGTTTTATAAAACAGTATCCCTTTTGGGCGGTGCTCTGGTTGAGGGAATTGGATATAGTTTTATAAAACAAGGGCCATTTGAAAACTCGTTGGGAGGAGGTTCGTTGACGGGGAAACCGTGGAGGGATATTCTGGGCGGCAGTAGGAGGTGGATGATGTTGGTAGTTCATGTGCAGGTTCATGTGAAGCCGGAGTGTGTGGATGCGTTTAGGAAGGCGACGATCGAGAATGCGAGCCACAGTTTGACGGAACCGGGGATTGCGCGTTTCGATGTGGTGCAGCAGGTGGAGGATCCGACTCGGTTCATGCTGGTGGAGGCCTATCGGACGGCAGCGGCGTCGGTTGCGCACAAGGCGACGGCTCACTACGCACACTGGCGGGATGCAGTTGCGGAGATGATGATCGAGCCGCGCACTTCGGTGAAATATGAGGGTGTTTTCATCCCTGATTTTCCAATGTGAGAATGGGTATGTCCTTTGAATTTTCAGCTCCGCCGCGCATCGTGTTTGGGGTGGGTACGCGGCAAAAGGCGGGTCGGTTGGCGCGCGAATGGGGGCGGCGGGCGTTGGTGGTGACGGGGCGCGATGAGGAGCGGGCTCATTTTCTCTTGGCTCTGCTGGAGGCGGAGGGAGTGGTCGGCACGTTTTTTCGGATTGGGAGTGAGCCCACGACGGACATTGTTCGAGCAGGGGTGAGACAAGCGATTGATATGGGGGCGGATTTGGTGGTGGGGATCGGAGGTGGAAGTCCACTGGATTCGGCCAAAGCGATTGCGGCGTTGGTAGCAAATGGCGGCCATCCGTTGGACTATATGGAAGTGATAGGCAAGGGGTTGCCGCTGACGAAGCCCTCCTTGCCCATGCTGGCGATTCCTACGACGGCGGGCACGGGTTCGGAGGTGACGCGCAATGCCGTATTGGCTTCGCCGGAACACGGGGTGAAGGCTAGTTTGCGAAGTTTGTCGATGATTCCACGCGTGGCGCTGGTGGACCCGGAGCTGACGCTAGATTTGCCGCCTGCAATCACGGCCAGCACGGGATTGGACGCGTTGACGCAATTGATCGAGCCATTAACGTGTAATCGCGCGAATCCGCTGGTGGATGCGTTGTGTCGAGAAGGAATTTTTCGTGTGGCTCGGTCGCTAAAAAAGGCATGGGCGCAGGGGCAGGATGTGGCCGCTCGCGAAGACATGTGTTTGGCGAGCTTGTATGGTGGCTTGGCGTTAGCGAATGCGGGGCTAGGGGTGGTGCATGGATTCGCAGGCGTGGTGGGGGGACTGTTCAAGGCAGCGCATGGCGCTGTTTGCGCGGCGCTGTTGCCGAATGCAATGGCGGTGAATCGCGCGGCGTTGCAGCAGCGTCAGCCGCAGAGTCCAGCGTTGGCGCGCTATGACGAAGTGGCGCGCATCGTGACGGGGCGGGCGCAGGCTTGTGCGGAAGAGGGGGTGGAGTGGGTGAAAGCGTTGACGGTGGCGCTGGGTGTGCCGTCATTGGGAGCTTGCGGCGTGGAACCCCAGCATATACCGCTTTTGGTGGAACGTGCGGCGGTGGCTTCCGGGACACAAGCGAATCCGATTGCGTTGACGCGGGACGAACTGGCAGAAATCCTGTTGCGGTCGATCTGAAGAATAGGTATCCCGACAATTTCGAACGATTACCACGTCTGGTTTTCGGATGGGATGAAAGTAGGGCAGTTGGTCGATGGAAGGATGTGGAACTATGAGGAGGCTATGCGGGATCGGATTGCTGTGGATAGCAGGGGCGATCACCGCGGCCGGGCAGGGCTATACGACGCCGGTGCGGGTGAGTTGGACGGAGGATGCGGGGACGGCGGCGACGATCACGTGGGACACGCTGGAGGAAGCGCGGGGGGAAGTGCGCTATGGCCTGACAACGAACTATACGGAGGTCGAACGCGACGGGGGCGGGGTGCGGCGGCATGCAATTACACTACGGGGCTTGCAGCCGGGGACGCGCTATTTCTACGAGGCCTCGTCGTCGGCGGGCGCGGCGCAGGCGGGGACATTCCGGACGGCACCGGCGGCGGGGCAGCCACTGCATTTCGCGGTACACGGAGATATGCAGGGGGGGATCAGCGTAGGCTGGGCGCAGACGGTGGCGGACCGGCTGACGGCGGAAGATCCGCAGTGGGTGATCCAGGTGGGAGACCTGTCGGACGAGGCCTATGTGGCGCCGGGGTTCTCTACGTGGACGAATTTTTTCCAGATCTGCTCGAATGAATTGGCGCGGGCGGTGTTCATGCCGATCCTGGGGAACCACGACGATCCGACCTCGACGGCGGTGCCGACCCACGAGCTGGGGTTGTTCCACCGCTTATTCGCGCTACCGGAGCCTTCGCTGGGGAAAGGCACCTATGCCTTCACGGTCGGCGACATCCGGTTTATCAGCCTGAATACAGAAATTTCAGCGGCGGCGCAGACAAACTGGCTGGCGCGCGAATTGCAGGCGGCGGCGAACGACACGAACAGCGTGTGGACAATCGCGGTGTGCCACCGACCGCCGTATTCGTGGGGCGAGCGGGATGGGTGGGACGAGGGCAAGGACAACTGGTCGCCGTTGCTGGTGCAATACGAAGCGGACTGGATGATCAGCGGGCACAGTCACAACTACCAGCGAACAATTCCGATTCGTGGCGTACGCTATCTGGTGGCAGGCGGGGGCGGGGGCACTCTCTATGATCCGGAAACCGGGATGGCGGGCTATGCGTTCGCGACGTCGTGCTACCACCACGTCTCCTGCCGCGTCACGGGGGAGGTGATGCAGGTGCAGGCGATCCGTAGTGACGGGTTGGTATTCGACAGCGCCACGGTGACGAACCGGCGGCAGGTGCGGGTGGCGCCGGCGTTTCCGTTGCGGGGGGAGGCGGCGAAGATCTCGTATCGCGCGACGGAAGGGCCTCTGGCGGGGGCGAGCCCGGTGCACATCCATCTGGGGAAAGACGAATTCAGCGCGGAGTGGACGAACGCGGCGATGACGTGGAACGCAGGCATGGCGCGGTGGGAGTACGAATTTACGGTGCCGGGCACGGCCACGAGTCGGCTGGCGTTCGTCTTTTGCGATGCGGCGGGAACGAACTGGCACGACAACTTCGAACACGATTGGCAGGCGCTGCTGGGGCGAGCGAGCGTGACACCGGCGGCTCCGACTGCGGGGTCGGTGGTGACATTGCGCTACGAGGCGGACATGGGCCCGCTGGCGGGGGCGACTCAGGTGCTGGCGTGGGTGGCCTGCAACGGCGGGCGTTTTCCGGCCACGAACGGGCTGGCGATGACAAACGTGTCCGGTGCGCGTTGGGAGCGGGCGATTGCGGTTCCGGCCCATGCGGAGGAGCTGGTGGTGGCGTTTTCCAGCGGCAGCGGGTGGGACGACGACTATCGGAGGAACCGGGTGTTCCCCGTGGCGGGGGCGAGTGCCAACGCGTGGCCGCCCGCACCGTTTGTTGCGGCAGGGTCGCCGCCGATTTCGGATGATCCGACAAACGAGTTGCCCAACCACGTCGGCGACAACTTCGATCTGGCGATGGCGAGTCCGCCGGTGGTGTCGCGGGACGAGCTGCCGGGATTCGGCAGTTGGGGGCAGGTGTGGCTGAACGCGGATGCCACGAACCTGACGGTGGGCGGCATCGGGGCGGACCTGGGGGGCAGCAACAACGTGTTCCTGCTGTTTCTGGGGGTGGACTCGCTGACGGACAACGCGTGGAACCTGTGGCACAAGAGCGGGCCGCCTGCGGCATTGGACCAGTTGCATAACGTGCGATTCACGGAGCCGATGGACGTGGCATTCGTGCTGGGCGACCAGTACGGCGACGGGCCGGCGTACACCAATTTCATCTATGGAGGCACGGATTTCGGGCAGGGCGTCTACTACATCGGCACCAACGGGGCGGGGTTCGCGCCGATGACCGATGCGCGGGTATCGCAGTTCGGCGGCACGGGCACGGTGCCGTGCGCGGACGGGGGGACCGGCGAAGACCGCCTGACCACGCGGTGGGAGGTGGCATTGCCGTGGGGCGCGCTGGGGGCGGCGGGACCGGAAGCGGTTTCGAATCTGTTTTTGTGCGGAGTGATCGGGTCGTCTTCGGCCACGGCAAACGACCGCTATTTGTCGCGCACGGTCTTGGGCGAGCGGGCATGGGGGCGGACGGACGAGTTCGGACAATACGCAAAGAACACCGCGATGTTGCAGCCGCTACGCGTGAATCTGCTCCATGCTGATTTGCGGGGCGATGGCTTGTCGAATGGCTGGCGGCAGGACTCTTTCGGCACGCCGGACGGGCCGCCTGCTAGGGAAGATACGGATGGAGATGGGCAAACCAACGGCGAAGAAGAAACGGGCGGTACGGATCCGTTGGATCGAAATTCATTTTTTGCGTTGGAGGCGGATGCCACGCCGGTGAGTTGGTCGTTTGTAACGGGGCGGTTCTATGATGTGGATGCGACGACGAACCTATTGGAAGCCTTCCGGCCTGTGGCTACGGGGTTGAGCACCAATCGCTACGAGCCAAAAAACGATGGCTTCTATCGGGTGCGGGTTCGAAAATAGAGCGAGGTGGCGGAGGCGTTTGCCGCAGTGGGTGTTTCCGCCTTGATGTGGCCGCGCTATCGGGGCGTAAAAAAGCCCCGGCCGCAGGGCGACCGGGGCGGCAGGCATCGGGGATTAGACGAGGCCTTGATCAAGCATGGAGTCGGCAACCTTGACGAAGCCGGCGATGTTCGCACCGACAACGTAGTTGCCGGGTTTGCCGTATTCCTTGGCGGTTTCGCAGGCGCTCTGGTGGATCGAGATCATGATCTGGTGGAGGCGATTCTCGACTTCCTCGCGGGTCCAATTCAGATGCATGGCGTTCTGAGCCATTTCAAGGCCGGAGGTGGCCACGCCGCCTGCGTTGGCCGCCTTGCCAGGACCATAGAGCACCTTGTTGTTGATGAACACGTCAACCGCTTCGGGCGTGGATGGCATGTTGGCACCTTCGGCGACGAGCTTGCAACCGTTCTTCACGAGTGTCTCCGCATCGGCGCCGCTGATTTCATTCTGCGTGGCGCTGGGGAAAGCGCAATCGCAAGGAATGGCCCAGGGGTTCTTGCCTTCGAGATATTCACAGCCGAACTTGGCAGCATATTCGGAGATGCGGCCACGCTTGACGTTCTTGATTTCCATTGCGTAGGCGAGCTTCTCGGCGGTGATGCCGTCCTTGTCGTACACGGTTCCGGAGGAGTCGGAGAGGGAGACCACCTTGCCGCCGAGTTGGTTGATCTTTTCGACGGTGTATTGGGCGACATTGCCGGAGCCGGAGACCGTGCAGGTCTTGCCCTTGAACGTTTCGCCGCGGGTCTTGAGCATTTCTTCGGCGAAGAACACGCAGCCGTAGCCGGTGGCTTCGGGGCGAATGAGCGAGCCGCCCCACTTGAGGCCTTTGCCGGTGAGGACGCCGGTGAATTCATTGCGGATGCGCTTGTATTGGCCGAACATATAGCCGATTTCGCGGCCACCGACGCCGATGTCGCCTGCAGGAACGTCGGTGTGCGGGCCGATATGCTTGCACAGTTCCGTCATGAACGATTGGCAGAAGCGCATGACTTCGTTGTCCGACTTGCCCTTAGGATCGAAGTCGGAACCGCCCTTTCCGCCGCCCATGGGGAGGGTGGTGAGGGAGTTTTTGAAGATCTGCTCAAAGCCGAGGAACTTCAGGATGCTGATGTTGACGGAAGGATGGAAGCGGAGACCCCCCTTGTAGGGGCCGATGGCGCTGTTGAATTCGATGCGGAAGCCGCGATTGACGCGGTACTGTCCGGCGTCGTCGATCCACGGCACGCGGAAGATGATTTGGCGTTCGGGTTCGACAATGCGTTCGAGGATGCGGCCGGCCTGATATTTTTTATGGCGGGCGACGACGGGTTCGAGGGTTTCCAAGACTTCGCGGGCGGCCTGAAGGAATTCCGGTTCGCCGGGGTTGCGCGATTGCATCTGGGTCAGGACTTCTTGAACGTAGCTCATGCGGGGGCCTTTCTTGGTTTGGTTTGCACAGGGAGGCGAACGCCTTCTGTACGGTAATTTCTAGCCGTAAAAATGGAGCGGGTGCTACAATTTCGCAATAATAAATCAAAATTGTTTTTAGCATTACGGCAAGATTGCCGTTTGATTCAAAAATTGAATACAATATACGGCAAAGGAACGGAAGCGATGAAACTGACTTCAGCGGAAATTAAACAGCGGATTTTGAAAGTGTTGCTTCGAATCAATCGTCCTGCCGGCGCCTCGCAGGTGGAAGAATTGCTTCGGGGCTGGGGTGTGGATTTGAGCGAGCGAAGCATCCGCCTCTATTTGTTGCAGATGGATGAGGAAGGTCTGACGCAGCTGCAAAGTCGTCGCGCGGGCCGTGTGCTGACGGCCAAGGGGCGTGCGGAAATCGAGAAGGGAGATGTGCTCGAACGGATGGGGTTCATCTCGGGGCAAATTGACGAATTGACCTACCGAATGGGTTTTAGTTTGCGCTCGGGAATGGGGACGCTGGTGGTGAACACGACGTTGGTGACGGCGAAAGAGGAGGTGACGGCCTTGGACATTGTTCGGCCCGTGTTTGCGGCTCGACTCGGAATGGGAACGCGCCTGCTGGTATTACGGGCGGGTGCCATCTATGACATTCGACGGGTGGCGGTGGTTCCTCGCGGGAAGATCGCGATGGTGACGGTGTGCAGTGTGACGCTGAACGGGATTCTGCTGAAAGAGGGAATTCCGGTGACCTCGCGATTTGGAGGCTTGCTGGAGTTTCGAAATCGCATGCCCGCGCGCTTTGTGGAGTTGCTGGAATATGGGGGGACGACGCAAGATCCGCTGGAATTGTTCATTCGAGCCAAGATGACCCGTGTTCGCTTGTGTGAAAGCACCGGCAACGGAATTGTGGGCGCAAGTTTTCGCGAGTTTCCTTCGGTGGCCTTGCCGGCCGTTTTGAAGATTCGCGACCAATTGCGTTTGGCTGGACTGGATGGAATTTTGTCGGTGGGCGTGCCTAATCAGCCGTTGTATGGCATTCCGGTGGGTGAGGGGCGGACCGGTTTGGTGGTGCTGGGCGGGCTTAATCCGGCGGCGGCGCTGGAGGAGGCGGGGATTGTGAGTGAAAATCGATCTCTGGCGGGCCTGTTGGAATATCAACAGTTTCCGGAATATCGATATCTGAATATGTGCGTTCGGCGAGGCGAGTGAGAGAGGGGGGCGGAAGAAAAGTTCAAAAATCCACTTCCCACTCTTCCATCATTCCACTATTTTCCGGCCTCAAACCGGCATGCGGCTTTTGCCTGCGCCGGTGGCCGCCGTGGCGGAATAAGCGGGTGGAATGGCGCGAGCATGGCGGACATCCTCGATGGTGTAAAAGGCATCGGGGTCAAACGCATCGAGAAGTTCTTGAACCTCGCCCACGCGTTTGCGAGGCATGAGTGTGACGATGACTTGGACGGGGCCGCGCGCTCCCTGCGCGTCCTGTTGCGTCACACCAAAGCCTGCCGTGGAGAGTTGCTGCATGAGATTGCCAACGGGTTTTTGAGAAATGATGCGAATGAGAGACCAACCCACCGCGAGTTGTTCTTCGATGAACATTCCCACGAGTGTGCCACTCGCAAAACCAAGGGCATAGGCGATGTAGGTCAGCAACTTTTGATCGCCGGTGAGGACGCGGGACACTACGCTGATCCAGATCAGAACCTCGACAAAACCACAAGCGGCGGCCAAATACTTTCGGCCGCGAGCAATGAAGGCAACACGCAACGTACCCATGCTGACATCGCAAATTCGGGCCACAATGATGAGTAGGAATGGAAAGAGGAAGATCATGCGAGTGGGTTCTATCATCGGCTCCCCTTAACTACAAGCACTTGCAAGATGACTTTTCTGAGCACGGCTTGTGTGACGAGTATGTCACAAGGTGAGACAATGTGACTCTTTTCTGAAGTGGGAATGGATGTAGATCTATCATCAAAGTAAGTCACAACTAAATGTATGGCAAAATGTTAAATAGTTTCTATCCCGGTTGGCATGATAAATGCTAAAAATGGGGCTGCGACAGCAGATTCATTTTATGAAAGTGAGGAAGGTAGTATGTCAAAGGTATTGGGAATCGATTTAGGAACAACGAACTCGTGTATGGCGATTATGGAAGGGGGACAGCCGACTGTGATTCCGAATGCAGAGGGTGGAAGGACGACTCCGTCCATCGTCGCCTTTACAAAGACGGGTGAGCGGCTGGTGGGTAGCGCGGCCAAGCGTCAGGCGGTGACCAATCCGAAGCACACGGTTTTCTCGATCAAGCGTTTCATGGGGCGCAAGTTCGACGAAGTGCAGACCGAGCTCAAGCGTATGCCGTACGAGGTTGTCAGAGCCTCCAATGGCGATGCCCATGTCAAGATTGGCGACAAGATGTACTCGCCGCCGGAGATTTCGTCCATGATCTTGCAGAAGATGAAGGCGGACGCTGAGGCGTTTCTTGGCGAGACGATTACGCAGGCGGTGATTACGGTGCCGGCCTATTTTAATGATAGCCAGCGGCAGGCTACCAAGGATGCCGGTCGTATTGCGGGCCTCGAAGTCCTTCGCATCATCAACGAGCCGACGGCTTCTTCTTTGGCCTATGGGCTTGATAAGAAGAAAGAAGAAAAGGTTGCGGTGTACGATTTGGGTGGGGGTACGTTCGACATTTCCATTTTGGAAATTGGCGATGGCGTCTTCGAAGTGAAGGCGACCAACGGCGACACCCATCTGGGCGGTGACGATTTCGATCAGCGCGTCATGGATTGGCTGGTGACAGAATTCAAGAAGGAGAACGCCATTGATCTGTCGAAGGACGCCATGGCTCTTCAGCGCCTGAAAGAGGCGGCGGAAAAGGCCAAGTGCGAACTCTCCAGCTCCCAAAGCACGGACATTAATCTGCCGTTCATCACGGCGGATGCTAGCGGACCGAAGCATCTGAACGTGACGTTGAGCCGCGCCAAATTGGAGCAGTTGGTGGGCGACTTGATCGACCGCTCGATGGCTCCGGTGGAAAACTGCTTGAAGGATTCCGGCCTTGCGAAGGACAAAATTGACGAGGTGATTTTGGTCGGCGGGATGACCCGCATGCCGCGCGTCCAGCAAGAAGTGGAACGGCAGTTGGGCAAGGAGCCTCACAAGGGCGTCAACCCGGATGAAGTCGTGGCGGTCGGCGCAGCGATTCAGGGCGGTGTCCTCAAGGGCGAAGTGAAAGATGTTCTCCTGCTGGATGTGACGCCGTTGACGCTGGGTATTGAAACCTTGGGCGGTGTGATGACGGCACTGATCGAGCGCAACACGACGATTCCGACCCGGAAGAGCGAAATCTTCAGCACGGCGGGCGATAACCAAAACACCGTGGAAATTCACGTGTTGCAGGGCGAGCGCAAGATGTCGGGCGACAACAAGAGCATTGGTAAATTCCATTTGGATGGGATTCCGCCGGCGCCTCGTGGTGTGCCGCAGATCGAGGTGACGTTTGACTTGGATGCCAATGGCATTCTGAAAGTCAGCGCCAAGGATTTGGGCACCGGCAAGGAGCAGAAGATCACCATCACGGCCTCCAGCGGTCTGAACAAGGACGAAGTGGAGAAGATGGTGAGAGACGCGGAAGCCCATGCGAGCGAGGATGCAAAGAAGCGCGAATCGGTCGACACGAAGAACCGTGCAGAAGCGATGGCCTATGAGACGGAGAAATTCTTGAAGGACAATGGCGAGAAGATCCCATCCGACAAGAAAATGAAGGTCGAGAATGGCATTCAGTCGCTGAAAGATGCCATTAAGGGTGGCGATGTCGATGCGATCAAGAAGGCAAGCGATGCCCTGACCACCGATATGCAGGCGGTTTCGGCCGACTTGTATGCCAAAGCCAAACAGTCGCAACCCGGAGCCAGTGCGCCAAGCGACGATGCCTCGCAATCCACGCCGCCTCCGGGAGCGGGCGCGAAGACGGATGGCGATGTGATGGACGCCGACTTCGAAATGGTCGACGACGACAAGAATTCAAAATAAACAAACGGTCGGCCTGAAGGCGGGAGGTTCCCGCTTTCGGGGCGGCCACCGTTCACTAACAAGGAGATGAAAGAAACTATGAAGATCCAACCGTTGGGCGATCGCGTACTGGTCGAGCCCGTCAAGGAAGATGAAGTCAAGAAGGGCGGAATCATTATTCCCGACACCGCCAAAGAAAAGCCACAGCAGGGAAAAGTCATCGCCATTGGAACCGGAAAGCTGGATGAGAAGGGCAACAAGATTGCCTTCAACGTCAAAAAGGGCGACAAGGTTTTGATGCCGAAGTACGGCGGGACTGAAGTCAAGCTGGATGGCAAGGAATACCAGATCATGCGCGAGGAAGACATCCTCGGCATTCTGGAAGACTAATTATACAGGAGCAAACAGAAGACTATGGCAGCAAAACAGATTGCATATGATTCGGAAGCCCGTCAGCACGTGCTGAAGGGAATTGAGAAGTTGAGCCGTGCGGTCAAGAGCACGTTGGGCCCACGCGGCCGCACCGTGGTGATCGAGAAGAAGTTTGGTAGCCCCACGATTACCAAGGACGGCGTGAGTGTCGCTAAGGAAATCGAGTTGGAGAATCCATTCGAAAACATGGGCGCTCAAATGGTTCGCGAAGTGGCGAGCAAGACGAGCGACATCGCGGGCGATGGAACCACAACGGCCACCGTGCTGGTTGAGGCGATTTATCGCGAAGGTTTGAAGAATGTCACCGCCGGCGCGAGCCCGATGGAGATCCGTCGCGGCATCGATTTGGCCACCGAGGCCGTCGTGGCTTCCTTGCAGAAGCAGAGCAAGAAGGTGAAAGAAGGCTCGGAAATCGCGCAAGTCGGCACCATCTCGGCCAATGGCGAAGCGACCATCGGCAATATCATTGCGCAGGCGATGGACAAGGTGGGCAAAGACGGAACGATCACCGTCGAAGAAGCCAAGGGCATCGAGACCACGTTGGATGTGGTGGAAGGCATGCAGTTCGATAAGGGCTACCTGAGCCCGTACTTCGTGACGAAGGCGGACACGATGGAAGTGCTGTTGGAAGATGCGTACATTCTTTTGTTCGAAAAGAAGGTATCGAGCCTCCAAGACCTGCTGCCTGTGTTGCAGAACGTCGCCAAGAGCGGCAAGCCTCTGTTGATCATCGCGGAAGACATCGAAGGCGAGGCCTTGGCCACGCTGGTGGTGAACAAGCTGCGCGGTACGTTGCAGATTTGCGCGGTGAAGAGCCCGGGCTTCGGTGATCGTCGCAAGGCGATGATGGAAGACATCGCGGTCTTGACCGCGGGCAAGTTCATCAGCGAAGACTTGGGCATCAAGCTCGAGAGTCTCACGCTGGCGGACATGGGCCGTGCCAAACGGATCACGGTGGACAAAGACAACACCACGATTGTGGAAGGCGCGGGCAAGACCAGCGACATTCAGGGCCGTATTGCCCAGATTCGTCGCCAGATCGAAGAGACCACCTCCGATTACGATCGCGAAAAGCTCCAAGAACGCTTGGCCAAGTTGGCCGGCGGCGTGGCTGTCATCAACGTCGGTGCTTCCACCGAAACGGAGATGAAGGAAAAGAAGGCCCGCGTCGAAGATGCGTTGCACGCGACCCGCGCAGCCGTCGAAGAAGGTATTGTTCCGGGCGGCGGCGTTGCGTTGATTCGCGCGCAGGCGGCGTTGGATGACCTGAAGCTGACGGGCGAAGCGGCTATTGGCGTGGAGATTGTGCGCCGGGCGTGCGAAGCTCCGCTGCGCCAGTTGACGGAAAACGCTGGTGTGGATGGTTCCATCGTCATTCAGAACGTGCGTAACGGCAAGGGTGCTTATGGTTACGATGTGGCCAAGGCGGCCTATACCGACATGATCAAGGCCGGTATCATTGATCCGACCAAGGTCACGCGTGGTGCGTTGCAAAATGCGGCAAGCATCGCGGGCTTGTTGCTGGTGACCGAGGCGATGATCGCCGAGATCCCGCAGAAGAAGGAAGCGATGCCTCCGATGCCCGGTGGTGGCGGCATGGGCGGCATGGACGGCATGTACTAAGCCGTTTGAGTTTCCCACAGCGGGGCGCATGAACGTGCGCCCCGCTTTTTGCTGTCTACGATGAACCCCGTTGTCTGGGCCCCAAAGGCCTAGGATTAAGTGGAATGTGGGCGCAAGCGATCGATGATCATGTGGTTTTTCGAGTCAAGGTAGGTTTTGGAAAAGGTGAGGAACGCCTGTTTATCGAGGAAGGCGTGCGGGAGTTTGAATTGGCCGCTACCTTGGAGGCGATCGGCAAGATTTTGTGTGCAATGGGAGGGGATCGTTCTCACGATGGGGGGGGCCAGGACGTTGGTTTGCTGGCGGGCTTCCTTGTAGTCGGCGGAAATACACATCAGGGCCTTGTCGATTTGTTCGGACAAGGACTCAGATGGAAGAGAGGTGTCGGTGGCGAAAATCCACTCATAGGCGGGCCGATCGGACGCCTCTTCCGAGGGGAACACAAAATAGTGTTGGATTTGAATGGAAAGGATCTTTTGAAGTACATTCACGGCTTTTTCGATTTCAATTTCGGAGACTTTTTCTGCCGCGACGTTCATGGCTGCGCCGTATCGACCCATGAGTTCGAATTGAACAAAGGGGGTGGTTTGCGAAACGCGGATGTAATCGCGGATGGAGTAGTGGACGATGCCATTTGGCGTTCCGAGGTTCACGAGATAGGTGCCGCCGATCTTCAGTTCGTCCAGTGTCAGCGGGGTGGAGTTTTTGCCATTCAGGTCTTGGAATGAATACAGAACCAAGTCGGGTAAAAAACACATGTGCTCAGGTTGGTCGGTCAGCGCAGGCATTTCAAATCCGAGTGGGCTTTCTGTCGAGACGTAGGCCCCGAAAAATTTCAGATTCACGCCCGCGAGTTGATTCAGGCTGTGGCGGTAGGGATGCACGGAAGTTCCGGAATAGGCGCACAATTCCAGATTAGGCCAAATCTCGCGCAGGCTGGAGATGCGCCATTCTTTTACGAGATCGCTCAGGACGTGCAACAGATAGGCGGGTAGGCCGAAGATTCCACGGATGTCGCGGTGACGAGTTTCCTGCGCCATCCGGCGCACTTTGGAAGTCCAGTCGGGTTCTTTCTGCGTTTCGGAAGAAGGAACGACATATTCGCGGAGCATCTTGGGAATCAAGAATGGCACAATGCCGCTGATGTAATCCTTGGGAATGCCCCGGATGGTTTCGGCATTGGAGCGTGACCCGTAGGCAAAGCGATCCGAGGTCAACACGAGACCTCGGCATTCTGGAAAGATCGTGGCGAGGGCTTTCTGCTGGGTTTTGGCGATGACCTTTCGCAAGGAAGAATTGCATGGAATGATTTTGTTGTTGAATCCCGATGTGCCGGAGGTGACGAGAAAATATTCGGTGGCATCCCGATACATCACGTTGGGTTCGCCTTCCATGACCCGCTTCACATAGGGCTCGTAGAAAGCGTAGGGTTGGGCGGGAAAGTGGCGGATGAACTCTTTGAATGTGGAATAGCGGTTGATCTGAATTTCCTGGGCGAGAAGGGTGCCAGCCAATCGCTGCTTCAACTGTTGAAACACCTGTTCTTGCCGGAGTTGGGAATTTCGCAGCGTCTCCACGTGATGACGATAGATTCGCGGAAGAATGAAGTCGCCGAGATGATTCAACGCGAATTCTTTGAAGCGGTTACTCATTCTGGACGGCTCCGAATTCCGCAAGCGGCCAGTTCGTGGAGAAAATAGACCGTGCGCGAAAAGAGGTCGGTTAGGTCATAAAACAAGACGAGGGTTTGTGCATATTCCGGGCTCAGGGCATCGCATTGCTTGCTGCGTAGGTTTTTCATCATGTCGCCACGGTCGGCTGTGAGAAGAAGCAAGCGTTCCAACTCTTCGGGGGAATCGGCGCTGAGGGCCTCGGCCGTTGTGAGGAGGAGGAAATCCAAACTTTGGAATAACTGATCGGAGGGGGTGCCGGTGCCGATGGTTCCCGATGGAACAATCATCTGACAGAACGAACGAACGGAGGTTTCCAGATGAACGAGACATTCGGAGGCATTGGCCAACGCGGTGGTTTGTCGGAGGACGGGGGGACTGAGTTTGCGCGAGGCGTGGGATGCGGTTTCGCGGCGTAGTTCTGCAACCTGCGAGGCTGTGGCGTGGAGATGCGATTCGACGTCGGGCGAGGGAACGGCCGCCAGAAGATGGGGATACTCGGCAATATCCTTCATGGCGTTGGCCAAAGCGTTTCTCATGCGTTCGAGTGCGCGGTTGTGTTCCTCGATGCAACCATCTTCCAGCATGAGAATACGGTCTGCGATGTCCAGAATGCGGTTATCGTGGGTGACGAGCAAAATGGTGCAATGCTGTTCCCTCGCCAGCTTGAGCAGGAGTTCAACGACCTCGCGCCCGGAGTGGCTGTCGAGGGCGGCGGTGGGTTCGTCGGCGAGGATGATGGCCGGATCCCGCACGAGGGCGCGAGCGATGGCGACGCGTTGGCGTTGTCCGCCAGACAGTTCAGAAGGCGGCTTGTGAAGATGGTCTTCGAGTCCCACGCGCATGAGCATGGCCTGAGCGCGTTGGCGGGATTCTTCGAACGGCAGAAGGGGCAGATGAGCGAGTCCCATTTGTACATTTTCGAGAGCGGTCAAGGATTCGAGCAAGTTGTGGTTTTGGAAAATGAAACCGATGTGCTGACGCACGTCCAACTGCTGCGAGCTGGTGGCGCCGCGCAATTCGCGACCCACCACTTGGACGCTGCCGGATTGCGGAGAACGCAGGGCGCCCACCAACGTCAGCAGAGTGGTTTTGCCTGCGCCGGAGGGGCCCATCACAATGACGATTTCGCCGGCATAAAAGTGGACATCGACTTTCTTGAGCACGGTGCGCGAGGCGTTGCCTCGGCCAAACGTATGGCTGAGTTGTGTGACGGCGATGACGGGGTTGGTGGGCATGTCAAAAGATATCCGCCGGGTCGGCAGCGCGCAGGCGGCGTGTGGCGAGAAGGCCGGCCGTGAGGCAGGAGAGAACGGTGAGGCCGAACACGAGGAGCGTGTCGGGAAGAGTCAGGCGCGTGGGGATGCCGCCCATGGAGTTGGCGATCCGAAACAATTGATGGGCCAAGAACATGCCGGGGAGAAATCCAAAAGTGGGCAAGATGGCGGCTTGCTGCAAAATGAGGCGCAGAAAAAAGCCTCGTCCCAGACCGAGCGCCTTCAAGGTGGCATATTCTTCGATGTGGTCATTGATGTCGGTGTAGAGGATTTGGTAGGCGATGACGGAGCCGACGAACATGGCAATCAGCATGCCGGCGGTGACGATGAAGCCGAGAGGTGAATTAATTTGCCAGTAGTGCTGTTCTTTGCGGATGAGTTCCTCGCGGGTGAGCACCTGCACATCCGATGGCAAGAGAGCATTGAGTTGTTGAGCCACCTCGGAAGCATTGGCTCCCGGATTCAGTTCGATCATGCCCATCTCGATGGTTTGTCCGGTGCGTTCGGTCACGCGTCGGAAGGTTTCGGCCCCCAGCACCATGTGGCCGTTGACGGCCAAGGTGCGGCCGTGCCGAAATGTGCCCAGCACGCGGACGCGCTTTTCGTTGATTTCGCCGTGGATGACGCCATCGCGCGCGAGGAGTCCGGCCACGTCGCCAAACGCCTTGGGAGACACCACGTCGTAGAGGGCACCGTCGGGCATTGCCAGCACAGACTCTTGGGCGATCACGTCTGGAAGAAGGAATGGATTGGCGTAGGCATGGACACCAAAGAGCGCCACTTTGCATTGAAGGCCGGTTTCCGGGTTGCGCCACGAGCCGAAGAGCACCATGACGGGATATAGATTTTTCACCTCGGGCAGGGCCTTCGCCTGATAGAGGCGGCGCTCGGGAAACTTTTTGGTGGTCATGACATATTGGAAGTCGCGGCTGATCATGGCCAAGTCGCCCTTCATGGCCAAGATGGGGCGCACAGCCATTTGCATGAAGGCTTGATAGATGCCCAGTTGAAACAGCATGAGAATCACGCCGAAGGAAATGCCTCCGATGGCTACGGCAAAGCGTTTCTTTTCTCCCATCAATTGCCGCCAAGCCAGCGGAATGCCACCGGGCCACCACGGAGCGGTAATTTTCTGAAAGAGAGTCATGGCGTCATGGGGCTGCGGCGCGCGTCCGAGCATTTTCGCCCAGATTGCGGTAGAAGAAATAGAGATCGTTCATGTGGTAGACGCCTTCGCCGAGCAGGGCGGGCGCATCATAAAGCCCAAGGCCGGAGGGCTCCACGATGAGCGCACCGCGTTCGGTGTCCAGGGTGGCTCCGCAAAAGGCGGGCACTTCGGATGACACCTTTCCATTTTCGTCGAAGAACACCGCACCGAGATTCAGGGAGGACGAGGCGGGTTCGCCGTCGGTTCGCCAATTCAGTGGATTGATGCCGTAGGTTTCGGGGCCGGAAAAGGGCGAGGGGGCGGCGAGGAGGGCTTCAGAATTATAGGTCACGATCACGCCGGTATCGTTCTCTCCCGAGGCCATGCGCAGGTGGGAAAAGCCGGCGATGTCTTCGGGGCGAATGGCCATTCCGATCAGGTAGGCCGCCACAAAGTTGGAGGCAACGGAGGGGTCGTCGAAATCATCTTTCATGGCGAGGAACAAATCCATGGCGCCTTGGCTATGCCCCAGCAACACAAAGGGGCGGCCGGCATTCCAGTGGTCCAGATAATAACGAAAGGCCGCGCGTACATCGTCGGCACCGACCCGCATGGATTCGTAGTCGGGCGGAACTTTTCGCAATGCATCCATGGCGCGATAAAATTCCAGTTGGCGGGCATAGGGCGCGATGACAGTTGCGAAGTCGGAAAACATTCCGGTTTGCTGTTGGGCAATCCGAACGGTTTTGGCGCGCAGGGTTTCGTTGGTCCAGGCCATCAGCGGGTTTTCCCGATCGGCGACCACGGTGGGATACACGTAGAATACATCGATGCCCTTGAGTTCTGCGTCCACATTGGGCAACAAGACCCAGTTTGCCGCATTGGCATAATCGATGGGCGGGGGTTGCGCGGAGGCGGCGGCACACAGGTGGGCCAGCAGAAGCAGTGAAATCCAAACTCGTGTTTTCATTGGAATGTGTTTGTGTTTTGTTGAGGCCGGAAAAGTTTTCCACAGTGTGGAAAACTTTTTTCCACACTGTGGAAAAAGTTTGAGCCGCATCATTTTTCCTGAATGGTGACCATGACTTGGGCGTGACTGAAAGGGGAAAGGAGCGAGGAATCATCGGGGCGGATACGGACGGTGACGATGCGGCGGTCGACGTAGGCGGAGGGGGCGAGCGGGAAGACGCGGCTGGTGTCGAGTAGTTTTTGAATTTCGACGACTTCGCCGGAGACTTCTCCCGGAAAGGCTTGACCGCGCAGGGTGGCGCGTTGACCGATTGTGACGCGGGCGATATCGGACTCGTCCACTTCAGCGAGGACCATCATGTGGTCGGTGTCGCCGAGGCTGGCGATGGTGCCGCCTTCGAGTACGCCTTCGCCGGGCCAGAGGTGAATGTCCAGAATTTCGCCAGAAAAGGGGGCGCGGATGGTTTGGAGATCGAGGGCGGCTTGGGCTTCGGCGACTTGGGATTTGGCGACTTGGACGGCGATTTCGGCCTTTTCAACGACTTCTTTTCGACTGGAAGAGAGGCTTTGCAGGACGCTTTCTTCTCGATGGATTCGGGCGCGTAGCGATTCGATTTGGCTTTGCAAATCGTCGTAGCGATCTTGATCGATATAGTTTTTTTCGATGAGGGTGGCATAGCGCGAAGAGCGGCTTTCGAGCATGCGGAGTTCGGCCTGATGGGCTTCGATCAACGCCTGCTGGGCGCTGACCAATTCCGGGCGCTCTCCGGCGCGGACTTGGTTCAGTTCGGCCGTGGCCAAGGAAACTTGGGCTTTCATGCGCTCGAGTTGGGCTTGATAGATGGGGGCATCGCGGAGGATAGCGATCGGGTCGCCTGGGTTCACTTTGGAGCCGCGCTGCACGAGAAATTGGTCGATGATGGAGTTGGCAGGAGCGGTAAGGCGGACCACGCGTTCGCCGGGAACTACCTGACCGAGGCAGGCGATGTTTTGCGCCACTGCCGTGGCAAGGGAAAGTGCGAGAGTTGCGAGGCAGAGAAAAATGCGGGAGTGCGTACTCATCATCCTTTTCATTTCAGTGGTGGGGTTATTCGTTTTTGAGGCGAATCCAGCGGTTTTGAATTTCGGGGAGAAATTCGCCGAAATCGGGCAGGATGTCGATGTTGGACATATCGCCGAGGGGGGGGAACATGGCGGGGTTGTCGCGCAGGTCGGGGGGTAAGAGTTGAATGGCGTTGGGGTTGGGCATGGCGTAGCGAATGTGTTGCATGTTGCGGGAAGACTGGACAGGGTCTAGCATGAAATTGATGAATTGGTAAGCGGCATCGGGATGGGGAGCGTCCTTGAGCAGACACCAGTTATCGGCAAAGAGCAAGGTGCCTTCCTTGGGAACGATGAATTTGAATTCGGGATGATCGGTGACCAGTCGGAGGGCTAGGCCGTTCCAGACCATGGCGACATCGACTTCGCCGCTGAGGAGCATTTCGTTGACGAGATTGCTTTCGTATTTTCGAAGGAGGGGGCGTTGTTTTTGGAGGAGCGCAAGAGCTTCATCGAGCTGGGAGGGGATGGCCTCTTCGAGGCGATAACCCAAAAGGCGTTCGGCCAAGTGGAACATTTCGAGCATGTCGTTGAAGACGAGGATGCGGTCGTCCAGGCGTTCGTCCCACAGAATGTGCCAACTATCGACGGGGCCGGAAATTTTGGCAGAGTTGTAAGTGAGACCGGTGATTCCATAGGCATAGGGCACAGAAAAACGGCCCTCGGGATCGAAAGAAAGGCGACGAAATCGTTCGTCGATGTGGCGGTAGTTGGGGATGCGATTGAAGTCGAGGGGGAGAATCAAGTTTTGTTTGCGTAGCAGGTCGACCATGTAGCCAGCGGGGACCACGAGATCGATACCGGGCTTTCCGATGGAGGCTTTGGCGAACATCTCCTCGTTGTCGTTGTAGTAGGACAAGACGACGCGGATGCCGGTTTGCTGCTCGAAATCGGCAACGACGTCGGGGGAGAGGTAGTCCGACCAATTTCCGATGACGAGTTTTTTCTGGCGATGTTCGCCGATGAACGAGACGACCATGAGGATGGCCAGAGCGATGGCCATGGCGCCGCCCAGACGCATGCCCCAGCGTTTGCGTGTGCCGTCCTGTTGCATCCAGTTGATGGCGATCAGGGAAACCAGGGTGAACAGAATGAGTAACGTGGAGATGACATTGATGGTGGGGGTGAGGCCGAATTTCACCATGGAATATACTTTGAGGGGCAGGGTGACGGTCTCGGGGCCGGCGGCAAAGAAGGAGATGACAAAGTCGTCGAGGCTCATGGTGAAGGCGAAGAGGAAACCCGACAGAAGGGCGGGGAAGAGGGGCGGGAGGAGGATGTGGTGGAACGTGTGCCAAGGGGAGGCGCCCAGATCGAGGCTGGCCTCTTCCTGCGAGCGGTCTAGGGCTTGAACGCGCGCTAAAATGAGGAGGGAGACAAAGGGGAAGCTGAAGGTGACGTGGCCGATGATGACGGTGAGAAATCCTCGTGGCATACCCAGCATGACGAAGAGGACGAGCAGGGCGATTCCGAGGATGATTTCGGGGAGGACGATGGGGATATAGAGCAGGCTGGCGAGCCAACGGCGGCCGCGAAAGGCAAAGCGGCCGATGGCCAAGGCGGTCATGGTGCCGAGGGCGGTGGACACGAGGGCGTTCAGGCCGGCGATGACGAGCGAATTGCGGATGGCGAACCACAATTCTTCGTCTTGAAGAGTTAATGCAAACCATTTGAGGCTGAAGCCTTCCCAGACGGTGACTTGGCGCGAGGCATTGAAGGAATAGGCCATGAGCACCAGAAGGGGGAGAAGAAGGAACAGCATGCACAAAGCGGTGATGGTTTTAAGAAATTTTCCTTGGCCGATGCCGAGGTCGTTGCTACGGGACAAGTTGCCAGCCATGAGGAATTAGCCGCCTTCCCCGGCAGAGGATTGGGTGGGGTCGTAATAGCGCAGGTAGAGGCTGATGGCGATCATCACCACGAGCATCAGGATGGTGGAGAGGGCGCTACCGAAGGGCCAGTTGCGGCCTTGCTGAAACTGAGAGGTGATGAGATTGCCGATCATCATGGTGTCGGTTCCACCGAGAATGTCGGGAATGATGAAGCAGCCCAGCGTGGGGATGAAGCATAGCGTGATGCCGGCGGCGACTCCGGGCAGGGCTTGCGGCAGGATGATGTTGCGGAAGGTGGTCAGGCGGTTGGCGCCGAGATCCATGGAGGCTTCGAGGAGAGACACATTCATTCGGTCGAGGGAGGTATAGATGGGAGGAATCATGAAGGGTAAATTCCAGTAGACGAAGCCGACGATGACGGAAAACGATGTGTTGAGTAGTTGCACGGGCTCATGGATCACGGAGGTGGATTGCAGGACTTGGTTCACGAGGCCGCCATCGCTCAGGAGGATGATGAAGGCATACAGGCGCACCAGCAGATTGGTCCAGAGCGGGAGGAAGACCAGAAAGAGCAGAATCTTTTGGCGTTGCGGCGGAGAGAAAGCGATGAAATAGGCGGCGGGAAAGGCCATGCAGAGGGTGATCAGCGTGGACAGTCCAGAAAAATAGAGGGAGCGCCAGACGACCTTGAGATAGAGGGGATCGAAGGCGTGGCGATAATGCTCCAGCGTGAATTGGGGAAGAATGGTGCCTTGAGGCGTCGATTTCGCGAAACCGAAAGCCAGCACGATGGCCACGGGAATGACAAAAAAGAAAAGTAACCAGAACAGTGGCGGGGACAGGAGGACATGTAGTTCTCCGATGCGAAACCGTTTGGGTTGGGCGGTGCTAGGCATGGAGGACAACGCCCGATCCTTGGCTCCAGATGGCCCAGACCTGTTCGTTGGGCTCAAGGGCCATGACTCGATTCTCCAACATGAGGTAGTTGGGTACGCGGACATCGATGTGAACGCTGTTCTCCAACCGGATACGAAGCAAGGTTGAATCGCCCGTGAATACTTGGCGAACGATTTGGCCGAACAGGCCATTTTCGTAATCCTTGGGTTCCAGCAAGCTGATTTTCAATTGCTCGGGGCGGATGCCGAACACCACTTCCTGGGCGGGCCGGGCGTCGATTTTTCCTCGCCGCTGGATTTGCGTTTGGCCTTCGATCATGAGGCTGAACGAATCGGCGCTGACGTCTACAACGCGGCTGGCGAAGAAATTCATGGAACCGACGAAGTCGGCCACAAAGCGAGTGGTGGGGCGCTGATAGAGTTCGGCGGGTGGGGCGCATTGTTCGACGCGGCCGTGGTTCATGACGGCGATGCGATTGGCCATGGACAAGGCTTCCACTTGGTTGTGCGTCACATAGACGAACGTGATGCCGGTCTTGGCTTGGAGATCCGCCAGTTCAAAGCGCATTTGCTCGCCGATTTTCTTATCGAGGGCGGAAAGCGGTTCATCCAGCAAAAGCAATTTGGGTTGATTGATCAGGGCGCGAGCCAGGGCGACGCGTTGTTGCTGACCGCCGGATAACTGGGATGGCATGCGCTGGCCATATCCGGAGAGGCCCACTGTTTCGAGGGCTTTTTCGACGCGTTCGGTGATCTCGTTGGCGGGGCGTTTGCGAACGCGTAAGGCATAGGCGACGTTTTCGAAGAGGGTGTAGTGCGGGAAGAGGGCGTAGTTTTGGAAGACGGTGTTGACGTTGCGCTCGTAGGGAGGCAAATCGGTGACATCCACGCCATCCAGAAGAATGCGACCGGCGGTGGGCTTTTCGAAGCCGGCGATCATGCGGAGGATGGTGGTTTTGCCGCATCCGCTGGGACCGAGCATGCAGAAAAATTCGCCTCGCTCGATCTGCATGCTGACGTCCTTTACGGCAACGGTGGCGCCATACTGTTTGGATAGATTTTGGATTTCAAGCATGAGGGTTTCCCAGCAAAGGGCGAATCATGAAGTTCTCATTTCATGTATAGCCACGTTGAATGGGAGTGTCAACACAGGGGGGGCAGGGCAACAGGGGGCAGGCGCATCCCCGTTCCATTGACCTTCATCAACGTTCACATGGTTCTGGGTAGGGCGCGACCGCTGGGCGCGCCGCCTCTTCCCATCCCGGTCTCGGCGGGTCCAGCGGCCCCGCCCTACCCGCTCTCTGCTCGTTCGATATGGGCTCGCTCCACCCATCGCACACGACGGAAGACAACCCATCGGAGATGCGCCCACATGGGGCGCATCCTCGAACCACGGATGGGAAAGGGTAGGGTGGGGGCCCCGGAATCCGCCGGGCTGTTCTTTGAGATCAATGCGTTCTATGCGGCTATTTTCAGAAGTTTGAATTGGCCACAAAGAGCGCAAAGAAAACAGATGCGAACGGAGGTTATGTTCTTGTCGGTTTCGTCAGACAATCGAAGCAGGTGGGAATCGATTCGATGCCCTTGGTTTTGAGGACTCGAACCGTGGTTCCCTTGCAGATGGGACAAGACATTTCGCCTTTGGAAAGAACGGCGCACACTTCGCCGGGGGGGGCGAGGTGGAGGGAATCCTTGTTCTCCAACAGGGAGGGGCGCATTTGGCAGAACAAGAGGGTGTTGCTCTCCTGCTCTCGTACGGCGGTGATGCCGGTGCGCCCTCGAAAAGATGGCTCCACGATGTGCCACAGATGGTTGTTCCTTCGTACGGTTTGGAATTTCACGCGCCCCTGCTGAAGGCACTTCAAGAGCGTCTTTGCTGAATCCACTTGGGGCCATCGAATGACAAATAGGGAGGGGTCGTTGGGAGATTCTATTCTCTTTTCAAGGAGAGGGAGGTTGGGTTCTTTTCGGAATTCGGCAGAGAGAAGGGCGATTCCGAATGTGCCGGGCGGTCTCAGGAGAATGGGATTTCCGAGGTAGGCGAAAGACTCTTGAGGTTCCTTCGAAAAGGCCGCGCGAAAAACACTTCTGGCGATGACATGATCCGGATGATGGGCTTGTTCAGGTTGGAGTGTGGTCCAGAAGAAATAGCGTTTGGGTTCTTCGGGGCGAGTCGGCGCGGGGTGTAGAGTCGAGCAAGGAGGGGGCGGTTGGGTGGCGATGGCGTCAGGCGGATCCAGCAACTCTTGGCAGGCTTTTTTGTAGGACTGCCACAAGGTTTTGGAAGGTACTGAAGCCTGGATGTCGCTCCACGGGAAAATGGTGCGGCCGTGTTTTTCTTCTGTATCCTCGGGCAGGTGCGACGCGAGTTCACGAATGAGGGCAGGCGCTAAGCAACGATCATAGCGCAGGTTTTTATGGAGGGAGAAATGAATCAGCGCGGGGGTGGCCTTTCGTCCGGCCCGGCAGAGGCGGTTCATGAGGGCCATCTCATCGGGAAATGCGCTCCAACGAAATTCGGCACCGGCGTGCCGAACGCCGAGTGTGAGGGCGCGTTCCAGTTCTTCGGACACGGCGCGGATGGGCGCGAATTGCATGGGCGTGAAGGGGGCATGAAACAGCGGCATGAAACTGGCGATGATTCGGCAGGAGGGAACCTTGATGTGGATGTTCTGGATCAGAAGCTCCAGCTCTTGCGCATCGCGTTCTTCTTCGAGTCCGGTGAGGATGAAAAACAGTTTGAGCTGGCGCAGGCCGCTTTGTGAAAGGCTCCCCGCGATCCGAATCAGGTCCTGCGCGGTGGCCGGCTTTCCCAGATAGGCGCGAAGGCGAGCGCTGATGCCTTCGACGCCAAACGTGAATTCGTGTTTGGCGAGTTTGCGCAACAAGTCGAAATACTCGGGTCGGTGGACGAGACTGGAAACCGAAAGACTTTTGACAGAGACCTGACGGAAGAGGGGCTGAAGATCGTCCATGATTTTTTCAAGACCGGAGAGGCTACAGGCGTCGGATGCTAATAGATTCAGGTCGGAATTGACCATCGACGCTTTCAACTTTTTGGCGGATTCCAGCAACTCGCTTCGGGGAGCGACAGAAAATTCCTTCCTCATCCACCCCGTTTGGCAGAATCGGCATCGATACAGGCAGCCTGCCGCAAGCGGGAGCGTTTCTTCGATTTCTTCTTCAGAAAATGGAATGAAGGCTCCATCGTAATCCTTCAGCCAAGCGTCTAGGGAATCTTGGCGGAAGTGGACGGGCATGGGAACATCCGGAAGCAAAGGAGTAATGGAAACGAGTGGACCCGCTTGATCGTCATGCCGATACAAGGCGGGCACGTAGGTGCCGGGCATCTCTTTGGCTTGCGCGAAGAGAAAGTCCTTTTTGGAAATTCCGGTCGAATGGGCTTTCATCCATTTGTGAAGAAAAGTTTGGAGCCATGTGATGCCATCGCCCAGGCAAACGGCATCAACCAGACCGCCGGTGTTGGGGCCATGGGCATCGCCATGCAAGAACGGGACAGATGCGGCGCCGTGTCCACCGAGAAGGATGAACGGATGTCGATCGTGGGCCATACGGCTTTCAAAATCGAGTTGCAGTCCGGACTGCTTTAGCGCGAGGGGTAGATTGACTGCTTCCTGTTGAACGGAGAGGCTGATAGCGATGACGTCGAAATCCGCTGGTGCCTGTTTGGATCCTGTGGCCAACCAGAATGGAATGCCGTCTTGTCTCATGACTTGGGCATCGGATTCAGAAGGAAAGAAGGCAAGATCGGCAAACACGCCGGGTACGGATTGCGCGGCGTGAAACAAGATTCGATGCGTGATGGAGGCAAGGACGTCTTCATAGGGGGAGAGGCGACAGATGAGGATTTTCAACTGTGCTGAATCGAAGTCGGCAGGATTGGAGCGGCCGGGTTCTCGTCCATCCAGCCAAAGGCCACCGCGTGACAGTTTGGGACGGCGCGTTTCCAGCCACTCGGAATAGGTTGTGAAGGGAGGATTCATGGATGGGATAAGGTCGAGCAGAAGACCAACCAAATCAAGCGGAACTTTGCATGGGTGAAGAATTGAGATACGGTGAGGCGCATGAAAAGAAAAATATTTTGGCTCGTTGGGTTGATCATTTGTCTTCCCCATTCGTCCGTATGGGCGCGAACGTGGCAGACGCCGGTCATGGCGACGTGGACGGACGACCCGCGCACAACGGTGACCTTGGCGTGGGAGTGCCATGGGGAGGGAACCGCTTGTGTGGAATATGGAGAGTTGAATGGGGAGTCGAAGGCGGGGCTAAAGCAAGAGAATCTTTCCCGTCGGCATGTCTTCACGCTTCGGGAATTAAGACCGGGGACGAAGTATGCTTATACCGTTTCCTCGTCGGATGGCTACAAGGCGACGGGTCGTTTTTGGACAGCACCGGCAGATCCACAGCAGGCGTTTTCTTTCGTGTTGCATAACGATCTGCAAGGGGGGATCAACGTGGAGGCCGCCAAGGCGGTTTCGGCGGCGGTGGTCGTGGCGAATCCCGATTTTGTCCTGTCCACGGGCGATTTGGCCGATCCGCGCTATGCGGGGGATTATGCGGGAGCGATTGGCAGTTGGAATTTGTTTTTCGAGTGTCTTGAAAATGAACTTTCGCAGTTTGTTTTTCAGGCGGTGTCGGGGAACCATGACGAACCGGAGAATCCAGATTCGTTTTGGCATCGATTGATTGAGTTGCCGAATTCGCACGACTATGTGTTGGATGTGGGGCCCATCCGTTTTATTATGGTGGATTCGACGGAAGCCGAACCACCTAGTCGAACGGCTTGGCTGGCGAGAGAATTGCAGAAGGCCGCGTATGATCCGGAGATTACGTGGGTACTTCCGGCGTTTCACCGGCCGCCCTTTTCAGAGGGAGAACGCGGGGGCGATGGGTTCATTCGGGATGGGTGGGTGCCTCTGTTTACGAAGTATGAAGCGGGTTTGGTTTTGAGCGGGCATGCGCATACCTATCAGCGAACGAAGCCGATAGAGGGTGTTCCGTATTTAGTCAGCGGAGGAGGGGGGGGATGGTTGTATCAGGTGGACCCCCACCATCCCACCATTCAATTCGCCACCAGCGCCTATCACTTCGTACAGTTTCGGGTGGAGGGCTCATCGATTCACATCGAAGGGAAATTGCCGGATGGAACGGTGTTTGATCGAGCGGAATACGTGGCCCATCGGCATGTGCGCGTGGAGCCGATGTTTCCGGTGCGGGGGGAGACGTGTACCATCTGGTATGATGCGGCAGGCGGACCTCTGGCCGACTCGGAAGGTGTGACTCTTTATCTGGGGCGCGATGAGTTCAATAATCTGCTTCTCGAGCTTCCGATGGTTCGTGATTTGGCCACAGGAAAATGGAAGGGAACTTTTACGGTTCCCGAATCGCCAAAATGGAATTTGGTATTTTGTTTTTGCAATGAATCCAAAACCATTTGGCACAACAACCACACGCGAAACTGGCAGGCGCTGGTGGCGAGGGAATGGTAAGGAATCCTCTATTTAGCCTTGGGGTTCGGGCGGATTCCCCCAAAAAACACAACGGGAAAATGGGCGTGGACTACAGGTGGAGGGGGTGCGTTCAAAAAATATTTCAAAATTGAAAAATACTTTTTGAACCAAGCGTAGATTTTGCTAACCTCAGCCCCGTCGGTAGGTTGTTGAATCCATATTGTTGACAAGAAAGGGTTGGGTATGTCCATTACGGAGAAGAATGTTGCAGCAAAAGCCGGAGAGGGCGGATTGTCCACACTGGCGGGGAAATATCTGACCTTCAAGCTCGATGTCGAAGAGTTTGGTCTCGAGATTCTGAAGGTGCAGGAAATCATCAAGATGATGGACATCACGCGAGTTCCCCGGACGCCTGCGTTTGTGAGGGGAGTCATCAATCTGCGCGGGAAGGTGATTCCGGTGGTGGATTTGCGTTTGAAGTTTGAAATGGATCGGCGCGAGGGCACGGACAAGACGTGCATCATTGTGGTGACGGTGCGGCGGGGGAGCGGTGCGGTGGTGATGGGCATCATTGTTGACGAGGTGTCGGAAGTGCTGGATGTGGCGGGGTCGAGCATTGAGCCGGCGCCGGAATTTGGCGGGGTGGTGGACACGTCGTTCATTTTGGGAATGGGTAAGATCGGGGAACGGGTGGTGACGTTGATGGATGTGGACAAAGTCCTTTCCTCTTCGGATCTGGCTGATGTTTCTGCTGTAGGTTGATTCAATATAATTCAAAGGAAAACGTCATGAAGTTATCCGCAAAAATTGGTTCTGGTTTTGGTGCGCTGATCGTTATTGCCTGCCTACTGGGTGGGCTGGCGGTCTACAATATGCTTCAGGTCAAGCGCATTGCGCAGGTGATGGTGGCGTCGGATGTCCCTACGGTTGCGGTGGCGAACAATGTGGAGCGGTATTCGCTATCCACCATGTTTGAATTCCGCGGCTATCAGTTCACGGAAGAAGAGGCCTATAAAGAACGCGGTCAGAAAAACTTTGCCGAGGTGATGAAATATCTGGATGAGGCCCTAGGCTTGGCTCGGGATCAAGATATACCGGATCTGGCGACAGCGGCTACCAGTGCGCAGAAGAATGCAAAGGAATATGGTGATTTGGCCGATCAGACCGACAAACTGATTCGTGCGATGGAAGCCGAACGGGGCAAGTTGGGAGAGGGTGCTAAATTATTCATGGATGAGTGTTGGGCCTTTTTGGCTAGCCAGAATAGCAAGCTGAAGGAGGAAGTTGCAGGGGATACAGAGAAGGCCAAATTGCAAGAACGCATAGACAAGACCGTAATGATCAACGATATCATTGATCTGGGGAATGCCTGTCGCATTGCGAACTGGATGGCGCAGGCTCAGCGCAATCCGAAAGTCATTCAGGATGCCATGGGGAATTTTGACAAAATAGACGGGTTGATCAAGGCCTTGGATCCCATCGTGAAGCAGGCAGAAAACCGTAAGCAGTTGGCGGCTATTCAGCAGGCGGGCACGGCGTATCGGTCGTCCTTGAATGAACTGGTACGACTTTGGAATCAAAACGTGGACGTGGGCGCCAAGCGCGTTATCGTGGCCAATTTGGTGCTGGATGACGCCAAAAAGACGGCGGAGTTCGGGATGAAAACCGTGAATGCGGGGGCCACGAGTGCGGCGAATGCATTGGGCTTGGCCTCGAATGTGATGACGGTCGGATTGATTGTCGCGTTGGTCGTGGGCATTGTGTTGGCGGTCTTCATTACGCGTTCCATTGTGGGGCCGATCAACAAGGTGATTGAGGGGCTGTCGGCGGGCAGTGAGCAGGTGACGGCGGCTTCCGGGCAGGTTTCGAGCGCGAGCCAGCAATTGGCGCAAGGGGCTAGTGAGCAGGCATCGAGTTTGGAAGAGAGTAGTGCAGCGTTGGAAGAAATGGCCTCGATGACTCGCCAAAATGCGGACAACGCGGGCAAGGCAGATGGCCTGATGGGCGAGACCAAGAAGGTGGTGGGAGAGGGCGCCAAGGCTGTGGATCAAGTATCGGGTGCGATTGGCCTGATCAAGAACTCGGCGCGCGAGACGGCGAAGATTATCAAGACGATTGACGAAATCGCGTTCCAGACGAATCTGCTGGCGTTGAATGCAGCGGTGGAAGCGGCACGGGCGGGTGAGGCGGGCAAGGGGTTTGCCGTGGTAGCGGAGGAAGTGCGCAACTTGGCACGGCGTGCGGCGGATGCGGCCAAGAATACATCGGAGTTGATTGAGACATCGCAGAAGAATGCCGACACGAGCGTGACGATGGTGGAGAATCTGACGAAGACGTTTGTGGGCATTGAAGAAAGCTCCGGCAAGGTGGCCATCTTGGTTAGCGAGATTGCGGCGGCTTCGAAGGAGCAGGCGCAGGGAATTGAGCAGGTCAATACGGGCGTGGCCGAGATGGACAAGGTGGTGCAGCAGAACGCGGCCAATGCAGAGGAAAGCGCGAGCGCGTCCGAAGAGTTGTCGAGCCAAGCCGAAGAGTTGAAGGTGATGGTGGGCGAACTGATGGAAATTGTGGGCGGAGCAGGCACGGGACAGAAGTCGGCGGCGGGGCGCGCGCCAGCGGCGCATACGGCCTCTCGACACCATGCGCACTTGGCGGCGGCTCACCCTGCTCCCAACGCCCACAAGGTAGGGGCTCCAAAACCGGCCCAGAAGCAATTGGCTTCTAAGGCTCCGGCCAAGGTGGCGCATCCGGAAGAAGTGATTCCTCTGGATGACGATGAGTTGAGCAAGTTCTAGACGTGGGGATCGACTGATCCTTCCACTGCCTGCGCCGGATATCCGGTGCAGGCAGTTGTCGTTTTGGCGCATCCCCGTTTGGTTGACTTGCGTTGGGTGCTATCGGTGGATGCGTCCAAATATCCAATAAGCAGGGAACGGGTAGGGCGGGGCCGCTGGACCCGCCGAGATCGTGAGGGGAAGAGGCGGCGCGCCCAGCGGTCGCGCCCTACCCAGAACCATGCGAGCGTTGAAGAAGGTCAATGGAACGGGGATGCGCCCTTGTCGTTTTGGGGGAATGAGAATGAAGTTGTGGAAACGCGTAGAGAGGATATAATGCCGTCCGGTTTCTGTGGTGATTCTTCAATCGGGTGTTGCGGTGTGGGCCGGTGCTGGACAGGTTCTCGAGAGGAATAGTAGGAGGTAGGCAATGAAGTCGAAGTGGACTCTTGGTCAAAAGCTGGTTTGCATTTGTCTCGGGTTGGTGGTGATTCCCTTGCTCTTGATGGGAGGCCTTTCTCTTCAATCTTTAGTTTCGTTTGGTGGGGATGTGACGGAGATGACGGGGAAGCGATTGGCGGCAGATGCGGAGCGGATGCTCATGGCGGGGGTTCGCAGAGATCGTGACGAGGTGGCGGGCTTTGTCCGGATGATTGAGGCGGACACGATCAAAATCGCCCACGCGGGGGCAATGGTGTCGTACTTGGAAGCGGTGTCGGGCCAAAGTGAAATCTGGAACCGATTCACGCATGATTTCTGCGATGAAATGCTGAATAGCTTTGTGGGGTTGGCCAAGGTGCAGAATGTGGCCAGCGGGCGGGCGCTGAAGGCGGCCTTGGCGATGGCCGACATGACTCGGCAGGGATTGGGCGAGTTTCGAGAAGTGGACGAGGTGAAGGTCGAGTGGAAGGCCATCAACCAGTTTTCCGGCGAATCGATGGTGGTGAATCTCCCCGAGGTTCAACTGGGCTCCACGGTGATCGCGAAGAATGACGATGTTGATCAACCTTCGCCGTTGGTGGATGAGATTGTTCGGCGGGTCGGCGGCGCGGCCACGCTGTTCCAGCGGATGAACAAAGCCGGAGATATGTTGAGAGTGGCGACCACGGTGGTGGGGAGCGATGGCAAGCGCGCGGTCGGAACCTATATTCCGGCGATTCAACCAGACGGCGTGACCAATTCTGTGATGGCCGCCGTATTGAAGGGTGAGACATATATTGGGCGAGCCTTTGTGGTGGACCAATGGTATATGACGGCCTATCTGCCCCTCCAAGATGGGAACGGGAAAACCGCGGGGTTGCTGTTTGTCGGGCTGAAGGAAAGCGAATTGAATGAAACGTTGATTCAGGCCATTGTCGACACCAAAATTGGCAAGACGGGCTATGCGTTTGTAATGAATTCCAAGAGTGATCTTCTTGTTCATCCCAAGGCGGAATGGATAGGCAAAAACGTGCTGACGGATCTGAAGGTCACGGCGTTTCAAGAAGCTCTGGATCGGCGAAAAGAGGGCGAATTCGGGTGGCTGGAGTATCGCCATCCGAACGGCCAAATGAAATTCATGGCCTATACCTATTTCCCCCAATGGGACTGGATCCTTTGTGCGAGTGGAGATTTCGAGGAGCTGGCGCGGGGGGCGGATGCTTCCTTGGGTCTGCTTCAACAAGATATGCTTCAGATTAACCGCATGGCCAAGGTGAAAACCCCGACTGGCGAGAAAACCGCCTACCCGCAAGTGCGGTTTCTCGACACCCAAGGCAAAGAGGTGATCGCTGCGATTGGCGGAAAGCTGAGGCCCGACAACGAGCTGCAAAGTCGCCAAAGTGTGGACTGGTTCCAAGCGGCGTTGAAGTTGCGTCCAGGGGAATTGTATGTCACCCCTGTGCAAATTGCGGGGAACACGGGGCTGCCGGAAATTCGCGTATGCGCACCGGTCTACTTGAATGATGTCCTGCGCGGAGTTGTGGTGATCAATGCGGATTGGGATTTGGCAAAAGAGTTGCTTTCGGACAGTTCCTACGGCGAGACCGGGTATGCCTACGTGCTGAACGAAAAGGGCATCGCGATCATCCATCCGAAGTTCACGCTGAAAGAGGGCGTGGATGTGAGTGATTCCAAATTTGGGCAGTTGGCGGAATTGGCGAAAAACAAAATGCTCAAGGGCGAGACGGGCATCGATCAATATGACTTTGAGGGGGTTTCGCGCTATGTATCCTACGCGCCGCTCGTGTTGGGCGATAACCGGTATACCATTGCCGCTGTCGCTCCGGTGGATGAAGTATTGGCCATTGCTCGAGAGGTGAACGCAGAGGCCGACAAGGATATTCGATCCCTGAAGATTACGCTTTCGGCAATGGTGTTGGTGCTGGGAATCGTCGGAGCTCTTGTGGCCGTATTGTTCAGTGCAGGAATCAGTCGAGCGCTGAAGCGGTTGGCGGATGCGTTGGGGATTGGGGCTCAGCAGGTGACGGCGGCATCGGGTCAGGTTTCGAGCGCAAGTCAGCAGTTGGCAGAGGGGGCGAGCCATCAGGCGTCGAGCCTGGAGGAAAGTAGTGCCGCTCTGGAGGAAATGGCGGCGATGACTCGGCAAAATGCAGACCACGCCAACAAGGCCGATTTGCTGATGGGCGAGACGAAAAAAGTGGTGAATGAAGGAGCCAAGGCGGTGGATCAGGTTTCCGGGGCTATTGGTCAGATCAAAGAGTCGGCGCGAGAAATGGCGAAGATCATCAAGACCATCGACGAAATATCTTTCCAGACCAACTTGTTGGCGCTGAATGCGGCGGTGGAAGCGGCGCGCGCGGGCGAAGCGGGAAAGGGGTTTGCCGTAGTGGCGGAAGAGGTTCGCAACCTGGCGAGGCGTGCGGCGGATGCAGCCAAAAGCACATCGGAGTTAATTGAGACCTCCCAGAAACAGGCGGATTCAAGCGTGAATCTGGTGGAGCATTTGAGCCATACGTTCCAAGGCATCCAGGAAAGCTCGGGCAAGGTGGCCGCGCTCATCAGCGAAATTGCATCGGCATCGAAGGAGCAAGCGCAGGGCATTGAGCAGGTCAATACGGGCGTGGCGGAAATGGACAAGGTGGTTCAACAGAATGCCGCCAACGCAGAGGAGAGCGCGAGCGCTTCCGAAGAACTGTCCAGTCAGGCGGTTGAACTGAGCACGATTGTCGAAGAATTGCTGGGAATGGTGGGGGGGGCGAGTGCTCGGGAGACCGAAAAGTCGCAGCCTGTTTTGGGGCCGGCTGTTGCGCGCAAGCAACTGGCGAAGCATACCTCGGAATAGACTCTCTACTCCAACAGGTTGCAAGGCCTCGATTGATCCTGTTTTCCATTTTGTAAGGAGTTTGCCTTGGGGATGTAAGGAAATGACTTCTTGTGGGCTTGCGGGTGTCGGGAGCATGATTCCGCGAAGAACAGGATAGGGAGCTACCGATATGTCCAAAAATGAAGGACGGTGGATGGAAATTCAGTTTTTCGCTTGGAGTGGCGGGGAGGCCGCAGGTCGATGAATTCCCCGCGAACAGGCCAGAAGTGTGCGGTGGTTGTCAATGACGATGAATCCCAGCTTGTGCTGCTGGGGGGGCTGGTGAAAATGGCGGGCCTTGTCCCGCTGGTTTATGATAATGCCACATCGGCGCTCGAGGCGCTGGACCCGACAGATCCACCGGTGTTGGTCGTGACGGATTTATTCATGCCCGGTATTGATGGCTGGCAGTTTTGCCGTTTGTTGCGCTCAGAGGAATACGCGCCTTTTCAGGAAGTACCCATTCTCGTTGTATCGGCCACCTATTCAGGTGAAGAGCCCGAACGCATTGCGTCAGATTTAGGAGCGGAGGCCTTTTTTGAGGTTCCCGTGGATAGTGCCCGCTTTCTGGCGCAGATCCAATCCGTGTTGCGCGGGGATCGCATGAATCGGCGGTCGCGAGTTCTCATTGTAGAGGACTGCAAAGAAATCTCGACTCTTCTTCAAAAAGCGTTTTGGGCGAATGGCTGTTGGGTGGAGGTGGTCACGAGCGTTCGCGAAGCGAAGCCTGCGTTTTCGGCGGTTCCTTACGACATGGCGGTGATTGATTATCATCTCTCGGATGGCTTGGGGGATGAATTGTTGGATCGATTCCGTACCGAACGGCCGAATTGTGTATGCGTGATGATGACGGGGGATCTGACTCCGGGGCTTGCGCTGGACTGGATGGTGCGAGGCGCGGCCGCCTATGTGCGAAAGCCCTTTGAGCCGGCCTATTTGCTCGAATTGTGTGCCAAGGCCCGGCGGGAACGGGCGTTGTTGCGTGCGGAAAAGCTGCTTGAGGATCGGACGCATGAATTGAGGCGGAGCGAGGAGAAGCTTCGCGCGCTGGCGGACAACACGACCGATGGATTGGCCATTATCGAAAAGGATGTTATCGCGTATGCCTCTCCGGCCTATTGCCTCATGCTGGGATATTCCGCCGAAGAAGAGATTGGGCGGACCAAAGAGTCCATTGCCGAATTGATCCATTCGGAGGATGTTGGTCGTGTGCTGGGAGCGGTGGAGAATGCCATTCAGGAGAAAAAAACATCCGCCACCTATCTGTATCGGGTGCGACGAAAGGGCGGAGACTTCATTTGGCGCGAAGACCGCGTGGCGTTTTGCTATGCCCCGGACGGGACGCATGAGCGCGCCTATGTGGTGGCCCGGGATGTCAGTGATCGAATCCGCGCGGAGGAGGAGCTTCGCCACCACAATGCGCTTTTATCGGCGGCGGCAACCATTGGCCAGCATCTGTTGGCGGCCGCTCACCCGGAGGAATGCTTGGATGAAGTGGTGAATCTGATGGGGAAGGCGTCGGGCCAGGACCGCGCATACTATTTTGTACGACACGGGGGAACAAGTGACACGGATGCCCTGTTCAATCTTCGCTACGAATGGGTGAGGGAGGGTGTTGCGCCTCAGATTGCCAATCCCGAACTACAGAATTTGTGCATGGCGGTGGTGGCGCCGTATTCCTATGTGAAACTGTGTCGAGGCGAGGACGTGTGCGCCCAGGTGCGGGATTTATCGGGCGACGAAAGGGCGTTGCTGGAAGCACAAGGTATTCGGTCTCTTCTGTTGGTGCCGGTGGTGGTGGATGGGGTGCTCGATGGGTTCATCGGATTCGACAACTGCACGGACGAGTATGTGTGGACGGGAGGGGACCGCGCCGCTCTGGCGGTGGTGGCGGCCGAACTAGGCGCGGCTTTTCTGCGTGTGCGAACCGAAGTTGAACGGGAGAGGTTGAGCAAGGAATTGGCCCAGTCGCAGAAGATGGAATCCATCGGCAGGCTGGCCGGGGGCGTGGCGCATGATTTCAACAATTTGCTATCGGTGATTCGCGGAAGCGCCGAACTGGCCCTGGATTCCGTGGTTCCGGGACATCCTGCCCACGAGGATTTGATGGAGATATTGAAAGTGTCGGATCGTTCCACCAACCTGATCCGCCAATTGATGGCGTTTGCTCGCCGACAGCCTGCCGAGCCGCGGCCATTGGACTTGAACGGGTTGGTGGAAGACATGCTGGACATGCTGCGGCGGATGGTGGGTCCCTCGATCAAGCTGGACGGGAACTGCGGAGATGGGCCTTTGTTCGTTCACATGGATCCATCGCAAGTGGATCAAATTCTGATCAACCTGTGTGTTAATGCCCGGGATGCGGTGGGAGGAAACGGCCGCATCCATATTCGAACGGGGCGACAATTTTGTGATGAAACCACTTGCGCTTCCCGTTCAGACGTGGCTCCTGGCGAATACGCGTGGCTGTCCGTTACGGATGATGGGTGCGGCATGGACGACCCCACGCTTCTGCGCATTTTCGAGCCCTTTTACACCACCAAAGAAGCCGGAAAAGGTACGGGTCTGGGGTTGGCCACGGTGTATGGGATTGTTCAGCAGAATCATGGCTGGATACGGGTGGAAAGCGAGCCCACTCAAGGCTCCACGTTTACGATTTGGCTTCCGCTTCAGTCCTAAGATGCGATTCGGGGGGGGGGGGGCCCCCACATTCATGGGCACAAATTTTGTAAAACTTTTAGGCGCCCCGTGTAAGGAATTGACCCATTGCGTGGGGGAGAAAA
>CAZYGH010000011.1:82990-105686 GCA_964647595.1 uncultured Verrucomicrobiota bacterium
GGGAAAAACACCCCCCCAGAGGGGCCCACGTTTAGGTTTTGCCTCCCCCTTTTGTGTGGGGGGGGGGGGGGGGGGGGGGGGGGGCGCTCACGATGATGGGCGACAATTTTGTAAGACATTTATGCGGCGCGTGTAAGGAATTGACGCATTGCGTGGGGGAGAAAGAAGGTTCATCCTTACGTTCCGTACGAAATAAGGAGACACCGTATGGCCGAAAACAAGGGGCGCACCCAATGGGGGGAGTCGGAAGACTCGTGGGAAGTCGATGAAGATGTGGACGCGCACAAACATAAGTTTCTGACGTTTCAAATCGCGGAAGAAGAATTTGCGATTTCCATTGGCATGTGATCGAAATGGTGGGGATTCAAAAGATCACAGAAGTGCCCGATGGACCCCTGTGGACAGCATTCGGAGAGTTCCCGCTCCGTGGTGTTGGGTGATGTAGTGCAAGAGTTCAACAGGTGAAAAGTCAGGGATAAGATCGATGAAATTCTGGCGTAACTTATCGATGAAGTGGAAGATGGTGGTCTTGGGCACGTTGGGCGTTATGATCATGGGCGTCTTTGCGGTGGGGACGAGCCAAATGACAGCCCACCAAGTTCAACAGCAAGCCTCTGTGGGTATTGTGGATGTGGCCAAAGGGACCATTCAGTCCAGCCTCGAAGATAAGGTGGGGATTGCTTATGCGCTGGTTCAGTACCACTACACGCATCCGAATGGGCGTAGTGATGAACAGGTGCGCCGAGATGCGATGGACGCCGTCAAAGCCCTTCGATTTGGGCCTGCGGATGTGGATTATTTTTGGATTCACACCTACGATGTCGCTCAACCCGAAAAGCCGGTGATGGTGATGCACCCCAACTTGACGCAATTGGATGGCAAAGAACTCTTGAACTTTGTGGATAAGGAAAAGTTCGCGATGATTTCTGTTGCTGGAGCGGTGTATTCGAATACGGCGTCAGAAATTCGGTCAATTCAGCCCGTCAATCTGTTTATTGATATGAACCGTGTGGTCCGGGACAACGCAGGGAAAGGGTTTGTTCATTACTATTGGAGCAAGCCCGGGAAGTCTGCGGACACGGCCTATTCCAAAGTGTCGTTCGTGCGGTTGTTTGAGCCATGGGGATGGGTCATCGGTTCGGGTGCCTATGATGACGAGGTGGAAATGCTTGCTTCGGAAACCGTGGGGCAGATTGGGAACTCGCTCCTACGATCTACACAATTTTTAGGGGTCGTCATCTTGGTTGTCTTTCTGGCTTCCATCGGAATTGCCATTTTCATTTCGGGCGGAATTGCCAAGCCCATTTGGTTATGTGTGGATGCCTTTTCATCTATGGCGGATCACAACCATGCCCTTGCTCAGGCGGTACAGACGATGGCCAAGGGTGATTTTTCGCATGAGTTGCATCGGGTACAGGGGGCGAAGAAGACGGATGAGGGGCAGAAGATGTTGAGTGAGCGCGGAGATGAACTGGGTGCGCTCTTCCGGTCGCTGGGCCAACTGCAACAGCAACATCAGGAAATGCAAGAAGGGTTCACAACCTTGCACACCGATCTGAGCCAAACCTTGCTGCGGATTGTCGAGGCGTCGAATCAAGTGGGAGCGGGGTCGGGAGAAATCTCCGAAGCCTCCCAGACGTTAAGCCAAGGCGCGACAGAAACGGCCGCGAGCCTTGAGGAAATCAGTGCATCGGCCACTGAGATCGGTCAGCAAGCCAAGCACAATGCCGAGACGGCGACGCAGGCCAATCAATTGGCGATGGTGGCGAAAACGGCAGCGGAAACGGGTTCGCAGCGCATGAAGGGGCTGAATACTTCGATGTCGGCAATTACGGAATCGAGCGCGCAGATTGCGAAGATCATCAAGACCATCGACGACATCGCGTTCCAGACCAACATTCTCGCGTTGAATGCGGCGGTGGAAGCGGCGCGCGCCGGACGGCATGGCAAGGGGTTTGCCGTGGTGGCCGAAGAAGTACGTAGCTTGGCGGCGCGTAGCGCCAAGGCCGCGCGAGAAACGGCCGACCTGATTGAAGGGTCTACGGGCCGCGTGGACGACGGCAATCGAATGGCCAAGGAAACGGCGGCAGCACTGGCCGAGATTGTTGGCGGCATCGTGAAGGTGGGCGATTTGGTGGGCGAAATGGCTGCCGCGTCCAATGAGCAGGCGCATGGGATTGCACAGATCAGTCAAGGATTGGGCCAGATCGACAAAGTGACGCAGCAAAATACGGCGACGGCGGAGGAAACCGCCGCGGCCTCCGAAGAACTCTCGGGGCAGGCCGACGAATTGCGTGCGCTGATCGGGCAGTTCAAATTGAAGGGCAGCATAAATGAATCTGTGCATCCTCTGCCGAAAGCGGCAGTGGCCCAACTGGCGTCTCACGAATAGAGCATTTCTCTAGAAGATCCGTTATTGAATCGCTATTATGCTCCTGCCAAACCCAAAAGAAACCATGCGTGATCACCAAGGCCAACGAATCGAAAACAATTTGATATCGCGGGGCGAGGACGAGGGCAACGATTCTCATCAATATAAGTTTTGACGTCCCCAAAATCAGTATCGATATTTCGAAACTACTTTGCGAATATGAAACAACAGTACTAGCGAACGAAACAAAAACCTGCGAGGAGGATGATCATGAAGTGGCTACGGACTCTTTCCATGGGGTGGAAATTAGCATTGGCGATGGGTACCCCGTTGGTGATGGTTTTGTTGGCGGCGACGCCTTTGTTGCGCCAATCGATGGCCGAATTGAAGATTGCGGGTTTAATGAGTCGCGATGCGGTCGCATCCAGCCAATTGGCGGCAACCATGACGGTTTTTCAGAAGGAACGCGGGCGAACGGGGGGAAGCTTGGCCAGTCGTGGAAATCTGGCGTCCGATGTGGCGTCGGAACGCGCGCGATCCGATGAGCAACTCGCTTCATTGCTGGCGATGGTAGGAAATGCTCGCTTTTCTGCGGAGACGAAGCAACGTCTGCAGTCGATCTCTTCTGAATTACGCAGGGTTCGGGAATCGGCCAAACCGGAAACAGCCGATGCCACGTTTCAAGCGTATTCGCAATTGATCTCCGTCTTGCTCAGCGCAGAAAACGACTTGGTTAATGCCAAAACATCGAAGGGTATTGGGAAGCGTTTACTCACGTGTATGTTGCTGGCCACAGCCCAAGAACAGGCGGCATCGGCTCGAGGCATGTTATTTGCGGCGGCCAAGGCTGGGGCCGCGCTCTCTCCGCAACAACTCACATCGGTCATTTCGGCGTGGTCTGGGATGGATGGCGCCATTTCGTCGCCGGCGTTGGTTCTCGATTCATCGGGGATGAAAACCCTTGGCGAAATCAAGAATGGGAAGGCCCTGGCCAACATGCGGGTCACCTTCAACCAATTGATTGTCCAGTCCGGCGCAGACAGCCACGGTGCGTTGAATGCGGATCAGATTTGGGCGGCGGGGACAGAAGTGGTGGATGCCTTGATCCACTTGCTGGAGGGTGAATTGGCTTCCGTTTCTAAGGGTACCGTCCTAATTGAGAAGCAGGAGTCCAACATATTGAGGACTCAAGTGGTATCGCTGGGGTTTGGAGGCTTGCTGACCGTTGGTATTCTCTGGATGGTGTCGTTGGCGGTGGTTCGGCCAATTCAATCCTCGATTCGTGTGGCCCATCAAATCGCGGACGGCGATTTGACCTGTACGCTGGATACGTCCGGGAAGGACGAAATGTCGGCCTTGGCCCACTCCATGGAAAAGCTGGTGGGATCCGAGCGCGAAGTTTCCAGAGTGATGAGCCGATTGGCGGGCGGAGACTGGACGGTGGATGTGGCGGTTCGATCCGAGCAGGACGAATTGGGACGCGCTGTGATATCGATGGTGCAGCAGATGGGGAATATGCTCAAGCACGTTCGTGTTTCTGTGGATGAAGTCACCAGTGGAACCACCCAGATTTCGGCGGCATCCCAGACGTTAAGCCAAGGGGCGACAGAAACGGCCGCGAGTCTTGAGGAAATCAGTGCGTCGGCCACGGAGATCGGTCAGCAAGCCAAGCACAATGCCGAGACGGCGACGCAGGCGAATCAACTGGCGACGGCGGCGAAAACGGCGGCAGAAACGGGCTCGCAGCGCATGCAGGGATTAAACTCCTCGATGGCGGCGATTACGGAATCGAGCGCGCAGATTGCGAAGATCATCAAGACCATTGATGACATTGCGTTCCAGACCAACATCCTCGCGTTGAATGCGGCGGTGGAAGCGGCGCGCGCCGGACGGCATGGCAAAGGCTTTGCCGTGGTGGCCGAAGAAGTGCGCAGTTTGGCGGCGCGTAGCGCCAAGGCCGCGCGAGAAACGGCCGACTTGATAGAAGGGTCCAAGGGCCGCGTGGACGAAGGCAATCGAATGGCCAAGGAAACGGCAGCGGCGCTGGCTGAAATTGTTGGCGGCATCGTGAAGGTGGGCGATTTGGTGGGCGAAATGGCGGCCGCGTCCAACGAGCAGGCGCATGGCATTGCACAGATCAGTCAGGGGTTGGGCCAGATCGACCAAGTGACGCAACAAAATACCGCGACGGCGGAGGAAACCGCCGCAGCCTCCGAAGAACTCTCAGGGCAGGCCGATGAATTGCGGGCACTGATCGGGCAGTTCAAATTGAAGGGCAGCGTAAATGAATCTGCGCACGTTCTTATGCCGAAAGCGGCGGCGGCCCAATTGGCGTCTAACGACGAGGACATTTCTTAAGAAGATCAATCATTGAATCGCAACTACGTTTCTACCAAACTCAGAAAAACAAAAAATACTACTACATAAAAAAGAAAATATGAGTGAGAATAAAGGCAAGAAAATCGAAAACGAACTTGATTCGTGGGATGATGACGAGGACATCGACTCTCAAAAAGATAAGTTTCTGACGTTTCAAATTGCCGATGAAGAATTTGCTATTCCCATCGGGCACGTCATCGAAATTGTGGGCATTCAAAAAATCACGGAAGTGCCCGACATGCCCGATTTCGTGAAGGGCGTCATCAATCTGCGGGGTAAGGTGATTCCGGTCATGGATGTGCGCATCCGGTTCCGTCTGCCATCGGTTGCCTATGACGACCGGACGTGTGTGGTGGTGGTTTCGGTGAGCGATGTCACTCTCGGTTTAGTGGTGGATACCGTTTCGGAAGTGGTCGACATACCCGAGTCCAACATCTCTCCTCCGCCCCGATTTTCCAGCGCCACATCTGGACGCTATGTGTCGGGCATGGGAAAAATCGGTGAGGCGGTCAAAATCATCATCGATGTGGCGAAACTGCTTCGCGAAGAAGAAGTGGCGGCATTGGCGACGTAGACAGTTTCAGATGAAGAAGTCGGATGGATGCTGGACACAATTTGAAAACATTAAGGAAATAAAATGAAAATGTTTGAATGGACGATTGGGAAGAAACTGATTGCCGGTTTTTTGGGCGTGGCGGCGATTACGTTGCTGGTGGGCGGGGTGGGCTACTATGGCGTCATGAAGGGCGATGAGGCGATTGAAGAGATCGGGTTTGTGCGGCTGCCCAGCGTGGACAGCCTTCAAGAAATATTGGTGGCGATGAAGACGGTTGATGCTGGAGAAGAAGAAATCTTTTCTCCCCTCACCACGCGCGAGGCCCGCGAAGCCGCGCACGCTACCTTTGCCGAGGCCAAGAAAGCCGCCGACGAAGCAAGGGCCATCTATGAGCCGTTGCCCCAAACCGAGGAAGAAGCGATCGTTTGGAAGCCGTTTGTTCCCGCTTGGGAAAACTGGTGGAAGGCACACCTGACTTTTGTGGAGGCTGAAAGAGCATTTATGGCCTTTGACATTCCGGATGCGGCGACTATCCAAAAGGATCTCGCTAGTATTCAGGGCAAGCATTACAAGCTCCAAGCGGATTTGCTGGCCCACGTGAACAATGGAGTGGCCATGGATTACGGCGATGATGCGAAGACGTGCAGCTATGGCAAATGGCTCGCCACCTTTTCCTGCAAAAATCCCAAAATCATGTCGTATTTGGAAACAACCAAAGCTTCGCACGAAAAAACCCATGCGCTTGTCAAGCAAGCCAAAGAGCTTGCCGCAAAAGGTGAGAAAGAGGCCGCCATTGGCATTATCAACGGTGAATTCAAGAAAGCCCTTGAGACCACCGTGGCTCATTTTGATGAGGCCCTGACGCTTTTGAACGAAGTACACGACTTAACCGCCAAAATGGGCAAAGCCATGGAGGCGCTCGATGCGGCGGGAGCCCCCGTTGAAGAGGGGTTGGAGAAGCTGGTTGCGATTAACGACAAGGCGGCAGTCAATACGGCGAAGAGTGCGGAGGCTCAAGCCAATGTTCAAAAGACAATCACTTGGGTGCTGTCGCTGTGTGGCGTCGGTTTGGCGCTTGTCTTGGGATGGTTCATCAGCCGCTCCATTTCTCGTCCGATTGTTGCTACCGTGGAGCAGTTGGATGGCATTGCGGTGAAGGGCGATTTGTCCAAGGATGTATCTGCCGAATATCTCAAGCGAGGGGATGAAATCGGCCAACTGTCCAGGGCCATGCAGGGCTTGGTGGCTTTCCAACGCAAGGTTCAGGCCTTGACGGGCGATATGGCGGCGGGCAACTGGGTGTTGGATATTGAGCGCCGTTCCGAGCAGGATGATTTGGGGCGGGCGATGCAAACGTTGGTGGAGAAAATCAATCAGGCGCTGGCGCAGGTCAACACGTCCGTCAACGAGGTGAGCAGTGGGACGGGGCAAATTGCGGATGCGTCGCAAAGTTTGAGCCAGGGCGCGACGGAAACAGCGGCAAGCCTCGAAGAAATTAGCGCTTCGGCCACGGAAATTGGGCAGCAGGCGAAGGCGAATGCCGAGACGGCGACGCAGGCGAATCAACTGGCAACGTCGGCCAAGATGGCGGCGGAAACGGGCTCGCAGCGTATGCAGGGGCTGAATTCCTCGATGGCGGCCATTACGGAATCGAGCGCGCAAATTGCGAAGATCATCAAGACCATTGATGACATTGCGTTCCAGACCAACATTTTGGCGTTGAACGCGGCGGTGGAAGCGGCGCGCGCGGGGCGGCACGGCAAGGGGTTTGCCGTGGTGGCCGAAGAAGTGCGCAGTTTGGCGGCGCGTAGCGCCAAGGCCGCGCGGGAGACGGCTGATCTCATCGAAGGCTCCAAGGGCCGCGTCGACGAAGGCAACCGAATGGCCAAGGAAACGGCGGCGGCGCTGGCCGAAATTGTTGGCGGCATCGTGAAGGTGGGCGATTTGGTGGGCGAGATGGCGGCGGCGTCGAACGAACAGGCGCAGGGCATTGCTCAGATTAGCCAAGGCTTAGGACAGATTGATCAAGTGACGCAGCAAAACACGGCTACGGCAGAAGAGACGGCGGCGGCGGCGGAAGAGCTTTCCGGGCAGGCCGACGAATTGCGTGCGCTGATCGGACAGTTCAAATTGAAGGGGGGGAATGCTTCGTCCACGGTCACGGCCAAGCGTCCTGCGGCGAAGAAAGTGGCCGCTGCCGCCAAGACGCCGCAACGGAAAGCCCTGCCCGCCTCGGGTCCGAAGCCCGCTTCTGCCGGATGGGATAAAATCGAAAAAACGCCTCAGGCGAAACCCGCATCCAACGAGGAAATCATATCGCTCGAAGATAAGGATTTCGGGCGGTATTAAGATGCCAAGGGCCACAGAGAACATCGTTCTTCCCGTGAGTGTTCTCTGTGGCCTATGTGATATTTGTTGTTGGATCGGGTTGAAATGGGTTCGGGTGGGATGAAAGACGTTGAATCGGTCTTCCCACGTGCAGGTCATGATGAAATTGAATCCGAGTTCACATCCTGGTTCTGACTCATCGAGGGAACCTCTCGATGAGCCCCGGCAGGAACTATTGGCTCTCAAGCAGGATCGGGCTCGACATTTGCGGCTTATGGAAGTTTCCAAAGTCGGAATGTGGACGGCCGATGAAGCGGGCCAGAACACGTATGTGAGTCCCCGGTGGTGCGAGATTACGGGCATTCCGGCGGATCAGGCGCTCGGGATGGGCTGGACGTTGGGGCTGCATCCGGACGATCGGGACGTGGTTGTGGAGGTCGTCAAAAAGGCTCGTGATCACCACGAAGCGTATGAGGCTGAATTTCGATTCCAGCACCCCAATGGTTCCTTCGTCTGGGTGCGTTGCCAAGCCTCATTTCTGAGTCCGATGGATGGGGTGCCCGGGGAATGGATTGGTACCCTTCATGATATCAGCCCTCAAAAATTAGCGGAACGATCTCTTCATGCAAGCGAGGTCAAATATCGAACCCTGTTCGAGGTGTTGCCGGTGGGAATTAGTGTTTCGGACAAAAAGGGGCATATGGTGGATTGCAACCATGCCTCGGAAGCTCTGCTGGGATTGAAAAAAGAGGAGCACGAGAGACGAACGATTGATGACCCGAATTGGTCGATCGTGAGGCCGGATGGAACCACGATGCCGCCAGAAGAATATGCGAGTTATCGGGCCTTGAAAGAAAAGCGGTTGGTGCGAAATGTCGAGATGGGAATTGTCAAATCCCCGGACCAAATCACGTGGATCAATGTGACGGCGGCACCCATTCCTCTCGAAGGGTATGGGGTGGCGATTGCCTATGATGACATCACGGATCGAAAGGCCTTCGAGCAGGAGTTGGAGCACCACCGAACCAAATTGCGGAATCTGGCGGGCGAGTTGGCGAAAACCGAGGAGAAGCAGAGGCGACGCATGGCGTTGCACCTGCACGACGGTGTGGGACAGTTGCTCAGCGTGGCCAAAATTAAATTGCGCGATGCCGAATCGAAGGCCGAAACGGATGAGAGCAGGCGCAATTTGGTGGCGATACGCGAAATCATCGAGCAGGCACTTCAAGATACGCGGTCAATGGCGAGTGAATTGACTCCACCGCTGTTGTATGAAGCCGGTTTGGTGCCCGCACTGGGGTGGTTGATTGCGCACTTTCAAAGCCAGTGTCCCCACGTCATTTTCCATTTGGTGGAGGAGGCCGAACCACGGGACATACAATGTCGAATCTTGATGTTTGAATTCGCGAGGGAGCTTTTGTTCAACGTCATCAAGCACTCGCAGGCCCACCATGCTTGGGTGGAACTTCAATTGACGGATACCCATTTCATCATGCGTATTTGGGATGATGGAATCGGGGGAGTGTCGGATGAAACCCTGGATTCCATGAAACAAGATGCCGGATATGGACTTTTCAGCATTCGGGAGCGGCTCCGGTTGTATGGGGGGGAGCTACGCATTCACAGTCCACACGGTGTGGGAACGAATGTGACGCTGTCTTGCTTGTGCCATTCGAGGGTTGCCTTGTGAAGATTCGAGTTTTGATTGTGGATGACCATGCCATCATGCGCGAAGGCTTGCGTACGCTGATTGCCACGCGCAACGACATGGAGGCCGTGGGCGAGGCCCGAAGCGGAATGGAAGCTCTCGAGCTGGTGCCACGCTTGTTGCCGGATGTGGTGGTGCTGGATATTTCCATGCCGGGCATGAATGGAATCGAGACCGCTCGTCGGTTGGCGAAAGATCATCCCGCCATCAAAGTGGTTGCGCTCTCGGTCCATACAGACCGGCGGTTTGTGGCCGAAATGCTCAAGGTGGGGGCGGTGGGATATTTGCCTAAAGACGGTGCCTTCGACGAGTTGGCGATTGCGGTGTTGGCGGCGGTGGCAGGCCAAACCTATATCAGTCCCAGCGTGGCTGGGGACATTGTGAAGGATTACGTGGATCTATTGCCGCAACAGGTGCCTCGACCCCATGAAACGTTGTCGTCGCGAGAGCGCGAAGTCCTGATTCGAATCGCGGAGGGCGAAAGCGTCAAGGAGGCCGCCTTTGCCATGGGAGTTGATTCTAAAACCGTCGACACGTTTCGCCGTCGTTTGATGGCGAAGCTGAATTTGCATTCCGGAGCCGACATGACGAAATATGCCATTCGAGAGGGACTGATTGCCTTGGAGTAGCGGGGGGTAGGGTGTAGGGAAAAATAGATGGGTTTGTAAGGAAAATCCGTATGGTCTTCCGGTACTGGAATTGTGTAGCATTTGCGCACAGAGTGATGGTGAAACGTATGGAGTTCGATCAACGATCGAGAAAGGGCCAGCAATGAAGTTGTTCACAAAAATATCGTTGGTTGTGATGGGGATGCTGGTGGCGGCTGTGGTGGCGATCGTGGGGGTGGTGTATTGGCAGGTCAATGTGCGGTTTGAGGAACAGTTTCGAGCCGGGGTCACCGCACAGGTTCAGCTCTTTGACCGCCAGGTGGGGCAAATCGCCCACGATGCCTTGCAGTTTGCGGCGGCTTATGCGGGGGAGGCGGTCGTGGTGAAGGCCTTTCGATTGGCGCATGAAGGGGCGATGGATCAGCCCGATGATCCACAACTGGCTCGCGCACGGGAGATGCTCAAGGAATCGTTTGCGTCAGTTCGGGCGACCTATGAGAAGCAGGGCGGATCGTTCGGGCTTCATTTTCATTTGCCGACATCGTTTAGTTTGTTGCGGGCGTGGAACCCCAAGCAAAGCCGTAGCGATGACCTGCGTTCATTCCGGCGGATGGTCGTTGAAGCCAACCGAGCGCCGTTTGCGCCCTTGCAAGGAATCGAAGTGGGAGTGGGCGGCTTTGCGGTGAGAGGTATTCTTTCGGTGTCCGATCCGGAGGATGGACGGCACCTTGGAACCGTGGAAATGCTGGGCGAGTTCAATTCGGCTTTGGCCGCGCTGGGTGGGGGAGAGGATGGCACGGTCATGGGCGTCTATATGGATGCCGCGTATTTGGACGTGGCCACGGCCCTTCAGGACGCAGAGAAAAATCCCGTTTTGGGTGGACGGTGGGTGTTCGTTCGCAGTTCGGACGATCCGTTATTCCGGACGAATTTTCCCGCAGCGGAGTTGTCAGAGCCTCTCGGTGAAAAGGGAATTCGCTACCTCCATGACGGGGATCGCTATTATGCCATTTCCGCCATCCGCGATTACGCGGGGGAACCGGTGGGACGGATTGTAATCGGGACACCCTTGCAAGTCTTGAACTCGCTGAAATCTTCCATTTTGTTGACGGTGGGATTGTTGGGCCTGCTGGTGTTGGCGGTGGTCGGTGCGGTGTTGGCGGGAATCTTTGGCCGCATCGGGCAACAAATTAACCGTTTGGCGGAGGCGTTAGGGGCAGGCGCGGGTCAGGTGTCAGCGGCGGCCGGCGAGGTGGCCAGCTCGAGTCAACAACTTGCGGAAGGGGCTAATAAACAGGCTTCCAGTCTAGAAGAAAGTAGTACGGCGCTTGAGGAAATGGCGAACATGACACGAAACAACGCCGCGAGCGCTGGCAAGGCGGATGAATGGATGGTCGCGACCAAGTCTGCTGTGGCGAATGGCGCGGCGGCCGTTGAGCAAGTCTCGAGGGCCATTGGCCGGATCAACCAGTCGGCGCGTGAAACGGCCAAAATCGTGAAGACCATTGATGAAATAGCGTTTCAAACCAATTTATTGGCGCTGAATGCGGCGGTCGAAGCGGCGCGGGCGGGTGAAGCGGGGAAAGGCTTTGCCGTCGTGGCCGAAGAGGTTCGCAACTTGGCCCGCCGGGCGGCGGATGCGGCGCACAACACCACAGAATTGATCGAAACGTCTCAAAAACAAGCGGATGCGAGTGTCTCGGTGGTATCCGAATTGAGCCAGACCTTTGCGGGAATTCAGGACATCTCCGGAAAGGTGGGCGCGTTGGTTGGTGAAATTGCCGCTGCATCGAAAGAACAAGCCCAGGGCATTGATCAGGTGAACGAGGGCGTGTCGAGTATGGATCAGGTGGTGCAACAAACCGCCGCCAACGCGGAAGAAAGTGCCAGTGCGGCCGAGGAGCTTTCCAGCCAGTCCGAAGAACTGAAATCCATGGTGATGGAATTGATGGCGCTCGTGGGCGGGCGCCCCTGATTTCGAAGCCCATTTTCCACCGGTGGAAAAACGGCCTTTTGTCATATCGGGCAAAGGCCATGATTCGGGCTAGACGCCATTCGTGCAACCGCTATTCTCGTTGTTCTAGATGAACTGCGAACTTTCTGTATGAAACGAATACTACAATTGCCCTATGCCTTTCGACTGGTGTGGGAAGGCGGCTCTTGGTGGTGTGCGGCCTCCATCGCCGTGGTCGTGGTTCAGGGCGTATTGCCATTGGCGGCGCTGGTCTTGCTGAAACGAATTGTGGATTCCGTGATTGCGGTGTTGCCGGGGGCGGGTGGAGAGGCCCATCTTCGTCAGGCATTTTGGGCCATCGGCCTGGCTGCGCTGGTGGGCTTGTTGGAGGCGGCGTGCCGAGTGTTGGCGGGGCTGATTTCTGAAAATCAAAGCCAGTCGGTGGCGGATCACGTGCAGGAATTGATTCAACGCCAATCCGTTTCAATGGATTTGGCCTTCTACGAAACACCGGCGTTTCAGGACACGTTGCACCGGGCGCAGACCGATGCCCGCACCAAACCGCTTCGCATTGTGAATGATCTGACGCGCATTGCCGTGAATGGGGTGTCTCTGGTCGGCGTGGCGATTCTTTTGCTGGCCTACCATCCGGGCATTACGCTCATCCTTTGTGCGGGTATGTTGCCGGGTTTCTTTTTTGCCCTGCGGATTTCCCGAAAGTTGTTCGAGTGGCGTAACGCGTGTACCGAGACGGAGCGAAAGACCCACTATCTACATTGGGTCCTGACGAGCGGGCTCTATGCGATGGAAAACAAGTCGTTCGGATTTGCGCGCGTCCTGATTCCCCGGTTTCGCCACCTTCGGGCCAAGCTTCGTGGCGAGCGACTGGCGTTGCTGAAGCAGCAGATGACGGGTGAGTTTTTTGCTCAGTTAGGTGGGGTGGTGGTGGTGTTTGGCTGTCTGGCCTTTATGGCCGGGCAAGCCGCTCACGGGCTCATGACCGTGGGTAGCTTGGTCATGTTCGCACAGGCCATGCGGCGCGCAGAGAGTTTTGTTCGCGATTCCCTGCTGTCCTTCGCTCATCTCTATGAAGACAGTTTGTTTTTGGCCAATGTGCGAGAGTTTCTGGATATGAAATCGGCGGTGCTTGCGCCAGTCCATCCAGCTTCGGTGCCGACGGGGCTTTCGGATTTCCGGATGGATCGAGTGACTTTTTGCTATCCCGGCGTGGAGTCGCCCGCGCTTCACCATGTTTCGATAGAGCTGAAGGCTGGAAAACGAATTGCTCTGGTGGGCCACAACGGATCCGGAAAGAGCACGCTGGTCAAACTATTGTGCCGTTTTTACGATCCGAATGAAGGCCGGGTGGAATACGGGGGGGCGGACATTCGGTTGTTCGATCCTGCGGCCTATCGTCACCTCATCGGCGTGTCGTTTCAGAACTTCAATCGCTATTTTTTTTCAGCGCGCGAGAACGTGTGGCTGGGCAATGTGGACTTGGACCCGTTCGACCCGCGCATCGAAGAAGCCGCCCGCCTTTCGGGTGCACACAAGATTCTCTCTTCCCTGCCGCAAGGCTATGAGACCCAACTCGGACGTTGGTTCAAATTGGGCGCAGAAATTAGCCAAGGCGAATGGCAGACCATTGCGTTGGCTCGGGCTTTTGTCAGCGATGCCCAGTTGCTCGTTTTGGACGAGCCCAGTAGTTTTCTCGATCCCGACGCCGAAGAAAAACTGTTTGCCCATTTACGAGAACTTTCCCCTCGCAAGACGATTCTCTTTGTCAGCCACCGTTTCTCCACTGTGCGTCAGGCCGACTGGATTTATGTGATGGAAGGTGGAAGGGTGAAAGAACAGGGAACACATGCCGATTTGCTGAGCTTGAACGGACTGTATGCTCATGCGTTTGATTTGCAGGCGAGGGGATATCGCTCCGAAGGGTAGGGCGGGCTTTACGGCCGAAATTCCCAGCGGTTCTCGGTCATGTTCATGAACCAACGTGGATTTGTGCTTCCGCTGTACCACAGCCAGGAGGAAGGGGAAGAGCGATATAAAAATGGATACAGGGTGCTTTCGGTATAGGTCCACCCCATGTCGATTGTGAAGAACCAGATGTTTGCCGGTTCCGCGTGTGGTGACGCATAGAGGAAGCCGTGCTGGTTGTGCCAAATCCAGCCATCGTTGCCCATGGGGATATAATCGCCAAACCAACTCAGCCTTCTCCATCCACCACCAAGGGAAGCATAGCCCGCGTCCCAGCCTGGTACTTGGGTGCGAGCCAAGCGGAAGCCTACATGATCCAGTCGTCGAGAGGGGTGAGCCATGCTGCGGGCGGCCACGCGCAAATCGGTGGGGCCTGAACGCCACGAACCGCCGCGCACCGATTTAGCCGTAGCGGTGGAGGCGACCTCCATGTCTGGCAGAAGAGCGGCCGTATTTGTGCTCGTGTATGCATCGGCATCGTACCCGTTTCCGCACCATTCGGCCACATTCCCCACCATATCGTATAGGCCAAATCCATTGGGAGAAAACGACTCGACAGGCAAGGAGCCGGTGGCTCGATATCGGGCCTGTACGACGGAAAGGTTTTCTTGAAAGAAGGTCGACGAGGCACTCCACGGGTAATCATTACTAGCCAGACCGCCTCGCGCAGCCAATTCCCATTCCTGTTCGGATGGCAATCGCCATCCAGAAGAGTTCCAGCGAATGAAAACTTTTTCACCTGCTCCAGTACGAAAGGTCGTCAGGGACTCGGTGTTCAGAACATAGACCGGAGACAACCCGTCCATTTCAGAAAGGGCGTTGCACCATTTGGCGGCGTCCAGCCAGGACACATTCACCACGGGGTGGTCGGTTGTCAGGCCCGTGATCACTCCTCCACCGCCCGATCCTTCGGGCAAATCGTGATAGCCATGTACGAGGCCCCACGCCCGAACCTCGTCCCACAGGGCCTTGGTTGTCTCGCCCGACAGCAAGAAAAACGAATCCAGTTCAGAGACATGGGCCGGAAACTCGTCCGAGAATCCGGCCTGATCCTGGGTAGAGCGGTGATTCCCTACAGTGCCCGATGGAGCGGGGAGCAGGAGTTCCTCGGCAAGGGCGGCGGTCGAGTGGGCGAATTCCAAGGCCCCGAACAGCACAAGTCGCTGAAGGCATCGACCTCCATGATAAACGATTTGGGTCAAGGTGTTCTTGTTCATGATGCTTGAATATCCTACGACAAGAATGGGCGATTGCCCAATGGAAATTGAAAGGAACATAGCCTTTTCACAGGGAAAACAAACTTGCCGGGCACCGAATCTCAACATCATCATCACTCATGAATTCTTGAAAAGAGGGAGGAACAGTTATGGCAAGAAAACAGGAAAATCAGGAAAACCGGGAGGGAGAATCGGCCCTCATCAGCTGCACCCCAAAGCGACTTGGATATGATGTCGGCAGGAAATGTGGGCAAAGGGTGGTGCCCGGGGCGGGACTCGAACCCGCACGACCTTTCGGTCAAGGGATTTTAAGTCCCTTGCGTCTGCCATTTCGCCACCCGGGCTTTTGCTTAAGAAATCTACGTTTTAGTCAATGTTATCAATGGTTTTGTGAAAACCAAATGTATCAAACTTTGCCCTTGCTGTCCTTCGTGTTTTAACCGTTTGGACCGTCATAAAGCATACATAAAGCATACAGTCCCTTTGACGCCGAAAAGCCGTTTTCGATTCGTTGTCATATCCCTTGCTGGTCCCTTGATGTTTCACTGTATGCTTTTTGTATGCTTTATGATTTGGCTGGCATTATGCCCGAAAACTTTGGCGGCGCAAGTTTGGGTTTTAGGTAGAACGCCTCTTCGTCTTAGGGTTCTTAAACTTGGCGTGGGGGGGGGCGATGGGCGCTGTTTTTCATCAAGTCCTGTCAGTTTACTGCATCCGTCTTCTGGTAAATGGCCGACACAGCAATACTCGCAGATAGGAAGACAAATACCTTTGTGCGAACTGTCATCGGATGACAGTTGAACAGGGCGCACCGTGCAAACGAAGTTAGCCGACACCCCACAAATCTCCGCAATCGCTCTCCTGGAAAGATTGGAGAACTCCTTAAGCGCAATCTCAACGCACCGGCGCTTATCAAGCATCGCGCTAGAGTATAAACCTCCGGCATGATTCGAGGTGGGGATAGTCAGTTGTGACAGAGCATTACGAGGTGTGGGGCTCTGTTCGTTTCGGGTTGGGAGTACCTTTGACGCCTTGAAAACGTAGAACGGTATTAATCAATATTTGTTTGATATCATGGATTGGGGTAGTGGTGTTTTAATGGCTGGGAGTACCTTAAGCCAATCAATTTGTTTGCCCCCAATTCGCCCCCTAACCCCTTGCGCTCGTTAGGCAAAAGCCTATGGCCTCGAGGGTTCAGAATGCGCCATACACGCTCCTGTGGCCTGTGCTGGCATTGTTTGAAAAGAGTGCCCACCATGCGCTCGGTGTGGGCGTGCCGTGGTATATTTGGCGGCGCAATCGTCATCGGGCTGGGATAGGGCACTACAGCTCAAACTCCCATCCGCAATGCGGGCAATGCAAATGCACCCCACCGCCCGGACGCCATCGCACCAGCGGTTGAAGCAGCTTCTTGCATAGCTCGAACCGGCGTATGATTCTGGTGTTCGGGGTCTTGGTACGCATTCGGCTTCCTCCTACTTAATTGTGACGTGTTCGGGGAATGCCACCGCCCAAATTTCATCGGCGGTCAACCGTGACTAGAGGGCTTTTGCGATCCGATCCACCCTGCACAAACGCAGGGCCAGTAGCTTTCTCGCACAGGATGCCGGCATGAAATTGAACGACATTTCACCGTAGCCATCGCACCTTTGCCCGAGTGCCCTTCGTGCTATTGCGTCGATGCATGAACGGTCAGCCAAGTTGACGGTGGTCTCACATTTTTCAGGATGCAAAACCTAATCCACCGCCGCCTGTCCCGCCGCCGAAATGATTGCGTCTATGATAAGATCGAGCCAGTCGTCGAATCGGTAGAGGGCATCCAATTTTGTGTGTTCATAGTCGCTCATGTCGGGCATCGTTTCGGTCTCGACAGGCTTTGGGGTGGCTACCCCGCCGCCTTCGTCGAAAACAACCGCCCCGATGCCTTCAATGCCGTGAATCATAAACGCCATGCAATGGCCCGCTTCATGGACGCAAGTTAACCAGCGCTTGGGGTCAAGTGTGGTTTCGTCCACATCTACTACCCAGCCTTCAGGAGTGAATTGACCGAAACGGCCCCATCATCGCCGGGGAAAAGGGCTTTGGCGGCCTTTTGGATTTCCACCCAGAATGCGCTCTCGGCGGTATGGCGGCGCTTGTTGTTTTTGTTCCGTTCGTCGGCGAGTTTGGTGGCCTCGGCGGTCGCCTCGCTCATGTTCAGACGGCGGGTGAAATGCAAAGCATCCTCGGCACACGGAAAACAAGCGGGCAATGCCTTCTCCACATCCTTCGCCGCCTTCGCGTATGCATCGCCCAACGGATCCGGCATGGGTTGCGCCAAGGATTTTCGAGGTCAGCCAGTTCGGTGAAAAACGGCATCGCTTTATCGGAAAACCCGCGAATCTTTTTGGCAGCTTCGACCTCGCCGCTATCGTTGCAACGGACGGCGAATTTTTCGAGTGCGGCCAGCGCGGTGGCTCGCCGTTCGGCTTGGGTCGGTGCGGTTTACTTGCGTGTGCGATTATTGGCACTTCGTAGTGCGGTGTCAGGCTTGGGCCCCATCCATGAGGGGCGGAATGATTCTAGTGCGTTCATGTGTTTCTGCTTTCTCGCTTTTTAGCGGTGTTGGTTTGTTTGTCGGCATCGTGCCGTAATTCAATTTCGGTGATGATTTCGGCTTTTTCGCCGAAGAACGAAATGCGCTTGACGTTGGCCCGCTCGGAGGGCCGACCGATCACGGCGCGGATTTTTTTGTGCGGTCGGTCGGATTTGGATTTTTTTCGTTTCATTGTTGTGTTCCTCCCATTACTTCCTCAGTTGCCAGCCGATCAGCCTCGGCACGGTCAAGCCTAGCGTCATATTCAAGAATCGCGGCACGTTCGTTGAACTGGTCAAGCAACTCGCCCTTGGCCATCGTCAGCGATCCCCTCAAAGCTGGGTGGAATGTACGGGCGGGCGCGTGGTAGCGAATTGCATACTGCGTGAATTGAAGTTTGACGCCAGCCTCCGCACATCGCTTGAGAACCTCTTTCGCCGTCATATTTCACCGTCTTCGAACATTTCGCCTTTCTCGAACGTCGTGCTGGCACAGGTGGCACAGGGTGGCACAGGTGATTTCCTATTGTTGTTCCAACTTTTCTCTTCACCACTGTTCGATTTTTTGTAGAAAGGTTGTGTTTTGCCTGTGCCATCCTGTGCCAGTCCACTAACTACATGAATTGCAACGGGTTCCGTATCCTCTCCACCTGTGCCACCACCTGTGTCAGCTTGTGCCTGCTTGTACCAGTCAACCCCGAGGGATATTCCCTCATAGTTTCGGACCCGGTCGCCGGTGAGAGTGCGGTGTTGAGTCGTCCGAAGGGTCGGCACCACGGCCCGCAGGTCGCGGCCAAACGATTCAGCAGTTCCCGGATGTTCCCGCCCTTCGCTTTCACACCACGCGCACCAAGCGGAATAAATGGACCGGCGGTCAGCGCTCCGGCCAGACCCGACAGTGCAACGGTCGCGGACGAATGCGGCCACCGGTGATCCGAGGTCGTAAAGCTCATCCGTCGACTCCCGAGAGGATGCGGGCATTTCGATCCGCCCTACCCGTTGAAGTTCCCGCCAGCCATCAATCGCCCAGTTTGCAATTCCCGGCAGTTCGGTCATCAGTCGCGCAGTCAACCCGTGATCTTCTTTCCCGTAGAATGAGCGATTCATGGCCAGCACGATGAAGCGGCTCGCCAGCGCACCCGATGAATCTGCCAGCCTCGGCAATTCGTTCGTGAGGATTAGAAACCGCGTCGGCAGCTTGCCGTTCCAATCCTGAGCATATTTTCGCGGGACCGATACCATGTCCTCGCCGGAAACAGCCAGCAGTCGCTCGGCAATCGCCGATTGGTCAACCCGAGAGGAAAGTCGTGCGTCGCTTATCGTCGCCAGCCGCTTGTCCAATAAGGTTTGCAAACCGAATGGCCCGGCCAGCCCGGCCAGCGTCGGACCGCAAACGGCATCCGGCCCTAGCAGTTCAGCCAACACCCGCGCAATCGTGCCCTTGCCGCTTCTCTTCGGCCCAACGAGCATGAAGATTTTTTGCAGGTAGGTTCCACCGCCCAGCAGATAGCCGAATATCAGCTTCAAGGTAAAAATGCTCTCGGGGTCATCCGGCCATAGAGCTTGAAGGAATTCGCCCCAATGCGGAGCCCTCGCTTCCTGTTCATAATTGAACGGCAACGAAAAGGTGTTGAACATCCCGGTCGTGTGGTCGCGCAGTTCGCCGGTGGGCAGGTGCATCAGCCCATTGTGGAATGCCAGCAGTTCAGCGGCGCAGGGCCCCGCGTGTCCCGGTAGCCAGCACGGCGGGCGCAGTTCGGCGGGCACGTTTGAAACCGCTTTCAGGGCGTCCAGCGAGTTTGAAACGCATGAACTGTTTGGGCGAAATGTCATCGTGCTACCGTCCTCCAGTTGGATTTCTTGCTCCGCCAGCCATCGCCACAACGCCGCCCTCGCCGCGCCTTCGTCGGTGGGTGCGTAGTGCGTACCGACATGGCGACGAAAACCGGCATCATGATGGATTAACCCTGTGGGATACTTTTCCTCCATGAATGCCTGAGCGTTCTCAAAGTAGTTTTTCGATGAGAATTGCGGTTCCGCGTCGACGCCAATCTGTTCCAGCAGGTCGCGCCATTTATGCTCCTTGCAACTATTGTGCAAGCAATGGAACGCTGCACCTTTGTCATCGCTAAAAAACAGCGCCGCAGAGTCGACGTGTGAGGCGTCGAAAGGGCAGGTTTTCAACTTTACGCGAATCCCGCCTTTGTAGTCCTCCGCCTCAGCCGGTTCAAAATCCAGCAGGTGGACCATGATGACGTTGTCGAATCGCTCCCGAGTCCATCCAAACAGGTTCACCCGTGCCGTCTTGGTAGAATTCCCAGCAGGTTGTGCCGGTGATTTTTTTGCCTTCGCATCGGTGCCGACATTCTTGCCACCCGTGCCGCCCAGCGCCTCCAGCAGGGCGGTCGGTACAGCGTCCAGCGTAGAGGGCATGGACCGGACGACGGCCAGCCTGTGCGGGCGTGTGGGCGTGTTGTCGCCCTTCCGGTTGACGGTGCCGGGCAATCGGCCAATTCGTGCGGGGTTGAATACGCTTTGGTCGACGTGGACCCCTTCGCCGTCATAGCGCTCGCCCAGCGCCTTTAGGCATCGCGTCACCAGTTCGCCGTCGTCGGTGGGCAGGTCGATCCGGTACCACAGTTGACCGCCGTTCCCGCTATCCACAGCAATTGGCTCAGGCCATCCAGCGGTTGAGAGGTCGCCTTGGATTTTCTGAGTGCGCTCCAGCGCCATTTCGTGTTCTTCATCGGTGGATGAAATACCAGCAGGTCGGTCGGGGTCGCAGTCAATCAACAGCGTGGTGCGACACGCAATCTCTTTGTCGCTCGTTGTCTCGCCCGTGTCGGCCCGTTCTATACGGCCAAGTCGCCGCGCGCCCACCGCATCCATCGGCGGATTGATCGTCATATAAATCCCGCCGGGCATACCGCTATTGTCCAGCGCAATGATGCTATGGACGGCGCCGTCGACGGCATCGTCGGTGAAGTAGCCGCTATGCTGAGCGGGCTTCCCGTATTTCGTTTTCACCCGAAGCGCACGAATTTCAAAAATGGAATTCGGCTGCACAATAGCGCGGATGAAGACGCGAATCATTTCGGCATCGGTTTTCAAGGGTGCGGAGATCATTTCGCACCTCCCGCCTGCACTTCGCCAAGAGCAAGAGCCTCGGCTTGAAGCAATCCGCCCGTGTCGCAACGTAGGGAATGCGCAAAACGCGCCGCCTTCACGGCATCGCCAGCCGCCTTTGCATCCAGACAGTATTCATAGGTTCCGGCTACATCGTTCGCCAACTGCCTCATGCCGTCCGCTGTGGCAATTCCGTTTGCATCAACTTCGTGTTCAAAGATGGATGGGTTCATCGGCACCCCCCCTTGCAAAACAATCGCAAAAATCAGGACGGCGATTGAAATGTACGATTGGTAAATGAATCGAATCATGGTAGCTTCTTTGTCGTCGGTTGCATTCGGGCGAGTTCGTAGCTCGCCCATTTTCATTGGGGAGTTTTGATTCACAGCGCGCCCTCCATTTTCAGCCGAGTGACTTCAGACATTTTCCAGCGGATGCTCCGCTTGCTCCGGCGAACGGCATGGAGTTTGCCTTCCTTCTCCCAGCGCCGCAACGTGACGACGCAACATTCCAACTCCTGCGCCGCGATCTTGGAGGTGACAAGTTTCTCGCTTGTGTGGGCGTTCACCTGCACGGAAGAGAAAATCTGTGTGCGCTCTTCGGCGGTGGCGTTTGCGGCTTTCAGGGCAAACTCTAGGGCGGTTCGTAGTTCTTGGCGCATGGCTATTCCTCCCCGTCGAAAAGTTCGGGGAACGCGATTTCGGGCGCAAGATTTAGCGACTGGACCCAGCGGACGGCGAGTTCACGGCGCGGGGCGCATCGTCCGCGCCGAACGATCCTATCCACAAAAGACGCGTGGCGATGGAATCGTTCAGCCACTTGCTTTCGCGTCAAGATTTCATCCTGGGCGGTGGGCATACTTGTAGCCGGGGCATCTGCTTGGAGTGCAACAATGGCTGCTCGACGCTGGGCCTGCGATGCTCCCTGCCAGATTTGCACCATCGCTTCAAGGCTGGTGGCGTTATTCAAGGAGCACCGCCTTGTTAGGGGGCAGTACGGACTGAACGCGATTAATGAAGGAACCCGACAATTTTTTGGGCAAGGGAAAGCCAGTACCCAGTCAGGTATAGTTGCGTAGATCCGCCAATAGTGATCAGACCCAAGATTAATGAACATCTTTCTTTTCTCCGCTGTTCCGCTTTTGGAACCAGTGGATGCGCAGCTTTACATCCACTGGGGACAGTAAAACTTGCGCTCACTAAACTGTAGCGAAGAATCGCAAAAGTTAGTGTGAGGCGAGAGACTTCAATCCCGATTAACGGGTACTTGAGCAATCTTTTTTAAAAATACCTCAAGATGTGAAAAGTGTCAAGAAACCTGAGAAAAAAATATTGGCAGTGATTATTTCAATTTGATCTCCCCCCCGAAGCGTCGCAGATGTAGAGGGGCATGGCAGTGTTTTCTAAAGCACCGACTGGAAGGGCGTGGGTGCCCACGATAAGGGCACGTTATCCAATCTTTCTCTATTCGACCATGAAAACGTGAATTTTCGCACCTTTTGAAATGAGAAACCACGGATTGAGTGGCATTTTTGTCAGCGGCGAAATGAAAGTGGCATGAAACTGGCGGTTTGAAAACGGATAATTTTCTTTCGGGGTTTCTTCCAACATTCACCCCTTTAAAACTCTTCTTCCGTCTTCTTCCCCCTATCGGAGCGGAGATGGATATTCTTGGCTGGCCAAAGGGGCGGGGGGCGGTTTTGATGCGGGGGCATGAAGAGACAATGAAAGCGCAAGTGTCAGCCTTGCGGTGTCCGTCGGTGCCGTAGTCGATGTCCAGAAAGAATGCCTGCACGCGGATGCAGTTATTCTTGCCGTAAGAACTCGTGCCGTCGTGCGCCGAGGCGCGGAAATAGATGTTGGGGGTATTTTGATGTTCCCGCAGAGTGTGGA
>CAZYGH010000012.1:0-18674 GCA_964647595.1 uncultured Verrucomicrobiota bacterium
AAATCATCCGCTTTCAAACCGCCAGTTTCAGACCAGTTTCATTTCGCCGCTGAGAACAATGCGGCTGTCATGGATATTCAACGCAAGTTTGCGGAAGAAGTTCGTCACCGCGAGGCAGAACGCATGTACACGGCCAGCCTGACGCATGGCCAACTGTATGTGCTACGAGAACTGCGCATCCTGTTCGAAGCCAGCCAAGACGAAGATATCAAACAGAATGTAAATGTGCTTGAAAAGGTGTTTCGCGGCCCACTCACGGGCGCGGTCAAGCGAGAGTTGAATCAATTGCGACGCAACAGCGTGAGTGGCGATGGGCTTCTCAAGAATCTGATCAGGATCTATGACCACCACAATTTGAAAGACGCATCCGCTCAGCGGAGTCTCGCCATGTCAAACCGGGCCATCCCCCGAATTATTTTCAGCGAAGCGTTCGTCTCGTCGAGAGGATCTCAAGTGGATTAGGTCAGATTTTACGACTGAATTGACTCAGGGGAGTCTTTTTCTTCAACATGATTTTCCACAAGGGAAATGACGACGCGTTTGCGGCCTTCCGAATCTTCGTCTTCGGAATGGGTTTGCACATCGGGGCAATCCTTAATGGCCTGATGGATGATGCGGCGTTCCATGGAGTTCAACAGGGGCATGCGCCAAGGGGTTCCATTTTGACGAACGCGTTCCAAGGCTTCTTGGGTGTCGGCCAAGAGTTTTTCGCGCCGGCGTTCGCGGTACTGTTCTGCATCCACGACGCAATAGGGCGAGTCTTCAAACTTTCGAGAAAACAGACGGTTCAGCAGAAACTGAATGGCATCGAGGGTTTGCGAGGTGCGGCCAATGATTCGGCCTGCATCGGCAGTGATGATTTGGAAGTAGATTTGGCCATCGTCCACGGAGGTTTCAAGGCGGGCGTCATCGAACTCCAACAGCCGGAGGAGTTCCTCCAAGATGGCTTGTGCGGCGGCGACATATTCTTGCATGCTGTCTTGTTCGCTCATAATAAATCTTTCGTCGTTTGCAATTTACGCTATTTTTGTATGCTCATTGCGACGGAAAGGCCAGTCAATTTTTGGGAAGAGGTGTTTTCATGCAGTCCAACTCGACAACGAAAAGCGAAAAGCGGGAGGGAACCTGGCTCACGGGTGTGGTGATTCTGGCCTTTTTGTTGGTGTTTGGCATTTGGGCGACGACCTATTTCAGCGCGGATGCCCGCGTGCGGAGGGCTACTGCCGAGGTGGTCACCTTGGCTGAGAAACCGGGCGAGGAATCGCCGGTATCGTTGGGGTTGACAGCCAATCGGTTTGGAAAATTTCTTTCGACCGGGGCCGTATTGGAGTTGAATGAATATGGGGCGCTCGCTACGGGGAGGCAAGAGATCGTGCAATTGTTTGCGCAGATTCGAACGATGGTGGAATCCATGACGTTCTCGAATCCCGAGATCGTCGTCGTGAAAGCAGAAGATGGAGTGCGGATGGCCCGTGTAGAGGCGCGGTATCGGTTTGTTGTCGCCGGGGGTAGTCTTTCTGAGGGCGATGGTACGGCCGAATTGGTTTGGAGCAAAGGGGACGACGGGTGGCAGATTTCGAGGGCCGTATTGCGGTTGGCAGAAGGGGCTACGCTCCCGAAGGAGTGGAAATGAATTCCCTGAAGCTGTGGGCCAAGGCGGTGCGACCCTACGCCTATTCCGCGAGTCTGGTCCCCGTGGCTATTGGCGGGCTCCATGCGCGGATGTCGGGGACAGAGTTTTCCGGAGTGCGATGGGTTGTCTCGCTGGCTACAGGCGTTTTGCTTCACACGGCTGCCAACTTGTGGAATGACTATTTTGATTTCAAGGGCGGCGTGGATCGGCAAGGGGGAGGGGAGGGAAGCGGGGTGTTGGTTCACGGCGAAATGTCGCCGACCCGCTGTTTTTGGGGTGCCACCCTTTGTGCCATTGTGGGCGTTGGGCTGGGGCTGTGGCTGGCGGGGCAGGTGGGCTGGAATCTCTTGTGGCTGGGGCTCTTTGGCTTGGTGGGGGCGTTTGCCTATTCTGCGGGTCCGCTGAGTCCGAAGCACCATGCGCTGGGTGAAGTGTGGGTGTTTTCCATGATGGGCGTGGGCATGACACTTGGGGGGCACATGGCGCAAAGCGGGCATTTCTCGTGGGACGCGGTGGCGGCTGGAATCCCCGCGGCGTTCCTCATGACCTTGATTCTCTACACCAATAACCTTCGCGATCAGAAATCGGATCGCGAGGCAGGCTTGCATACGTTGCCGATGTTGTTCAAACCGACGGAAGCGAAGATTGTGGCGGGACTGCTTCTGGGGATTCCGTATGGGATGACCACGTGGATGGCTCTATCCGGCTTGTTGCCGCTGCCCACCTTGGCTTCGCTCCTTACGCTTCCGATGGCCATCCGTTGGCTTCGTGGGGTATGGCGGGGCCCGGTTTTGGAAAAAGAAGTAGTTGGAATGGCAATGCTTCACATGGCCTTTGGTCTTCTCTTTGCGGCAGGTCTTTGGGTTCAATTCTAGAAAAGGTGAACAAATGAACACAGTTTCCGTCTCTGAAATTCTTCGACAGATTGTTTCGATTCCCAGCGTAAATCCGGCCTTGTCCGAGGTGGATTCCATCCGCGGCGAGGCGCGACTGGTGGAGTGGTTGGAGCCATGGTTTGTCCAAAAAGGTTTTCGCACGGAGCGCATCGGTTCGACTCCGGGGCGTCCAAATTTGTTGGCGCGTTTTGGCTCTGCCGCGCCGAAGAAAACCATTTTGTTTGAGTCGCACCTCGACACGGTTGGCGTGACCGGATTTCAAGGTGACCCCTTTGTGTTGCGCGAGGAAAATGGACGTTTGGTTGGCCGTGGGGCTTGCGACACCAAAGGGCCACTGGCGGCATTCATGGCCGCGCTCGATGCCGACGTGCTGGCCGCATTGGAGAAATCTGCGACGCAGTTGATTTGGCTGGGCGCCATTGGAGAGGAGACGGGAAATCTCGGTGCAGAAGAGGCTGTTGCCGTTGGCTTGCGCGCCGACGAGTGTGTTGTGCTGGAGCCCACCGATCTTCATATGGTGCATGCGCACAAGGGAGCCTGCTGGTTCACGGTTGCCACGCGAGGCCGCGCCGTTCATGCTTCGGATCCCTCGCGCGGGGATAATGCCATTCTCAAGATGCCGACCGTTTGGCGCATATTGGAAGAAGCCACCGTCGATGCAGGCAAGAAATTCAATAGTGCAACATTGGGCAAGCCCACGGTATCGGTGGGTAGCATCCGCGGCGGGGTGGCCACCAATGTGGTGCCCGATGCTTGCGAGATTCAGGTGGATCGCCGTCTCATGCCCGGCGAAACAGCGGCACGTGTGCTGGCGAATTTGAAGGCGCGACTGGCGGTGATTCCGGGTGGCGTTGAAATTACGCTGATGAAGGAAGGATTGCCATTTCACACCGATGCTGATGCCGGGTTGGTACGGCGATTCGGGGTGGCGCTGGAGACGGCTGGAGTCCCTTCTGTGAGGGAAGGCGCGGCGTGGTGTAGCGATGCCGGCGTGTTGTCCTCGGTCTGCGGCGAAACGCTCGTGTGGGGTCCCGGAGCCATTGCCCAAGCCCATACGGTGGACGAATATATCGAAATCACTTCGCTCGAATCCGGCCGCGAGACCTTGCGACACTTTTTGCTGAGCGAGGCGCAAAGCTAGGCCCTTGGGTTTGGGGATGGATGTTGCATTGTCGTGGCATGAAGGGAGTGACGGGTCGGCGCTAATCGCGGCGCGGGGCGTGGACGGCATGGGCGCGGCGTATGAGGTCGCGGATGCGGGGGCGAACGCGACGGACACGTTCCGCTACAAGCTGGTGGAGATCGAAACCGATGGAGGAGTGCAGGAATACGGGCCGTTTGACGAGGCGTCGAGCGATCCGCGACTGAACACCTTGGAGGCGACTCCTGACGGGATGGTGCTGCGCTGGACGAGCCGCGAACAGGACACCTACGAAGTGCAGCGGACCTTCGATTTGAAACAGCCGTTCGAGACCATTGCCACGGACATTCCGGCGACACCGTCGGTGAACAGTTATACCGATCAGGACGAATATGTCGGTTCGGCCTATTACCGAATAAGGATCAAATAAAATGCAGGCGATCAGCCGACAGAGCCGACCAGCCGCAAATTCAAAGCTCGATGCGGTGAAGGACACGCGAAATGCGGCAATCACAGCGCCGATTTCCGAGCCCACCTGCCTTGTCCTTCTTGCGATGGGCGGAACCTCGGTGCTGGCCGCCCGCCGGCGGCGTCTGGAAAAAGCCGTCCCTCCTGTCCCGGAGAACCCGTGACGTGGCCAGAAAGCGGCTGATTCTCGTTGGGTGGGACTCAGCGGATTGGAAGCTCATTCATCCCCTGCTTGATGCGGGAGAAATGCCGGGCATGGCCTGGCTGGTGGAGGGGGGGGTGTCCGGCAATCTCGCGACGATGGATCCGCAGTTGTCGCCGATGCTTTGGACGACGATCGCCACAGGCAAACGGGCGTGGCAACACGGGGTGCATGGCTTCACCGAAGTCGATCCGGCCAGCGGGCGGGTGGTTCCGGTGGCCTATGCCTCGCGCCGTTGCAAGACGGTTTGGGAAATCCTTGGCGAGCGTGGCTTGCGTTCGCACGTGGTTGGCTGGTTTGCCACGCACGGCGAACCGAATCCGCACGGGTGCATCGTTTCTAACATGGCGGGGAGCCTGCGGGGCGTAGGGCCGCAGGACGATCCCGCCGTCTGGCCGCGCTTGCCGCCCGGGACTTGCTGGCCGGCGTCATTGGCGGACGAAATCGCGCCGTTGCGGGTGAGCCCCTACGACGTCGACCCCGACGAAATCCTCCGTCTGTTCGTTCCCAAGGCCCACGAGATCGACCAGAAGAAAGACCCGCGTCTCTGGCACTTGGCCGGGCATTTAGCCGAAGCCTTCAGCGTCCACGCGCATGCGACGCACGTCATGGAGAAGGATCCCGACTGGGACTTCACGGCGATCTATTATCGCCCGTTGGACGAAATCTGCCACCGCTTCATGCCTTATCATTCGCCGCGCATGGAGGGCGTGCCGGAGCGGGACTTCGAGCTATACCGCGACGTGGTCAATTCGACGTACCGCCTGTACGACCTGTTTCTCCGCCGCCTGCTGCATTTCGCGGGCCCGGACGGCGCGGTGATGGTGGTTTCGGACCACGGATTCCACAGCGACCACCTGCGCCCGCGCTTTACGCCGAATGTGCCGGCGGGCATCACAGTTTGGCACCGTCCGCAGGGGATCTTCGCCGCGCGCGGGCCGGGATTCCGCGCGGACGAACTCGTTTTCGGCGCCCGCCTGCTGGACGTCGCCCCGACCGTTCTGAACTATTTCGTTCTGCCGACCGGGCGCGACATGGAGGGGCGCGTACTCGAGGAAGCCTTCGTCAAACAGCAACCCGTTGCGCAAGTCGCCACCTGGGAAGATCCGGAATGGATCGAGCGGGAGCGGCTGCCTGCGGGGGATCCGGTCAACAAGGCGATGCTCGAGCACTTCGTCGCGCTCGGCTATCTCGAGGAAGTTCCCGCCGGTGATCCCGCGGCCGCCAAAAGCACGCAGCGGGAAAACGATTGGAGCCTAGCCCGGGCGTACATGGACGCGGGGCGCGCCGCCGACGCCCTCCCGCTACTGCAGAGCTGTCACGCCGGCCAGCCCGCGCGCACGGACTTCGCGCAGATGCTCGCGATGTGTCAGTTGCAGCTTGGACAACTGGACGAGGCCGAAGCCTCCGCGAAAAAAGCGCTGGATACGTTTGGCCCACGGGATCGTGCGCAGTTCTTGCTTGCCTCGATCGAGCTGCAACGGGGGCGTCCCGCCGACGCCGTAGCCCATTTGGAGTCGGTGGGTGGCCTCGGCATGATCGACCCCAACGGACTGCTGTTGCTCTCTCGCGCCTACGTGGAATTGCGCCGATGGGACGAGGCGGGGGAGGCGGCCAAGCGGTCGATCGCGCTCGATGCCGATAACCCGCAACCCTATCTAGCGCTCGCGCGACAGCTCATCCACCGCAAATGCTACGCCGAAGCCCCCGAGCGGGCGCTTGCGGCGGTCTCGCTCGATTTTGCCCGCGCCAACGCGCACTTTCTGCTGGGCATGGCCTTGTTCGGCGACGGCAAAACGCAGGAAGCTATCCACGCCCTGCTCACCTGCCTCAAGCACGAGCCGGCGTTTCTGCGCGCCTACCGCCTCTTGGCGAGCATCTATCGCCATCAAGGCGACGAACAAAGCTCGCGCACGTGCCTGCAGCAATTCCGAGCCATCCTGCTGATGCGCAGAGCGAAAGCTGTTCCTCCGGCCAAGTCCCGAGCCCCCGCGCCGACGGCGAACGATGATCCGGTGGAAGAACTCGAATTCGTTGTCGTCTCCGGCCTGCCCCGTTCGGGAACGTCGCTCATGATGCAGATGCTTCGCGCGGCCGGAATTCCGGTCATGACCGACGGCAAGCGAGCCGCCGACGAGGACAATCTGGAGGGATATTGGGAGTGGGAAGAAATCAAAAAGCTACCGACAGATCCCGACGTCCTCAAGCAGGCCAAGGGGAAAGCCGTCAAAGTCATTTCCGCGCTCCTGCCATCCTTGCCTCTCGTCCACCGCTACAAAATCATTTATATGACGCGGCCGATGGAGCAAGTCGTCGATTCGCAGTGGGCGATGCTGGCTCGGCAAGGAAAGACGCCGAGTGCCGAAAAAGCCCACATGGCCGCCACGCTGGAGCAGCACGACAAACGCCTCCGCAGCATTCTCGCCGCCAGCGAACGCGTGAAGCTGCTCGAAGTCAGCTACCCCGATCTTGTGAAGAATCCCGCTCCCGTTATCGAGCAACTGGCTCAATTCCTCGCGCCGCATTTCCGGCCCGGCCCGGACGTTCAAGCCTGCATTCGACCGCAACTCCATAGGCAGAAGGGCTCAGGGGGCGGGGACGGGCGGTAAACAGTTTTCCACGGTGTGGAAAACTTTTTTCCACAGTGTGGAAAATCGTGACGTTTAGGGGAAGCCGGGGATGTGGGTGCGGCGCTGGATTTTCCGGGTGGCGATGGAGAGCAAAATGACGAGGATGAGATAAATGATGGCCGCAAAAAAGTAGCCGCGGAAAAAGAAAAAGTTTTGTGCGGTGAAATTTTGGATGAAGGAAAGAAGTCCGTCGAATTGAATCAGGAAGGCGATGGAGCTGTCTTTTAAGTTGTTGATGGCTTGGCTGGTGAGACCGGGGACGGCGTAGCGGACGGATTGGGGAAGAATCAGCAGAAAGAATGTTTGGCGGCGGCCGTAGCCCATGGCCTTTGCGGCGGTCAGCTCGGTTTGGGAAATGGCTTTGTAGCCGCTCATGAGATAGCGGGCGTTGTAGGCGGCAATGTTGAGCGTGAAGCCAAGGAAGGATGCCGCGAAGGGAGACAACGGAAGGCCGATGGTGGGGAGTCCGTAATACATGAGAAACAGGAGGGCCAGCAGGGGGGTGCCGATGAAAAAGGTGGCGTAGGCATTGGCGATGGCGCGGACCTTAGAGGAGGGATGAGTCATGAAGAACAGTAGAAACATGCCGCCGAGAAGGCCGGAGATCGTGCTAGTAAACGACAGGACAATGGTCCAGTGAATTCCCGACAGGAGGGCGGGCCATTCCAGCCAGAGTTCTTGGAAAAATTCACCCATAGCTAGGCTTCTCGCGCCATCTGAAAGAATTTGCGAATGCGCTCATCTTTGGTTTGGGAATAGAGCGTTTCGGGTAGCTGCTCGGTGAGAACGGCGCCGTGATCGAGGAAGAGAATTTTGTCGCATACAAACTTAGCAAAATGGGCGTCGTGGGTGACGCACAACATGGTGATGTCTTCCAAATATAACTTATTGATGATGACGGAAACCTCGCGGGCGAGTTCCGGATCCAGGGCGCTGGTGGGTTCGTCAAAGAGAATCAATTTGGGCTGCATGACGAGGGCGCGGGCGATGGCGACGCGTTGCTGCTGTCCGCCGGAAAGTTGGGCGGGATACTTGTGGCGGTGGTCCAGCATGTCGACGCGGGCGAGTTCCTGTTCGGCGCGGGCCAAGGCTTCTTTGCGGGGAAGTTTGAGCAGTTTAATGGGGGCCAGCGCCACGTTGTGGACGGCATCGAGATGACGGAACAGACCGAACTGCTGAAAGACGAATCCAATTTGGCGGCGGACTTCACAGACATCCGTTCCGGCGGCGGTGATCTCCAGTCCATTCAAAAAGATTTTTCCCTGCGTGGGTTTTTCCAGCAGATTCAGGCAGCGGAGCAGGGTTGATTTTCCGCTACCGGAGGGGCCCATGATCACTTTGACTTCGCCGCGGTCGAGCGTGAAAGAGATGTCGTTGAGAACAGTCTTGCCGCTGAATTGAAGAGACAGGTGTTGAACTTCCAGCAATGCCATGGGTCAGGTCTCCTCGAAGCCGGGGATGTGGTAGCGGCGGTAGAGCGCCTGAAAGAGCGCGTTGCATCCCAAATAGAGCCCCAGAAAGAGAAGGGCGGCGGCGGCGTAGACGGGAAGTCCGCGCGAGGTCACGGCGGTGAGCACTTGGGCTTCCTTCAAGATTTCAGGTACACCGGCCACATAGGCAAAGGGGGACGCTTTGAGCACAGAGGTGAACTCGTTGATCAGTCCGGGGATGGACAGTCGCCACGATTGGGGCATCAGCACACTCCAGAACACGCGGCGGGGGGACATGCCGAGGGCGAGGCCGGCTTCTCGCTGATGGCGGTCGATGGAGTTCAGCGCGCCGCGAAGGACTTCGCAGACATAGGCCGACGTGACGAGGCCGAGGCAAAACACGACGGTGAAAAAGGGAGGTAGCTTGATTCCGATGCGGGGCAAGCCGAACATCGCCATGAAAATCAATACAAGGGAAGGAACGCTTTGGATGGAATAGATTGAGGCGCGCAACAATTTTCGGGTGCGCGGGCCGGCCATTTGGTGGGCCAGCACGAGAGCCGTGCCGCCCCCCAAGCCCACGGCCATGGAAGACAGGGTAATGAGGAGCGTGTTGAGCACGCCCGCAGAAAGCGCGGTGATGATTTCGATGAATTCCAACGACGTGATCCTGTGGAGCCAGCTTATTTCATCATGTAGCGATTGATGATTTCGTGAATTTCATCGGGATGGCTTTTCATGAACTGATTGAATTCGTCGCGCAAGGGGGACTCTTTGGGGAAGGCGAATCCGAACTGATCGTCTTCGGCCAAGGTGAAAGACGTGGCCAAGTCGTAAATACCTTTTTCTTTTTGGTCGGCGAGAACGAGGGAGTCCATGAAGGCACCATCCACATTGCCGTTGCCGAGGTCGGCGAGCAATTCGTTGTAGGAGGGATATTGGCGCAGGGAGGAGTAGTCATAGACATCTTTGTAGGTGGTTTTGATCAAGTCGGCGAAATACATACCGCGCACGAAGGCCAATCGATATGGCTTCCAGTCGGCCGTGGTTTTCATCAGGATTCCGCGGCTGGAGAGTGACGCGATGACCAAGGTATTGATCATGTAGGTATCCGAAAAATCCATGACTTCTTTGCGTTTTTCCGTGATGGAAATGCCGGAAAAGGCCACATCGGCGCGCTTGGCAATCACGGCGCCCAGCATACCGGCCCAGTCGTAAGCGGTGGTTTCAAACGTGGAGCCCCGGCTTTCGCAAAACAGTTTGAAAATTTCGATATCGATACCGGAATAGACCTGATTGTGCTGGAAACAGTTGGGAGGAGAGGTTGGACAAATGGCCGCTTGCAAAACCTTTTTTGGAGCCGTGGAGGCGGCTGCCCCCTTTTCAGATTTTTGGCCACAACCGGCCAAGACAAGGGACAACAAGATTAGCAAATAGAAACGCATCGATTCGACTCCTTGCACAAAATGCCCACGGGAAAACGTCAAGGGCTCTTTTTTTTCAGGTGTGGCACTATGTTGAGTTTGAGGAGGGTTGTCAATAATCCTGCAACCTATCCGAACTCGTAGCTGGCGATGGAATAGATGCGATGCAGGGGGAGGACGGGGATGGAATAGCGGTACATTCTAGCGGTATCGAAACTTTTTGTGAGCCCCGCTGTTGCGGCAAGCGCTAGGGCGGCGGTGTTGGGTTCCGGCACATCCATCGATACGGAATCTGTACCGGAGAGGGAAGCCATGGCGTGGAGGAGATCTTCGGCCGCGGCGGCATCGTCCGCCAACAGGGGGCCGATGCGAAAGCCGCGCAACGCGGGGCGCAGAACGCCAAATCCGGCGAGGTGCCCCTGCCGCAGACAGGCGAATCCACCCGTGCCATACGTGTCGAGCCAAAGGCGGAGGAATTTTTCCCTTCGTGCGGGGAAGCAGGAAGCATCGTAGTCGCAAACAGCTTCAAACGGAAGGGTCGAGAGGGGCACGATGGAGGGGGGCATGCTGGAAGCGGGGAGGCGGCCTTCCAGACGAGCGTGTCGATACGCCGTGGTGCAACCGACGGCTTTGAAAAAGGGCTCCGTGGTGGGCATGGCGTCCATGCCGACATTGCGAGTGCCCATGTAGTCGCTGATTTGGCGATAGATCTGGAGCATGAAACTTTGAACTTTGCCACGCAGGTCGGGATCCACAACGAGGGAACCGACATATCCATAGGATTCGCTATAGGCGATGCTGGTGGCGCAACCCACGGGCCTGCCGTTCAGTTCTGCCATCCGCATGCCATCGGGGTCGGTGGCCAACAGGCATTCTCCATCCTGTACGCCGGGATTCCAACCCAGGCGGGTCACCCACGAAAAAATGCTGTCGCGGTCGCGGTCTTCGATTTTGCGAATAATCAGGGGCATGAGGTTCCGTTTCAGCGCTCCATGTGCAGATGAAGTTTGGGGTGTGATAGATGGAACGCGATACTACTGAGTGGGGAAAGAACATCAAGTGTTCCTTGTTGTGACTTCTCCTCATTCTCGGTAGTATGGCAATCGGTGATGAGTGGAACGCTTGCAACAAACCAACTTGGAGATACTCATGAAAAAGGTGCTATGGATTAGCCTGCTGGCCTGTACGCTTTCTGTGACGGTTCGTGCGAATGAGGAGGCGACCGCCGATGTGGCAAAATCGTTGGAGCAAATTGCAGTGGAGGCGAAGGAGACGCTCACTCGCGCAAACATCCTGGACGTTTTTGACTGGTACCGAAAGCTGAAAGAATACGGAATGACCTATCAGCCTTCGTTGGCGGCGCCCAATGATTTGGTTGGAAAGTTGAATGACGAGCAATTGCGTTTCTATGCCGGAGTGAAATTGTTTGATGCTCTCTATGCGGCCACGTTCATGAAGAGGCAGGAAGTGGTGGATTGCGTGAACGTGATTGAAGAGATTCAAGAGAAGCTCGATCTACGATCCTATGCGGACCTGAACAACTATTTTCTCAAGACGCTGAAAGCGGTGGCGGACGATCCGGCGGCCGTGGATATTCAAGTGTTGATTGAGCAATTGGCGTCGGACTATGTGAATGAACTGCCGCAACTGCTGTCGAGCCCTGAGACGGCAGACTACTTAATTGATGGACTGTACGGCACGATTCTGCAGCAATTGGCCACCACCGACATGATCGGTAACTTTGCGGGCGACGCGATCGAGGAGGGGTTTGAATTGTATCCGAGCCAACATTTTTTCAAGACGTTGCTGAACTTGTTTGAAGCGTTTGATCGCATGGACGAAAGCATCCGCGTGAGTGGGGAAACGGTAGAAAAAGTGGATGTGATTCGCGACATCTACCGGGTGGACCAACTGGACGAAACGAATGCCCTTCCAGAAGAAGAATGCGGCATGGAATGGGAATCGTTGAATCGCAGGGTGCTTGCGATTCGGGCGGAATTCTTGACGCCGGGAGCGATGGAGGAATAGAGAGGGCGGACTTGACGTTCCTCATGAGTATGGGGGCTATGGGGTTGTGATGCGGAAGAAACGAGCGGGAGTGTCTTGCATGGGGATGGGTTGCCGGGTAAGCGAGTTGGTTCCTCCCACGTTGCTGAACAGCGTGGAGAAGGTGTTGGTAGATGTCAGGTGGGTGGCGGATTGGACGGCGACTGGAGTGCCGGTTGGACCTTGCCAAACGAGGGAGACATTGGTTTCGCCTATGGCGATTTCGCGGATGAGAACGGGAATGGCGAAATCGATTTGATAGGCGCCGGTTTGTGCGCCGGAGGAGGCGGGCTGGATGCAGAGCAGGAGGGGGGTGGTGTCGGAAACGAGGTCAAGAGGGCCATTGGCCATTCGTTCGGCGACGGGGGTGACGCCATCGGCTTGGTAGAGGCGAAGGAGGAAGTTGGTGGGCGCACCGGAGAGGGTAAGCTGATAGAAAATGTCGTTCACGCCGCCGACGGGGGTGGGGGGAGGCGCGGGCTGGATTTCGTACCAACGGGCAAATCGTTCGGTGGAGATGGTGCCCGCAATCGAGTGGGCCAACGGGATTTCGGAGGGAGCGGGGCCGAAGAAATAGCCCGCGTAGAGGACGTGCTCGACGCCATCCACGTCGACGATCTGCACGGCGGAGTCGCCGCGGTTGACGAGGCCGGGAAGGAAGGCGAGATTGTCGCTGACGGGATCGAGGGCGCGGGTGGGGGCCACTCCGCTGGTTTCGACGTAGAGGATGCCGTTGGACTGACGAAAAACGAGAGAGGCACCAATGCCCACCTCTTTCATGTATGAATCGGCGGGGACGTTGCGAGCGAGCCACGTGGTTTCGAGGCGATTCGACCAAGCGGCGGGGATGGCGGAAGGGGTGAAGCGTTCGGACAGGATACCGCGATTTTCATAGGCGCCGGACGCCTGGCGAAACAGCACGATGTCGCGGCCGTGGGCGTTGGTGAAGGCGATCATGGTGCCGGGAATCGCGTCGGACATGAACCAGCCGTTGGTGCGCAGGGTGAAGTGTTCGCTGTTGCGAAAGGTGAGCGAACCGGGCTGGGATTCGACGATGTGGTAGCCTTCGGAGCCGACATAGACTCCGGCGAGGGCATCGAGGGCGGATTGATCGATGGGGGCTTCGTTGGTGGGAAAGACGATGGAGTTGGTGGGCCAATGGAGTCCATCGCGTTCGAGCAGGGCGTGCTGGAGGGCGAGGGCGTCGGCGGTCATGATGATGCCGCTGGACGAGCTGACGGTGATGGCGACGCCGAGCTTCTTTTCGGGCAGAAAGTGAAGCTGGGCGGAATAGGCGAGGGTTCCGCCATTTTTCCAGACGGAGGGGCCGGCATAGGAGAGGCGGGTATCGGCGACGGTGTCCCAACCGAGGCCGGTTTTGATGGAGGTGAACGCATCGAAGAGGGCGTTGGTGGAATGGTCCGAGAGCATGAGGTCGCGGGTTTCAGGGCGGAGGACGAGAGGATTGTCGGAGAAGAGCGCCTTCATGAACTGGGCCATATCGACGGGGTGGCTGTACATGCTGCCGGTGCCGTAGATTTCGACGTATTCAGGAGGCATGCGTTGTTCGACGAAATAGGGCACGGCGAGATGGTTGGAGATGGCGGGCTTGTCGAATCGGTAGGACGTGGAACTCATGTCCAACATGTCGAACAGCCTGGCGTTGGCGAGCTGGTCAAAGGGGCGGGAGTCGCCCTCGGCGGCGGCAGCGGCTTCAGTGATTCCTTCGAGCAGGACGAAGCCGACGTTGCAATAATTGTTGAGCATGCCGGGTTCGGTTACGGGATAGGTTTGGGCGAGGTCGTGGGTGGTTTCGAGGTAGCCGCGACCGAGAGGCTTTGTGAGGAATCCGGCGCGGAAGAGGTCGCCGGGCAGGCCGGAGTGGTGAGACAACAAGTCGAGCGTTGTGATGGGGCGGGCGGCGGCAAAGCGCTCTTTCCACGTGACGTCGGGGATCGTGTTGGTGAAGGGGGCATCGAGGTCGAGCAGGCCGCGCTCGGCATATTGCAGCGCGAGGGCGGCGGTGAAGGCTTTGGAGACGGAGCCGATGTGGAAGACGGTATTGGTCGTGACGGGAATACCTGCTTCGCGGTCTTCCCAGCCGAAGCCTTGGGCCCAGACGATTTCCTGGTCGTCGACGAGGGCGATGGAGGCGCCGACGGCGCCTTCTTCGGCCATTGCGGCGACGATGGCGTTGGAGACGATGGCGATGGTGTTGGTGAAGCCGGTCCGCACGGTGAACGTCAGGGCGTTCGTGGTGACACCGAACGCGTTGTGGGCGACAAGTTCGATTTCGTGGGTGCCGAGGAGATCGGTGCTGCCGGAAATGACGCCGGTTGCGGGATCCAAAACGAGTCCGTCGGGCAGGCCCATGGCCGTCCAGTGGGCGGGGAAATTGCCGCAGAGAATGGACACGTTTTGTTCGGCGTTCTGGCGGGCGGAGGGATGGGTGTCGAGGACGAGGGGCGGTTGCATGCCGTAGAGGCCGGCGTCGAGGCCGAGCATATTGCGGGCGATTCCCATGCCGCCGTAGAGGGCGAAGACGGAGTTGAAGAGGCGGAGGGTGTCGTCGTATTCCATGCCGTTGTTGGCGGCGGCGACGGCGATGCCGGAGTTGGTATCGACGGCGACGTAGCTGTTGAGGCCCCAGGCGTTGCCGCCGTGGCCCCAGCCGAGGCCCTGGCGCAGCATGGCGCCGCGTCCGGCGAAGGCGTCGGCGCCGGTTTGCGAGAGGGGCTCCATCATCAGGGCGCGCGACTCGTCGCTGAGCACGTTGGTGGTGGCCAGCACGGCGCGAGTGAACGCCATGAGATCCCGGATGGTGGCCATGACGCTGCCGCAGCCGTGTTCGGCGGAGGGGCAGAAGCGCGACCAGTCGCCGTAGACGCCTTTGACGGTGGCGTAGGAGTGCATGGAGGGCTCGGGCAGGTCGTATTCGTCGTTGTAGGGCACCTTGGTTTGGGCGAGGCCCAGCGGCTCGAAGAGTTGGGAGTGCATGAACGCCTGATAGTTGGTGCCGGAGACGTTCTCGACGATGCGGGCGAGAATATTGTAGCCGGTGTCGGTGTAGTGGTAGTCGGTGTCGGGCTCGAACAGGAGGTTGGGATAGAGGTGGGCGGCAACGGCGACGATTTCCTCGAACGTGAATTCGCGGAAGGGATCGTTCTGGAAAGGATTGTTGATCCACGGCGAATTGTTGGCGTCGGGCATGCCGCTGCGGTGGGCGAGCAGCAACTCGACGGTGAGTTCGTCGGCGCGCGGGGCGTTGAGTTCGGGGGCGAGATCGGCGACGGTATCGGTCAGGCTGAGCAGGCCGCGGTCGCGCAGGAGCATGATGGCGGTGGCGGTATAGAACTTGGAGATGCTTTCGATGCGGAAGTGCTCGTCGCCGGTCAGATCCCGCGAGACGCCGGCGGAGGGCGGATTGCGGAGCGCATAACCCTCGGCGACGACGATCGGCGCGAAGCCGGGTTCCTGCACGGCCACCATGAAGCCGGGGACGCGCGGATAGAGGGAAAGCGTTTGGCGCATGGCTTGGCGCAGGTAGGTGACGTCGACTGCCTTGATTTCGAAATGGACGGGCGTGGCGCTGGCGATGGAAATGAAGACTTCGGAGTCGTCGTCGAAAGTGAATTCAGCGGAGCCGTCGCCCATGGCGACGAGTCGGCCGTCGTCGTCGAAGATGCGGACGACGGCATCGGCGGCGGAATCGGACAGGACGAAGGCGACGGAGGCGTTGGAGGAGGCGGGGGCATAGCGGAAGAGGGCGTTGTCGTTCGGGCCGGAGGCGGCGGAGAGCGCGGCGAGGTTTTGCAGGACGGGGAGGTCGTCGGCGTTGCGGCAGCGGTAGCCGCCGAACCAGAGGAGTTCGTGGCCTGCGGCGTTGGTGGCGATGCGGACGGCGCCGTCGCCGCGGGCGGAGAGGCCGGCGACGAAGGCGAGGTTGTTGGAGACGGGTTCGAGGATGGCGAAGGATGGGCCGGCGATGGAGAGGATGCCGTTGCCTTCGTTCAGGACGAAGGAAGGAAGTTTACCGGCGCCGAAGGTGAAATAGTCGTCGTGGTAGAGGTTGTCGGCGACCCAGGCGGAGGTGATGCGGCTGGACCAAGCAGGGGAGATGGCGGGCGGGGCATAGCGGACGGCGTAGATTTTTTCGGCATAGCCGTCGTAGACGAATTCATCGCGCTCGCCGCCGTCGGTGCCGTAGCGGAGGAGAAGGGCGCGGCCTTCGACGTTGGTGAAGGCATATTGCGCGCCGAGCTGGTCGAGGCGGAAGAATCGGCCATTGGCGAGGGGGCGGAACGGGGTTTCGAATGGGTTGGATTGCGCGTTGGAAATCAGGGATAGGAAGCCCTCGGGATGGGCGACGATGCGATCGACGCCGGTGAGGGTGACGTAGTCGCCTTCGAGTTGCTGAAGTTGAGCATAAGGCAGGTTGGTGGCGGCGGATTCTGGAACGACGGGGGTGGGGGGCGGCGCGAGTCCGTCGCGCTCGAGAAGGGCTTCGCGGAGGATGGAGCGGGCGATGCGGTAGCGGGCGACGTGGCTGGCGTTGAGGTTGACGAAGACGCCGAGCTGGCGGTCGGGGAGAATTTCGAGAAAAGCGCTAAAGGTGGAGGTGTTGCCGTCCTTTGCCCAGGTGCGGCCGGCGTAGGCTATGGAGGAATCGGAGACGGAATCGAGGCCGAGTCCGGGCTGGAAGAAGTTGTCGACGTCGAGCGGGGCGGGGGCGGGCGCGCCAATTTCGGCAAGGATGGCCGGAGAGATGAAATTGGAGCCATTGGCTTGTCCGTCGGCCAAGACCATGTGGATGAGGCGGGCCACGTCGAGGGGGCGGGAGAAGGCGCCGCCGGTGGCGGCCATGTTGCCGATCATGGTCGGAACGGGATAGCCGTTGACGTAGCCGGTGGCGAGGTTGGCGGCGACGAGCGGATGGTCGTGGTAGAACGAGGTGTAGTCCATGCCGAGGGGGGCGAAGACGCGCGATTGGGCGGAGTCGGCGTAATCCATGCCGTCGTGGCGGGCGACGATTTCGCCGACGAGATTGAAGCCGCTGTTGCAATAGCTGGCGACGAGGTTGGGCGGGTAGAGGGGATCGGCGGTTTGGAAGTAGTCGAGGAGCCAGTCGATGTATTCCGGCCAATAGGCGGTGAAGCCGAACGAGCCGTTGAAGACGTCGCCGGGAATGCCGGCGTGGTGGTTGAGCATGGCGCGGGTGGTCCAGGCGTCGGCTTGACCGGAGAAGCGGTCGAGCATGGAGAATTCCGGAAGGGCATCCGCGACGGGTGCGTCGAGGTCCAGCGCGCCGTCGTCCGCAAGCTGCGCGGCCATGACGGTGGTGATGAACTTCGAGATGGAGCCGATCATCATGACGGTGTTGGTGGTGACGGGCGTTTGGGATTCGAGGTCGGCGAGGCCGAAACCTTCGGCCCAGACGACGCGCTGGCTTTCGACGAGGACGATGGAGCAGCCGGGGATGTTGTACTGGGCCATTTGGTTGGTGATGAAGGCGCGCGAGGCGGCGATGGTTTGGGCGTAGTCGGCGGCGTGCGAAAAGGCCGGTGCCAGCATGGCGCACAGGAGAAGAAAAGCAGAGCGAATGTTCATGGGGGAGGCTCCTGGTCTAGGTGTTAAAAGTTTTCCACAGTGTGGAAACATTTTTTCCATTGTGTGGAAAAAATGGGAAAAAGTTTTCCATACTGTGGAAAACTCACGTTTCGGCGCGGTGGAGGAAGTTGCGGACGGCGGGGAGGAAGAGGGCGGGTTGTTCGAGGTGGTGGAGGTGGGAGGCGTTGGGGAGGACGAGCATTTCGCCGTGAGGGAGGGCGTCGCGGTAGGTCATCAGCGTGTCGGGGGCGGCTTCGTCATGCTCGCCGCCGACGAGAAGGACGGGGAGGTTGATTTCGGGCAGGCGGGGGAGGAGGTCGGTGCCTTTGAGGGAGCCGGTGAGGGTGAATTCGCTTGGGCCCCACATGGAGAGATAGACGTCCATGTTGAGCTGGGCGATGGCTTCGAGGAGGAAGTCGGGCCAAGGGTCGAGGCGGCAGACGTGTTGGCGATAGAAACCCATCACGGCGTTTTGATAGGCGTCGGAGTCGAAGCGGCCGCGTTGTTCGGCGTCGGCGATCACGCGTTGGGTGTCGGGTGGGAGGCGGGAGATGTGGCGGTGTTGGTCGCGCTCCCAGAGGGGGGTGCTGAGGAGAGGGCCGCAGAGGGTGAGGCTGCGGATGCCGGCGGGTTTGTGGCGCACGACATATTCGGCGGCGAGCATGGCGCCCCAAGAGTGGGCGAGGAGATGGACGTCGAGGAGGCCGAGGGCGTCGCGGATGGCGGCGAGTTCGGCGACGTAGCGGGCGAGGGTGAAGAGGGATTTGTCGGCGGGGCGGTCGGAGCGGCCGCAGCCGAGTTGGTCGTAGAAGAGGACGGGGCGTTCGTCGGCAAGATCGGAAATGGTTTGCGGCATGGAGAGGAAGCCGGGGCCGCCGTGGAGGACGAGGAGGGGGATGCCGGGTGTGCCGAGGCCGTAGGCTTCCGTCCAGATGTTGCCGTGGGGCGTGGGAAACAGGCGGTTCATGGGGCGAAAGATAACTGTTTCCGGCGTTGGCGCGCAACGGGAAATTGTGAGTTTCTTACGTGTCGATTTGCTCAAACGACATGCCGACGTGGCCGGCGATGGCGGACATCCAGAGGCAATCGTCGGGGGTGAAGGGGGGATGTCCGGTTGTGCGACCGAGTAGATATTGGCCGATGGGGCGGTTGCCGGCGAGGATGGGACGCCGAAGGGGTTTGACGGGATTCGTCGGA
>CAZYGH010000012.1:18684-43055 GCA_964647595.1 uncultured Verrucomicrobiota bacterium
ATGTGAAGTTCGGTTAGGAGGGAGTCGTCGTCGAGGACGGGTTGTGTGGAGGCTTGGGCGACGATGGCATCGCCAGTTTGAAGATTCTGGGCGGCCAGATGGGAAGGAATGGAGAGGGTGACGCGGCAACGGTTGGCGGCGATACCGGGGATTTTACCGGCGTAGATGCGGCCTTGGATCGTTTTGCGTTCGCGGTCGATGAAGGAGGCGATGACGCAGTCGGGGTGGATGCAGCGGTAGATGCCTTCTTGGGCGATCATGAGGACATCGTTGAAGGCGTAGCGCTTGCGGACGGCGAGCATGAGTTCGGAAAGGAAGTGGGCCATGACAAGAGGTTCGTCGGGCTTGGTTTCGGGCTCAGGCGGGCGTTTGTTGAAGGTGGCGGTGAGGCTGTTGGCGACGTCGGAGGAACTGACTTTTCCCCATTCGGCGATGCGGGTCATCATGACGAGATCCTGGGTGGTCAGGTTGAAGAAGTGCTCCATGTTGGGGTCGTCGCTGGAGGAGGCGCCAACAAAATCGGGGAGAGAAAGGGTTTTGGTTCGAAGGAGGGAAGAGATGCGCTGGCTGACGGCACCGATGAGTTCGGGGCCGGTAGGTTTGTTGCCGAAGAGCATGTCGGAGACTTCAACGGCGAGATGGATGGCTTTTTGGCGGGCTTCGGCATTGGCCCCGGTAGGGGCGGCTGTTTTGGGGTCGCGCAGGTTCCAGTGTTCGGCGATGGCTTGAGCGATTTCGTCGAAGCGGATGCCGAAAACCTGTTTGCAGGCTTGTTCGAGGTCGCACTTGCCGGAGAGGACAAGCTGATCCATCTGGCGGTAGAGGTCGGGGAAGCCGTTGGCGAGGACGAGGCGGGGGAGCTGGCGGAGAAGGCCGACGACGAAGAGTTCCTCGGGAGTGTCCTCGTTGAGGGCGCGTGCCATGTGCATGGCGAGGTTGCCGGTGCAATAGGCGCAGACGAGGAGGCGATAGAGTTCTTTGTCGCGGACGTTGCCAGCGTGTTTATTGAAGAGGGTCAGGCCGAGAGAAAGTTGTTGAATGCGGTCGAAGCCGAGAAGAATGACGGCGGCGGATACGGTTTTGACGGGGGTTCGCTGGCGATAAGTGGCGGAGTTGGCCATGGCGAGGATGCGGGAAGTGATGGCGGCATCCCGCATGATGACGAGAGTGAGATCGGTGGCGGCGGTATCCTTGCGCCCTGTCATTCGGCAGAGTTGCGAGACATTTTCGTCGAGGGCGGGAATGCTGTCGCTTTGGCGGAGGCGACGGACCATTTCCTGCAAGGTGAATGGGGGCTTGGTGGTTTCCGGCATGACCACAGAATGAAACAAATCGGGGAGGGCGTCAAACGATTGCTTCAAAATAATGTGAGGGTGTTGTCGCGGGTGACGCGAATGGGCTCGGTTGAACGTAGGGCGGCGGAGATAGGCGGCGATTAGGGGGTGCGCATCAGGGTGAACAGGAGGAGGAGATTGACGCCGTTGAAGAGCATGTGCATGGCGATGGGGACATACAGGGAGCGAGTGCGAGCGAAGGCGAGGGAGAGGGCGATGGCGAAAAGGGCAAGGGCGAGAAAAGAGCCCATGTCGGCGTGTATGGCGGCAAAGGCGAGGGAGGAAAGGAGGAGGGCGAAATGTGGACCGAGGGTGCGGGTCAACAGGGGGAGGAGTATGCCGCGGAAGAGAACTTCTTCGACGATGGGGGCGATGAGGATGGCGAAAGTGAGAAATAGGATTTTGGGACCGATGCCGGTGATTTCTAAGAAGAGGCGCAGGGCCAATTGGAGGTCAGGGGGGTGGCCGATGGTGTGCAGGAATAATTGCCAAATGGAGGAGAAAAACCAAAGGATGGGCAGAATGGCTAGCCAGCGCAGGAAGGATTGGGTGGCGATGCGCGGCCACGGGAGGGGGCGGCCGAAAGGGTTGGATTTTCGGTGTGCGAGCCAGAGGATGCCGAGAAGCAGAATGCCGTGGAAGGTGGCCATGCTCCAGACGGGGGTGGGAGGCAACATGGCGCGGGCCAGTTGTCCGAGGGTGAAAAGAAGGAGGAGTTTCCCGACCTCTTGCCAATTCCAGGTTGTTTGGAGAGCCAAGCGCTGGATGCGGCGAGGCCAAGTTTTCAGGGAGGGTTGAGGTTGGAGGGCAAAATGTAGGAGGGCGGCCACGCCTGCGGTGAGGAGGACGGCAAAGGCAGCCACCACGGGAAGGGCGTGGTGGTGGGTGACGGAATCGGGCATCAGGCGGTTGGCGAGTCGAAGGTTTCGCGAATGGTATAGATGCGTTTGTCTTGCGATTCGTGATAGGTGCGGATTTGCACTTCAGCCAGCAGGCCCATGGAGATGAATTGCATGCAGAACGCGAAGAGCATGAAGGGGGTGATGACCCAGAAGGGGCGCTTGATGAGATAGAGGTGGTCGACTCCACCGAAGCCAACGAGACGGTCGAAGAGCACGAGGAGCATCATGAGGGCGCCCGCACCGCCAAAGGCGAAGGCGATTTTGCCGAAGAGTTGCATGGGGCCGCCGGTGAAGCGGAGCAGAAACTTGACGGTGAAGAGATCCAGAATGACGCGGAAGGTGCGGCCGATGCCGTACTTGGAGACGCCGGCGATGCGGGGGTGGTGGGTGACGACGACTTCGGAGATGTCGCCGCCGACCCAGGAGCAGAGGGCGGGGATGAAGCGGTGCATTTCGCCATAGAGGCGGACGCCTTGGAGGACATCGCGGCGGTAGGCTTTGAGGGTGCAGCCGTAGTCGTGGAGGCGAACGCCGGTGATATAGGAAATCAGGCCATTGGCGATCATGGAGGGCAGTCGGCGGTTGATGAAGGGATCTTTCCGGTCTTTGCGCCAGCCGGAGACGACGGCATCATTATTTTTCTCCATTTCGGAGAGGAGGAGGGGGATGTCAGCAGGATCATTTTGCAAGTCGGCGTCCAAGGTGACGATGACGTCGTTGCGGGCGGCATCAATGCCGGCGGACATGGCGGCGGTCTGGCCGAAATTGCGGCGGAAGCGGATGAGGCGGAAGTGGGGATAGCGGGAAACAGCTTCGCAGAGGCGGGCCCAGGAGGCATCGCGGGAGCCATCGTCCACGAGAAGGATTTCATAGACTCGGCCCATGGAGGAAAGGGAGTCATGGAGTTTCTTGGCCAATGTGGCGACGTTGGCTTCCTCGTTATAGACGGGAATGACGACGGAAATGCTGGAATGGATTGTTGTCATGGGGGGGCAGTATGGGGGAAGGGCGGTTGCATTTCAAGCGGGGTTTGTTTTGACAGGGGGTTTCGGAGGGTGCTACAAATGAGGGCCATGTGGGCGGCCTACCTAACGCCCCGGCTAAGGAGATACTCATGGCGAAAGTCGTTCTTGAAAATGTGTACAAGATTTATCCCGGCGATGTCACGGCGGTGCATGACGCAAATTTAGAGATTCAGGATCAGGAATTTGTGGTGTTGGTGGGACCTTCCGGTTGCGGAAAGTCCACGACCTTGCGCATGGTGGCGGGGCTGGAAGACATCAGCAAGGGTTCCATTTTTATTGATGGAAAAAAGGTCAACGACATTCCACCTAAAGACCGCGATATTGCGATGGTCTTCCAGAACTATGCTCTGTATCCGCACATGAGTGTGTACAACAATATGGCCTTTGGGCTGAAGTTACGGAAGTATCCCAAGGCGGAGATACATAAGCGCGTGATGGAAGCGGCTGAAATTTTGGGCATCACCGATTATCTGGAGCGTAAGCCGAAGGCGTTGTCGGGTGGCCAGCGCCAGCGCGTGGCGGTGGGGCGCGCGATTGTTCGCAAGCCCAAAGCCTTTTTGTTTGATGAGCCGCTGTCGAACTTGGATGCCAAAATGCGTGTGCAGATGCGCGCGGAAATCAGCAAGTTGCACAACAGCCTGAAGAGCACGATGATTTATGTGACGCATGACCAGATTGAGGCCATGACGATGGGCGATCGCATTGTGGTGATGAAAGATGGCTGGATTCACCAAGTCGACACACCTCTCAACATCTACAATCATCCGGCGAATCAATTTGTGGCAGGATTTATTGGTAGCCCGCCGATGAATTTCTTCAAGGGCAAAATCGTTCGCAAGAACAATGCGATTTGGTTTGAAGAGGATCATTTCAGTCTTGCGTTGTCGGGCAAAGCCGCCGAGAAGTTGGCGAGCCGTGACGGCAAGGCGGTCACGATGGGCGTTCGACCGGAGAACATCGACGAGCGCGATGCCAAGCCGGGGGCCAGTCCCGCGCTGGTGATCAAGGCCAAGGTGGAAGTCGTCGAAATGATGGGCTCCGAGGTGTACTTGTACGCCAGCACAGGCAAGTCGAACTTCACGGCTCGCGTCGGGCCTTCCTGCCGCAAGCAGATTGGCGACTCGGTCGAGGTGGTGGTCGATCTGGACAAGGCGCATTTCTTTGATGGTGCCGACGAAAAAGCGTTGCTGTAAGGCGAGAGCTTTTGTGGGTTCTGTCATGAGTGAGTTGCTTCAAGTCTTGGCCGTGGTAGCCGTGGCTTTTGTGGTGTTTTCAGGCGTGGCGTTGTTTCTCAAGGCGGAATCCGCCACGTGGAACCAGAAGCCCGAGGAGCCTGCCACTTGAAGCTGGGAGTGAACATTGATCATGTCGCCACGTTGCGACAGGTGAGGGGGACGCTGTATCCATCGCCCGTGATGGCGGCTGATTTGTGTGAAAAGGGCGGTGCGGATGGCATTACCATTCATCTGCGCGAAGACCGTCGCCACATTCAGGATGCGGATTTGTTTGCATTGCGCAAAACGCTTACCGTTCCGTTGAATTTGGAGATGGCGAATAGTCCGGAGATTTTGGAAATAGCTCTGGCCGCAAAACCGGAAGAAGTGTGTCTCGTGCCAGAACGACGGCAAGAGCTAACGACCGAAGGGGGACTGGATGCCGTGGGGCAGTTCGAGGCGCTCAAGCCGTCGATTGCGAGGCTTCGTGAGGCGGGTATTTTGGTTAGCCTTTTCATCGAGCCTTCGATTCGGCAGTTGGATGCGGCGGTTGCCTTGGGTGCGCCGGTGGTGGAACTGCACACGGGCAAGTATTGCGATCTCGATGGCGAGGAGCGCGAGGTGGAGCTATTGCGCTTGGTGGCGGCGGCCAAGCATGGGCACAACATCGGGCTTCAGATCAATGCGGGGCATGGGCTCAACTATGAAAATTTGTCGGCTTTTCTTCGGGCCGTTCCGCATGTCGACACGTTGAACATCGGGCATAGCATCGTGGCCCGCGCGGTCATGGTGGGGATGGAGCGGGCCGTGCGCGAAATGAAGGATTTGATGGCGCCGTGAAATTTGTTTCGTCGAGGGGAATGCGGGAAGGCGAGGGAAAGGCCATTTTGTGGGATCCATCGCTGGACTATATCCTGATGGATCGAGCAGGCAAGGGGTTGGCCGAAGTGATTGCATCCATTGTTTCCGCTTCTGGCCGATCCAGCGCGACGGTTCGTTTGTTGGCCGGGCCGGGCAACAATGGCGGTGATGCGTTTGCAGCGGCTCTATATCTGTTGACCATGGATTTGATTCCGGAAGTGTGGCTTTTCTGTTCCGTGGACAAGCTGAAAGGGAATTCCAAAATCTTTTTCGATCTGGTGAACAAAGAAGATATTCTGTGCCATGAATGGGTCCCGGGTCAGCCGTGGGACATTTCGGGTGAAGAAGTGTTGGTTCCGGATGTTCTTGTGGACGGGCTGTTGGGTACGGGTGCGAAGGGAGAACCGTCGGGTCCTATTCGGCCTGCGGTGGAGTATCTCCGGGCCAAAAGCGGCAAGTGCCTGATTGTCTCGGCCGACATCCCGACGGGTGTGAATGCCGATACGGGGGAGGCTTCGGATTGTTCAGTTATCGCCGATATCACCGTCTCGATGGGGTTCCCGAAGGTGGGAATGGCGGCGGCGGGTGTAGCGGAAAACATCGGCACCTTGCTTTCGGTTCGGATTGGTCTGCCTGAAGAATTTGCGAATGCCATTCCGGATGCCCGGCCTGACTTGCGGTGGATATCGAAAGAGGATGTAAGGCGATTGTTTCCACGGCGACAACGCTTTTCGCACAAGGGGACATATGGTCGAACGCTATTGATGGGCGGTTCGACCTATTATCCAGGCGCGATCGTATTGGCGGCGGAGGGGGCGGTGCGCTCGGGGGTGGGGCTGGTGCAGGTGGCAACGGTGGAGGCGGCATGGGGGGCGGTGTTGTCGCGGGTGCCGGAGGCCATCGTGGGGGAAAGGTTATCGGCCGATGTCTCGCTGAATGGGATGAGTTCCATTTTGGCGGGACCGGGGTTGGGGCGTGACCCGGAAGCGCGGCGGTTGGTGGCGAGGCTGTTGCATGAGACGCCGTGTCCGTTGGTGCTGGATGCAGATGCCCTTGCGGTGTTGGAGGGCAAACCAGAAGTATTGCGGCAATGCGCCCAGCCCGTGCTGATTACTCCGCATCCGGGCGAATTGGCGACGTTGTTGGGCAAGAGCGTGGATGAGATTCAAGGGGATCGGCAGGCAGCAGCCCACGAGGCGGCAGAGCGATCAGGAGCTATCGTGGTTCTGAAGGGTTCGGGCACCTTGGTGGCAAAGGCGGGGCAGGCCACGTGGATCAATATGAATGGCAATCCGGGCATGGCGTGTGGAGGTAGCGGCGATGTGCTGGCGGGGTTGCTGGCCGGGTTGCTGGCGCAAAAAATGGATCCGATGGATGCGGCTTGCGCGGCTGTTTGGCTTCATGGAACGGCGGGTGATCTTGCGGCATGGAAGATGACGCAGATTTCCATGAAAGCCGGTGACATTGCTGATGCTCTGCCGGAGGCATTTCGCCAAATAAGCGCGCGCTGATTTTGGGCGTGTACGATGAAGGGGTTAGCGGCGGACGCAGCGGAAGCCGGTGACGGTGTTGCTGGAAGAGGGGGCGAGGCTGTCGCGATAGGCACAGCGCAGGCGGGTTGCGTCATTGCTCCAGGAGCCGCCGCGCACGACGCGGAATGTGCCGGAAGTGGGGCCAATGGGATTGGTTGAGCCTTGATCGGAGTATGAGCCCGCCCAGTCCCAGCACCATTCCGACACATTTCCAGACGCATCGCGGAGGCCATAGCCGTTGGCGGGATAGGAGGCGACGTGGATGGTGCCCGTGGAGGCAAAGCGAGCGTTGGTGGAGGACAGGGAATTGCCCCAAGGATATTCTTGAGCCGTGAATCCTCCGCGAGAAGCTTTTTCCCATTCCGCTTCGGTGGGCAGTCGATAGCCATTGGCGTTCCAGTTCACACAGGCGGATGTGAGATCGTTGGTGTTGGACTTGTAGATGTTGGTTTGTGTGGCGGTGGTATAGTAGGCAGGGAGAAGACCTTCAAACTGCGAGCGGGCGTTGCACCATTTGACGGCATCGAGCCAGCCGACGTTCACAACTGGATGATTGCTTGCGGCGGTGGCACCGCTACTGCCGCGCTGTCCCGTGGCAAAGAAGTAGCCGTTGGTGATGGCCCAGCGGCGAACTTTGAACCAGTTGGAATAGGTGATTTCGTTGGCATCGATGGCGAAGCCGTTGAGATACAGGTTGGAGGCGGGTTGTTCGTTGGTGAAGTTTGTGTTGTTGGCACCCACTTGGAAAATGCCGGAAGGAATGTACACCATATTGCTACCGACCATGTTGGTGTTGGGAAAGAATCGGCGTTGCGAAGAGAGGACGCGGACATAGTTGTTGGAAGCGAAGTCGGGCAACTGAACTTGTCCGGTGCGGCCTGTGGTGGCGAAAGCCAGCAGGGGAAGCCATGTGTCTTCTGCATTTTCCGTGGACTCGATTTGAACCGTTCCATTTTCATTTTGATTGGACCAAGTGAGAACGAAGTTGGTGTCGGATACTCCGAGAATGGGAGCGACAGAAAAGGTCAGATTGGTTTCGGTGGCGGATGTTCCGATGGCGAACGTTTGCGTAGTCATCGAGGACGGCTGGCCGAGAGGCGAAAACACGATGCGATAGGTTCCGGCGGTGGGGAGGGGGCATTCGAAAAATCCGTCCGCGCGAGAAGTCCAATGCTCGTCATTGGGGCGGTTGGTCAGGTTGAGTGAATGGATGCGTACGGGTGCGGGTTGGCCGGTGGTGGCGTCGAGGGACCAGCCACGCACCTTGGGCCAGTTGGTGTGGGCGGCGGCCAGAAACTGTTGCCAGCCGGGGCGAATGCCGGGGACGATTTTGGAAATCGTGACAGCAAAATAATCAGGTTGGTGTTGAGTGGAACCCAGTTCAATTCCATATGCGTTGATTCCATAAAGCCCGTAGTTGGAATCGGCACGGTCACCGTTGACACTATAGCCGAATTCAGGACCACTTTTGAAAGTGTAAGGTGAACCATATTCGTCCGTGCAGTCAGTGACGAGGAAATCTCCCGGCACTCTAAAGGGATCGGGTTTTGGCATGGAGATTTTGTAGTTGCCGTAAGGCCCATAGAACACCCCCCACCATGTGTGCAAACTGAGGGTGTATCCAGGACGCACACGTTGGATCATGGCATCATAGGCTTGGATTTCAGGCTCGGAGGCCGGGCTAGGCCCACGGTAGTCTACAGCGTTGTTAATGGGGCTGGATCCATCGTCGTCATATCCCCAATCGAAGGTTGAATTCCGATTGAGATCTACGCCATCGGTCAAATATGTCATTGTGCCGCTACGGTTGTTGTCTCGCCCGTTCTTGCGCCAGTCATAGTAGACGGAGTGGCTGTAGTAGCGTCCATCTGGATTGAGGCAGGGTATGACGTAGATTTCCATTTCATTCACCCACGAGGCAAACACGGTGTTGGTGGTGTATCCGTAGAGGAGTTGCCAGATGATGTCGAGGGCTACCTCAGTGCCCGGATATTCGTTAGCGTGGATGTTGGCATCGATCACCACGCGCGGTTCGGGTTCTTCGGTGGCGACGTTGTCGGAGATTTTGAGTGCCCAGATGGGGCGGTTCCAAGTGGTGGAGCCGATTTGGATTTTTTTGGCGAGAGCGGGGAAGTTGGTTTCAAACTGCGTGAGGAGGGCCGCGACGGCTTCTTCGTTGTGGTAGCCGCTGGTGATATCGATTGTGCCGAATGTAGGCTCTGGAATGGGGGCGCAGAATTGGGGGCAAATATCCTTGTAACCGCGCACGGTGCCGAAGGTCCGGACCGAGGTCGAAAGCAGTCGATTGACCGTAGCGATTTGCTGGGTTGTGCCAACGAGGATGGGGAACGGAACGCCTTCCAGGCAGGGGCCTTCGTCGAACAGCTCGCCGGCGAGACGCCAGTGGATGATATCGCGGCCGGTACGCATCTGCTCGGGTTGGGCGGGGTAGGGGGAGAAATAGAAACGCGCCTCATCCGGGGCCGGAGATCCGAACGCAAGGGCAGTGAAAAGGTGAAGGGTGATGAATACCAACATTTTCATGCGGACAGTGTGTTTCTGCAGGGAGTTCAAGTCAAGTGTGGAGAGGGGCGTCTGTTGCCAAGACGAAGGCTTTGCGGGGAAGCAGGCGTTGTGCTAAAAGTTTTCCACGGTGTGGAAACATTTTTTCCATTGTGTGGAAAAATCGCAAAAAAGTTTTCCATTGTGTGGAAAATTGAAGCTATCACAGTTAATTAATTGTGATAGTCGACGAGATGAGAGAATTGGGGAGAGGTGACGTGATGAAAAAGAGTGAGAATGAGAAAGCCCCCGAGGTGGTGAGCAAGGAAGTGGCGGCGCGCAAAATCGTGGAGGTTGCGCAGTCGATCCACGATGACATCGTGAAGAAGGGCAAGAAGCCTTCGATGAGCTTTCCGGTGCGGTCGCTGGCGAATGTGAAGTTCGATGTGAAGCGGGGGCATTTTGAGATTTTGGGTAAGAAGGCGTCGCGTACATTGTCGTACAATACGGTGAAAACGTTTGCGCAATCGATGCGCTTGCTGGCGACGACCAAAAACGATTTGCTGGATCAGGATGACATCGCGGGCAAACGCGAGGTGTACTACAACAGCAAGAGCTGGGGCGAATGCCGATTCGATGAGCAGCCGGAGAGCGATACGTTGTTGGATGATATGGAGGCAATGCTGGGGGTGAATCGCGAGCAGTTGGGATATATTCCCGAGGAGCGCGGGGGGGATGTGTGTGGAGAGCTGGTGGTGATCGATCGCGATCCGCAGAGCGGGGATGAGGTGAAAATCAACTGCGCCAAAATGGGGAGCGGGGCATGGAGCATTCCATCGCGCGTGGAGCATTTGCGTTTTGAGACGAAGGCGAAGTTGGTGCTGGTGGTGGAGACGGCGTCGCTCTTTCAGCGCTTGGTGCACCACCGCTATTTTGAAAAGGCGAATTGCGTGCTGATCTCCATGAGCGGGGTGCCGACGAGGGCGTGTCGGCGGTTTATCCGGCGGCTGGCGGATGATCGGAGGTTGCCGGTGCTGGCATTCACGGATGGGGATCCGTATGGATATTGCAATATTTACCGAACGCTGAAGGCGGGATCGGGACAGGCGGCGCATATCAATCGCTTTTTTTGTGTTCCTCAAGCGCATTACCTGGGTGTGACGCCGCAGGATATTTTGGATTACAATTTGGAGGATGCGACGCATCCGCTGGAAGAGGCGGACATCAAGCGGGCCAAGGATGCTTTGAAGAATGACCCGTTCATCCTGCACCACAAGGAATGGCAGGCGGTGCTGAACCAAATGTTGCAGATGGGGGTGCGTATTGAACAACAGGCGTTCGCGAAGCATGGGCTGAATTTTGTATTGGACACGTATCTGCCGGAGAAACTGAAGAAGGGTGCGTTTCTACCGTGAGGGGGGAAGGGGTGCGGGGGTAGGTACAAATTCGTCAGATTTGAGGTCTGGTTTGCTTCAAAATTGTCAGAATGATGGCGAGTTGTGTTTTTTGCGTGATTTTTCAGAAGAATCTGCAAAGTGTAGCGATTTCATCACTGGAGCGAGTGAGCGAAGGAACAGGAACGAGGAGAAATACGGATGAGAGCCATTGGACTGTACGACCCGCAAATGGAACATGATGCGTGTGGGGTGGGCTTTGTCCTGAATTTGGACGGGAAGGCCGAGCACCGCATTGTTGAAAAGGGCATTGAGGTGTTGGTGAATTTGTTGCACCGTGGGGCCACGGGCGCAGATGCGCAGACGGGCGATGGCGCGGGGTTGCTGATTCAAGTTCCGGATGCCTTTTTCCGCGAGGAGGCTTCCCGGATGGGGTTCAAGTTGCCGGAACTGGGACACTATGGTGTAGGCGTGATGTTTTTGCCGCCGGGTGGGCAGGCGTTGACGGACACGAAAGCGGGCTTGCAGCGGATTTTGCTGGAAGAAGGACTTTGTGCGTTGGGCTGGCGCGAGGTGCCGGTGGACCCGATGGCTGTAGGGGAGACGGCACGAGCTTCCATGCCCTCCTTTTGGCAGGTGTTTGCGGCAGACCCTAAGGGTAAACTGGTTGGAGATGCGCTTGAGCGCAAATTGCTGGTGGTGCGGAAGCGCGCGGAGCATGAGCTGGGGCGCAAGGCGGTGGACCATTCTCCCAACTGTTATGCGGCGAGTTTTTCGTGCCGCACGGTTGTGTATAAGGGCATGATGATGGCGCCGCAGGTGCCGTTGTTTTTTCCCGACTTGACGGACAAGCGCATGGTGAGCGCAGTGGCCGTGGTGCACCAGCGTTACTCGACGAACACGTTTCCTTCGTGGCCATTGGCTCAGCCTTTTCGCATGTTGGCGCACAATGGAGAAATTAATACGCTACGCGGCAACCGCAATGCCATGGCGGCGCGCGAGAAGCGGTTGAAGTCGGATTTATTTGGAAAAGACATCGAAAAGTTGGTTCCCATTCTGGAAGATTTCGGAAGCGATAGTGCGAACTTGGACAATGCGCTTGAATTACTGACGCTGGGCGGTCGCGACATTCACCACTCGTTGCTGATGCTGATGCCGCAGGCGTGGGGCAAGAAATATCCGATGGGGCCGGATCTTCGTGGCTTCTTTGAATATCATGCCGGTTTGATGGAGCCGTGGGACGGTCCGGCGGCGGTGGCCTTCACCGATGGGCGATGGGTGGGTGCCTCGTTGGATCGCAACGGTCTTCGTCCGGTTCGCTACACGTTGACGAAAGACGGTTTCATGGTGCTGGCGTCGGAGGCGGGTGTCCTGGATATTCCGGCGGACCAAGTGGCCGAAAAAGGATCGTTGAGGCCCGGAACGATGTTGCTGGCGGATTTGTCGACGGGGCGGCTGATCAAGGATGCGGAGATCAAAATGCACTTGGCGAGGCGTCGCCCGTATCGCCGATGGGTGGACGAAAATCACATTTCGGTTCATGGTTTTTTTGGTGCGGTGGATACGGGGGAAGAAATTCCTGCGCCGCTGGCACCCAAGCATCGCTTGTTTGGATATACACGAGAAGATATTCGTTTGGTATTGGATGCCATGGCGGTGAAGGGGGCGGAGCCGGTGGGCTCGATGGGAAGCGATCAGCCGTTGGCGGTACTCTCGGAGAAACCTCAGTTGCTATACTGGTATTTCAAGCAACTCTTTGCGCAGATCACCAATCCGCCCATCGATTCGATTCGCGAGGAATTGGTGATGTCGCTCATGACCTTCTTGGGCCACAGTCCGGATATTCTGAACGAGAGTCCTTCTCATGCGCGGTTGGTCAAGCTGCAACATCCCATTCTCTCGAATGCCGACTTGGCGCGAATTCGCAATTTGAACAACGAGCATTTCAAAGCCACCACGCTTGTGATGAGTTTTGAGGCGGATGCACAAAATCCGGGCGTGGCGCTGGAAAAGGCGTTGTCCGGGCTTTGTTCAAAGGCGTTAGACTCGGTTCGCTCGGGCATCCGATTGGTCGTATTGAGTGACCAAAATTTGCCGCCCGGGCAAGCTCCGATTCCAGCCTTGCTGGCGGTGGCGGCGGTGAATCAGTCGCTACGCGAAACGGGCTGGCGAACGAGTACAGGCTTGTTGGTGGAGACGGGGGAAGCCCGCGAAGTGATGCACATGGCGTTGCTGCTGGGCTTTGGCGCATCGGCGATCAATCCCTATTTGGCCTTTGCCACCGTAAGCGAATTGGTGAGGACGGATGCTTTGAGTGTGCGGACCAATGCGCCTCTGGCGATGGAAAATTATATTCATGCGCTGAACAAGGGCCTGATGAAAGTGATGTCCAAGATGGGCATTTCGACGTTGCGAAGCTATCGCAATGGTCAGGTGTTTGAGGCGGTGGGATTGAGCCGGGATTTGCTGAATCGCTATTTCACCGGGACCTCTTCGCGGGTGGGGGGAATTGGCTTGGAAGAAGTGGCCAAAGAAGCTTTGGCGCGATATGAGGATGCGCAACGGGAAGCGGTGACCGATCCGTTGCCGGCGGGTGGGCAGTATAGTTGGCGAGCAGATGGCGAGCGGCATCTGTGGACGGCGCAAAGCATCAGTGCGCTGCAACAGTCTACGCGCACGAAAGATTGGGAGCTGTATAAAAAATATGCGGCGATGATCAACGATCAGTCTGAAAAGCAAAGCACATTGCGCGGACTGTTTACGATTCGGTCGGCGGGGGATGCCGTTTCGTTGGAAGAAGTGGAGCCGGTCGAGAACATCATGCGTCGGTTTATGACCGGGGCGATGAGCTTTGGCTCGCTGGGCCAGGAAGTGCACGAAACGTTGGCGATCGCCATGAACAGCATTGGCGGGCGTAGCAACAGCGGTGAAGGCGGCGAAGATCCGGCGCGGTATGTGCCGGGGCCGAATGGCGAAAACCGGTGTAGTGCGATCAAGCAGGTCGCCAGTGGGCGCTTTGGTGTTACGGCGGAATATCTGGCCAGCGCGAAGGAATTGCAGATCAAAATTGCGCAGGGTGCGAAGCCGGGCGAGGGCGGACAGCTTCCGGGCCACAAGGTGACGAAAGATATCGCCCGCGTGCGGCATTCGACGCCGGGCGTGACGCTGATTTCGCCGCCGCCTCACCACGACATTTATTCCATTGAAGACATTGCCCAGTTGATCTACGACCTGCGCAATGCCAATGACCAAGCCGAAGTGAGCGTGAAGCTGGTGTCGGAAACGGGCGTGGGAACGGTGGCGGCGGGCGTGGCCAAGGCGCGGGCGGATCGCGTCCTCATCAGCGGTTATGATGGAGGCACGGGAGCTTCGCCGCTCTCGAGCATTAAGCATGCGGGTGCGCCGTGGGAAATCGGACTGGCCGAAACTCAGCAGACTCTGGTGATGAATCAGTTGCGCAATCGAATTCGGGTGCAGACCGATGGGCAAATCAAGACGGGGCGCGATGTGGTGATTGGTGCCTTGTTGGGTGCAGAAGAATTTGGCTTTGCCACGGCGCCGCTGGTGGTGTGCGGGTGCATGATGATGCGCAAGTGCCACACCAATGGGTGCCCCTTCGGCGTGGCCACGCAAGATCCCGAGTTGCGGAAACGCTATGTGGGCAAGCCCGAACATGTGATTCAGTTTTTCCGCTTCATTGCGCAGGAAGTGCGGGAATGGATGGCTTCGCTGGGATTCCGGAAGTTTGACGACATGATTGGGCGTTCGGATTTGTTGGATACCAATCGCGCGATTACGTTTTGGAAGGCGAAGGGATTGGACTTCAGCGCGGTGTTCCATCGCGTGCCCGCCGCGCCGGAAGACTGCCGATTCAGCCAGCCGCAACCGTCTCCGATTCTGGATGCGATGGACTACAAAATGTTGCCCTCGCTGGAGGATGCGCTGGCGGGTGGAACCCCTGCAAAAATATGCCGAACCGTCCGCAATACGGATCGCGCCATGGGCACGCTGATCTCCAGCCGGATTGCGCGTCAGCATGGACACAAGGGGCTGAAAGACGATCAGATCACGCTGGAATTTGAAGGGTCGGCAGGACAGAGTTTTGGTGCCTTTGCGGCGAAGGGGCTCACGCTGATCTTGAAAGGCGAGGCCAACGACTATTTGGGCAAGGGGCTCAGCGGCGGCAAGATTGTGCTGAAGCCGGCACCGGGGGCGGATTATGCGCCCGCCGACAACACCATTGCAGGCAATGTGCTGCTGTACGGCGCAACCTGCGGGGAGGCCTATCTCAACGGTTGTGCGGGCGAGCGCTTTGCCGTGCGCAACAGCGGAGCCTGGGCCGTGGTAGAGGGTGTGGGCGACCACGGGTGCGAATACATGACGGGAGGGCGTGTGGCCATTCTGGGCCCCACGGGCGTGAATTTTGCGGCGGGCATGAGCGGAGGTATTGCCTATGTGCTGGATGAAACGGGGCTCTTTGATTCCCGATGCAATCTGGAGATGGTGGATTTAGAATCGCTGAATGCGGAGGACGAACGGGAATTGCGCGGTATGATTGAGCGGCACGTGGCGCTGACGGGCAGCCCGCTGGGGCAGGACTTGTTGACGGATTGGCACCGGCGAAAAGATTTGTTCGTCAAGGTATTGCCGATGGAATATCGACAGGTTCTGGGGCAGATGAGCCGTGATGATGCCGCGACCAAACGTGAAGAAAAGGCGAAGGAGTAAAGCGACATGAATCCTATTAATAGCTATCGGGCCTTTTTGGATTTCAAGCGAGTCGATCCCGGATATCGGCAGATCGATGAGCGCGTACGCGATTGGAGCGAGGTGGAGAAGCATTTGCCGCCGGCGGAGCTGACGAGGCAGGCCGCGCGTTGCATGGATTGTGGCATTCCGTTTTGCTATGGCGCGGGGTGTCCGCTGAAGAATCCGATACCGGACATGAATGCGGCGGTGTTGGAAAATCGATGGGAAGACGCGCTTCAACTCTTGTTGACGACCTGTCCCTATCCGGAATTCACGGGGCGGGTGTGCCCTGCGTTGTGCGAAGGGTCGTGTTGCAATGCGGTGGACAGTGATGCGGTCGCGATTCGACAGATTGAGAGGGAAATTGCGGATCGGGCATTTGCGGAAGGCCGAATGGTGGCGCGCACCCCAGCTCCGCGCAATGGACGTTCGGTGGCGGTGGTGGGCAGTGGTCCGACGGGTCTGGCGGCAGCGCAAGATCTCAACATGTGGGGATTTGATGTCACTGTTTTTGAAAGCGCCAAGTATGCGGGCGGACTGTTGAGGTATGGAATTCCCGACTTCAAGCTGGAGAAGTGGATGGTGGAGCGACGGGTGGACCTGTTCCGTAAAGAAGGGGTCCGATTTGAGTGCGGGGTGCAAGTGGGTGTGGATTTGTCGCTCGACTATATCCGCCGTAAGTTCGACGGTGTTTTGTTGGCGTGTGGAGCCCGCGAGCCGCGCGATTTGAAGGTGCCGGGGCGTGAGCTTCATGGAATTCATTTTGCCTTGGATTTTCTGTCGCGCCAGAATCAGGTGCTGAATGGCGAAATCTCCGACATCGGCGGAGAGTGGTCGGCCAAGGGACGCGATGTGGTGGTGATTGGGGGCGGCGATACTGGAAGCGACTGTGTGGGCACGTCGGTGCGGCATGGGGCCAAGAGCGTCACGCAAATTGAGATATTGCCCAAGCCTCCTGCATCGCGCCTGTCGGCCAATCCATGGCCGGAGTGGCCGAGGGTCTTGCGGTCGTCCAGTAGTCATCAAGAGGGATGCGAACGGATGTTTTCCACGAACACTCTTTCATTTGAAGGCGATGAGGCGGGGCGGGTGTACGGCATCCGGTGTGTGCAGGTCGAGTGGCAGGGGCGGACGCCGGTGGCCAAGCCGGGCACAGAGTTTTTCCAAAAGGCGGATCTCGTCTTGCTGGCCATGGGCTTTACGGGTCCGGCAAAAGGGACTCCATCGATGGAAGGTTTGGAGCATGTGTGGGCGGCTGGTGACATGGTCACGGGGCCGTCGTTGGTGGTATGGGCGGCCATTCGGGGGCATGACGCCGCGAGGCAGATTGCGCAACGTTTGTTGGCATCGACCGCCAAGAAATGAACCAGCGAAGAGAGTCACAACCACTCCCCTTGTGAGGTGAGTTGCTAAATAAAAGAACATTTTACTGGTAAAATAAAATCATTCTACTTGCATTGTCGAACGATTTACCCGATTTTAACGCGATTCAAATATAAAGGAATCGCGATGAAACGGAAGACGATCAAAGATATTGCGAAGGAAAGCGGGTTCTCGTTGAGCACGGTTTCCTTGGTGCTGAACAATCATCCACGCATTAGTCAGGCCACGCGGGACCGCGTGATGGCAGTGGTCAAAAAGTATAATTTTTATCCCAACAGCGCGGCGAGAGGACTGGCCTCCAAGTCGAGCAAAACATTGAGCGTGGTGGTGCCGAACCTGACGCGCGTATTTTCAGATATTTACTTGGGCGAAATCATTTCGGGCATTTACGAGCGCGCCACGGCACAGGGCTACAAGATTTTGTTGGATATTGCGACGGCGCAATTTATTAAATCGCAAGAGTATTCCAAGTTGCTGGCCAGCCGCCGGGCGGACGGCATGCTGTTTATTGCGTCGGATATTCATGCCGATTACTTGAGTGTGTTTGAAGATAGCCCGTTTAAGTTTTTGCTGGTGAATCATGTGTTCCCGGGTAAAAAATTGAACTACGTGAGTGTGGATTATGCTGCCTCTGCTCGCATTGCGGCCGAACATTTGCTGGGACTGGGGCATCGGCGAATTGGGCTGATTGCGGGTACGAACACCTTCACTGGATTGCAGTTTAGGGATGAGTTTTTGCGGGTGTGCAAGGTGTGGCCGGCGGGTGCTGCCAAGGTGACATGGGTGGATGGTGGCGAAGAGTGGAGTCAGCGCGGGGGATATGCCGCTGCGGCCAAGCTCATGGCGCAAGCCCCCGAACTCACGGCGATCATGGCGGCCAACGACCGAATGGCATTGGGTGCGATGCGTTGGCTGGCGGATAATCGACGCGAGGTTCCGGAAGATATTTCGGTAATGGGTGTGGATGACATCCAGATTGCCGCGTTTGTGAATCCGGGGCTGTCCACTGTTCGGCATGACCTCTATCAGGTTGGCATTGAGTCCTGCAATCGCATCCTGCAACTGATCAAGGGTGAAATTTCGGAGTGTAGCGATTTGCTGCCCACCTCGCTGGTGGTTCGCGGATCGACGGGCCGAGTTCGCGCAACTTGATGATTTATTGTTTCTTCGAGCAAGAAAGAACCGACGCCCCCCAGGTGTCGGTTTTTACTTGGTGATGGGTGACGCGGGATACGTGACGGGCGCCGGGGTATTGGGCGCTTTGGGAACATAGCGGTCCCACAGGAACCACATATAGCCGCAGAAAAAGGTGAAGGCCAGAAAGGCGAGCATGCGGTAGGTAATTCGTTTGCCGAGCTTGGAGGCGAAGCGGGCCTTGCTCAGGAAAATCGGCACAAAGAAAACAAGAACGCCAGCGGCCAAGGCGAGGCCGATTCGAATAGAAATAGCGATGAGCTCATGGGTAGGCATCTTGGGGCGACACTCTAGCGCCGGAGGGGAAGGTTTGGCAAGGGGTTAGTAATCGAAGTCTGCGCCGCCGACGAATTCACGGATGATGGAAGTGGGCGGGGGAACATCCGTGGAGAGCGGAATGAAGTGGGAAAGGAACTCGAGCATGCGGCGGGCCTCGGCATAGACGGACTGGTGGGGTTTGATTTCGGAGAGGAGGGGGCGGGCGAGTACGGAGAGAATAGCCAACTCATAATCGAGAGCAGAATTGAAGACGGCGTCGGCCTCCTCCTGAAAGGGGAATATCCATGTGCGTTCACCGCGTCCGACATTGGGCCACATTTCGAGGGTGCGGGTGGCGGAATGACCCCGATAGCGGTGGTCGCGGACCAGACGTCGCAAGAGACGGTTGTCGGTGGTGGGAATGCGATTGTTGTTGTCGAGGTTGAGTTGGGTGAGGGCGGAGATATAGATGTGAAACTTGCGGGAATCGGGAAGACCTGGACTCAGAGATGGATTCAAGGAGTGAATCCCTTCGAGGACAACCACTTGATCCTCCTGAAGTCTCAGTTTTTTTCCTTTGTAGAATCGAGAACCCGTCAGGAAGTCAAAGGTGGGCAATTGAATTTCTCGTCCAGCGTCAAGGTCGGACAGGTCTTTATTCAAGGTTGGGATGTCGACGGCATGAAGGTGCTCAAAATCATATTCGCCAGTTGGGGTTCGCGGAGTGTGTTCGCGGTCGACAAAGTAGTCATCGGTACCGAGGGTGACCGGGCGCAGTCCGTTCACGCGGAGCTGGATGGCCAGACGCTTGGCAAAAGTGGTTTTGCCGGAGGAGGACGGGCCGGCAATCAGAATCCATTTCACGGAGGGATTGGATGCAATTTGGTCGGCGATGGCGGCTATTTTCTTTTCATGGAGAGCCTCCGCCACTTTAACGAAATCGCGGATTTCATTCGCGGCAATGATTTCGTTGAGTCGTCCAACGGTGTTGACGCCCAAGATGCGGCCCCAGCGATTGTATTCCTTGAATGTTTCGGTCAGCACCTGAATGGGCTTGAAGTCCGGAATGTTGGGGGAGGTGTCGCAAGTGGGCATCTGTAAAATGAAGCCGGTTTGGTAAGGGATGATTTTGAAGTATTGCAAGGGGCCGGTGGAGCGCGTCATGGGTCCCGTGGCCAGATCGGAAAAGTTTTCGCAGACGTAGGTGACAATTTTGGGAGTATTGGTGAAGCGCAGGAGGGAGACCTTGTCGGACTGACCATTACGGGTGAATTGATCGATGGCAGCCGTGTAGGAAATGCGTTGGCGCAAGATGGGGCGATTTGCGGCGACCAGTTCGTGCATGTGGGCTTCAATGCCGGCGGCCTGGTGGGGGGAGATGCCGCGCACACCGTTGACCTCGAATTCGCAGTACAGGCCGGGTCCTAGGGCGTGCTCGACGGAGAAGGAGGCCAAGGGGTGGAGATCTTTGACGGATTTGGCAAGCAGGAAGGAGAGAGAGCGAACATAGATTTGCATTCCGCCGGGCGAGGCCATGGTCACAAAGCGAACGGACGAATCAATGTCGAGGGTATAGCCAAAGGTGACGAGCTCATTATTCACGAGAGCCCCGAGATAGTACAATCCCGTGGTGGGGTCCATGGGTTCATTGAGTAGTTCTCCCGCGAGTGTCTGGGAAGGGCAAGTGATCTTTTGACCGCTTTCGAGCGTGATGATAATGGTTTTCTTCATGATGGGGAAACGATGCCATGAGGCAGGGTCTTATGAAAGCCTAAACCCACTTCGGGCGAAGCTTTGTTTCATTGACTTCGATAATTATCCAAGTGAGATACAATGGGAATAAATGGTGTGCCCGGTGATCGGCCACCATCCAGAATCGAGGAAACGGGTGGGTTGGTGAAATAGGGATGCGCTCTCCGAGGGGGAGAATGGATTAAGGCGGATGCCGGGTGAGAAAATTCAGTTATTATAATTAGTGAATTCAGGTATTGTAATAACTGAACGAAGGGCGGGTGCATCTAGGGGCGCATCCCTGATTCACTGACCTAGATTCGTGTTTGGCTGTTGGCGGCCGATATGCGAGGGATCACGCTCTTTTATGGCGTAGCCGTGAGGCCTCCAGCGGCTCGGTCGAGTCCCTTTGCTCCCAGTTCCAGAATCGCCTCAAACGCACCGGCCAATTCTGGACGAAAACGTGGTTTGCCGCCCTCCTTCGTATCATCGTCAGGCACTGGAACGGCGAACTCGACTCCCTATGGCTGGCATCCTCCGCCTGACTCAGGTCAGCGAATCAGGGATGCGCCCTTGCAGAATTGCAGAACGTGATGAAAATCAAATGTTTGACGAATTCGGCGGGGTGGTGGTAGTTTTAGAACGCTTTCGCATCCAAGGTTTTCCTTGGGCGGAGCACTAGGAGGTAAAACGGTTCAATGGCCGCTTTTCTGACAACGTGGATTTACGCGTTTATCGTGTATTTATTGCTCACCGCAGGTTCGGGTGAGGTTCTTGGGCTTTGGGCTGGCGCCGAGATCAAGCTGGGGGTTGTGATTGGCGTGGTGGCGGCATTCCTGTCTTTTCCGTACTTCGGGCGGGAGGTTCAGTTTCGTTCGCTGAATCCTTGGCATTGGCTGAAGTTGGCAGGCTATGCGTGCGGCGCATTCTTTGTGGAAATGGCAAAGGCGAACGTGGACGTGGCCATGCGCGTGATCACTGGGCGCATCCGGACGGGAATTGTTGAAGTGGAGACGGGGATGAAGACAGATCGGGGACTGGTGATGCTGGCCAATTCCATCACACTGACGCCAGGGACACTCACGGTGGACGTGGATACCGTGAAGCGTCGGTTGTTCGTTCACATGTTGCAGGTGCCCGAGGGAATGGAGAACCGAAAAACCATCGAGGCGAAAGAACTGTTCGGGGTGTTCGATTGTCCGTCGCTGATTCGGAGGCTTGAAGAATGAACGCATGGATGGTTTTTGCGGCCGCTTGGATGGGCGTGCTGATGGTGGCGACGTTGGTCCGGATGTTCCGGGGTCCGACGCAACCCGACCGCGTGGTGGCGCTGGACGCGATCAACACACTGGTAGTGGCATCGATGATTTTGATGAGCGCGATCACGCACCAGACGATTTTTGTGGACGTGGCCATTGTGTACGCGCTTCTTTCGTACGTGGGCACGCTGTACATCGCCAAGGCGATCGAAAAAGGATATCGGTGAGCACATGGCGACACTGTTGAATATTCTGATGGCGGTCTCAGTGCTGATCGGCTTGTTTTTCAATACGATGGGCGTGATTGGCATTTTGCGGTTTCCGGATGTGTATACGAGGCTTCATGCGGATACGAAATCGACGACCTTTGGAACCATTTTCACCTCGCTGGCGGTGGTGATTTGGGCCTTGCGGTCGCTGGCAGAAACGGGCGATGGGCAGTATGTGAATTTGGCGGTACACACCATTTTTGCGGTCGTGGTGCTGGCCTTGACAAATGCGACGGGAGCACACGCGATTGCGCGCGCGGCCTATCACATGGGATGCAAGCCGTCACAACTGGTGGTGGATCGGTTGGCGAATCCGTCGACCGAAGAGTCCGCGCCCAAGGAGGAACCGTCATGAGCGGACTGTGGGCCATTCTGCATGGGGCGCTTCTGTTGGGCATGGTTCTGATGGCGGTGCTGGTGTTGCGGGTACGCGACCTGATGGTGGCGGCGATTGCGCTGGCGGCCTTCAGCCTGATGATGGCGCTGGAATACTATTTATTGCAGGCGCCGGATGTGGCCATTGCGGAAGCCGGAATCGGCGCGGGACTGACGACCGCGATTTTTATGGTGGCGATTCGCGCGACGCGACGCCGGGAGGATCGTGGCGAATGAAGACGATAATCAAATCCCTTTCGCTGTTGGTGCTGGGTGCAGGACTCCTCTCCGTGACTGCGGACTTGCCGTATGGCGAGCCGCATCATCCAGCCATGGATGAATATTTTATTCGGAATGCTCAGCGGGAAACTGGATCCAACAATGTGGTGACAGCCATTGTGTTTGATTATCGAGGATTCGACACGCTGGGTGAGGCAACGGTGTTGTTCACAGCCGTGCTGGGAGTGGGCATGGTCTTGCGAAAAATGAGAGTGGGGGAGGAGATGGAAGATGAGTAGAATCGTCGGCTTCATCGCTTGCGTGTTCTATCCGTTTTGCCTGGTATTCGGGCTTTACGTGGTGGCTCACGGGCATTTGACTCCGGGCGGAGGATTTCAGGGTGGCGCGGTCATGGCGACAGGCGCGGCACTGATGATCGTCTCGGGGATGTTCACGGAAGAAGACCGTGCGCGGAAATACATTCGCTACAAGTGGATTGAAGCGGCGGGCTTGTTGCTATTTGCTGCACTGGCGTTTGGCGGGTTATTCCACGGCGGGACCTTCTTCTACAACTGGATGGCTGGAGCCGGTGGCTGGTTTGGCGAGCTCGTGCCACCGGGACCGAACTCGGGCAACTTGAATACCAGCGGCACGATTCCGCTGATGAATCTGGCGGTGGGAGTGGAAGTGCTGGGGGGCATTTCGATCATTTTGATTCAGATGATTCGGGCGATGAAGGAGAACACCCATGTGGACTAATCTGTTTTCCAATCCGCCGCTGTTTGCGTCGGCGCTGATCTTGCTGATTGGGTTGTCGGTCGTATTGAGGCGGCGAAACATCATCAAGATGCTGATGGGTCTGACGCTCGTGGAATCGGCGGTGAATTTGTTTTTGGTGTCCAGCGGATACCGGAGCGGTGGAATCGCGCCCATCTATACCAATGCACAAGAAGGCGTGCGAATGGTGTTGCCGACGGTTCAGGCGCTGACGCTGACGGCGATTGTGATCGGGCTGGCGACGACGGCGATGATGCTGTCATTCGTGATTATTCTGTATCGGTATTACGGTACGCTGGACGTGAATAAGGCAAGGAAGCTGAGGGAATGAGCACATTGTTTTTTCATTCGCCCGCGTTGATCGTGGCCGTTCCCTTGTTGGGAGCGTTCGTGTTGATGGTGGTGTCGTCGTGGGGTGTCAACTACCGCAACGGCGTCTTTTTTGGCGCCGTGGCGCTGGCGGCGCTGTTTGCGTTGTCCTTGGCGGCACGGGTGCTTGGCGATGGACCGGTGTTTTATGTGTTTGGCGTGGCCTCGCGGTTGGATGGGCTTGTTCCTCCGGACAGCGGCGGCATTCCGGTACGGATCATCTTTCAGGTGGACGCTCTTGGAGCGATGATGCTGGTGGTGGCGGCTCTGTCGTCGCTGGCGGCATCGGTCTATGCGTTGCGTAGCGAAGAAATGGCGTCAGGGCAGAAATTTTTCTTCCCGCTGTTTCTTCTGTTAATCGCAGGCGTGTATGGGATGGTGGCAACGGGCGATATTTTCAACTTTTTCGTGTTTATGGAAATCGCCTCGCTGTCAGGCGCGGCGCTGACGGCGTATCGGATCGACAAAGGACTTGCGGCAGAAGCAGGCTTAAAATACGCCGCCATCAGCACGTTGGGCGGGCTTTCATTTCTGTTGGGTGTGGGTATTTTGCTGGCGCAGCACAATGTCTTGAATATCGCGGCGCTGGCGAGGGCGGTTGATGCGAGCGGTTTCACTCGGGCCAATGCCGTGGCCATGGCGCTGATGGCGGTGCCGATGGCGATGAAGTGCGGCGCGGTGCCCATGCATCATTGGGTGCCGGACACGTATTCCCGCGCCCCCTCGCCGGTATCGGCCTTCCTGCTGGTATCGAGCCAAGCTTGTTTGTACGGCTTGTTCCGAGTGTGCTTCACGCTGTTCGGCCTTTCGATGAATTGGGCGACGGTGGGCTGGGGCATCGTGATTTTGGCGGCCTTGTCGATGTTCATTGGCGTGACGATGGCCATTCCACAACATGACGTGAAGCGGCTGATTTCGCACCACGCGGTTTCGCAGACGGGCTACATGTTGCTGGGCGCGGGCGTCTGTCTGGCCGTGCTGGGCGATCCCGCCAAAGTGGCATCGTTCGGGCGTGTGGCATTGG
>CAZYGH010000012.1:43065-75750 GCA_964647595.1 uncultured Verrucomicrobiota bacterium
AGCTTGTTCCACATGTTGAACTATGCGCTCTACAATGGACTGCTCTTCTTGGGGGCCGGGGCGGTGATCTACCGCACGGGCAAACGTGATTTGAACGACATGGGCGGGTTGGGACACGCGATGCCGTGGACGATGGTTTGCTTCGGCGTGGGGGCGCTGGCGATCGCGGGCATTCCCCCGATGAGCGGCTTTGCCTCGAAGTTGGCGCTGTATGAATCGGTGTTCAAGTTCAGTCCGTTCCTGAGCATCGTGGCGATGGTGGTGAGTTTGCTGACGTTGGCGAGTTTTGTGAAAGTGTTTCAAGCGATGTTTTTGGGGCCGCGCCGCGCCGCCTTTGCGGACGTTCGCGAGGTGCCGTGGACCTTGCTGGTGCCGATGGGGATGCTGGCTCTGGCGACGATTTGGATCGGTGTGTATCCCGAGGTGGCGATGAATCGCCTGCTCTTACCGGCGGCGGATGCCTTGATTCAGCGGGCGGATTATTTGGCGCCGGGAGGTGCAATGTGAATGCGATGCTTTGGTTAGCGACGATGCAAACCAATCACGGCGGGTGGAGTCCCCGCCCGTGGGTACTGGTTTTTGTGGCATCGGTGGGTGTGGCGTTGTGGATCCGATCGGTCGGGCGCGCGGATACGCGTACGGGCGGCGATTCCCAGAAGCCATTCATCTCCGGAAACGATTTGGCGAATCCCGAGGATGCGCGTGTGGCCGCGTCGCACATGTACTGGGGATTTTTGGAAGCCATGCGCGGATATTATAGCCGTTTGATGGAGTTCCATTCCGGGGTGCTGACGGACTATGTGATGTGGTTTTTGGTCGTATTGGCGGTGTTGATGGCCGCAGGGTGGGCATGATGAAATGGAAATTGTCCAAGACGCTAGGCCGATCCCTTTGGGTCTATTTTTGCAATACGGGGTCTTGTAACGGATGCGACATCGAAAATGTGGCGCTGGTGACGCCACGCTACGACGTGGAACGGTTTGGCATTAAACTCGTAGGCTCGCCGCGGCATGCGGACGTGCTGGTGGTGTCGGGCCCGGTGACACTGAAAATGGCACCGCGTTTGAAGATGGTGTACGACCAGATGCCGGAGCCGCGTCTCGTGGTGTGCGTGGGCACTTGCGGAATCAGCGGAGGAGCATTCTACGATTCCTACGCGCTGGCAGGGCCGGTGGGCGAGGTGGTGCCGGTAGACGTCTATGTGCCCGGTTGTCCGCCCCGTCCGGAAGCCATTGTCCATGGCATCGCCAAGGCGCTTGAAAAACTGGAGAAGTCCGAAGCATGAACGAAACCGGTAAAAAATGGGTGGACGACCCGCGATTGGCCGTTCCCGAGACCTTGATGACTTCCGAGCAGGTGTTGGAGGCTTTGACGGCGGCGGCAGGTGCTTCATTTTTGGATGGGCGCACGGCGGAATGGACGGAAGGCGACTCAGGAGTGCCATACCGTCAGGTATGGATTCGCATCGGGCGTGAGGCGCTTCGTAGTGTGGTGAAGCGTCTGATCGATATTCATTATCCCCATTTTGTGGTGACGGCGGCGACCGATTTGGGCGAGATCATTGAGTTACCCTATATTTTCCGCATCTACGTGGGCGTCCTCCGGCAGGAAATCATGGTGACAGTGACGGCGGTGATTCCCAAGGCCGATCCCGTTGTCGATTCGTTAAGTGATTTGATTCCTGGTTTGTTGTTGAGCGAGCGCGAAAAGCAGGAAATGATGGGCGTGAAGGTGGCGAACATTCCCGACGGCCGACGGATGTTCTTGCCCGAAGATTTTCCGCAAGGCGTTTATCCGTGGCGCAAGGACGAGACGGGCCCGACACCGAATATGACGAAAAACTTGTGGGCTACCGGGCGCTGTGCTTTTGATGCGAAGCTGGCCGCGCGAGCCGCCGCAGAGCAGGAGGCAACCGCCGCGCCCGTGCCGGATGCACCCGTTCTAGCGCCTGTTCCCGGCAACGAAGGGAGCGCGTCATGAGTAAGGTGATCACGTTCCAAACCACGGTGGGGCCGACGCACCCGGCGTTCAAGGAACCCGTACAGCTTTCCTTTGATTTGCGGGGTGAGCGCATTGTGAAGGCGGATTTCGCGCCGGGGCAGGCGCATCGCGGCATTGAATGGATGGGCATGCGGCGTAACCCCATTCAAGTTCTCTATTTGGCGGAACGCATTTGCGGCATTTGCGGCATTACCCACGCGCTGGCATTTTCGCGGGCAGTGGAGCAGATCGCCCAGATTCGCGTTCCCGTACGGGCCCATTACATTCGATCGATCGCCTGCGAGTTGGAGCGCATTCATTCGCATTTGTTGTGGGCGGGCGTGGCGGCTCACGAACTGGGTTTCGATTCGCTTTTCTATTTGACATGGCGCGCGCGTGAACGGGTGATGGACTTGATGGAAGATTTTGTGGGCAGTCGCGTTCACTATTCCGTGGTGCAGATCGGCGGCGTTCGGCGCAATTTGGATGCGGCGATGATCACGAAGATCGAAGAGGCGCTGTCGTTCTACGAAAGCGTGTTCGACCAGTTGCGCAAAGCATTTTTGGAAGATTCCAGTGTGAAGATTCGCTGCCGGGACGTTGGCGTGCTGACGGCGAAGCAGGCGCTGGAACTATGCGCGGTCGGACCGACAGCGCGAGCTTCGGGCGTGCCGGGCGACGTTCGCCAGGATCATCCGTATGCGGCCTATTCGGACGTGAAGGTGAAAGCGGTGATGCCGCAGGACTACATGGGGGAAACCCGTGGCGATGTGTACGACCGAATTGTGACGCGTGTATTTGAGTTGCGCCAGTCGATTGGTTTGGTGCGCGAATTTTTGGATCGGTTGCCGGAAGGTCCGATCGAGGCCGTTCCAAAAATCATGGTGCTGTTGGCCCAGCTCAAGAAGGCCAAAGGCGAGGCGGTTGGCTTGCACGAGGCGCCGCGTGGCGAAGTGGCCCACTATGTGAAGATGGACGGAGCGGAAGCGCCCGTTTCGTGGAAGGTCAAGGCGTCTTCCTACAGCAACTATATGGCGTGGGTGCCGATGCTGGAGGGCGAGCAGGTGGCCGACATTCCGATCATCGCAGCCTCCATTGATCCGTGCATTTCGTGCACAGACCGCGTGATGATGGTCGGCGATGGCGGCGGCTGCGTATGGACCAAGGAAGACCTGACCCGCCTGTCGGTGGCCCGTACACGCGAAATTCAGGCGAAGCTGAAAGGCGAGGGCTAATCCCATGGTGTGGAACGTACTTCATGCGCTACTGTGGACGGCCGGATTGTCCGTCTTTGGAATTGTGCTCGGGTTGCTATTTTCAGGTGTAGACCGGATTCTCGTGGCGCGGATGCAGTCGCGCATTGGTCCGCCCTTGATTCAGCCGCTACTGGATACCATCAAGTTGCTGGTGAAGCAGGACATGGTGCCGACGAATGCAGTGACGGGTGTTTTTCGGTTTGCGCCGGTTCTCGCGTTGGCAGGGGCCATCACGCTGTTGTTCTACATTCCGCTGGGAGGGCTCGGCGCGCTTCCGGTGTTCGAGGGGCGAGGCGATTCCATTTTGGTGCTATACTTGTTGCTCATTCCGGGCTTGGCGATGGTGATGGGGGGATTCGCTTCGGGAAGTCCGTATGCTTCCATTGGCGCGCAACGCGAAATGGTGACGATGTTGTCTTACGAATTGCCCTTGGCCACAGTCGTGCTGACCTATGCATGGAAGCTGGCCTCGCTGGGTCTGGACCAGCCGTTTTCGCTGGGGACCATGGCGGCAAATCCGATCTGGGCCGCAGTGGGGCCGTTGGGCGGGATCGGCGTATTTCTGATGTTGGGAGTGATGTTGCTGGTGGCACCGGGCGAATTGGGACGCATTCCATTTGACTCGCCCGAGGCGGAAACGGAATTGGCCGGCGGCTTGCTGGTAGAGTATTCCGGTCGTAGCTTAGCGCTGTTCCAGTTGGCGCTGGCGGTGAAAAGTGTGGCTTTTTGCGCGCTGATGGTGACCTTGTTTGCGCCGTGGAATTTGAGCCAATGGGTGGCACTGCCGGGGCCGCTGAGCGCCATGGGCGATTTCCTGTTTTTCGTTGCAAAATCAGGTATTTTCATGTTTTTCGGGGTGAGCTTGCTCCGGGCCTCGGTGGCTCGCCTGCGCATCACCGAAATTGTGGAAGCCTATTGGAAGTGGATCGGCATGGCGGCGTTGGCGGCGTTGCTGCTGGTGATGCTGGATGCCCGAATCTAAGAGAGAAATGAGCGAGCGATGAACTTTCCCATGGTTGGCGAACTGCTGAAGTCTCTGTTCTGCAAGCCCTCGACAAATCCGTTTCCCGCGAAGCGCTTGCCGGAATCCATGACGGATTTCCTGAAGGCGGCGAGCGAGGGGCGGGTGCAGATGAATCCGCCGGTGCCGGTGCCGGAGGGTGCTCGCTATCGCATTTTGTACGAACGGGAAACCTGCATTGGATGCCAAATGTGCATCAAAGTTTGTCCGGCGCATGCCATTGAGATGATTCCCGGAAAGAAGAAGATTCGCTTGTTCCGGGGACAATGCATTGCATGCGGTCAATGCACGGAAGTGTGTCCCAAGAACTGCCTGAAAGTCGACAACATGTTCTTGCAGGCGGATACCGACCGCTACTCCGACGCGTTGGTGGCGGACTAGGTTTGCTCTTCACCCGCTTGAGCGCCGCAACGGCGTCTCAGATCCATTGATGCGGCTGTCCGGTGGCCGAGATGACGGCTTTCCAGAGTTCGCTTTCCGGGTTGACCTTTTTGCGACTGGACACCGCGGCGGGGATGGGGACGTGCACGAAAACCCCGTGCCAATAGCCGATGATGAGGTCCGTTTTTCCTGCCATGGCCGCATGAACGGCATTGCGGGCGAAGCCGTCGCACAACCAGGCATCCTGTGAATTGGCAGGAACAGAACGGATGATGTAGGACGGGTCGATGTACTTGAGGTTCACCTCGGTGGACTTGTCCTTGAAGTAGGCCAGAATGCGATCTCGGAGAAAGAGGCCGATGTCCGCCTTTTTTCGATTTCCGGATTTGTCGACTTCCTCTGCCTGTTTCATGAATTCCTGGCCGGCGCCTTCGGCAACGACAATCACCGCGTGGTGGCGATCAACCATTCGCTGATGCAATGTGGCAAGGAATCCCTTGGGGCCGTCCAAATGAATACGCACTTCGGGAACGAGGACAAAGTTGACTTCTTGAGAGGCGACCGCCGCGCCAGCGGTAATGAAGCCGGAATCGCGTCCCATCAGTTTGACTAATCCGATTCCGTTGGGGGCACCCTTGGATTCGCAGTGCGCGCCATCCAGAATCGAACGGGCCGATTCGATGGCGCTGAAATAGCCAAACGTCATGCTGACGAACTGGATGTCGTTATCAATGGTTTTGGGTACCCCGACGATGGAGATGGGAAGATTGCGTCGTTTCACTTCTTCGGCAATGGCGTGTGAACCTTTTTGGGTTCCATCGCCGCCCACGCACAGAAGGATGTTGATGCCGTGCTGAACAAGGAAATCAACCATTTCCTTCTCATCCTGCCTTCCGCGTGAGGAGGAGAGAATGCTACCGCCTTCACGATGGATATCATCCACCATATCACCTGTTAAGAGAATGGGCGCCTCTCCTTTGTTTGTCAGTCCAAGAAATCCGTGACGGATTCCGAGGATCTCGCGCACACCATAGTTGTGGTGCAGCTCAAGAAACACGGAGCGAATCACATTGTTCAAGCCGGGGCACAAGCCACCGCAAGTGACAATGGCGGCACGGGTGGTTTGGGGGTCGAAATACAGATTTTGACGAGGACCGGCTTTTTCAAAGAAGGTTGAATCGTCGAGGGCGGCACCTGCCTGAATTTGGACCTGATAGCGCACACGGGTTTGGTCAGAAATGAAATTGCTGATTCCATCGCCATCGATGGTATTGAAATCCAATGGGGAGAGATGCGCACAAGGGCCAAGGGTGGGAATGGTGGTATTCAGTGTAGAGGACATTTGTTTCTCCAGTTCAACAGATGGGTAGCATGGTAGAGGTGAAGGACGTTGAAAGGGAAGCGAAAAGAGGTTCTGGATGAATCGGTCATGGTCTGTGGGCCAAGGTTTCAATATCCGCCTTGTAAGAGAACGTCCGTTCCTCTACATTATTGAGCATGACATTGATCCGGACAGCCCCCGATCTGCATGACAAGCTGAAAATCCTTTCGGCCGACGCGCAATATGATCTCTCTTGCGCCTGCTCCTGCGGGTCGAGCGACAGCCGGAAGCGCGGCCTCGACGACCGCTGGCTGTATCCCGTCACGCTCCAGAACGGCGGCCGCAGTCTCCTGTTCAAGACGCTCGTCTCCAACGCCTGTGCCAATGATTGCAAATACTGCCCCTTGCGGGCGGGACACGACAACACGCCGCGCTGTTCGCTCTCCCCCGAAGAAATCGTGCGCGCCTTCATGCCGTACTGGAATGCGCGGCAAGTCATCGGCATTTTTCTCACCAGCGGCGTGTGCGGGAATCCCGATGCGGCCATGTCGCGCATGCTGGCCACTGCCGAGATCCTGCGCTACCGAGAACACTTTCGCGGAATCATGCACCTCAAAATTATTCCCGGCGCATCCGATGCCGCTATCGACCGGGCCATCTCGCTGGCCTCCGCCGTTTCGCTCAACATCGAGACCGCCGGGGAGGCGCACTTTGCCAAGCTCACGGCGCGCAAAGATTATTTGCAATCCATCATTTCGCCCCTCAAGCGCATTGCCACGCTCACGGCGAAAGGCACCCGCTACGAGCGTGTGAAAACCAGCACGCAATTCGTCGTGGGCGCGTCGGACGAAACGGACCGCGAAGTGGTGCGCTACATGGGCGGGCTCTATGGCCGCATGGGCATGCACTGCGTTTTCTTCAGCGCCTATCAGCGCGGGCTGGGCGACCCTTCTTTGCCCGGCGAATGTAGCACGGCTACCAACGCCGAATTGCTGACGCGCGAACACCGCCTGTACCAAACCGATTTTCTCATGCGTAAATACGGATTTGCCGCCGAGGAATTTGGCTTCGACGACACCGGCAACTTGCCGCTCGATGTCGACCCCAAGGAATTCTGGGCTCGGCGTCACCCTGAGCGTTTTCCGATTGATCTAAACCGCGCCGATCGCGCCGAACTCCTGCGCGTGCCGGGACTGGGGCCTGTCGCCGTCAAACGCATTCTGGCCGCACGCAAGAATGGGGGGCGGATGGGCAGTCTCGAAGGCGTCGGCATTCGCGGTGCCCTGGCCCGCAAAGCCTCTGCCTGGACTACGGTCTAAAAGGTAGGGACGGGATCTATGAGCCGTCCGTCTTAATCAATTGCGGACGCCTCATAGAGGCATCCCTACCCAATCGGAATCCGACCGTTCACGAATTCGTGCTTTCCATTTTTCCACAGTGTGGAAAAATGGGCCGCAAATTTTCCACCGTGTGGAAACATTTTTTCCATTGTGTGGAAAAATCGCGAAAAAGTTTTCCATTGTGTGGAAAACGAAAGACCGAGGAGTGGAGATGGATATCCGGGAAGTAGATGAATGTACGGCGCAGGCGCTGGCGGAGTTGGCGGCGGCGGCGGATTTGGCTGCATTGGATGCGTTGCGGGTAAAGTATATTGGCCGCAATGGGCTGTTGCCAACGCTGATGCAGGGCTTGAAGGATGTGGCTGTTGCGGATAAGCCCGCGATGGGGCAGGCGCTGAATCGCTTCAAGGTGGGCGTGACGGCGGCAGTGGCGGATCGCAAGGCGGCGCTGGAGGAGGCGGCGAAGGCGGCCAAGGCGGGCGCGTTTGATCTGTCGCTGCCGGGGCGCTGGGCGCGGCGCGGGCGTCTGCACCCGATCTCGCAGCTTATCGATCGTACCAGTGCGATTTTTCGGCGTATGGGCTTTGTGGTGGCGGATGGGCCGGATATCGAGACGGAGTATTATAATTTTGATGCGCTGAATACGCCGGCAGATCATGTGTCGCGCGATGTGCAGGATACGTTTTATTTGCCGGGTGGGCTGTTGTTGCGGACGCAGACCAGCGCCGTGCAGGCGCGCTATATGGAAAGCCGTAAGCCGCCCGTGCGGATTGTGTGTCCGGGGCGGTGCTATCGGCGCGACACGACGGATGCGACGCATAGCGCGAACTTCCACCAGATCGAGGGGCTCTATGTGGACGAGCGCGTGAGCTTGGCGGATTTGAAGGGCGACATCGATCACTTCGCCCGCGAGTTGATGGGCCCGGGTGTGAAGTCGCGGTTTCGTACGCATTTCTTTCCGTTCACGGAGCCGAGTGTGGAAGTGGATTTTTCGTGCCACATGTGCGGCGGCAAGGGCTGTCGCGTGTGCAAGCACAGCGGTTGGATTGAAATTATGGGCGCGGGCATGGTCGATCCAAATGTGTTCAAGCTGGCGGGCTACGATCCGGAAGCCGTCACGGGCTATGCGTTCGGGATGGGCATCGAGCGGCTGGCGATGATTTTGTTCGGCATCGACGACATCCGCCGCTTGTACGAAAACGATGCGCGATACTTGGCGCAGTTTTAAATCTTGCGACTTTTGCGTTAAGAGGCTGTTGATAGGAAAAGAAGATGAAAATTCCATTGAGCTGGTTGAAAGAAATTGTGGATTTTGAGGACACGGTCGAGGGGTTGGCGGATAAGCTGACGTTCTCGGGCGTGGAGGTCGAGGGCATCGAGCGCTTGGGCGGGGGCGTGCCGGGGGTGGTGGTTGCCGAGGTGCTGGCGATGGAGAAGCATCCCAATGCGGACAAGCTGACGTTGTGCAAGGTGAACTTTGGCGGACCGACGGAGATGACGGTGGTGTGCGGTGCTCCGAATGTGGCCGTGGGCGGGAAGTATCCGTTTGCACCGCTGGGCACGACGTTGTCGGCCGGCTTCACCATCGAAAAGCGCAAGGTGCGCGGGGTTTTCAGCGAGGGTATGCTGTGCGCCGAGGACGAGTTGGGAATTTCCAAGAATCACGATGGCTTGATGGTTCTCGATGCGCGTTGGGTGCCGGGTACGGCGCTCTCCGAGGTGCTGGGGCCGCCGGAGACGGTCATTGAAGTGGAGATCACGCCAAACCGTCCGGATTGCTTGAGCTTGATGGGCATTGCGCGCGAAGTGGCGGCGCTGTATGGCAGCCATCTCAAGGTGCCGGATGTGACGCTGAACGAGGCGTGCCCGTGTGTCGACAAGGCCACCACCGTTATCGTGGAGGATTTGGTGGATTGTCCCCGATACACCGCGCGCATTTTGCAGGATGTGAAGGTGGGCCCGAGTCCCGACTGGATGAAACGGCGGCTCGAAGCGGCGGGCATTCGCGCGATCAACAACATCGTCGACATTACCAATTATGTGATGTTGGAATGCGGTCAGCCGCTGCATGCGTTTGATCTCAAACTGCTGTCGGAGGGGCGCATCGTGGTGCGGCATCCAAAGCCGGGCGAGAAGATTTTGACGCTGGATGGTGTGGAGCGCGCGCTGGAGCCGCAGATGCTGGTGATTGCCGATGCGGCCAAGCCGATGGCGGTGGCGGGCGTAATGGGCGGCGAGCATAGCGGGATCAACGAGACAACGACGGAAGTGCTGTTGGAAAGTGCGAATTTCCGCCCGGCGGCGATTCGCTCGACGAGCAAGAAACTGGGCATGTTGTCGGATGCCTCGTATCGCTTTATGCGCGGCGTGGATGCGGAGCTGACGGAATTCGGGAGTCGGCGTGCGGCCAAGCTCATGGTGGAGTTGGCGGGGGCCACGTTGTTGACGGGCTCGGTGGATGTGCGCGCGGAGCCGAAAAAGCCGTGGACGGTGATTTGCCGTCCGGCGCGTTTGGAAGCGTTGCTGGGTATTGCGGCGTCGCCGGAAGAAGTGGCCCATGTGTTCGCTTCGCTGGAGTTGAAGGTGTTGCGTTGCACTCCCGAGGCCATCGAAGTGGAGGTGCCGACCTTCCGCGAGGATCTGACGCGCGAGGCGGATTTGATCGAAGAATACGCACGAATATACGGGCTGAAAAAGCTGCCTCCCGTGCGTTCGATGGCCACCCTTGTGCCCGGCGCGGACGACAAGCCGGCGCAGGCGCAGGCGCGGTTGCGTGAGGTGCTTGTCGGGCTGGGCTTGCAGCAGATCATGAGCTATAGCTTTTTGGCAGAGGGGCTGTTGGACTTGTTCGACAAGGACAACGCGCCCCGTCGCGTCAAATTGGCAAATCCGCTGACGGCGGACCACACGACGATGCGCGATGCGTTGTTGCCGCAAATGGCGGAAACCATCGGGCTGAATTTTTCGCGTCAGGTGGCCGAGGTGGCGTTCTTTGAGACGGGCCGAGTGTTTCGGTTGGGGCCAGATGGCTTGCCGACGGAAGAGGATCATGTGGCCGTGGGGCTGTCCGGTCCGGTGGGCCGTACAGGGCTGGACAAATTCAAGCCCGTGGATGAGTTGGAAATGTTCTTGTGGATCAAGGGCCTGTGGGAACAGGCGGCGGCGGCGCTGAATCTGCGCGGCTCGTTGCTGCGTCCGGCGGATCGGCCGTGGGGCGAGCCGGGCCGTGGCATGGAGATCGTGGTGGAAGGCGCGGTTGTGGGTTGGCTGGGCCTGTTGAATTCGGGCATTGCCAAGGAGTGGCGCATTCACGAGCCAGTGGGGCTTTTGGAAGCGTCGGTCCAGCCGTTGGTGAAAGATGTTGCTACAATGCAAGGACTGACCCCTCCGCCGAGTTTTCCGAGTATTCGGCGCGATGCGGCGTTGATTGTGGCGACGGATGTGCGGCACGAGCGGGTGCTCGAAGTGGCGCGAGCGGCGGCCCCGGCGGATCTGGAAAAGATCGAACTGTTCGACATCTATCAGGGAAAGAATTTGGGCGAGGGCCGTAAGAGCATGGCGTACGCTTTTACGTACCGGTCTAAGACGGGCACGCTGACCGACGAAGTGGCCAACGGCTTTCAAGAAAAAGTGAACGCGGCCCTGAAGGCGGAGCTACCCGCCGAGATTCGCGAGGGATAAGTCGCCCGTTAGTTCGGGTGAGGAGTCGGTGGAGTCTCGGTCAACACGGATTTCAGAATCTGGAACAGTTCCTTCGTCTGAGACGTGTTGGAAAGTCGGGCACGTTGTTCGGGTTTGGCCAAGGCTTTGGCAATCTGGGATAGAATTTGCACATGGAGGTCTTCGGCGCCGGTGGCACTCACGAGGAAGAATACGTGGTGGACGGGGGCGGCATCGGGGGCGTCCCAGTCTAGTCCTTCCGGAGAGTGACCATAGGCTAGGATGGGGTTGCGCAACTGATCTAGGCGTACGTGCGGAATGGCAATGCCTTCGCCAATGCCGGTGCCAAATTCTGTTTCGCGTTGGATCGCCCGCTGGGCGATGAACGCGCCGGTATGAGGAGCCGCGAGTCCTGCCACCTTAGCCGCCAGAAGGCGGATGGCCTCGGTGCGGCCTTCGTCGGGCAGGCGTGTGACGATGGCGCGTTCGTCGAGGAACTGAACCGGGGAGACCTTGCGGCGGCGGGCGAGTGCGCGCGTCATCCATGGGCCCATGAGGACGGATGAAAAAACGGCGCTGAAAACGATGGCGACAAAAATGGGTTGGGTGATGAGTCCCGCTTCCAAGGCCAGCAGAGCCACCACGATTTCCATCATGCCGCCGGGGGTGTGGGCAATCGAAATGAGGTGGCGATTCACGCGCGGCACTCGTGCGAGGCTGACTCCGATCCATGCGCCAAGATAACGGCCGACGATGCCAACCAAGCAGATCAGGGTGACCAAGCCCCAATGGAAGTTGGCGGCAAAATCGATTTTGAGGCCGATGTTCGCAAAGAAGAGAGGGACAAACAGCGAATAGACCATTTGGGAGATTACGCGGCGGGTGTCTTCGGACAAGCTTTTTGCCTCGCCGGCAACGATACCGGCAAGGAAGAAGCCAAACAGGGCATGAATGCCGAGTTTTTGGGTGATGGCCCCAAACAGTAAACCCAGAAGGAGCGTCACCGTCAGGGAACTGGCGGGCTCGGGAAATTGACGAGCTTTCATGGCATCGAAAATCCGCGCCGAAAATGGGCGGCCGAGCGTGAGGGCGAGGACGGAAAATCCGAGAGTTCCGGCGAAGATCAAGAGAATCGATCCAAGGGCGACGGATGTTTGGGTGAACAGACCGAGGATGATGGCGAAGAGAACCCATCCGATGATGTCGTTCACGGCCAGTGCGGACATGGTGAGGAATCCCAAATCGGTTTTGAGCAAATTCAGGTCGTGTAAGCAGCGGGCGGCAACGGGCATAGCGCTGATGGTCATCACGGTGGCCATGAACAAGCCAAAGAGGAGTCGCCGCGAAGGATCAGCCAGAAACGCATCGGGAAGAAACAGCACTGGAACAAAGGCCACGATCATGGGGATGACAATGTCGGTGAGCGCGATGGCCAAGGCGCTTCCGCGCTGGCGCCAGGCGATGGAAAAGTCAATTTCAAGGCCGGTATCGAGCAAGAGGAATAGAACGCCCAGCCACGCGATGGTTTCCAGCATGGCTTGTTGGATGGCATCAGGCGGAAACAGAGCGGCATGCAAGCCCGGTGCAAAGCGTCCGAGAAATGTGGGGCCCAAGAGAATTCCGACCAGAAGTTCGGCTGTTAGGGCCGGTTGCTTCCAACGTCGAAACAGTTCTCCAAGTCCCCGAGCGCAGAGCAATAACACGAACACCTGCACCAAGAAGATGAAAATATGGCCTTCGTCTAAATAGTGCATGTCGTTTTCCGGGGCTTCCTTTTCAAGTGAAGTGTAGGCTAGCCATGTTCCGTATGCAAGCGGCAGAAACAAACAACGGGCGACGCGAAGACGCGCCGCCCGTTGTTAGTGAGGCCGAATTCGATGGCTATTGCATGACGGCGCCAATGTCGGCGGGGCCGACCAAGCGCTGATAGCGGGACAGCCAGCCGCTTGTGGCGCGGAATTTGAAGGGCTTCAGTTTTGCCGCGCGCGTTTCGAGTTCCTTTTGAGAAACCAGTAACTCGATTTTGCCCGCAGGGATGTCGATGGAAATTTGATCCCCATTTTTTACCAAGGCGATGGGGCCGCCATCGGCGGCTTCAGGCGAGACGTGGCCAATGGCCGAGCCGCGTGTGGCACCACTGAACCGTCCATCGGTGATGAGCGCCACTTCCTTGTCCAGACCCATGCCCGCGAGAGCCGAGGTGGGAGAGAGCATCTCGCGCATGCCGGGACCGCCTTTGGGACCTTCGTAGCGAATGACGACCACGTCGCCCGGTTTGATTTTGCGGCCATAAATGGCGGCAATGGCCAGTTCTTCGCTATCGAAGACCTGCGCCTTGCAGGTTTTTACCATCATCTCGGGTGCGACGGCCGAACGCTTGACCACCGAGCCGCGTGGGGCGAGATTCCCCGTGAGAATAGCGAGGCCACCCGTGGGGCTATAGGCATTCTTGACGGTCCGAAGCACGTCGGGATTGCGGTTGACGACGCCCGTGAGATTTTGTCCCACCGTTCGGCAGGTCACGGTGGGGATTTTGGTATTCAGCAACTTGGCGGAGGCCAGTTCCTTCATCACCGCCTGAATGCCACCGGCGAGATAGAGATCTTGGATGTGGTGGGGGCCGGCTGGATTCAATCGGCACAAGTTGGGGGTGCAGGCGCTGACATCGTTGATGCGGGAGAGGGGCATGGGCACATCCGCCTCGTGCGCGATGGCGCACAAGTGCAAGACGCTGTTGGTGGAGCAACCCAAGGCCATATCGACGCGTAGGGCGTTGGAGAAGGCTTCGGTTGTCATGATGTCGCGCGGGAGCAAATTCTTTTCTAGAATTTTCATGATCTGCATGCCCGCTTCTTTGGCGAGGCGCATGCGGGCGCCGGCCACGGCGGGAATGGTGCCATTGCCGGGCAAGCCCATGCCGATGGCTTCGGTGAGGCAGTTCATGCTATTGGCCGTGAACATGCCCGAGCAGGATCCACAACCGGGGCAGGCGCACTCTTCGTAGTCGGTCAATTCCTTTTCAGAAATCTTGCCCGCCTTACAGGCGCCGACGGCTTCAAACACATTGGAGAGGCTGAGGTGGCGACCGGCGAGCTCGCCCGCCAGCATGGGCCCGCCGCTGACGACAATGGCGGGAATGTTGACGCGGGCGGCCGCCATCAGCATGCCCGGAACGATTTTATCGCAATTGGGGATAAGCACCATGGCATCGAAGCAATGGGCGAGGGCGAGGGTTTCGACGGAGTCGGCGATCAGTTCGCGCGAAGGGAGAGAGTAGCGCATGCCGGGGTGATTCATGGCGATGCCGTCGCACACGCCAATGGCGGGCACGAGGACGGGGGTACCACCGGCCATGCGCACGCCGGCCTTGACGGCCTCGGCGATCTTGTCGAGGTTGATGTGCCCCGGAATGATTTCGTTGAAGGAGGAAACTACGCCGATGAGGGGGCGCTTCATTTCCTCGGAGGTCATGCCGAGTGCATAAAAGAGGGAGCGGTGGGGGGCGCGTTCGGGGCCCTTGAAGACCATGTCGCTTGTACGTTTTTTCGATGCCATGTTTTGATTACCTTCCTATTGATCCGTCGTCTGCGCAAAAAAAAATCCACGCAACCAGATGTGTCCTCAAGTTCGACCATGAGGATTCATTTTTCAAGCGAAATCGGGCAGAAAGTTTTCCAGGGAGACTCTTGCAAAACGAACCCGGACGACACAGAGGTCGTCCCTCCATTTCCAAAAACACGCGGTTACGCTGGTTTTCTGGAGGGTCGGGCTCCGTCCCGACCGTTTGATCCTGAGTTCTGCAAGAGGTTCCACAGTGTGGAAAAAAGGTGTCGCCATTTTTCCACACTATGGAAAAATGGCCGTCGGAATTAGGGAGAAACCATGGATCGATTCGTGCTGTTGTTTATTGGAGGAGGATTGGGGGCATTGTTGCGCCATTTGACCACGTTGACGGCGGTGCGTCTGTTCGGGACGGGCTTTCCGTGGGGTACGTTGGCGGTGAATTGGGCAGGATGTTTTATCATCGGTATTCTTTTTGCGCTGGGCGAAAAAGCCGAATGGTTGGGGCATTCAACGCGGATGTTTTGGATGACGGGTTTTTTGGGAGGTCTGACCACCTTTTCCACGTATGGTTTGGAAACGGTGAATGCGGTTGGAAATGGATGGGGTTCTGCGCTATCGAATGTGATGGCCAACAACATTGGGGGATTGTTGTTGGTGGCGGCGGGAATGTGGATCGTTAAGGTGTTGAGCTAGAAAGTGGCGATGGTGATTGTGAATGAGGACGATGAGTTTCACAGATCAGAAAATGGCCACAAAGAATGCAAAGAGCACCTCGCGCGGCGGAGCCGCAACCCAAGACCCTTGAACCACGGATGAACGCCGTTCGACAGGCATGGAAAAGGGAGGGCGGCTGTTTCCATGTGTTCGGAATCATTCTTCGGGGGTGACGGGGAGGATGGAGTCGCCGCAAAAGTTTTTCCGGCGGCATTTCTCGCAGTGTCCGCCCATCCATACCGAATCGAATTGTTCGATGGCGGCCGACACAAGTGCTGGATCATTGGTCCAGATACCGGCTTCAAAATTGCGTTTGCCGTCGCTTTTCATTCCGATTCCGGCGCCGGTAAGATTAGCTGAGCCGATATAGGCGGATTGGAGATCGAAGATCAGCAGCTTGAAATGAACTCGAGGGCATAGGACGCGTTCCAAGCCGGTGGTGAGCGCGGGAAACCGATCGAAATCGGCGCGAAAGTTGGGGCCGGGTTCTTTGGCATGGATGAGGCGAACGCTGACGTCGTTCTCGATCAATTCAGCGATTTCGCCCAGAAGGGGCCAGGCCTTTTTGCCACGCATCACAAACAGGTCTTTGAGGTCGGATGTGCCCATCCAGAGGGTTGATTTCACGTCGCGCACGCGGAGCAACACTTCGGAATAGTGAGCCTCGTCGCGGATGTACTGATGGAAGAGGGGGGGCATGGCGTGGCGATCAAGAAGCCGTGTTTATAGGTGTGCGTTTAGCCAGGTTCCCAGTTCGAAGGAAAACAAGGTCAGAATTCCGACAAGAAACACAAAAAGGATGGAGGGACTTTTGAGGATTTTGAAGCCGCTTGTTTTGATCAGAATGGCAACCGGGAGAATAAACAGGAAAATGGCAACGAGCGGAGAAATGAATAGGCCGAATAAATCCATGATGGAGGGGTTGAGGAGGGTCAGAATCCACAGGCTGAAAAAGAGAAGGATCAAGAGGCCGGCATGAACTTGCTTCTGATGCACGAGGAGCCTAGCGGCAAGGGGATGGGTAGGCGCCAGATGGGTCAAGGCGTGGTTGGCCAGTCGATGGGAGGCGTCGCGGACGGCAAAGAAAACTCCTGCAAAGGAGGTAATTAACGCGCTGAGACCAACGAGTGCGCTCAAGTCGGCCATCGAATTGGAAATGCATTCTTTGTAGCTCAGAATGGTGAGGCAGTTGAGATTATCTTCTGACGCCCGTTCGAATTCCTGAGGATCGAGAGAGAGAATGCAAGAAAAGACAAAGAAGAGGACGAATACCAACAACAAGATGGACGTTTTCAGGGTGGTGAGATGGAGGCGGCGGCGCGCATGGGTTTCGTTGCCATCGCAGGAGTTCCGGTAGGCGCTGACCATGGATGACATGGCCGGAAAATACACGAATGAAAGGGTGAGGATGGGCAAGATGAGAAGAGCGTTCACGATGAATTCGGAGAGAGAAGGGATGTGACGAAATGCGGAGAAGTTCCAGAGGGGAATCAGATAGACGGAAATGCCAAGCAAGACGAGGAGAAGAACCGAAGAAATGGCGCTCATCAGCCGTAGCACGAAATTATCGCCGATGGAATGAAGCACGGCAAATGCAGCAAGAATGAGCAGACTGAGGTATGGACCTTTTGCCCAATTGCTGGAGGTGGCACCCAGTTCATGCAGGAAGTCTCCCAGATTGGCATTCAGGCCAATGGAGTAGGAAAAAAGGACGGCATAGAAGGTGATCAAAAAGACGAGCACAACCGCATGTCCGAACAAGGGGCCAAAATGTCGGGCCACAACACCGGTATAATCGAGATCTTCGCGCTGGGACAGGAGAAGGGAAACAATAGATTTATGGGAGTAATAAATCAGGGGAAAAACTAGGGCTGACAAAAAGAGGAGAGAAAAACCGCCCGCCGTGCCCACTTGCAAGGGGAGGTAGAGAATGCCGGCACCCACGGCGGTGCCAAAAAGGGTTAGGATCCAATTCCATTCGGCAAATTTGGGAGCACTGGGTGCGGAGAGAGGTTTAGAAGGCAAGCGTGTGGATGTGTTGACCATGGCGACAACCTATCAGAGACAGGCATATAGGAAAGCCCTATTTATGTATTTTATCCATATCCTTTGGGATTGATTGTTGGCCTGTTATTTGCGAGTTGAGACGGGAGGGAAAGGAATCAAAACGATGATCAACGAACCGGTTGGGCAGGTGGCGGAAAACATTCCCGAGGCGGTGCTTCGCTTCTGTACGGTTTCGGAGGCGTATGCGCCGGACGAGACCTATGAGGCCTTGTTCGTGGAGGCGATGCGGGCGGTGGTGGCGTTGCACATCGAACGGTCGCCGTGGTACCGGTGCTTTGCGGAGCGGAATGGCATCGTGCCGGAGAACATCACGAAGGTGGCGGATGCGATTGCGTTGCCGCCGGTGCACGCCAACTTTTTCAAGTTCCACGAAATTCGATCGATTGCGCTTTCGCAGGTGGCGGCGCACATGACGTCGTCGGGAACAACGGGGCAGAAGTCGCAGATGTTTTTCGATGCGTTCACGATTGGCCATGCGCGGGAGATGGTGGACCACGCGATGAAGGCGAGAGGGGTCGAGTCGAAGGAGGCGGCGCATTATCTGGTGAACGCCTACGAGCCGTTCGAGGGGCTCAAGGTGGGGACGTCGAATACGAACCAATACCTGATGCGATACGCGCCGGTGGCGGAGCAGTTTTGGACGCTGCGGCACGTGGGGGGAGGGAAGCACGAGTTCGATTCGTTCGGCGCGGTGGAACACCTCGAAGCGTGGGCGCGGATCGGAACGCCGGTGCGCATCATTGGCTTCCCGGCGTTTCTGCATTTCATTTTGGAGCGCATGCGGCTGACAGGGCGGGAAAACCTGCGCCTGCCGGAGGGCAGTTGGGTTATCTTCGGTGGCGGCTGGAAGGGGCATGCGGACAAGGCGATTCCCAAAGAGGAACTCTATGCGGACATTAGTCGCCAACTGGGGATTCCGTCAGAGAACATCGTGGAAACCTATGGCTCGGTGGAGCATTGCATTCCCTACGTGGATTGCCGGGCGCACCATTTGCATCAGCCCACGTGGTCGAGGGTGGTGGTGCGAGACGTGAAAACCTTGGCGCCGGTGCCGGACGGGACGCCGGGATTCTTGTCGTTTGTCTCGCCCTACATCACGTCGGCACCGGCCCACTGCATTGTGATGGGTGATTTGGCCGTGCGCCACGCGGCGGGCGATTGCACGTGCGGCGACCATCCCACGCCGTGGTTCGAGGTGCTCGGCCGCGCGGGGATATCCGCGAACAAGAGTTGTGCGGCGGCGGCGGCGGAATTGCTTAAATAAGTAGTTAGTAGTCAGTAGCTAGTAGTTAGTAGGAAGAGTAGAGGGGAGAATAGGAGCGGGCATGGCATCAAAATCATTCGAGGATTTGGTGGTTTGGCAAAAAGCGCATGAGTTTGTCTTGGCGGCATATCGCATGACGCAGTCGTTTCCTCGTTCCGAAGTCTATGGATTGACCTCGCAATTCCGTCGCGCCGCCGTTTCGATTGCTGCCAACATTGCAGAAGGTTTCCGAAAGCGCGGCGTGGCCGACAAATTGCGTTTCTACAATATCGCGGAAGGTTCAATGGAGGAATGCCGATACTACCTGATTTTAGCGCGAGACCTTGGCTATGCCGACGTGTCCAGCGCAAAGCCATTGCTGGATGAAGTCAGCAAATTGCTGAACGCCTACGCCAACAGCCTAGCTCGATGCACCTCCTGACTACTGACTCCTAACTACTAACTACTGAGGAAATATGAACAAGCACTTTTGGTTTGGCGAATGGGTGAACGATGCGGGGCTTGACGAGGCGTTGAAGGGGGGCGATGCACGGATGGAGCGCAGTCTGTGCGCGCCGTTTCCGTTCGAAGATTTGCTGGCGGCGGCGGAGTCGCTGGCGGCGCGGCTGGTTCCGGGCGACGAGCTCTATGAACGGCTGGCGGGTCTGGCCAGCGAAACGACGGCGCGGGCAGACGTGGAGGCGATGATGGTGGGCATCGCGGGGGCGTTGTCGCGCGACGCATTGCTGGGAAGGACGCGGGCGGAGCTGGGGTGTTCGCGGCCGGGTGTTTTGGCGCGTCGGTATCCGGGGCCGCAGTTCGAAGCGTGGGCGCCGCTGGGGTGCGTGGTGCACGTGATGCCGTCGAACGTGTTCTCGGTGGCGGCGCTGGGATTGGTGGAAAGTTTGCTGGCGGGGAACGTCAACATCGTGAAGGTGAGCGCGCGGGATACGGCGTTTGGCGCGAACTTCGCGGAGGCGTTGTGCCAACTGGATCCGGGCGGGCGGTTGAAGGACTACGTGGCGGTGACTCACGTGGCTTCGAAGGACCAAGCGCGGTTGCAGGCGTTGTTTGCGCATGCGGACGCGATTTCGGCGTGGGGCGGGGAGAAGGCGATTGCGGCGGTGCGGCAGTCGGCGCCGGAGGGGGCGCGGGTCATCTCGTGGGGACACAAGGTGTCGTTTGGCTACGTGGCGGCGGAATGCCTTGCGGCGGGATCGCCGGAATGGGCGGCGGCGCTGAAGGGCGCGGCGTTGGATGTGTGCCGTCTTGACCAGCAGGCGTGTTCAAGCCCGCAGACCCTTTTCGTTGAGGCGGACGACGCGGGGGTGGTGGCTTTCGCCGGGGATTTGGCGAAAACTCTCGAGGAGATTTCGCCGACGATTCCGGGGCAGTCGCCGGATTCCAGCGAGCAGGCCGAACTGACGACGACGATGTCGATTGCCCACGCCGAAGAAGCGTTGGGGTTGACGCAGGTGTTCGAGGATGGGCAAGCGGGGCGTTGGCGCGTCATCGTGGATCGGCGGCCGGGGCTGCGGCCTTCGCCGCTGTTCCGGACGATCTGGGTGAAGGGGCTTGCGCGCGCGGACATCGCGGCGGTGCTGCGTCCGATGCGGGTCTGGCTGCAAAGTTGCGGGCTGGCGTGCGGGGCGAGTTCGGTGGCGGAAATCAGCCGCTCGCTGTTCGGCGCCGGGGTCACGCGGGTTTCCCGGCCGGGCCACATGGTGGACAGCTACGTGGGGGCGCCGCACGACGGCGTCTATGCGCTGCAGCAGTTGGCGCGGCGCATTTCGCTGGACGGAACGGAGACGGCGGGCCGCGTGGGCAGTTTTGCCGAACTGGAGGGCGGCGCGCGGATCGGCGCACCGAAGGGCTCCGTGCCGATTTTGCACAAGGCTGAATTTCAGGCGACATCCAGCGCGGTGGAACGGCCGGACCTGACGTTCCGCAGCGGCGGCTCGAGCGGCAAGACGGTGTATTCCACATTTTCGTGGGACGACTACCACGACCAGATGGAGTGCGCCGCGAACGGATTGGTGGCGGCGGGCTTGGACCCCGAGCGCGATTGCGTGATCAATTTGTTTGCGGCCAATTACCTGTATGGCAGTTTCATCAGTTTCTGGACGATTTTGGAAATGCTTCGGGCGCGCCAACTGCCGATGGGTATGATTGGCGAATATGGGCAAATCGCCGACGCCATTCTGGAAAACAAGGCGAACGTGGCGATTGGATTGCCGTCGCACATTTTGGGTTTGTTTGCGGCGGAAGGCAAGCGGTTGCGCGGCAAAATCGAAAAGGTGTATTTTGGCGGGGAGCGCATGACGCGAAGCCAGCGCGAATTTCTGATGAACGAGTGCGGCGTGAAAATCGTGCGTTCGGCGGCGTATGGGTCCAACGATGCGGGCCCGATGGGCTACCAGTGTCCGCATTGCGAAGGGGGGGTGCACCATCTGATGAGCTCGATCCAACGGCTGGAAATCGTGGACATGGAAGAGGACCGTCCGGCACGTCCGGGAGAATCCGGTCGGTTGCTGTTCACCTCGTCGGCGCGCGAGTATCCGCGCGTGGTCCGCTATGAAATAGGCGACACGGGCCGGTGGGTGGATCGCGCCTGCCCGTGCGGGCGGACGGATCCGCTGTTCGAGCTGCAAGGGCGCATGGGCGACGTCTTCAAGGCGGGCGCGCCGTTTTTCAACTATCGGAAGTTCGCGACGATTCTCGACGATCGACTAGGCTATGCGGGGGCCGTGCAAATTCATTTGCGGGAGGAGGGGCCCGTGACCGTGTTGGAAATGTGGATCTCCAGCGAGGCGGATGTGCGGGCAGCAGAGCAGGCGATTCGGGATGGCTACGAGGAAATTTCGTTTAGCGAAAAAACGGGGCTGGCGTTTCGGTTTGTGGTGCGCGCCGTTGAGCCCGCCGCATTCGTGCGGGTGGCGGCCAGTGGTAAGGTGAAGCCGATTTGCGACCATAGGAGCAACTGACATGAATGAGATGGCGACGGTTGAAAAAGAGCTTCAAGAGCATCTGGAATTCGTGCGGGCGCATTCGCCCTATTATCGGGAATTGTGGAAGGACGTTTGGAAAGAGGGAGGTGCGCCGCCACCCTTGCGCGAACTGCCGGTGACGGAACACGCGGGCTATTGGAAGGCGAACACGACCGAGCGCAACCAACTCCTGACGGGGCCGCACGAGAACGGCATTGTGTTCAAGAGCGGGGGCACGACGGGAAATCCGAAGTTCTCGTTTTTCAGCAACGACGATTGGCGCGTGTTTTGCCGGGTGTTTGGCGATGGCATGCAACGAGGCGGGCTGCGGGCGGGCGAGCGGGTGGCCAACGTGTTTTATGGCGGGCAGCTCTACGCGTCGCTGTTGTTCGTGGGCAAGTGCATCGAGGAGGCGGGGGTGGGCGTCAATTTTCCCATCGCGGGCTTTGCCACGCCGGAGGAAATATTGGACGCGCTAAAGGAATTTCAGATCGACACGGTGGCGGGAGTGCCGACGACGATCATGAATTTGATTCCGCATCTGGAAGCGGCGAGCGGGAGGCTGAACGTTTCGCGGTTTATCTATGGCGGCGAGGCGATGTACCCCGACCAAGTGGCGGCGTTGCGGCGGGCGGTGCCGGGATGCCGGGTGCAATCCGTGGGCATCGCCGGGGTGGACTACGGCGAGATGGGCTGGGTGGACGACACCTGCGAGCCGGGCGTACACCGCGCGTTCGACGAAAGCACGGTGCTGGAATTGCTCGACGACGATGGATCACCGCTCGACGATGCGGGCGCGGAGGGGGCGTTGGCGATCACGAACTTCAAGCGGCGGTTGATGCCGGTGGTGCGCTATCCGGTGGGCGACCGGGGGCGCTGGATCGATCCGGCGGGAACGCCGGGGCGGCGCTTCAAGGTGCTGGGGCGAACCGAAAAGGGTGCACGCATCGGGCCGATGACGCTCTACATGGAAGACGTGCAGCGGGTGCTGGAGGCTTCGGCCAAGTCGGCGGGGATGATTGCCTTCCAGATGGTGGTGGAGCACGAGGATTGCCGCGACCGTTGCCGGCTGCGTGTAGCGGTTTCCAATCCGGCTCTTGTGCCGCCGGACACCACCGACGCGGTGCGGGCGGCCTTCTACGCGGAGCGCCCGATGTTTTCTCATTCCATTCAGGACGGGTTGGTGCATCCGCTCGAAGTGGAGTGGATCGTTCCGGGCGAACTGCAGACGAATCCGCGCACGGGCAAGCTGGTGCGGCTGCTGGACCGGAGGCAATCATGACTCTTCCAACCGGTCCCATTTGGGCGGAGTTGGCGATTCCGCCGCGCCTCGACATGCTGAGGTCCGTGCAGCAAATGGCGATCGGCCTGGCGGAGCGGTGCGGATTCGATGCGGAGGCACGGGGGAGGATCGAGCTGGCGATCGAAGAAGTTATTTGCACGATTCTGCGATTTTCCTTCGACGAAACGAAAGGCGACGAAGGACGCATTACCGTGCGTTGTGAGGTGTCGGCGCCGTTTTTTCGCGTGAACGTATTGGACAGCGGCTTGCCGTTCGATCTTTCGCTGGTGTCGCCCTACGATCCGACCGCGGCCGAGCGAGCGGACGAGCAGGAGACGGGCCTGTCGTTGCATTTGGTGAAATACTGCGTGGAGAGATGCCACGTCGTGAATGGTGGACGAGACGGTGTGCGGTTTGAAATGGCGTGGTTTTTGCCTGGCGACCCCGTCGGCGAATCGGGTGGGCGGGAACAGGCGGAAGATCCAGCGGCTCCCGAGCCCGTCGAGGGCGTGCGAGTGCTCGACGAATCGTTCGCCATTCAAATTTCGCGTTTGGTGTATCGGGGGTATGGTTATTCGTACGTGTACGAAGACGTGTACTATCCCGACCGGATATGCGCCCATTTCCATTCGGGTGTGCTCAAGTCGTGGGGCGTGGTGACGCCCTCCGGTCGGCTGGTTGGCCATTTGGCGTTGGCGAAGGATAGTCTCGAATCGGGCGCGATCGAATGGGGCGTGGCAGTTGTGGACCCGCGCTGGCGAGGCATGGGGCTCATGGAGCGAATGCTGCAAACGGCCATGGCGCATGCCGTGGAGCGAGAGGAAAAGGTGTTGTGCGCCCACGCGGTGACGGCCCACCCCTATACGCAAAAAACCTGTCTGAAGTTCGGGTTCCAGCCCGTTGCGCTGTTGCTGGGCTATGCGCCGGCGACGCTCCAGTTTCGGGGCATCAGCCAAGGGTTGAAGCAACGCGAGAGCACGTTGCTGACGGCACGCTGCACACATCCCTTGCCGTCGCTGTCCATGCATTTGCCGTGTCGGCATGCCCCCGTTCTGTTGCGGTTGCTGGAGGCTTTGGGAGCCGCGCCGAAAGAGGGTCAGTGGCAAGAAGCGAACGAGGAGATCGATTTGGATGGGCGGCCAACGGAATACGCCACCCTGACGGCGCACTGCATCAACGTCGGCAAAATCCAGCTAACCCAAACGGGCGTAGACATCGCCCAGATTTTGCGTTTGGAGCGGCGTCGGCTTTGCCGCGAGCGGGTGGACGTGATTTATCTGACAATGGATTTGGCCGATCCCGGCGTGGGCAAAGCTATACGGGCGGCGGAGCAAAATGGATTTTTCTTTGCCGGGCTGGCGCCGATGATGAATCCGGCGTACGGCGTGACGTTCCAATTCCTTAACAATTTCGACGTGGATTTCGATTCGCTGTGCGCCCAAGGCGAATTGGCGGGGTGGCTACGGGACGTTGTGAAGAGCGAAAAGGTACGCGTGGACGCGATTTAAGGCGTACCTTCCTCCACTATGATGCGGAAGTGGGCGGTGTGGGGGACGGGGATTTCGACAGAGAGAAGGCCATTGCTGCTGAGGTTGGTAAAGGGGGGCAGATTGTTCCATGGGGCAAGCGGCGAGGCGGCGCTCTGGACGGAGTAGTAGAGGCCGGTTTCGGCGAGCCAAGTAAGCCGAAGGGTTTCGTTGGAGGAAGCCATTGTGATTTCGGGGCGCTCAATCACGATGAGCGTTCCGGTTGCGGAACCTTGATACACCGGATGGGAGAGGATGCCGGAGATGGCGTAGCGTCCGGCGGCGACAGGGGGCTCGAGCGATCCGTCGTAGGTGATGTCCACGGAGGGAACGTCCGCATAGCCGCTGACGATGCGCGGGGTGCCATCGTAGGGCTGGAAGAGATCCACGAGGTTCACGGTGGTGTCAGCTTTGGTGGCGGTGATCCACAGCCATTCTTCGGTTTCGTTCCAGTTTGCTTCGGCGTTCACATAGGCGCAGACGATCGCATCGCCTGCGGCGATGAACACGAGATTGGATTTGTTATCGACGCGGGCGGTTTGAGTGGGCAGTGCGTAGAAGTTGCAGGGGCGTTGGGAAAGGGAGGTGGCGGCGAGGGCGAGGGTCTGGGTGGCGACGACTTCGTAGGGCGCGTCGAATTCGATTTCGTCATCGGCCTTCAGAATGGTGAACGCACCGATGTAGCCGCCTTGGAGCGAAGGAGGGTTGGTGATGAGGGCAACGAGATTGTAATGGCCGGCGTTGGTGGGAGGGGCGATGGAGCCAGAGTAGGTGATGGTGAAATCGTTGGAGGTGAGGCTGCTGCCGTTGGGGAAGAGGAGTTGAACGGAATGAGGGGAACCATCGTAGATCGCGACGACGTTCGTGACTTGAATCTGGGTTGGGTTTTCGAAGACGTGAAACGTTTGGGTGACGGTTGGCGCGGGAAGCCAGTTGCTGGTTCCCGGGTGGGAGGCGGCAATGGATACGCGACCGGTATTGGTGAAAGAGGCGAAAAATATCCCATTGTTCGTTTGGATGGACGCGGGGCCTTCCACGACCGTGAAATCAGCCTGAAGCAACGCTAGCGTTCCGGCCACCAGTTCGGGTGTGCTGGTTCGAGCGCAAACACCGGGATTTGTGAAGAGGATGAGTTGTTCTCCCCGGATGATGGTGAGCAGTCCAGAGGTCTCGCCGTACCATTGGGGGTCGGTGACGCGGACCTCGATATCGTAGGGGCCCACATTGACGGGTGCTTGAGTTGAGCCGTTGTAGAGGATTTCAACCGATAGAAATTCCGGATCCGTTTCGACAAGGGGTTCGATGGGGGTACCATCGTAGGGTTGCGTCATGTTGTATAGGGTGATTTCGGCGGTGGCGCGGCTCACCTGAACGGTGGCGAGGGTGCAAGCATCGCGCCAGTTTTCGTTTCCGTTGACGCAGGCGGCCACCACGCATTCTCCTTGATTGGTGAAGAAGAGCGATTGCCCTTGAAGGACGCCCGGGCCAGAGATCACGCCGATGGTGGGAATCTGGCCGGAAGAGGAAACGGCGGAGAGAGGGACCGTTGAAGTGGCGAGGATGGTATCGGGAAGGCCGAAGAGAACGGTTTGTGGCGCGCGATCAATGGAGAGGAAATTGGTGGCGCTGCCGATCCAGTTGGGGTCGGTGACGGTGGCGATGACCTCGTAGTAGCCAGCATCGGTGGGGGCGTTGGTTTGGCCCTCGTAGAGAATGTCGACGGCGAGTCCGGCGGGGTCGGTGGTGACGAGGACGGGGCATGGACTGCCGCTGTAGATTTGAGAGAGAGAGTCGATGCCGAAAGAGACCGTGGCGAATTCCGAGGTTGCCCGTGGTTGAACAAGGCGGGGCATTTGGGCTTGGGCAAAGGAGGCCCACGCAAAGAATGCGAGGAAGGCCCCCGTAAGCAGTTGGACAGTTGATCGGGTTTTCATGGCAAAGGCTCCGGAATCCATTACTCAACGGTAAGTTTGAAAATTTGTTTTTGTTGATCGGCGGGCAGATAGAGGGTGGCGTGTCGTCCGCGTCCGGTGAAGAGGGAGGATTCAGGGGCGCTTTCGGGGGCGGAAGACCAAGGGGTGCGGCTCCAGATGAAACGGCCATCGGCATCGATTTCGGAGGCGCCATAGATGGCATAGGCGATGCCTTCCACGGCGAAAAATTCAAAGGCGAGGCGGTCTTGTTCGGGGCGAATGTCAGAGGCGAGCAGGATGTCGGCTGCCCAGGTGGGATCGGTTCCGGCGCGGAACTCATCGGCATTGCTCATGCCGTCGCCATCGAAGTCGTCGCCGGGGAGAACTTGCAAGAGGTTGGTGAACTGGCCTTGCGAGGCATCGACAATGGATTGGCGGAAGGCATCGGTGAGACCATCGCCGACGGAGTCGCGGCCGGCGCTGAGATCGAGGCGCCGGGCGGTGCCGGGGCGGCCGACGGGGGGGATGGGGCCGACGGGATAGATTGCGATTTCACGGTTGTTGGAATCGGCCAACGCGAAGGTGACGGTTGCGCCGGATTTGAGGGCGTAATCGCGATAGGGCGTGGTTTCGCTGTCGAGGGGAATCTCAGCGAGGTAGTTGCAGCCGGCCACGCCGGTGCGTTGGACGGGGGATCGCGAAATGACGCGATCGCCGGAGCGCACCAGAAGAGTGGCTTGATCCTTTGGGGTGAACGGCAGGCCGAGCTCGGTTGTGATTTGTCCATAGTAGTTGAACGAAGGCTGTGGCGCGGCGAAACAAGTGGCCACCGCTTGGATGGCAAGGGCGGAAAGGAGGATGCCGATTGGTTTGGGGTTGAACATGGTCATGGCTCCTTTGCTTCCTCGGCCGATTTCTTTTTGTTGCCGGAGTAGGAATAGGTTTTGAAGAGGAGTTTGATGTCTTTGACGCCGTTGCCGTCGCCGCTGACGCCGTTGATGAAATAATCGAGACCGAGGGAGCGGTTGTTGTTGAGGGTACCAGCGGGAATGATGAGCAGCCAGCGGGTATTCCAGACGGAACGGCCGATGAGGCGCGAGTTGCTGATCATTTCGGAATCGGAGGGAGCGCCGGAATCATGATAGGCGCGGAAGGAAGGATAGCGGCGAATGTCGTAGAGGGAACCAGCTTCGGCGCGGATAAGGGGCATCCAGTTTGGATTGGTGAGTTGTTCGGCACCGATGGGATAGGGGATGGGGATGACCTGATCGTCCATGGTCCAGCGGATGACGGAGGAGCCGTCGGCGGAAGTGGTGTTGGCGGCGCGGTAGTCGGGCGTGCGCATGAGATCCTGTCCGGCGGGGATGAGATAGACGCGCGGATTGTTGGCGAGGCCGATCAGGTTGGTGCCAGTGCTGTAGTTGGCGAACCAAACGCCGAGGGAACGGATCTTGGTGGCGAAGTGGCTGGTGTCATACGCATTGTCGCCGCCCGCGAGGGGGAGTCCGAACACGTTTTGGCCGAAGGAGATGTCGGTGGAGAAGGGAATGACGAGGCCGGGCTCGGGCTGGGTGGAGGCAAAGGGAATGCAGAGCTGTTTAAATTCGGCCACGTCATGGATGTTATCCACGCGGTAACTCCGGAGGGTGCGTCGCCAATTTTCATCGCCTTCGGGGCCGGGGAGGATGCGGAAGAGTTCCTGACGGAGGGAGAAGCGTCCGGTTTCGGAGGATGGATTGTTGAAGCCCAGGCGGCCATCGAGCACGTCCCAGTTGGCGCGAAGGCGAGCGAGGACATCGGCCAGTCCGCCATCGCCATGACCGCTGCCGACGAGGGGGGTACCGTCGCGCATGGCGCCGACCGTGCGGGCGCGAACGATTTGGCTGAGGAACTGGTATTCGGGATCGTTGCGGGAATCCACGGGGCGCGTGGCGGTTTCGTAGGCGTAGGCTTTGGCGGCAAGGAAGGAAAGGCGCGAGGCCTGGTTGAAGACGGAGGAGTATTTCTGGATGGCGTCATTGCGGAAGAGGCGCAGGGCCATGTCGGAGTAGCGCGCGGCGGCAATCTGGTTGGCCTGCTGGAGGCGCGTGCGTTCGCGTTCTTCCAAGAGGCGTTCGCCTTCGGCTTCGAGCTTCCAGACGCGTTGCTGAGAAATTTGGAGTTGCATCGCGGCGGCTTCCATGGCGGTGATTTGATCGCGACGGGTGATGTTCAGCTTGGTCACTTCGGCGAAGAGCGCATCGCGAAGAGCGTTCCATTTTTTACTGAGATCGAGAGCGGTTTTTTCGTCCTTGATGACGCTACCCAATCCGCGAATGATTCCACTGATCACGGCGTTGGCATATTCCTTGGTTAATAAACCGGCACTGTAAGCCACCGAGCTGATCTGATCGAATTTTGATCCGATCATCTGGGGCAGATTGCTACCGAAGGACATGCCGATGGTGAGACTCAAATCGGTATGATCCGCCAATTCTGAGACTTTTTCTTTATTTTTTGAGATATACTCCAGAAGTTCTTTGTTGTTCTTGTCCACTTCGTCCATCATGGCCTTGAGGGCATCGTAGGAGAGTTCCGCCTGCGAGAAAATGAGATGCCACATATCCATCTGGAAGTCCTCGCGGAGTTTTTCGTAGAGGGTCGCGCTTTTGTCATTGTTGATTTTGAAGATGAGGATGGCCAGTTGCAGGGCTTTGTAATCCTGCAGGACTTTGACGGAGGCGGCCTGAAGTTCGCCTTCCGCGCGGCGGAATCCTTTCCAGGTGGATGGAGTGACGGGGATGCCCTCGGCATTGGTGTGAAACTCGAGATTGTAGGTCACGTTCGAGGTGGTGGTGGTGGGCTGCGAGGAAAGAACGGGAATCATCCGTCCGAGGAATTTGCTGACTTCCGGAATGAACAGCAAGAGGCGGCTTCCGGCGCCGATCAACTTGGTTCCACTCATCATGGAGGAGCGAATCAATTCGTTGAGGAAGGTAGCGCCTGCTCCGACTCCACCGCTCACTGCGGTGACCACCGTACGGTTGTTGAAGGCGACGGTAAAGGTGGTTCCGGTGGAATAGAGGCTGAGCTTGTGGGTATAGGTGTTCGTGTCAGCAAAGTAGTCGCCGAAGTTGATGTAGCGGTAGTGAACCAGATCGGGGCCATAATAGCCTTGCGGATAGGTTTTGCCGGGGCCGATATCGTCGCTATAGGGATAGCCGTAGATTTCGATCAGGCGGTTGTTGATGGAGGCTTCTTGATCGGCCAGTTCGGTTTGGAGATTGTAGGCGACTTCGGATTGGCGGCGCAGGGCGAGACTGTATTCCTGGGCGCTGCGGAGCGCACGGTCGGCATTGGCCAGCGAGCGTTCGGCGCGATGGAGGATTTGCTCGAAGTGCGTGTTTCCGGCATCAATTTCAGAGGGGCTGATGTCGAAGGGCACCGCGTTTTCGCTGAGGCCGAGGGGATTGAGGCGGGCATCGGCGGCATCCATTTCGTTTTGCATGTCGGAGTAGGCGGAGGCGATGATGCCGAGGGAGGGCACGACGGCGCGGGTCAGATTGGTGAGCGTGCCTTCGATCAGATTGGAATGGGAGTGATCGGCAGGCAGCATGGAATTAACGAGCAACCAGCCGTGGAAGGCGGCCTGTCCGGCGCGGGCGCCCCAATCGGCGATGCCCCAAGCGCGATTGGTGGAGGAGTCGCGCAGGCCGGGGAAGGTGGAATTGTAATTTTCGGCATAGGCCTTTTGGCGGTTTCGGTGCATGATTTCGTTGCCGGTGCGTGCGAGGGAGGCGACGGTTTCGGCGCATTTCTCTTCCTCGGTGTAATCCACGTTGATGGGATTGCCGCCGAGGTTCATGACGGTGATGCCGGGAGTCCACTGGAAGCGCGGATTACGCAGGAGGTCGAGATACTGGCGATAGGCGGCGAGGAAATGGCCCCAGGCGTCGCCGTGGCCTTGCGGATAGAAGGCGGCGGCGGTGATTTCATCGATGATCGAGCGGGTTTGACCCTTGATGTTGTAATTCAAGGCATAGGCGACTTCCCCGGCGGTGATGCCCTTGGTGAAATTCCAGGGGAGGCGGTTGTAATAGGGGGATTTGGTGACAGGAGGCAGAAGCCCGGTGTCGCCGGCACGGCCGCGCAGGAGGGCGAGTTCTTCATCGAGCAAGGAGGAAACCTGATTCTCGAAGCAGAAGAGGCTACCCACATGCGTTCCGTAGTCGAGCCGAATGCCCGCGCCGGAATCGAGGGTGACATCCGCGCCGAATCCGATGGTGGGGTCCATGGCATCGGCGAACGCCTCGTTGCCGAGCGTGGTGTACATGTCGTTCAGGCGGGAGGCGGCGAGCAGGAGCTGCTTCTGGGCGGCGGGTGAAGGAACATCCGGGAACATGGACGTTGCGCGGTCTTGCAGGGTCCGATACAGCTCGATGATGCCGACGGACGTCATGTTGTCCATGTTGAGGGCGACGTTCCCCTCGTAGGGACGCCCGGCGAGCTGAATCATGCTGACGGCACCTTCGACGGCATTTTCATAGAGGTTGCGCATGCGCTGTTCAAAGGGGGTGAGGGCATTGAGGGTGCGTTGGAGCCAGCCTTCGGCGAGGGCCACTTCGGTGAAGGCGGTCCAGTTGGTTCCGACGACGTTGGTGGCGATGGTTCCGGGGCGTGCGCGATAGCGCAGCTTGAAGAAGCGATTCACTTGTTCGTTGAAGCTGGAGCCGCGTCCGCCAAGGAGAAGACGAACTTTGCCGGGGCCACCGCCGGGGAAATCCTGCATGAGGTTGGTATCCAAGATGCCGGAGGCATTTTCTTCGGCGTAGTGCCAGTTGAATTCGAAGTCATCGGCTCGTCCGGCAAAGCCCTCGGTATAGAGGAGATTCATTTGTTCGCTGATGAGATTGATGGGATCGGTCAGCGGAACAATGGTTCCGAGGTAGAGATTGGTTTCGACCCGCAAGATTTCGAGGCTGATGGGATCGCCCTCTGCGGTCATGGCCGGATTGGTGGAATTGGCGAAGGCCATGGTGACGTATCCGGCGCCGCGCCCTTGAGCGGCCAGCGCATAATGATCCACCGGCACGTTCGGCAGAGCCACGGCGGGTGGCAGGTACAGATTGGTGACGATGGCGCGCCACTCGGCGACTTTGTTGGAAGCGGTGACGAGGGAGACGATTTCCTCGATCTGATTGGAGGAAAGAACGTTGACCAGCAGATACGAGGTACCTGCGGGATTGTCCACGTACTGGCCTTTGACGACGAGGTTGTTGGAGGCGCTATTGGCATCGTAATAGACGCGGTCAGCAAGATCGGGCGGCAGGTTGACGAAATAAGTGAGGCCGCGATAGCTGCGAAGGGTGGCGGCAGGGCCGGAATCGGTGAAGCCGTAATAGGAAAGCGGATTGGTCAGTTTTGTGCCGCGTGCGATCGAGGGATCAAAGAGAATCACGCTCTCGCCCTGTTTATTATTGGTGGAGGTCTGATAGACGACTTCCGCGCTGGATTGGTTCCAGAGCTCGGGAAGTCCACCGATGGCCTTGGTGAGGGTTTGGCCGACTTTCATGGTGGGGATGTTGTCGGGCCAGGTGGCCGTCCACGTGAAATCTATGGGTGTACCGTTGGTCGGGTAGGCGGTCTGATAGGTCTGATGGAGGAAGGACATTCCAAAGGGTAGCCAGGGAATCGGCGTGCCGGCGGCGGGTTGTTGGGCAGCGCTGAGTTTTGGGAACCAGAAATTGGTTTGCATCGGGTAGTAATAACGCATGGTAATGGGAAGGTTGGTCTCGTTGCCGGTGGCGGCCACGGCCCACCAGGCCAGTTTCCGGTCGCGCCACCCGGGGCCACTCACCAGCGACGTGCGCTCGTTGTTGGGCGTGGGCAACAGGTGAAGCGGAGAGGGGCCGTAGAGCGGTTGTCCAGCGATGGATCGGTCGGCAAAGGTGGTGTATAAGGCGTTGGTGCGCACCACGCGGAAGAGGTCCATTCGTTTGGAATTCGCCCCATTTTCTTCGGTCTCGTACTGAACGAGAACGATATTTTGGTTGTCTCCGTTCAGAATGCTTAGGTCATCGCGCAGCGCCATGACGACATTGTGTTCGCCCAAGGCGGTCACGAAGGCGTGCTCATCGTTCGGATGGAGTCCGGGTTGGTTGGTTGCGGGTTGCGAATAGACGTCCGGCATGAGAGCGGGTGGGTAGACGGTGCTGATTTCCAACGGGCAACCGGGAGAGACGAGGGCGGCATCGGTCATGGAGAAATATCGTTTGGCGGCGGCATCGTAGAGGAGGTTGCCCGAGAAAGAATCAAACGACAGGAAGCTGACCAGGCCCGGTTCGCTGCCGTTAAAACGGCGATAGCGGTTGGCGGCTAGTTCGGCAGACGTGAGTTCGCGGTTCCAGATGCGCGACTCGTCCAGAAGGCAGATGGATTCGGGAAGAGTCAG
>CAZYGH010000012.1:75760-88685 GCA_964647595.1 uncultured Verrucomicrobiota bacterium
ATACCAATGGCGTCCCAGGCGATTTTGGCTTGCGCGTTCAGCGGCAGATGTCTCGGGCGGCGGGATGGAAAACGATTGATTGGTTTTCGTGCTATACAGGGTCATTCGGCTTCCGCGTTTGGTCACGGCCAGCCAATTCCATTCGCCGATTTTCCACGAGTCCGCCGGGAATGGTCTAATAATTTTCAGATTGTTGTTTGCTTGCCAAAAGATGGCGGGTTGGGAGGAGCCGACGGCGTTGGAGGACCCATAGTTGGCATATACCTTGAGCGTGTCGACCGCCAGCGAGAGGATGCCGCAGTCGTTGGAGGTTGCGGCGGGCAATTTGAACCAGAGTTCCACGCTGAAATCGCCAGAAAGAGAAACGGGCGTGTTGATGAGCATACCCGCGTTGGTGGAGGTTCCCACTTGCAGAGCGTTGCCGCGTTCCACCAAGCTGGTGGTGGCGCTACCGAGTCCGCTGGCCAACACAATTTCCGCGATGTGGTTGGGGATGGTGTTGGTAAATGACTGACTCACGCTGGGGATGTAGATTTGTTTGTCGGTGTCGAAGGGCTTCCAACCATATCGCCACCAAACATTCAGCATGCCTTCGCCTACCGCGAAAATGGGCGCGGTGGAATCTTCGGTTTCGCCTTTGCCGGGGGCGTACCAGTTGGCGTTGTAGAGATTGCCGGCAGGACGATACACGAAACCATGCAGGCTGGAGTAGGAATCATCGGCCAAAAAACCGACTTTGCCGTCGTCGGAGTCGATTCGGGCTTCTTCTCCGAGGCGGAAGGATGGCGCGCGACCGCTCTTGTCGGCGAGGGCATTGAACCCGCTGCCGACATCGGTGAGGATGGGAACCCATGCCAGCAGGTTGGATTGTGGCAGCGTCAAGAAAGAACGAGCATCGCGGGCGAGCATGTTGGACGTCAGCGGGGTCCGCCAGAGAATGAGGTCATCCAGATGTCCTGTGAACTCAGCGCCGACGAACGTTCGAAGGGCGACGACGCCGGAGGGGCGGGGGGGCCATGCTAGATTGGTCGTTCCCGCCAGAGTTCCGTTGATGTACACCGCCAGATTGGATTCACCGACGGAAACAGCGCAATGGGTCCACGTTTCCGCCGGAATATATAGTTCGCAACTCAGCACGGACATCACGCTTCCGCTGGGAGTTGCCGAGCGCAGGATGTGTACTTCGGGACGCCCGCTGTCCGTCAGGCTGAAATCAAATGGACGGATATCCGAGGCGGACACAAGGAATCGATCTTCTGACCATATTTTCTTCTCGGAATCGCTTAATCGCGTAGATTCCAGGGTGCGCAGCAGGGAACCGCCCTGTCCGTCCTTGCGCTTCACCCACATTTCGGCGGAGAAGGTACGGTTGGTGGCGGGGGAGAATCCGTTGACCCATGCACCTGCGGTCCGGGGTTCTATGCATTGCAACGAGGCGACGGTGGAGCGAGGGCGCAAGGCGTCTCCGATAGGCGCGCTTTCAGTGAAGGGGCTGTTGCGGGACGACTGATAGGGGCGGGTGCAAAGGGTGGCAAAGCGGAAGTGGTTGGTATCCTCGATGCGCAAGAGGCTATATCCGAGATTTTCCGCAGGGTTTGGGAATGCGGATGGCTTGGCGGCGACGCGGCTTCCGTTGAGGGCAATATGGCCTTGGGGCTCTTGAAACCACATGATTTCGCCGGTGTAGTCGCCCAGGCTGAAGCCGGCATCCTCGGCCGTGTTCGAACTGTATAGAAAATCGATGGCGGAGGCTCGGTCCCAGTCGGCCGCGTACCAGTCGCGCTCGAAGGGCCATTCGGTGCCCATCGCGTCGAGCCCCATCCAATAGATGTCGATGGTCCATGGATTCGACAGGGTGCGGGTGACCGGATAATAGATCGGGTGGCGAGTTTCGCTTCCCATGTCCCGATGATAGGCGATTTGGCGATTGAACTCGTCGTTCAAGGGGGATTGAAGCTGGGCGCGCAAATCGCCGAACGCATTTTCATAGGACTTCCGCAGCGGGCGTAATTCCTCGCCCAAGCCGACGCGCTGTTCGATGACCGACGGAGAAAGCACTTCGACGACGATCATGCCGCCGTCCAACCCGATTTGTTCGTTGAAATGTCCCGTCTTGAAATACTGCATCAGGCACATGCCGCTCACGCGTCCGTGAACCCGGAGCAATCCCGATTCATCAATCCGTAGCCCGTCGCTGTGCTTGACTTCCAATATGCCGTTGACGTTGGTGGTGGTGGTGACCGACATTTTCAGCGCACTTCCCGGCTGAAAATGGAATTGGACGAATTTGCCATTGAGATTGACGGCCGGTGCGTTGAAGGGCGCCTCCGTCCAATGGGCGCGATAGGGCCTCATCTTGGCACCCTGACTGCAAAAATATTCGCTGACGATGTTGGTGGTTTGCCCACTGGCATTGACGAAGCGCCACTCCATGCTCACCATGCCTGCCGAGGACAGATAGACCGCCCCCACGCTGGGGGACAGCACGATTCGGCCATTCGTCACCGCTTCGGAATTCGCCATCCTGCCCCAATCCAGCGTGTAGCCGGCGGGGGAGGTGGGGGGCGTCATCAGATCGCCGAAAAAATAATCGGGACGCCGCGACGAGGTGGAGCGCCCCAGCGACGTCATCGCCGTGAGGGTCGGGGCACCTGAAGAAATCGATTGTTGAGCCCCGCCCGCGCTTTTCAGCACGACGGCACTCATGTTGTTGGTGGTCCATGCGGTTTGCGCCGTGGACGGTCGATCGAAAACGGGCAGCGACCACGTCGGCTCCACGGAGATTCCCGCCCAAGCGCTGACGGTGAAAAAAAACAAACCACTGAGGCAGATGGCTGTCGCCATCCATCGCCCGCTTGGGGTATTCCATGATATAGTCATCGTGTTCTCCTGACGGGAAATTACTGGCGCATTTGGATCAGTTTGAGAGTTCGAAACATTTCGCCGAAAACATAAGAATACATCGGGATTTCCACTCCATTCTTATCCGAAAAAATGATGCTGTACCCGGAATTCAAATCCAATGGCAGGAAATAGTTGCCATTTGACATGTTGCTGAAATAGATGTCACGCTTGCCGCTGTCCGCGGCCTGTACCGCAATGTGTCCCAGGTTTGCATTGTCATTCAGAATAGCCAGTAGATAACAACGCCCGGAAGCGTTTTGAAGGGTCGCGGAGGTCAGATTCGCCACTTTCATCATGGAAACGGAACCCTTCAGGACCAATCCCTGGGTGATTTCCAGCTCGCCGCTGATCGAGATCGGACGGTTTGTTGGACCCGACAGATCGGAAACAGTTAGCTGACTGCTAGAAATGGAGCCGATGCTGGCCTCCTCGACATTCAGACTCGTGGCCAATACAGGTGCCATCATGTTCAGATCACCCGCCACGCGCAAATCCTGCCGAACGACCAAGTCATTCGGAACCCGGCGCGCATCGTCCGCTTGAAGTGCATAAAAAACGGCGGTCATGGCTTGAGGAGGCGTCACTTCTTTCCACGAAGAATCTCCGGCTTTCATCCACACGGTTAACCGCCAAGACGGGGCGATGGCCGGCAGGGTTTTGCTTTTCCCCAACAACACCTGAAAAGCGCCTTGCTGGTTTAATGGAACATCGGCTTGTTCTTCCACCCACCTCAACAGATTGTCGGTGTCGTACAACGTAAACATGAAGGAACGGGTTCCGCTTCCGGGCTGTCCGAATTCATTTAGCACCGTGCCTTCATACTGGATGGTTTCCGGCACATAGCCCGCCTGCACGGATACCGAAATGAAAAGTGCCGCCAGCCATCCCGTGGCCCAAACCCGTAATGTATTCATATCGCCGTTTGCTCCGTCGTTTTCATCATCCACACCGAAATACAACTCATGGCGCCACTCCCAGACTCAGAAAGAAACTTTGCGGACAGGATCCATCCGAAAACACTCTGGGACTGTTCGGATCCGTGTTTAGTAAGAGGGCGTGGATTCTGAACTCCACGCCTTTGGGAATGGGGATGGGGTAAAAATCTTTGCTGGTGACGGAGTAGGTGTCGTTGCCCACATGCACGAGAAGCGTGTTTTGTTCCGGAACCAAATACAGCCAGCAGTCCGTATCCGCCTGATAGGCATACAAAGCCGGATTCGTTAGCGTCAGGTTCGGTTTTCTCATGGAAAAGATCTGAAGGGCGCCCGAGACGCGCATGTCCCCCACGGTTTCCACCCCCGTGGAAAACACAATCGGTTCGTTGGTGGACGGCGCGACCAACGTGCCACAGGAGAGCGGGCCGGGAAGGAGCGTGATTTGCTTGGCAACAACGACTTCGTTGCATTCGAGCGTTCCCGCCGTCACCCGGTCGGCCTGTGTTGGGCCCTCGACGATCAGTTGCCCCGCCACCTCCAATCCTTTCGTGGCCCGATGCGCGTTGCCGGCCATCAGGGCAAATGGAACGGAAGACAAGGGTTGTCTTGGCGCAAAGAGGCGCGACTGCCCATTCAGGCTGACTTCCAGCTCCAGATACGCGGCGGTTCCTGCGAGATTCAAGGCATCGGACAGGGAATTGGTTGTGGCACCCCGCGTTCCCGAACCCAGTTGGAGGCCGTAGCGACCGGAAGCGTCCACCTCTACATTCGCCTGCTCCTCCCAAAGGAGCGTGCCTTCCGTCAACTGGTCGAAGATCCGCACCGTGAAAGGATGTACGCCCGCCACCGGGGCATTGGTTTCGGCCCAAGCGAGGGTTCCGTTGAATTCAATGAGTTCCGGTACCGCCGCCGAAGATGCGCAAACGGCAAGCGACAGGATTCCAACACATGCCAGCCATCGATATCTATTCATAGTATTCGCTCCATCCATCGCGCTACAGCCCCTGAATCCAGTAAAATTTCACATCGGTAAACTTGTCGGACAAGCGGTACGTGCCACTGAGGTAAGACCCGCTGCTGACATACGCGTAATAGCCAAACCACCATCCGGCTGGAACGGGAACGCAAAGACCCTGCGGGCCCTTTTTCAACACGGTTGCGAAGGCCGTCACCCTGGAATCTGAGTTTCCATATTGAGAGGGAGCCAAATCCGGCCGGGTTGCACTCATCTTGAAGACAAAGCAGGCACTGTAGTCGGTGCTGTTGCCGGAAAAACTCACCCATTGATCCGTCGTTGCCTGACTCCAACTGTTGATCGCATCCAACGGAAGATCCGATTTCGATGTAGAGGGAATAATCACAGACCCTTTGGCTGAAAAGCCGTGAAAAACGGCAGGCGATGCGACGCGCACAACGTTGCTCCGGGCCGGATTGGTTGGCTGTATGGACGACACCTGAACCTTTGGCGAGGTGATCTGTGGCGACTTCAGGATTTCCAGAACGGCCGTGTCGGTGCTCAACGTCTTCAGCATGGACTTCTGCCCGACGGTGAGGTTGCTTGTGACATCCAGCGATTGCGCCCCGGCCATGTTTTCCGCCAACTTGGCATAGGGGACGCTGACAAACTGCGGACGCGGGCGCACCGGCTCCATGACGCCACCGACTTTGAATGCCATGTCCAGATACAGGGCATCGAACCGATTGCCAACGGCCGCCAGCAGGCTGTTGGTGGTGCCGCCGAGCGTTGCGTTGAAAAGCCCGTTAGTGTCGGTGACCACGGTGGTTTTCTGTTCCCAGAGCGCGGTTCCGCCAGCGGGCGCTTCGTAGATGCCGAAGACCGCTTCTCGCGAACCGCTGAGCGGAGTGCCATCTTCATCGAGCAAGCGCCCTTGGTAATTAAACAGCTCCGGCACGCTCGCCGCCTGAAGGGAGACCGCCCACAGCACTGATAAAAGAAAGAAGAATAATCGTTTCACATTGAACCTCATATGCGATCGCTTGCTTGACTTACTCCAGAACGCCGGTGCCGGAAATCCATTGCAATTGGAACATGCCGCTGGTGCGAATCTCCTGATGGCGCAGGCCCGTAATGCGTTGCTCGTAGGAACCGGCGCAATAGCCGTTGGGGTTCCAGGCGGTACCCGTGAGCAGGGGGGCATTCGTTCCGTCGAGCCAGAACAACGACACCTCGTTTGAAATGGCCAAGCCATCCTTCAAGTCTTGGCTGAACACATGCCGATACGGATTGACGGGATCGTTCGCGCCGATGGTCCAGTGCCCCGTGGCCGGTTGCGCCCCCAGGAAAGACCCCGACAAATTCAGCGGCGGCATGAGGCCGAAGGCCAGCGAGCTGATGCGGAACACGTCGCGACCCGTCACGTTGGGCAGCGTTTTGTCGTCCGTGTACAGGCGATACGCCGAACCCAGTTCATTGGTTTCCAGCACGCCAACCACGCGGCTCAGCAGGCGGATTTGGCCATTGGTTGCGTGGTGCAGAATCAGGCGAATTTCCATGGGCTGGGAGGCGGCTCCCATTACCGAGTCTTGCGATCCAACAAACGCCACCTCGGTCAGCGTGGCATTGCCCACCCACAGGCCAAACGGCCACGCGGCGCGTTGGTTGCCGAAGCTGTCATTCACATACGTCACGGGCAACGTGGTCGTCCGTCCGCCGCCGTTCACCCGCAGGAGGCTATGCAGCGATTGGCCCCGTTCCAATCCGGCCGCGTTGACCTTGAAGACCAGCTTGGTCGATGCGGACGGTGCGAAATCCACCGGAAAAGAAGCGCCAGAGGGCAAGGCCTGATACGCCCCTGCGGAATCCACCCAGCGCATCAACGGAACCGGGGTGATGGGACCCGATGGGGAGGGGCTGGAGTCCGCCAGAGTGAAGGTCAGCGTGTTCGTGGATGTCGAACGATTTGAAACCGTTAGCGTGGCCGTGGCATCGGAAGCGTTCAGCCAGATTCCACCTGCGATGGAAACGGGGCCGTCAAAAACCAGATCGCCCTTGGTTTTGATCCAGTAGGCCCGGTTGGGCTCGATGGCTGCGCTTGTCGCCACGTCGCGGCTGACGCCGTCGCTGTCGACGCGCTGGAGTTTGGCGACTTGCGCCAAGGCTGTTCCGAAATACTGGGCAAAGGTGACGCCTGCGCCCGGTGCGACGTCGAAGCCTGTCAGATGCCAGTCATCCGGCCGCCACTTTCGGGAGAGGGTTTCCACTCGCCCCGTCAACACCAGCGTGACCGGCGCACTGTTGCTCACCAGATAGGCTTGACCGGCCTGCAACGAAAACAGAGTGGGCGGCAAGGAATTGCTTTCTCCGCTATGCCAAGTCAGCCATTCGGGTGCGCGTTGCAACGGTTGAGCGGGGGAGGTCTCAAATTGGGCGCTCAACATCGGATTAAATTGTTGAACTACTTTGACCGGAGTACCGGTGAAGAGCGAATGACATAGGAGATCTGGCGACACCTGAAGATAGATGGCATTCCACCCTTGGCTCATCGCGACGGTTTGAGTTGTCCACTGCGCTTTCGCGGGCAGCAACCCGAGATGTAGAAGGAAAAGGATTCCCCAAGCCAACGTTCTAAAAGAGCGAAAAATTTTCATAACAGAATCAAAACATAAGGATGAAGTTTAACCAAGGGTGAAAATCAAGAGGAGCAAGACCACTCAAAATGAACGATTGTCCATCTTCAGAGGTCTGAATTTGGAATGGGAATCATGGACTTAGCGAATGAGGGAAGGACTTCCCAGAACAACGAGGAGATCCCCGTTACCGGCCCTCAGAGGTTCCCGGATCACTGGGGTGAACGGACAAAAGAAATCTGGCGCGGGAGATGGACCCCAGATTGTAGGAACGAGAATAGCCAAGTTTTTCGAGTATTGTCTGGCCAACGGCGCTTCGGGCCCCGCTGGCGCAGTACAGGAGAATCACTTGATTTTTGTCGGGAGCATGGCGTTGAATCTTGGACTTAAGCTCGGCGAGCGGAATGTGAACGGACTTTGAAATGTGCTCATTCCGATATTCTGCGTCCGTTCGAACGTCCAGAATTAACGGATGTTCCTTCAACAGTTTGGTTGAAAGTTCTTGCGAGATGGGGTGGGGGAGAACCCTTCGGAGGGCGAAAAATATACCAGCGCCCACAAGGATAATCAGAAGCAATGTTCCATTCATGTGAGTTTCTTGTCCGTGGTGAAACTATTCAGAAATGTATCCCAAACGATAGTAATGGGTCATCGAGAGGAAATTGGTGATGGCCAAGTCGATGGCGGCGCCGGTACCCGTCTTCATGGTCCCGCTGACCAGTTGCCAGTTTTGGCTCGGGAACAGGAATGGTGTGGAATAGAGGGCATAGTGGGCGTTCGAGATGCTACTGGTGATGCGGATGCCGAATCCCGCATTGCCTGGTAGTGGATCAAAGCCGTGGATGAAGGGCGGGGCGTTGGAATCTCCTTGGCGAATAATATGGACGGTGGCTGTGCTGGTTGCAGAGTTTCCACTGGCGGCGCGGGTCACCTTCAGGTTGTTGATGAAGTAGTCGCGTTGGGAGTTATTGGTATCGCTCGTGCCGTTGTTGTAGGACCAAGCACGGAACTGGGCGATGGGATTGGTGAAGGTTCCGGTGTATTGACGGATGGTTCCGCCGACCGGTTGAACATCGACTGAATAGGTTGTGGGGGTGGTTACGGTGAAGACAATATCGAGCCCGTTGCTGGTCCAAGCGATGTCGGTGGCGCCGGTGGTTGTCTGGTAGTTGGTGTTTCCACCATTGAAGAACAATTGCCAGAGGGTGGCCCCTTCGCTGTTGCGCAGGGCGATACCGATGGAACCGCCACTTTCCCAGAGCCACCCATTTTGCATGCGCACACGGAAGGTTTGACCCGTGGCCAAGGGAGAAGCAAATGGGCGGATGGCCTCTGAAAGATTGGTTCCTTCATGCGACCATAAGCCCCAGCCTCGTGTGTCGACGAAGTGGCCGGCATTGGCATCATGGAAGAGTGTCCACGGGGCGAACCCGATGCCTGCGTTGCTTCCGTTGGTCCATGCGGCATAGGCGGTGACAGCGTCTTCCGCCACCGTTGATATTCCCGTGCCGGTGCCGGCGATGAGGCTGGAAACTTGGATGGCATTATCACCGTCCGAAAGGCCAATGGCCACGTTCCAGTATGTCTTTTGGGCGATGCTGCCGCTCGCGCCGTTGGCGGCATTGGTCCAGAACAAATTGCCCGTCAGATTGGTGCCCGCCGTTCCTTCCACCAGATAGCTGGAGATGGCATGAGCAACGGTGACGGTGGCCACGGCAGGATTGGTGATGAGAACGCCATTGGGAACGGGAGCCGATGGCGTGACGGTGAATGGCCAATTGCCACCGCCGTTGTTGTCCCACGTGGTGCCGTTATTGAAGCACATGATGATGTTGGAAGCCGCCAAGGGGAGGGGATAGGAATAGGTCCAAACGGTGCCGGATTTCGCCATGGCTATGCCGGGGGAAACGGTCCAGTTGGCATCGCCATTGTATCCATAGTGAATATTGACGTTGGTGGAGGAGGCGAGATTGCGGCCTGCCGGATCGTAGGTGACCGTCACGCTTTGTCCGGCAACGGGGTTTGCAGGAAAGAGGCTGACCCCATTGCTGAAGACAGGAGCGTCGCAGTCACGAATAGCGACATTCCAATTAGAGCCACCATTGTTTTCCCAGTTCACTCCGTCGTTAAAAACGATTTCAAGGTGTGGAGCATTGTCGGGCACAGTGGCAAAGGTGATGGAGAAGGAATTGGTGCTTTGGCGAGTCATCGCCGTTGTCGTCCAATCGGTGCTGTTGGTGGAGAAATGATAGAAGGCATTCACGGTTGTGGCCGTGGCCAGTGCGGAGGTGGCGGCGTTGAAGTGAACGGTGAGGTGGGCGCAGTCCGAGGGCGACGTTGGATCGAATGTGGCGGAGGGAGAAACGTTACCCGAGGTGCCATCGTCTTCTACAAAAACATGCTGAATGTCGGTTTTGACGAGATTGCCTTTGGCATCGGTGGCTTCGATATAATAATCGAGCAGGACATGGCGATAGCCCGTGATTTTGGCCCAGCAATAATCGGAAATCTGGTTGGGCAAGACGTAGTAATTCAAGTTTGAATTTCCGGTCGGATCGTTTTTGGGCATGGCCCGGCGGGTCATGGGAATGGAGTTCCAACTGCCGATGCCAGCGCCCCCGGCATAGACTTCATTGGCGTTGTTGTTCAGGGGGTTCACGCCATCATCATCCTGACGGACTTTGAGCGTCACATTGCTGAGGCCGGAAACATCATAGGCCAAGGTCCAGATATAGAAGTCAGAAGACCAAACGGGCGTAGTGAAGCCAACGGTGGCTCCGCCCGTTGTCAGGCCGCCAAGATATTGTCCTTTGCCCTTTCCGCCAGGATTCCAAGGAAAGCGCTGAGGCTTGAATACGGTGGGGGGAGTTTGGTCTGCAGCGGCATTGCCAATGACGGTTGCCGCATTCGAAATGGCCCGGTTGGCGGCAACGGTGTGTTTGACTTCATCGTCCAGAGCGGTGTCGAAATAGACGAAACCACTGTCAAATCCCCAGAGCAGAAAATGCCAAGCTTGTTCGGCGGCGTTTGGGTTGTTGTCGGTTTCGTTATCCTGATACGGTTCCTCGATACGCCACGAAAGGACTTGGCCGCCGTCCTCTTCAAAAATCTGTTCGGCCGTCTCACAGTGGTTCACGCCGGCGAGCATGATGGCCCAGTTTCGCATGTCCGTATGCCATCCATTTTCAAGATCAAAAATGGAATTGGGATCGGCCCAATTGATTCCACTAATGCGTCGAGGCGGCTCTAGCCAACGATAATACTGGGGGCTGCCTTGGTCTGCCGCGAGCCAAGAGCCATCTTCCACATGGACTACATCGTTTTCAGGAGCGGGATGAAGCGCAACAAAGTCGCCGATGGTGATGGCTTTTTTGTTGTGACTCGAAGCCTCATTCATGAAATTAGGGGCAAATTCATTCCAAAAACTGTTTCCGCCACCCCAAAAATTTTCGCCATCGTTGGTAAGCATGACAAGGCACGGTTGGGCGGGATCGTTGTACTGGGCAATCTTCCCATCAATGAAGCTCCATCCGACGGTTCCATAACCACTTTGATATCCATGATAGTCACACTGAGGTACGATCGTAATTTTAGTTTCAATGCCCGTTTCGGGATCCACAAATTTGGCCTTATGAAGTTGGTAAGAGAAGGGCACGGGAAACACGTTTCCATAGGTGTCTCGATTCGCCCCGTACCACTGGGTAAGAGGAACGGTAGGTCCCAGTTGATCGGCTCGGTTGGGAGGGTCGGCCTTCAGCTCTGCGCCGGGGCTGGGCTGGGCAAGGGCGTCCATGTAGTTTGGGCAGGTTCGCGCCAGATGGCTGTTAGGTATCATGACCCATTGGTAACCATATTGCGCCAGAACCGGAATGAGGTGCTCGGAGAAGGCGAGTTCGATGGGCCAAAATCCTTTCGACTGATCCGACAAGTCGGAGGCGAGTCCCCAAGACTTGCGAGTTCGTTCGCGGTGCATTTCAATTTCTTTGCAAAGTGCGCTTTTCGGAAGCAAGGGTGTAAAGGCATGGTGATACGTTTGACCGAGAACGGCGGCGCGAGAATTTCCTTGGGAGGTTTTCCATCCGTAGGCCGTGACGTTGTCCGCATTCCACGTCGGGAAAAAACCGGATTGGCTGTAGCGACCAAAGCTCCAAAGATTTCGCTGCAGGGCACCAGAGTAGCTGATGGTCATGCCTGCATCCGACGACGTCATGGCTCCAATAGACTTTTTGATGTTGGCTTGATACGCCTGTTGCTTGTCGTTGTTGCCGAAAACCGAATCATTGCCGCCGACCAGCAGAACCTCGGGATGCTGAATGGTGTCGCCATAGTAGGCTTGGTTGGCATCCTTCAGAGCCTGCGAATCCTGGCCGTACTGACTTTGCTTGGGACGGCCAGCGGCTGTGGCGGGTTCACCCCAATAGTTGGGCTGGTGTAAGTGACGGTGAATTCCGACATGAACAGTCGTATCGGCCAGAGTCAAAGAAGCCAATCCGAAAAAGGAAATGAAGATACCGATTCCCATTTTCATCCGTTGTGCAGATAGCATGTTCATTATGGAGACATCCTGAAGTTTGAATGGATTGAGCCGATTCCACCGAGGAGGCATGTTGTGTCAGATAGCAGAATCAGCGTGAACGTAGGCCAGAACCCATCATGGCGCAAGACTTCCTGTCGGCATTTGCAGAATTCCCCAGTTTTGGCCCATATTAGCAACGTCGCATAATACATATTATGTTGCGTAATCGGTATCCCTTGCGTGTGAATGAGTTGCAACATGGGCGACTTTATATGATGAACGCCCGTACACCGTCAAGGAATTTTTATTGATTTGGAACTATTTGCAACGGAAAGAGATACATCGATGGCATCTATCGGGCCGAGACAATTTTTACGAAACTTTGAAGAAGCACCGCAAAAAGGTTCCGGACAGGGAGAAGACTTAGACCATTTTTCACCGTAAAAAACGCGCCCACACTTGGAACAAACGGCAAAAACAGGGAAAAAATCAGGTAGGGTTTCGGCCATATCTTGCAGAAAAGCGATAGAAAGAGAATCCATAGATTTACCCTCGATGATGTTGTTTCAAATGACAATCAGAACAGACAGAAACGAGCCATTGAATAGGTTCCTTGCCGATGTGCCTGGCATAACGAAGATGATGGACTTGATGAGCAGGTTTTCCGCAGAACCGACACCGGAAGGAATCACGACGAAGAACCAAAGCCCGTTTGATTTTCCACTCTTTGGAATTGAGGTAATCATTCCGGTAGTGTTTACGCCGCCCTCGATGTTGCAAAAAAACCGCAATAGCGCGGAAAATGACGAACAAGGCCAAAATGACCACAAGGGAAGCCATGGGAGAAGCGTAGGAAGATGAACGGACAATTTCAAGGGGTAAGTATGGAAAGAATTAGAAACGCGCCAGAAACACGTTGACCAGGGAAAACACGTTGACCAGGGAAAACACGTTGACCAGGGAAAACACGTTGACCAGGGAA
>CAZYGH010000012.1:88785-90084 GCA_964647595.1 uncultured Verrucomicrobiota bacterium
AAACACGTTGACCAGGGAAAACACGTTGACCAGGGAAAACACGTTGACCAGGGAAACGAAATTATGAGCCAGCAAGGGCAATGACGGGCAACCCTCCCCCACTCTTTTCGGTGACGGTATAGAATAAACCCCCTTGAGGCATTTTTAAGGGTGGGAAGTATTCAATTTCCTTGTTTTCAACAATAACCCGAACAACCTCCCCCCTACCATTTACGAGGGTGACAGTCGGCTCAACAACACGAACAACGGGAGGGGGCGGTTCCTTGACAGGTACGGAAGGAACAACGCGATCCGGTGAAGGTACGGTTTTAGAAACGGGGTCGGGAACCTTCTTAGGTTCAGAGGGCCAAAAATAAGACCAGAGCAGAAAACCCAAAACGGAATAAATGAAAAGACGTTCAATGAGGTACACGGTTTTTGCTTTCTTCTTAGTGGTTAAACGAAAATCAGTTTTGGAATCGTCGGCCATTTTTAGGCGAACATTGTGCAGAGAAACGCTTTGATAGCACCCAAACACGTCAGAATCCCGAGGGAACCAAGTTTTGCTGTTGATCGTCTTAGCCTTGAGAGAACCAAACTGGCTTTGGTGATATTGCTGACAGACAATATAATGACAAAATGGAGGGGGGAAAGGACGATTGATGACGGGCAAGGGCCAAGTCAACAAATCGCGAAAACGCCAAACAAAATGAGTTAGCATTCTGATTTTTTTATCGAGACTCTCGAAATCTTGTGCGATGAAAATCAGAGAAACGCCGAGCTTGCGAACATGGCGAAGAAAAGACCTAAATTCGGCGGTGGAGTTTGAAGTGGTGCCATTACTTTCGAATTTATCTAGGGCCTCATCCAGTATCACGAGAACCGGAAGCCCAACAGAGCCACGAGGGATATGTTGATGAAGATAAACATTCACCTGCTCATCAGGAAGGTATCGAAATTGACCTTCTTGATACGTCCAACCGTGTTCCCGCTTTAGATAGTGTTTTAGACCTTTGGAGTTGTAGACAAAATGGGGAACACCGTTGACGATTTCAATAACATCGGAAACGGTTAAATCCGGATTGATTTGTTTGCGGCATCCCTCAAAACGTGTAGGCAACCGAAAAGGGGTCATTTTATCGGCGTAGGCATCATTGAACCAAGGTTCAAGTTCAAAATGGATATTTGAAACGACCAGACCGCCCGAGGCAATATGCTGAGCGGCGCGAACAGTTGAAAAGAAGGATTTGCCACCGCCCATCAGACCGGAAAAGCACTCGATGAACATGATTTTTCCCTATGGCTGTGGACCAGTTTAGA
>CAZYGH010000013.1:0-87934 GCA_964647595.1 uncultured Verrucomicrobiota bacterium
CGGAGAATGCGGCGTATCTCTTGGCCTATGAATTCCGGAAAGGGGCGAGGGATGCGGCGCGCGGGCGGTTCAACGTGGTGCACGAGGAGGGGCGTCGGTTGGTGATCCGGTCCGCCAACGCGGCGGCGGACGTCGAGTCGCTAGGGAATCTGGGATTCCAGTGCAGGCGATTGCCGATGGAGCCGATGGATTTGGCCTTGGCGAAGAAGCGCAGTTTTGCGGCGCCGCGCATGGCGGGGGTGGCGAGCCATGCGGCGGTGTCGGCGATGATCGCGCAGGTGGCGCAGACGAATTTGTATGTGGATTTGAGCGAGCTGACGGGGGTGGTTCCGGTGATGGCGGATGGAGTGTTCACGAACATCCTCACGCGGCACCAGAGTTCGGGCGTGCCGTTGCAGCGGGCGACGGCGTTGGCGCATGAGCGTTTCGAGAGCGCGGGGTTGCAGGCGGGTTATCAGGCGTGGACGAATGGGGGGAGGACGGGGCGGAACGTGGTGGGGACGAAGGCGGGGCGGGGAGCGGTTTCGTCGGAGATCGTGGTGGTGTGCGCGCATATCGACGACATGCCGTCGGGGGCGGTGGCGCCGGGCGCAGACGACAACGCGAGCGGGAGCGTAGCCGTCATGGTGGCGGCGGAAATCCTGAAGAATTATACGTTTGAACGGACGATTCGGTTTGTGTTGTTCACGGGAGAAGAACAGGGATTGCTGGGAAGCGAACGGTATGCGCAGGCGGCGAGCACGGCGGGGGACAACATCGTGGGGGTTTTGAATCTCGACATGCTGGGTTGGGATGGGAATGGGGACAAGGTGCTGAATCTGTACGTTCGGCCGGCCAGTTCCAACGACCGGGTGGTTGCGGCGACGTTCACGAACGTGGTGGGGACGTATGGCATCACCAACGTGGTGCCCGCGATTATTGAGGAGCGGGTGGACTGGAGCGACCATGCGTCGTTTTGGGACCAGGGGTATCCGGCGGTGTGCGGGATTGAAGAGGACGTGGTAGATTTTAATCCGTATTACCACACGGTCAACGACACGCTGGCGCGAATCAACCTGCCGTATTTCACGGACTGGGCGAAGGCGGTGGTGGGGACGGTGGCGCATTTGGCAGAGCCGATGAGCTGGGACGAGGGGTATGAGGATTTGGGCGGGGGGTGGCGGCGGCTGGGGTGGTTTGGCGACTACGTGCCGATGGGAGATTGGATCTGGCACCATCAGCATGGCTTCTGGTATCCGGCGTCCAATGGCACGGCAGGCGACGTATGGTTTTACTCGAACGACATGGGCTGGCTGTGGACGAGCGGCACGACGTATCCGTTTCTGTATCGGGCTTCTCCTGCGGCATGGCTGTGGTACAACGGGGCGACGAATCCGAGGTGGTTCCGGAACATGACCGAGGGCACTTGGGAGAGTCGGCTGTAGGGGAAGGAGACAGAAGTCAGTAGTTAGCAGTCAGGAGACAGAATGGGAAAGCGGATTTCGCGCGGAGACGCAGAGGCGCAGAGGGAGATTGGAGAATGAAAAACTGGAACAGAGCGGCGGTGGCTGTATTCATTTTGTTGGCGGGCGCGGGATGGGTTGGCGCGGCGACGCGCTACGTGGCGCCGGGGGGCGGGAACGTGGCGCCGTATACCAATTGGGCAACGGCGGCGAGGAGCATCCAGGTGGCGATTGGGGCGTGCGCGAATGGTGACGTGGTGCTGGTGACCAATGGCACGTACAACACGGGCGGGGTAGCGGTTTCCGGCACCATGACGAACCGGATTGCGATCACGAACGGGATTGTCGTGAAGAGCGTGAATGGGGCGGCATGGACTTCCATCGTGGGGCAGGGGCCGGTGGGACCGGGGGCCGTTCGCTGCGCCTGGATTGCGAGCAATGCCGTGCTGGATGGATTCACCTTGACCAACGGGCATACTTTGGCGGAGGGCGACAACCAGCGCGAGATCAACGGCGGGGGCGCTTGGTGCGAATACGAGGGTGGCACGATCTCTAACTGCGTTATCGTGGGCTGCGAAGCCGCGAACGAGGGCGGCGGGTTTTATTACGGCCGGGTGGTTGACTCGGTCGTCTCCAACAACATGGCGCTGTCCGGCGGCGGCGGAAGGGGTTCTACTTCGGATCTGGTGGACCGCTGCGTTTTCGTGGGCAACCGTTCCGTGCGGGATGGCGGCGGATTATGTTCCGGAAGAGCCGTCCGGAATTCGTATTTCACGGGAAATGTGGCAGGAGAAAGAGGTGGCGGTCTGTACGGCGTTGGGAACGTCGAAAGCTGCACGATCGCCGGCAACTCCGCCGATGAAGTCGGAGGCGCCTTCGAGTCGAGCGTTTCCAACAGCATCGTCTTCTACAATGCCGACCAGTCCGGATCGCCGAACGTGTCGCCGAATTGGCCCGTTGTTTTTTCATGTACGACGCCGGATCCGGGCGGCGTGGGCAACGTCACGAACGCCCCTGGCCTAGCCGGCCTGCGCAATCCGCACCTCGTCATCAACTCGCCCTGCATCGACCAAGGCACGAATTCGGCATGGATGGCGGATGCGATCGACGTGGACGGCGAGCCGCGCCTAGTCGGCACCGTCGACATGGGCTGCGACGAGGTGGTGGCCTCGAACATGGTGGCGTACGTGTTCATCGCGATTCACTGCGACCGGACGAATGCCGTGGTCGGCGTGCCTATCCGGTTCCACGTTGAAATCCAGAACCGGCCGACGAAATTCACGTGGGATTGGGGCGATGGCACGGGCGCGACCAACGAGACGGTTTCCGAGCATGCCTATGCGGCTGCCGGCGAGTACGTCGTGACCGTTCAGGCGTGGAATCGATTTGCGTATACGACAAACGTGCTCAACGTGCACATCCACCCCGGATTCACGAACTACGTATCGAAAACGGGCGGGAACGTGGCGCCCTACTCCACGTGGGCGACCGCGGCCACCAACGTCCAAGACGCCGTGGACCGGTGTGCCAAGGGCGGCACGGTGCTTGTCTCGAACGGGGTCTATGCCGGCGGCGGCGCGGAGCGGTTCAGTTCGAACCGCGTGGCTATCACCAATGCCATGATCGTCCGGAGCGTCAATGGCCCCGCCCAAACGGTGATTCTCGGCGTGGCCTCCACCGGCCTTGATGCCATGCGCGGCGCCTATGTCGGCGCTGGCGCTCAGTTAATAGGGTTCAGCGTGACCGGTGGACGCAGCCGCGGCAGTAGCGTGCCGATTCAGTTGCTCGGCGAAACACTGGGTGGAGGCGTTTACTCCGCCGCCGGCGCGCGAATTGCCAATTGCCTCGTCACGAACAACGGCGCGCTGAACGGCGGAGGCGCATACGGTTGGGGGACCTTTACCAACTGCGTGCTAGCCGACAACTCGGCGGCGAACTCCGGCGGCGGGGCGCTGAACGGGTTTTTCATCAACTGCCGAATTGGTCCGGACAACGAAGCGAAATATGGCGCCGGGCTGTCCCAAGCCGACGCGGAAAATTGCCTGATCGCCACCAATCGGGCCTCCGAAAACGGGGGCGGGGCCGATTACTCCACCCTGCGCCGTTGCCGGGTCGAGGGCAACTCCTCGTCGCTGTCTGCCGGAGGCCTCTGGTACGGCGAGGCGGAAAATAGCCTGATCCTGTTCAACGAAGCGCGCAACGGCCATGGGGGTGGCGCGGTGGATGCCACGCTCCGGCATTGCACGGTACGGGGCAACAACGCCTCCGGCATCGGAGGCGGTACGTATGTTGGGGAGGTTGAAAACAGCATCATCTATTTCAACTATGCCGGGGCCAGCAACAACGCGTACGTCGGCAACGGTTCGCTGAACTACTCTTGCACGTTCCCCGATCCCGGTACCGGCACCGGCAACCGTACGAACGATCCCCAGTTCGTGGCCGGGGACGGTTTCCCGCCGGAATACCATTTGTTAGCGACTTTGCCTTGCATCGACAAGGGCGACCCACTGTCGACGGTGACGAACGATTTTGATGGCGTGCGGCGCCCCATTGATGGCAATGGGGATGGAACAAACCGCGTGGACATGGGGGCGTATGAGTACACGGGGATATCCCCCGTGATCCATCTTTCTCCTGTTGCGACCAACGTGCCGGCCGGATCGTCGGTTGGTCGGTTCATCTATGTATCGGCCAATGGGTACTGGGCAGCCGTGAGCCATCGTTCGTGGCTTACGATTACGAGTGATGCCTCGGGTTTGACCAATGGTACGGTGACGTTTGCCGTGGAGAGCAATGGGGAAACGGCCTCGCGGACGGGCATGATCGTGGTGGCCGGAGGTGGATTGGCGCGAACCTGCACGGTTGTTCAAGCGGGAGCAACGGCTACGAGTTGGGATGCGGGATATACGGATTTGGGGGGTGGTTGGAGGAGGCTGACGTGGTTTGGTGATTATGCGGTGATGGGGTTGGAGGGATGGATTTGGCACAACAAGCACGGGTTCTTTTTTGTGACGGCGACCAGCACTCCAACGCATGTGTGGTTGTTTGCCAATGACATGGGGTGGTTGTACACGGGCAACGGGCTGTATCCCTATTTGTATCGCGCATCGCCTGCCTCGTGGCTGTGGTATAACGGGGCAACGAATCCAAGGTGGTTCATGAATTTAACCACCAGCCAATGGGAAAATCGGCCTTAAAGAGAAATAGAACATGACTTGCGCGTGGCATGGAAAGAAGGAGTTCGGTATGACAGTTCATCGTTTTCGTCGAGCCTGTTGGCTTTTGTTTGGACTTGGTTTTCTTGTGTCGACGGGTTCCGCATTTGGTTGGAATATCACCAACCACATTTCTTCGGATCAGACATGGACGACGGAGAATAGTCCGTACAACATTTGTTTCCTGAATTGCACGGTCGAGTCGAACGTGACGCTGACGATCGAACCGGGTGTGCGAGTGCAGTTCGGGTCCCGGAGTGGGGCGACGTGGATGAGCGGGGACAAGGAGCTGAGGGGGGAGTTGTTTGTCTTGGGACGGCTTGTGGCGGAGGGGGCGACGTTCACGTCGTATGCGCCGTCGAACGATCCGCAGGCGGGGGACTGGGGGCGTGTGCTATTCGAATCTGGAAGCGAGGGGCGGCTGACGAATTGCGTGGTGGAATATGGTGGGGCGGGAGTGGTGACGTACGGGCAAGTGCAAGTAAAGGGGACGAGCGATGTTCGTCTCGATGGGTGCACGTTCCGGAATGCGGTCAACAAGGGGGTACACATACACGGAGACGCGACAGGGAGTGTGGAGGTGGTGGATTGTGTGTTTTCCAATTTGACGATGGGGGTGGGGACGGAACGGGATAGTGGGATAGCGCTACGGGTGGAGGACAGCCGATTCGAGGATCTGTCCGTCATGGGACTGTTTTTGTTGAACGCGGAGTCGGATATTCGGGGTTGTGTGTTCACGAACATCGCGGCGGAAGATGTGTTGTTGTGGGATTCGAATGTTGACAATTGGTGGTGCCGAGATGCGGGGGTGTATAGCAACCGCTTCTATGGCGGAGGGAAATCGGCGTTTCCGGTGGCGATGTACGGGGGCGTGAATTTTGCAGCGTCGGGGAATGAGATGGAGGGGTACACGATGACGAACGACGGGGTGCGGGTGGGGGGATTTGTGGAGAAGGGGATGACCGCGAGGTGGGGATCGAACGACATGGGGTATATCGTGCGCGACACGGTGACCGTGGATGGAGATGCGGGATCGAGGGGACAGTTGACGATTGCCGATGGCAACGTGGTGTCGATGTTTCCGGCGATGGCGTTGCGGGTGTGGGGAGATTTGGTAGTGGAGGGGACGGAGGGCCAAGGGGTGGTGTTCACGTCGGCAAGCGCGGCGGTGCCGCACGGATTCGGAATCTTGCTTGATTCGTACTGGGGGGATTCGGAGCTGAGGCACTGCCGGTTCCAGAACATGTGGCGGGGTGTGTACATGGCGACGATTCGGACGAATGCGGCGAGGGTGCAGGTGGTGGGGTGTACGTTCAGTAATTTGTTGCAAGACGCGATTCAGGTCCAGGGGGCGACGGGAATGGATTCGCTGATAGTGAGCAACTCACACGTGACGGGTTGTGGGCAGTCGATGTATGTGAACAACGGGGGACGGATCGAGGTGGTGGGGACGGATTTTGTCGACAGCGGACCGCTGTACATCCGGGGGGACTATGGTACCACGAACACGGTGGTGGGGTTTGAGGACTGCAATTTTCGGGGGCTCGGGACGCGGGTGGATACGGACCATCTGATGACGAACCACACGAGTCTGGGGGGATATAGCAGTTTCTTGACGTTGCGTCGGTGCACGGTGGTGGGAAATCAGGGCTGCGGGGTGCGGTTGCTGGATTTCGGGCATGTGGAGTTGGAAGATTGCATTGTGTGGAACAACGCCGTCGGAGCGTTCGGAGTGGTATCGGGTGCGAGCTATACGGCGCGTACCTCGTGCGTACAGTCGGGGAACGGGGCAGGGACGCTGGTGGGATGTGTCACAAATGCGCCGGGATTCATCGGATGGGTGGGTGGCAGTTCGACGGTCTATGTTCACTCGGTCTCGTCGTGTCCGGGTAGTGGGACGGAGGTGGATCCCTATTGTTCATTGGCGGGAGCGCTACGGAGCTACTGGGAGCAGTTCAATTTTGGGCTGGCAACAGGATCGCCGTGCATCGGGACCGGTTCGGGTGGGGGAAACATGGGGGCGGCGAATGGGACGGGGGCGGCGGGGGTGTCGGCGCTGGCTGTGGCGGTGGGCCCTGGACCCTACGGGCGGGGGGGGGGGGATTTGTTGATGGACGTGTCGGTTTATGGGGAGAATCCAACGACCGTGGTGATTACTAACACGATCCGAGGACTGCGAAGCGGTCGTGTGTTGTACGGGGTGACGGTGGCGCAAACGGGGGGCAAGGGCATTGAAATCAAGGGGCCGGTTTCGCCGGGGATTGTGAATTGCATTGTGCGGGATTTGAGCAACAACGACGGCATCGCGATCGATATGGCCAGTTTTGGGCAGACGGAGGTGGCCCGCCCGTTGATCAGCCATTGCCGGATCTATGGGTTGAGTTCGGGTTCGTATACGCACGGCATTCGGTTGATGGGATACCGGGGCAATCTCAAGCCGACGATCCGAAACTGCCTGTTGCACAGCATCAGCAATTCCTCGGGGCCCAGTGCGGCTGTGGCGGCGATTTATAGCGAGGGGGCGGAGACGACGATTCAGAGCAGTACGATCTATGGTCACACGCAGAACGGAATCTATTTTGCGCCCAGTCCGTCCTACGTGACCTCGCGTGTGGAGAACTGCGTGATGGTGGGGAGCACCAACGATCTTCGGGTGGTGAACTCGACGAGCATCGACCAGACGGTGGTGAGCCACAGTGATTTTGTGGCGGCCACGGCGACGGGATCGTCGTATCGGCAAATCAACTGTTTGCGGGTTAATCCGCTACTCGTGAATCCGGTAGGGCTGGATTTTCGGTTGGCGACGAATTCGCCTTGCATGGGAGTCGGGTCGAATCAGGCCTGGATGGCAACGGGGTTTGATCTGGATGGATGGGCGCGAATAGTGAATGGAACGGTGGACATGGGTGCATATGAGTCGCAAGGGTCCACGTTGCTTGTGTCGCCGACCCAGCGGGACGTGAGTGCGGGTGCAGGATCGACAATGTTTGCCGTAACGAATTCGGGAGGTGGAACCATGGGCTATGCGGCGCAGACATCCCATGCTTGGTTGGTGATTACGAATGGGGCGAGTGGGACCAATGGGGGCACCATGGTTGTGGCCTATGAATCGAATCCGAGCGCAACGGCGCGGACAGGACTGGTGACGGTGACGGCGGCTGGAGCGTTGAGCAGTCCGGTAACGTTGACGGTGGTTCAAGCGGGAACTTCGAGTACGGGATGGGATGCGGGCTATACGGATTTGGGAGGTGGGTGGAGGAGGCTGGCGTGGTTTGGTGATTATGCGGTGATGGGGTTGGAGGGTTGGATTTGGCACAACAAACACGGGTTCTTTTTCGTGGCGGCGACCAGCACACCGGGAGATGTGTGGCTGTTTGCCAGTGATATGGGCTGGTTGTGGACGGGTAGCGCGACGTATCCGTTTCTGTATCGGGCTTTTCCGGCGGCATGGCTGTGGTACAACGGGGCAACAAATCCAAGGTGGTTCATGAATTTGACTACCAGCCAGTGGGAAAGTCGGCCATAAGAGGGCTCAGATTTTTCCACCGGTGGAAAATTTTTTTCCATCGGTGGAAAACCCCTTGAACGGTGGCCGGGTGGAGAGTAAAACGCGAGAGGAAGGCTTGGGTGTTTCCGAACGAAGGAGTGTGGTGCGATGAAGAGTGCGTTTCAATGGCTGGGCATGGCGGCGGTGGCATGGGGTGTGGGGTTGACGGCGTTGGGCCAAGGGGAACTGATTCCAGGATTGCACAACATGGGGATTTATGGGGGGACGATTGAACGCATCGAGGCGGTGGCGGTGGATGGGGATACGACGCGAATTTTTGCGGCGTTTCAGAATCCTAACTCGGTCTTTTATGCGGATGTGAATCCGGTGGGGGTGAATCCGTTTGATCCGACGAATGAGGTGCGGTTTCGGGTGGTGCCGGGGTTGGCGGCGGAGGAGAATCGGCCGATTCCATCGCATATCGGTGTGCATGGGGCGAGTCTGCGGCTGTTTGCGAACGTGGGGTTGGGAAACGGACATACGATCAGTAGCTACGGGGTGGGGCCGATGGAGGCGGTTCAGGAGGTGGACGATTTGCCGGAATTCGAGCCGGGGCAGGAGAATGTGAATCGCTCGGCATGGGCGGGGGCGCTGGTGGTGGGGGGGAATCGGGTGGCATACACGTTGGCGGAAAATCTGGACAGGCGTCATTCATTTTCGATTTGTCTGCGGGACATCGATCCGGCAACGGGATGGGCGGATGAGACGAATCGCATCACGATGGTGCTGGAGACGAATATGCTGGCTTCGGCTGATGAGCCGAGTATGGGGCATTCGGCCGAGTTGGCGGTGTGTCCGGTTTCGGGAAAATTGGTTGCGTTGATATTCCCGACGGTGGCGAACCCGTTGAGGGGAAAGATAGTGGTCTCGAAGAGTGCGATAGGGGACATCGAGAGCACGGGGGTGTGGACAAACGAATTGGATGTGTTTGAATTGCCGACCTATGCGAATAGCGAATGGGAATACGGCGCGGCGCGGTGGCCGTTGCGGTTGGGGGTGGGGCCGGACGGGCGTGTGTTCGTGGTGGGGTTGGTGCAGGGCACGGTGCGGGTGGGGTATTCGGATGACGGCGGCCAGAGCTGGTCGGCGGAGGTGAATACGGGGATTGGGCAGGGATATTTGGGACCGCAGATGGCGTTCATTTCGACAGGGGGGACGTATCGGGTGTATGTGGGGAACGGGGTGAGTACGGACAAGGGTGAGGACGGGACGTGGGTGTCGGCGGGTGTGCGGCAAGCACCGTGCGCGGACCCGCTGGAGGTGGGCCTTTTGTATGGTGCGGCCGATGCGCGGGGGTTGGGGTATAGCTTGAACGCGCTGGAGACAGATCCAGCGGATATGGTCTTCGGGGATTATGCTCATGGTATTGAAGCCGTGGAAATTTTTGATTTTGATTTTTCGACGGACAAGAGGGTGGGGTGGACGGCGAGCGGACAGGGAATGCGGTGGACGACGAATCTGAATGCGGAGGCGACGGCGGTGGTGTGGAGCGCGCCGATTATGCCGGGGGATCAGCCCTCGTTTGAGGCCGTGGCGCTGGATCCGAGCGATGCGTCGGGCAACGTTGTGATTGCGGGCGGTGGCGGGAGTGTCTATTGGACGGAGAACGGGTTGGCGGAGACATCGGTTTGGGAGCATGTGTTCAATGGGTGGACGGATGGCGGTGGCGATCATCGGATGGCACGGATTCAGCGTATGAGGATCAAGCCGGGCGATTCGAATGTGGTGGTGGTGGGGTATGATACGGATTTGACGGATCTGGCGGCCATTAACGGTTTGATGGCGTCAACCGATCGTGGGGCGACATGGACGAATGTGACGTTTGGTAGTGGACGCTTTTTGGATGTGAAGGATTTGCTGTTTGTGGGCGACGACCTATTTGTGGCAGCGGCGTACGATGCGGCTCATGCGGGCGTATCGGGGGTGTGGAGAGTGAACACGGCGGGGGCGGATGTAGGCGCCTGGGGTGTGACACACGAGCTGGGCGGAGGTGCAGGTGAGGCGTTTCATGCGCGTAGTTTGGCAGTGGATTCGCAAACCAATTTGTTTGTGGCAGGGATGACGACGAATTGGGTGTTGTATGGACACGTGGAGAATAATCCGTTGGTGTTGATGAAGCGCGCGGCGGGTGGGAGCGATTGGGCTACGCAGGCGTTGGATGGCTTGCCGCCGAATCCGGGACCGGCGCAACCGGAGAACGCATTTGTGACGGTGGGGACGGATAGCAACGAGACGGAAGCGGTATTGATCACGTTTGGCCGGGGGTTGTATGCGTTGCGCGAGGGGCGGTTGGTGCGGATTTTTCAGTATCCGTTTCAGACGTGGTTGCATGTGTTGAAGTGGGATGAATTGACGCTGGGAAGCGGATCGGGACTGTATGCACAGGATACGGGCAGGTTGGATGGAAATGTGTTGTATGTGTCGCCGTCGGGTTCCAATACGGCACCGTACGACACGTGGGAGAAGGCCGCGCATGTGATTCAAGATGCGTTGGATTTGGCGAGGGGCGGTGATTTGGTGTGGGTGGGCGATGGGGAGTATGCATCGGGTGGGAAGGTGACGAACGGATTGCTGACGCGTGTGGTGGTGCCGGATTATGTGGAGTTGCGAAGTGTGAACGGGGCTGGAAGCACCCTCCTTCGGGGTGCGGCGGGGACGGGAACGAATGCGCCGTTCGGGCCGGATGCGGTGAGAGGAGCTTATGTGGGGGCCTTTGCGCGAATGAGCGGGTTCACGGTGGTGGGGGGGCATACCGATTGGGCGGCGCCAGAGGAAGAAGAAGGAGGAGAGGATGAACTGGCCGAAGAGGGTGAGGATGACGACCATTTGTCGGGCGGGGGAATTTATGTATGGGGAGGGACGGTGATGGATTGCGTGGCCGTGAGCAATGCGGCTATGACGGGTGGTGGCATATTTGTGGATGGTGAGGGCGGCGATTTGCTGGCGACAGGGCGAGTGGAGCATTGTGAGATGGTGGATAACGAAGCGCAGTGGGGCGGCGGCGGAGTTTCCATCATGGACGGGGGTGAGGTTTGGAATGCCCTGATTGTGGGGAATGTGGCGCAGTTTGGCGGAGGCGCGATGATCGAGTATGAGGGGCGCTTGGTGAATGGGTTGGTGACAGAGAATCAATCGCAGCACGAATCGCGCGATGGCGCTGGTGTGCTGTTGCTGGATGGTGGAAGCCTTGAAAATTGTACCGTGGTGAACAATGAGTCTGCGGCGACCAATGGCTTTGCCGTGAGGGCATTCGTCGAAGAGGAGGAAGGTTCGGGGCCGTTCACGTGTGGGGACATGCAGAATTGCATCGTGTGGAGCAATATCAATGCGGGACCGGGGTGGGCGGATTTGGCGGTTTCCACGATGGAGTTGGTGGAGCATAGCTGTGCGCCGGAGCTGACGGCCGGGGTACACGGAAATCTGGTATCCGATCCGGAATTTGTGAATGCCGCGAGCGGCGACTATGGGCTGGCGGTGGGTTCCCCGTGCATAGATTCGGGAACGAATCAGGCGTGGATGGCCGAGGCGGTTGACTTGACTGGTGAGGCTCGAATAGTGAATGCCATTGTGGATTTGGGAGCGTTTGAATTTCAATTGGCTGAATTGGTGGTTACTCCGACGAATCTGACGGTGGGATATGCCTCTGGATCCACCAACGTGGTGATCTCGAATAGTGGGGATGAGACGATGGTGTATGAAGTGGCGACTACGGACGTATGGCTGGACATTTCGACGGGTGCAACGGGGACCAACTCGGGTAGTGCGACCGTGTCTTTTGTGTCTCAGTCGCTGACCACGGCGCGGACAGGCTTGGTGACCGTGACAGCAGCAGGAGCGATGGGGAGTCCAGTGACGGTGACGGTGGTGCAAGCGGGTGCACCCGCCTATTTGGAGATTGTGCCCGTGATGACCAACGTGGCAGCGGGCGTGACAAGCGGATTGGTGGTAGAGGTGACAGCAAATGTGGATTGGGAGGCTTCGGTAGAATCGGGGTTGTCCTGGCTGACCCTTACTCATGGAACAAATTCTGGAAGCGGAATGCTTCTAATTGGGCTGAATTCCAACACTCTGACCACGGCGCGGACGGGCACGGTGCTGGTGTCGGGCGGGGGGATTTCGAGGACGTGCACGGTGACGCAAGCGGGGGCGGCGGCATCGGGTTGGGACGCGGGCTATACGGATTTGGGCGGCGGTTGGCGGCGGCTGACGTGGTTTGGTGATTATGCGGTGATGGGAACCGAAGGCTGGATTTGGCACAACAAGCATGGCTTTTGCTATGTGCCAAACACAAGTACGCCCGTAGATGTTTGGTTATATGCGATGGACATGGGCTGGCTTTACACGGGAAATGCGCTATATCCTTTCCTATATCGCGCGTCGCCCGCCTCGTGGCTGTGGTACAACGGGGCAACGAATCCTAGGTGGTTCATGAATTTGACCACGAGCCAATGGGAAAGTCGTCCGTAGAGAGACAAAATCGGCGAAAAAAGTTTGCAGGCCGTCTGGGGGAGGGGTATGATAAAACGCTTGAATATGAAAATTGTAAAAGACGGCTATTCGTTGATCATCGGCATTCCAGTCGTGTGCGTGGTTCTGGGCTTTGTGGTCCAGAGCTGGAGCATGGGAGGGGCTGTATCCCTCTTTGTGCTGGGGCTGGTGGGGTGTTTGTTCATGCTGTATTTCTTTCGGGATCCGGAACGGAAACCAACTTGCGCGGCCGATGAGTTTGTATCGGGAGCGGATGGTGTGGTGCGTTCCGTGGAGTTCATCGAAGAAAAGAGATTTTTGAAGTGTTCGGCCGTTCGAATTAGCGTTTTTCTGAATCCGTTCAATGTTCATGTGAACCGCATTCCCATGAGTGGAGTGGTGAAGGATGCGGGTTATACGCCAGGACAACATTTTTTCACGATGGATGCGCGTTCCTCGGAGTTTAACGAGCATAGTTCGATTTTGATCGAAGGGGAAAAGACCCGCTGTTTGGCCCGACAGATTGTGGGTCCGGTGGTTCGTCGCGTGGTGTATTGGCTGGAGCCGGGGCAGAAGGTGGAAAAGGGTGCCCGGCTGGGCATGATGAAATTCGGCTCGCGGATGGATGTGTATTTTCCGGCGAGCGATGTGGATGCCGTTGTGAAACGCGGCGACAAAGTCGTGGCGGGTGTGACCGTGATGGCGCGATTGAAAAAGGCGGCCACATGATGTCGCCGACGGTACGGAGGATGATTCCGTGCTCGTGTACCTTTTTGGCGTTGTGCGCTGGTGTCGGAAGCATTCTGGCGGCGGGGGATGGCCAGTATCTGTTATCGGCGCAGCTTATTCTCGTTTCGCTTATTCTGGACGGATTGGATGGCACGTTGGCCCGCTTTTTGCGGGCGCAGACAAGTTTCGGGGCGGAATTGGACACCTTCGTAGACGTGACGAGTTTTGGCATTGCCCCGGCTGTGTTGCTGTATTTTTATGAACCGGGAGGTCTGCAAAATGTGCCGGTGAGCGGTCTCTTGCTCACCTTCCTGTTTGTGATGTCGGGTGCGGCCCGCTTGGCTCGTTTTCGCGTTGTGGATCCCTATCGCGGACAGCGGGGATTTTTGGGATTGCCCATCACGACGGCGGCTGGATTTGTATCGGCCTACTTGATTGCCATGGAAAGTCCGGGAGTTGACGATCAACTGTTCTCTTTGACCATCGGCCCGCTGGCCGTTGGATTTTGGATGGCGGTGATCTCCATGCTGATCTTGCAGGTTTCGCACATTCGGTATTCCAAGCCCACCAAGAATCCACGGGTACTCATTCCCTTCATGGTGGCTTTGGTCATGCTGTTCATTCCGGCCATTGCCATTTATTCCGCTCTGCTGATCTTTGCCTATGGCATTTGGTTCGCATTTATTTCCCCATTCTTTTTTCGGCGGTTTTTGGCCCATCTTCCCCCCGTAGAGGAGTTGAAGCCGGTTGCAGATGCCCATGGCGACAAGGGGGGGTTGTGAATCGTGCGGTCTATGCGGGGACGTTTGACCCCGTGACATTTGGGCATATGGACGTGGCGGCCCGTGCGGCGCATGTGTTTGATCATCTGACGCTGGCCGTGGCCGAAGATCCCCGCAAAACCCTGATGTTCAGGACAGAAGAGCGCATGGAGTTGGCACGGTTGAGCTTGGCGAATTTGAAAAATGTAGAGGTGGTGCCGTTCTCCGGCTTGTTGGTGAATTGGGCTCGTTCGCATGGCATATTCACTCTGATTCGCGGGCTCCGGGCCTTTTCCGATTTTGAATACGAATTTCAAATGGCGCTGACCAACCGCAAACTCGCGCCCGACATTGAGACGCTCTTCTTGATGCCCAACGAAGATTTCAGCTATGTCAGTTCCAGCATGGTGAGAGAAATCGCCGCGTTGGGGGGGGATGTCGAAAAGTTTGTGCCCGCGACGGTGGCCGCGGCACTCAAGCGAAAGCTATTTCCCAAATAAGGATTTGGCGCGCCGGCTAGAATGCTTTATTCCTCGCAACGGCTCGACATTAGGATGAACCATGATACGTATCGAAACCACACAGATTGGTGAGGACGGCTATTCCGTCTCGGGCGAAGAGCCCGGCGAACTTCTGGATTTGGCCCACGATCCCGTTGCGCGTGATCCAGGGCCTATTTCCTACGAGTTGACCGTCGAATTGGCGGGTACTGAACTGGTCGTGCGGGGGCAAGTGGAAGTGCCTCTCCAGCTTCGTTGTTCGAGGTGTGCGCATTTTTTCTCGACAACGGCTCGAGTTTCGTCATTCTTGCACGCTTATGAATGCTCGGAGCATCTGGAATTTTTGGATGTTTCGGACGATGTGAGAGAGGACTTGCTCTTGGAAATTCCAGGGTTTCCTCTCTGTGACGAAGGGTGCAAAGGGCTTTGTGCTCAATGTGGCCAAAATTTGAATGAAGGCCGCTGCGGTTGTGTTCCTCCTCAAGAGGGTGCGTCGCCGTGGTCCGCATTGGATGGATGGATGGCAGGTCCGGATTCTCGCAAGCCGAAAGGCAAGTTGAGGCCGGGACCTAAGTGAAGATTCAGGAGAAAGAAAATGGCAGTCCCAAAAAGAAAAGTGTCGAAAAGCCGTCTGCGCATGCGCAAAGCCGCTTGGGCGGGCAAAATCCCACAGGAAACCACGCAGTCATGCGGCGAATGCGGTGCTCCGCGTCAGCCCCACCGTGTGTGTCCCTCTTGCGGCAAGTACAACGGCCGTCAAGTCGTCATCAAAGAAACGCAGGAATAATTTCGGGTGGTTTCTCCTTGCGGGGAAACCTCTGAAGCCATGCGAATCGCAGTAGACGCCATGGGAGGCGATTTCGCCCCCCAAACCATCGTCGAAGGATCGTTGCTCGCCGTTCGGGAGTGCGTGGATATCGACTGCCTGTATTTGGTGGGCGATGAGAAGGCCATTCAGGCGGAAATTGCCCGCTGCGGTGGCAGTCCCGGACGTATAGAAATTCGCCATGCCTCCGAAGTGGTCGGCATGGGGGAATCACCGGCGACGGCGGTTCGGCGCAAAAAGGATTCGTCCATCAACCGCTCGATGGACTTGGTGAAGAGCCGCGAGGCCGATGCGGTGTTTGCCGCGGGTAGCACCGGCGCGGCCGTGGCATCGGCCACCCTGAAGTTGCGAACGCTGGACGGTGTTCGTCGTCCTGGTATTGCAGTGGCGATGCCCACTCCGGCCGACAAGCCTGTGGTGGTGATCGATGGTGGTGCCACCACGGACTGCACGCCTGAGATTCTGATGCAATTTGCCATCATGGGCTCTGTGTATTCCCAAAAGGTGATTGGTCAAGCCGATCCCAAGGTGGGTCTCATGAGCGTGGGCACGGAGGAAGCCAAGGGGAATGCCTTGAGCAAGGAGGCTTTTGAGCTTCTGGAGGGAGCGCCCATCCGTTTCATTGGAAATGTGGAAGGCCACGACCTTTTCGAGGGAGTGGTGGATGTGGTGGTTTGTGATGGATTCACGGGCAATGTGATTCTGAAAACCAGCGAGAGTGCCGCCCATGCCATTGGAAAATGGCTCAAGCGCGAGATGACGAAGAATCCCATTCGTATTTTAGGCTCGCTGTTGTTGAGCGGTGGCTTGCGTTCGCTCAAGAAAAAGACCAGCAACAAGACCTATGGCGGAGCCCCCTTGCTGGGCGTGAATGGCATTTGCATCATTGGCCACGGTAGTTCCGATGCCCTTGCTACAAAAAATGGTATTTTGCAGGCCGCACGTGCCGTGAAATTGCGCCTGAACGAATCCATCCTAGAAGGCGTGCAGAAGTGTACGGCCCAAGCGAAGGACGCCAAATGAGCAAAAAACGATATGCAGCTCTCACCGGTACGGGCCACTATTCGCCCGAAAAGGTGATGACCAACGCCGATCTCGAGAAACTGGTGGACACCACCGATGAATGGATTCGCACGCGAACCGGCATTCGGGAGCGCCGCATTGCGGCCGCCAGTGAAACCACTTCTGAGATGGGGACTCGAGCTGCCCGGATGGCTCTGGAGCGGGCGGGAGTGGCCCCGGAAGCCGTGGATGCAATCTATGTGGCCACCTGTACTCCGGATATGGTTTTTCCGAGTACGGCCTGTCTGATCCAAGCGGCGCTGGGTGCAAAGAAAGCCTATGGCTTCGATATTTCTTCTGCGTGTGCAGGGTTCATGATGGCGCTGGATACGGCCGCTGCTGCCATCGAATCCGGCCGCATCCAAACGGCCCTGGTGATCGGTTCCGAAAAACTCAGTGGAGTGACCGATTGGACATGCCGGAACACCTGCATTCTGTTTGGCGATGGTGCCGGGGCCGTGGTGTTGCAAGCCTCCGATCGACCGGGGTTGATGTCGAGCCTGCTGGGCGTGGATGGCACCTTGGCGGACTTTCTTTCTATCCCGGCGGGCGGATGCAAGATGCCTGCTACGCCTGAAACCATCGAAAAACATTTGCATTGTATTCACATGTCGGGTCGCGAAACCTTTAAGATTGCGGTCAACACGATGTTTGCCGCCGCTGAAGAGGCGATTGAGCGGGCTGGCTTGACGATTGCCGATATCCAGTGCATCGTTCCCCATCAGGCCAATCTGCGCATTGTCGAGGCTGTGGCCAAGCGGCTGGGCGAGGGTGTGGTGAATCGAGTCTTTCTGAATTTGGAGCGATATGGGAATACCTCGGCAGCATCGATTCCCATCGCGCTGTCCGAAGCTGTTGCAGAAGGCAAAATTAAGAGCGGTGATAAGGTCCTGATGGTCGCCTTCGGTGGTGGACTATCCTGGGGCGGTGCCGTGGTGGAGTTCCCATGAGTCACATGATCCTATTTCCCGGGCAAGGTGCCCAAGCGGTTGGCATGGGCCGTGAAGTAGCCGAAGGTCTTCCCGAATGTCGTGCGTTGTTTTCTACGGCGAGTGAGATTCTCGGATTTGATCTGCTGAAATTGTGCGTGGAGGGTCCCATCGAAGAGCTGACGCGTTCGTGCAATACACAGCCGGCGATTTTTGTTGTGAGTGTGGCTGCGCGCGTGGCCTTGGCTCATTCCATGGGCTGCGCACTGTCTGTTGCCGGTGCGGCGGGGCTCAGTAGCGGCGAATGGGCGGCTCTGCACGAGGCGGGCGTGGTTTCCTTTGAAGATGTGGTTCGCGTGTTGCGTGCCCGTGGGCAATTTATGCAAGAAGCCTGTGAGGCGACTCCCGGCGGTATGCTGACCGTGATGGGGCTGACGTTGGACAAAGTGCAAGAAGTCGCCGCGGCCTCTGGACTTGAGGTGGCCAATTTAAATTCGCCTGTTCAAACCGTTTTGTCCGGTCATGCCGATCGTATTGCGGCAGGTGAGGCGGCCGCCAAGGCTGCTGGCGCCAAGCGGGCACTTCGCCTGACCGTGGCGGGCGCGTTCCATTCTTCCCTGATGCAACCGGCAGCCGACCGATTGGCCGATTTTTTGAAAGAGGTTAAATTTAACTTGCCCACCTGTACCGTGTGGTCGAATGTGACGGGCAAGCCTCATACCACGCCGGATGAAATACGAAGCAAAATGGTAGCCCAAGTGGTCTCTTCCGTGCGATGGACCGATTGTTTTGCCGATATGGCTGCGGCGGGCATGACGGTCGGATATGAGTGTGGACCGGGAACTGTTTTGGCCGGTTTGTCCAAACGCATCGTGCCCGAAGCTTGCGTGAAAAGCATTTTTGACTTGGCGGGGGCCCAAGAGGCCGCCAAACTACCCGCCTGACTGTAGGAATCGAAATATGAAATCATTAGAAAACAAAATAGCTCTTGTGACGGGTGCTGCTCGCGGGATTGGTCAGGCCATTGCACTGCAATTGGCCAACGATGGGGCCGACCTGGCCTTGTGTGATGTGAAGGTGGAATGGCTGGAGGAAACCGCGAACAAGGTCAGGGCGCTAGGCCGCCGCGTGGAGACCTATGCGATGAATGTCGCCGATGGAGCCGCCGTGGGGGAGGCCGTGACCAAAGTCGTGGCCGACTTCGGGCGAATTGACGTGTTGGTGAACAATGCCGGCATCACGCGTGACACGCTACTGATTCGCATGTCGGAAGAAGATTGGGATGCCGTTTTGGATATCAATTTGAAGGGCGCATTCCTTGTCACGAAGGCCGTGGTGAAATTCATGATGAAGCAACGCTCGGGGGCGATCGTCAATATCGCCAGCGTGGTGGGAATCATGGGGAACGCCGGCCAAGCGAATTATACGGCCTCCAAGGCGGGCCTGATCGCGTTGACCAAGACCACCGCCAAGGAATTAGGCAGCCGTAATGTTCGCGTCAATGCGGTGGCGCCGGGCTTCATTCGCACGGCGATGACAGACAAACTTTCTGAGCAGGCCAAGGAGGCGATGCTCAGGCTGGTGCCGCTGGGGCGTCCCGGTGAACCGGAAGATGTGGCCAAGGCCGTCGCGTTCTTGGCGAGTGACAACGCCGCCTATGTGAATGGCCAGACTCTGGCCGTTTGTGGCGGCATGGTGTGGTAATCTAAAAAAATAAACAGCAACAACGGAGAAATACAATGGCGCTTGCAGACAAAGTCAAAGACATCATCGTCGAGCAGTTGGGCGTGAACAAGGATCAGGTCGTTCCGGAAGCCTCTTTCATCGAGGATCTGGGCGCGGACTCTCTGGACACCGTCGAGTTGGTCATGGCCTTCGAAGAAGAGTTCGGAGCCGAGATTCCCGACGAAGATGCAGAGAAGCTGACGACGGTCGGCGCGGTCATCAATTACCTGAAGGAAAAGGGATTCGACAAGTAGTCTGCCCTTTCGGGTGGATGAACAGGGCCGGGATCCGCTTGCCAAATTGGCAAAGGCTCGGCCCGTCTTTTTAATTTTACGAAGAAATTGGATGGCAAACCATGGCGGAAAATAGACGCATCGTTGTGACAGGTTTGGGTGTTGTGAGCCCTGTGGGCAGCACACTGGATTCTTTCTGGTCGGCGATCTTGGCTGGACAGAATGGCATTGGACCCATCACCTATTTCGATACTTCGGCATTTGATACGAAGTTCGCAGGGCAGGTCAAAGGGCTGGTCCTCGATGAGTTCATTCCCAAAAAAGAACAGCGCCGGATGGATCCGTTTTGCCACTATGGTGTCGCCGCTGCCAAGATGGCGGTGGTCGATTCCGGTTTGGACATGTCCAAAGAAGATGCCACCCGAGTTGGCGTTGTTGCCGCTTCCGGTGTGGGAGGCTTGCAAATCTTGCAGGCCCAGATGGATATTCTGCGATCTCGCGGCCCCGGACGTTTTTCGCCGTTTATTATTCCCCAAATGATCGTCAATATTTTGCCGGGTCTGATTTCGATCAATCACGGCATGAAGGGCCCCAACTTTGCCGTTGTTACGGCTTGTGCCTCGGGCACCCATTGCTTGGGCGAGGCCCTCAACATCATTCGACGCGGCGGAGCCGATGTGATGGTGGCGGGTGGTGCGGAAGGGGCGATTTGTGAGTTGGGAGTGGGTGGCTTTAATGCCATGCGCGCTCTCAGCACTCGCAACGACAGTCCCGAGACAGCCAGTCGTCCCTTTGATAAAGATCGTGATGGGTTTGTCATGGGCGAGGGAGCCGGCATGTTGGTGATCGAAGAGTATGAGCACGCCAAGGCGCGCGGGGCCCGCATTTACTGCGAATTGGCCGGCTTTGGCTGCACAGGCGATGCGTATCACATCACGGCTCCGGATGAGAGTGCTTCAGGACCATCGCGTGGTATGCAATTAGCCATGCAGGATGCAGGCTTGAATCCTTCGGATATTGATTACATCAACGCCCACGGAACCAGCACCGAGCTGAACGATTCCGGCGAAACCAAGGCCATTAAGATTGCAATGGGCGAGGTAGAGGCCCGCCGTGTGGCCGTTAGCTCCACCAAGAGCATGACGGGCCATTTGCTGGGTGCTGCTGGCGGAGTGGAATCGGTGGTTTGTGCGTTGGCCATGCGCGATAGCGTGTTGCCGCCGACCATCAACTATACCACGCCTGATCCGGCCTGCGATTTGGACTATGTGCCCAATGTGGCCCGTCCCGGAAAGATTCGCGCATGCCTCAATAACTCGCTCGGATTCGGCGGACACAACGCCACCCTGTGTTTTAAGGCACTGTAAATTAACGATCTGAGAAGTCTGCGAGGGAACGCCCACTGGGGATCCCGTTGACGAATCGTTGCGATTGGATCCATCGCTGGAACAGAAGCCCAATCTGTTCGATGCCGAACACGAGCGGGCGCATGTGGACCGTTGCGGCAAAGCGAGCCTGACTTGGTTTTGCTGGACGAGGTTGTTGGATCGCGATAGCATGGCGGGCTATGGAATTGTTGATCGACAGAGCAAAAGGATTCGGCGGAAGCGTGGTGCTTCCAGAGGGCCAGGATCCGCGTGTGATGAAAGCGGCGTCGGAAATCGCGCGCTATGGATTTGCGCGCGTGACGGTGTTGGCGTCTCCGGCTGAGGCGAAACAGGCTTGTGCGGCGGCAGGTGTGACGCCGTCGGGTTTCGAGATCATCGATCCAGCTCACCCCCCCTGTCTGGAGGAATTGGTGGCGGCCTACCACCGCAAGCGGGCATCCAAGGGACTGACCGAGGAGCAAGCGCGCGAGGCCATGAAAAATCGACTGTACGTCGGGGCCATCATGATCGAGACCGGCTACGCGTCGGGCATGGTGGCGGGTAGCATTGCTTCGACGCCGGACATGTTGCGCGCGGCTTTCCATTGCGTGGGCACTGCTCCCGGAATCAAGACGGCGAGTAGTTGCTTCCTGATGCGGTTGAAGAATCCGACGCTGGCGGGCGAAAACACGCTACTGTTTGCCGATTGTGGTGTGAATCCGAATCCGACAGCGGAGCAGTTGGCGGAAATCGCGATGTCGACTGCGCAGACGCACCGGGCTCTTGTGGGAACAGTGCCTCGGGTGGCTCTGTTGAGTTTTTCGACGCGCGGGAGCGCCAAGCACGAACTCGTGGATAAGGTGGCGAAGGCCACGAAGCTGGCCAAGGAACTCGCCGCGAAGTTCGATCCCGAGATGGTGGTGGACGGAGAATTGCAGACGGATGCGGCGATCGTGCCGCAGGTGGCTATGCAAAAGGCGCCTGACAGTCCGCTGAAAGGTGCGGCCAACATTCTGGTGTTTCCGGACCTGCAGGCGGGCAACATCGCGTGCAAGCTGGTGGAGCGGTTGGCGGGTGCCATTGCGCTGGGGCCGATCCTGCAAGGGCTGGCCAAGCCCCTGAACGACCTGTCGCGAGGTTGCAGTGCGGAGGACATTGTGGGCGTGGCAGCCGTGACGATGTGCCAGGCGTCGGCGATGGGCGTGCCTGCGAAGGTCAAGCCCAGCGGTGTGGCGGCTCCGGCAAAGCCGATGGAATCCTGCGCGGCGGGTCTCTTGTCGGACGATGAGATTGAACTGATTGCGCGTCGCGTGGCCCAGGATTTATTGTCGAACCCGTCGTTGGCTCAGGCGTTGAGAGGATTTTGAGAGGAAAAATAGTCATGAAAGAGATTGATTGGAAAAGTTTGGGCTTTGCCTATATGGACACGAATTGCCACATCCGCTATGTGTGGAAGGATGGCAAGTGGAGCGATGGCGAACTGGTGAAGTCGCCATACATTCCGGTCCACATCGCCGCGACAGCGCTCCACTACGGTCAGGCGGCATTTGAAGGACTGAAAGCGTTTTGCCGCAAAGACGGTAAGGTGAGTCTATTCCGTCCGCAGGAGAACGCGAAGCGAATGGCTGTCACAGCTCGGCGAACCTGCATGGCCGAAGTGCCTGAGGACCTGTTTGTGGATGCGTGCAAGCGCGTGGTGAAAGCGAACCTGGAGTTCGTGCCTCCCTACGGAACGGGTGGGTCGATGTATGTGCGACCGTTGCTGTTCGGTAGCGGGGCGCAGATTGGTGTGGCTCCGGCAGATGAATATACATTTCTGGTGCTGGTGACGCCCGTGGGCGCCTACTATAAGGGCGGCTTACAGGCGGTGAAAGCGATCGTACTGGACGACTACGACCGAGCGGCACCGCTGGGCACTGGGCACATCAAAGTGGCCGGCAACTACGCGGTGAGCTTGTATCCGCATTTGAAGGCGAAGCATGCGGGTTATCCTGTGGAACTGTATCTCGACGCGCGGGAACACAAGTGGATTGAAGAGTTTGCGACGAGCAATTTTTTGGCAGTGACCCAAGATGGCACCTATGTGACGGTGAAGTCGCGGTCGATCCTGCCAAGCATCACAAATCTGACGTTGCAAGAGATTGCACAGGACCTCGGAATTCCCGTGGAGGTGCGGCCGGTTGCGTTTGAAGAGATCGAGTCGTTTTCCGAAGTGGCGGCGTGTGGCACCGCAGTGGTGATCACGCCGGTATGCCAAATCGAGCGTGCTGGACAGGTGTACAAAACTGGCCCGGAGACAGGATGTGGGCCGGTGCTGGAGCGGCTGTACAAGGCTGTGCAAGGCATTCAATATGGCGAACTGCCGGACACCCATGGCTGGAATGTGGAAGTTTGATAGGACGGTTGACATGATGACGCTGGAACAACAGTTTGCCAAGATCACTGCGCGCCGGGTTGACCTGCATAGCGCGGAGGAATTGAAGTCACGTTTGGCGAAATCCATTGCGGAGAAGAAACCGTTGCGCATCAAAATGGGCGCGGATCCGTCTGCGCCCGATCTTCATCTGGGGCATTGCGTGGCGCTGAACAAACTCCGCGAGTTTCAGGATTGTGGGCACACGGTGGTCTTCATCATTGGCGACTTCACAGGCATGATTGGCGACCCTTCGGGGAAGTCGGCTACGCGTCCGCAGTTGTCGCGCGAGAAAGTGTTGGAGAACGCGAAGAGCTATCAGGACCAGATGTTCAAGATTCTCGATCCGGCCCGCACCGAGGTTCATTTTAATTCGGAATGGTTTGGAGCGATGACCTTCGACAAGGTAATCCGGCTGAGTGCGCACGTGACGGTGGCGCAGTTGCTGGCGCGGGATGATTTTTCGAAGCGCTATTCGGCGAATCAGCCCATCTCGTTGGTAGAATTTTTGTATCCGCTCGTACAAGCCTACGATTCCGTGATGATCAAGGCCGACGTGGAAATCGGGGGGACAGACCAGTTGTTCAATCTGTTGCTGGGGCGCGAGATTCAGAAGGCGCACGGGCAGGAGCCCCAGATTGTGATGACGATGCCGCTACTGGAAGGTCTGGATGGTGTTCATAAAATGAGCAAAAGTTTAGGCAACTATATTGCCGTGAACGATTCGCCCAAGGACACGTTTGGCAAGACCATGAGCGTGAGCGACGACTTGATGTGGCGTTATTTCTCGCTGGTGCTTTGCCTGCCCGAGGAAGAAATTGCGGCGATGAAGGCTGCGGTGGAATCCGGTGCGCGGCATCCGCGTGAGGTGAAAGACGAACTGGGACGTCGCGTGGTGGAAAAATTCCACGGGGCGGTCGCGGGGGCAGAAGCCAGTGCAGAATTTGCGCGCGTGTTTTCGCAAAACCAACTGCCGACGGACATGCCCGAGGTGATGGTTCTGGCGGGAAAAATCGGCATCCTGACGCTGATGGTGAAGGCTGCTCTTGCGCCTAGCACCAGCGAGGCGCGTCGTCTCGTGCAGGCAGGTGCTGTGAAGGTGGACGAAGAGAAAGTGTCCGACTTTCGTCTGGAGATCGAGCCTCAGGACGGCATGATTCTTCGAAGTGGTAAGCGTGGATTTGCCAAGCTGAAACTCGAAACTTGAAACCGGGAATAGCCCGGATCGGTGCAACGACAAAACCGCGAATGGTGCCATGAAGTTGCCGAACACGACGGAACGATTGCAGGACGAATCTCTGGAAGGATTGGTTGAACTGATCACGTTTCACAATGACGAGACGGGGTTTTGTGTCCTGAAGGTCAAGGCTCGGGGCTTTCGCGAGACGGTGGCGGTGATTGGCAAGGTGCCGCGCATTGATGTGGGGGAGTGGATCAAGGCGAAGGGCAAGTGGATCATTGATCGCAAGCACGGGCGACAATTTCAAGCGGAGCAATTGGAAGCGGTTGTGCCCGACTCGCTCGAAGGGATAGAAAAATTTTTAGGGTCGGGACTTATCAAAGGCATCGGGCCGGTCTACGCGAAGAAGCTGGTTCAGTCGTTCGGGATGGCGGTGTTGGACATCATCGAAAACCGATCCGCCGAGTTGGAGCAGGTGGAGGGTATTGGCCCCCAGCGGCGGCGACAAATCAAGGAGTCGTGGAAGGCACAACGAACGATACGCGAGATCATGACTTTCCTGTTTGCCAACGGGGTGAGTACGGGGAGGGCGTTTCGAATCTATAAAGCCTATGGCGAAGAGGCCATCGCGAAGGTGCGGATGGATCCGTATTGTCTGGCGCGCGACATTCATGGAATCGGCTTCAAAATTGCAGACCAGATTGCGGCCAAACTGGGCATTGAAAAGGAATCCATTTTGCGCGCTCGGGCTGGGCTGACGTATGTGCTGTTGGAGCTGTCAAATCAGGGGCATTGTGCGTTTCCACGCGAGACGTTGTTGTCGAGAGCTTCGGACATGCTGGAGATTCCGTTGGCGACGATGGAAGAGGCGTTGCGCACCGAGGTGGAAAATGGGCAACTGACGGTGGGGGCGGGTGAAGACAATGAGCCCTGGGTGTATCTGGCGGCGCTGGCCTATGCCGAACGGGAGGCGGCAGCGCGTCTGGCCGAGATTGCCAAGGGCCCACACCCGTGTCCCAAAATCGACTTGCCCGTGGCGGTGGATTGGGTGCAAAAGCAGTTGAAAATTGAATTGGCGCAGGGGCAAAAAGAGGCATTTTTTGGTGCATTTCAAAACAAAGTATTGGTCATTACCGGCGGTCCAGGCGTGGGCAAAACCACATTGGTTCGGTCGCTGGTGAAGGTGCTGGCTGCAAAAAAGATGCGTATTTTACTGTGTGCACCGACGGGACGCGCGGCCAAACGCATGTCGGAATTATCGGGCATGGAGGCCAAAACCATTCATCGGTTGTTGGCCTATGAGCCTGGGACGGGGCGTTTCCGGCACGATGCGCGAAACCCGCTCGAGACGGATGTGTTGATCGTTGATGAGACGAGCATGATTGACATTCAACTCGCGGTTCATTTGTTTCGGGCCGTGCCCAAAAATGGGTTGCTGATTTTGGTGGGCGATGTGGATCAGTTGCCTTCTGTGGGGCCCGGCTGTGTGTTGCGCGATGTGATTGAGTCGGCGGTGTTGCCCGTCTTTCGACTGACGGAAGTGTTTCGTCAGGGGGAGGGCAGCCAAATCGTTCGCAATGCCCACCGAGTCAATGCAGGGCAGATGCCTGAGATGCCGGAAAAGGATGGTAGCATGGCGGGCCCCGGCGATTTCTTTTTTGTGAAGGCCGACACGCCGGAGCGCGCGGTGGAGTTGATTCGGAAAATGGTGTGCGAGGCGATTCCCCGGCGCTTCCACCTGAACCCGATGTCGGATGTGCAAATCCTCACGCCGATGCAAAAGGGTGATTTGGGCGCGCGCCATTTGAATGCGGCGATGCAAGCCGCGCTGAATCCGCGCGGTGTAGAAATCGAGCGTTTTGGATGGAAATTTCGCGAAGGCGACCGCGTGATGCAAACAGAGAACAACTACGACAAGGAAGTGTTCAACGGAGATATTGGGCTTGTTGAGAAAGTGGACTTGTCCGATCAAGAGCTCATTGTGAGATATGACGATCGCAAGGTGGCGTATGATTTTCAGGAGCTCGATGAGTTAACGCCGGCCTATGCGGTGACGGTGCACAAGAGTCAAGGAAGTGAATATCCCTGTGTGGTGTTGCCGATGCACACGCAGCACTATGTGATGTTGCAACGGAATTTGCTGTATACCGGCATTACACGCGGAAAGAAGCTCGTGGTGATTGTGGGGACGGAAAAAGCGTTGGGGTTGGCCGTGCGCAATGCCGAAGCGGGGCGGCGCAATACCACGCTCCGAAAGCGCCTTCACGAGGCGTTTGGAAAGTAGTTTTAAGTGAAGGAGGGTAGGGTGGTATGCAAGGAAAGACTATCACAGTTAATTAATTGTGATAGTTCGAATTTTTCACAGTATGGAAAACTTTTTCGCGATTTTTCCACACAATGGAAAGAATTTTTCCACACTGTGGAAAATTTGTTGTGGGCCGAAAAGACTGGTAGCGGGAGGGGGAAAGAAGTAGGTTGCACGCGAGTAATGAGAGAGGTTGTACAGTATATTTGTTTGAGCGGAATGGTCCTGTGCGGGGCGTTGTCGGTTTGGCCGTTCCGGTTTTCCCAACGCTGGCTTTCGTGGAACCTTTACTTGCCGGTGGCGGCGGTTTTGCTGTACGGGTTTTATGAGTTTTCCTTGCCGGCGGAAATCGACATCCATCGCAAGATGGTGTTCATCTTGCCGATGCTGTTGTTTATTTGTCTGAATGGGATGGCGAAGGTGGGGGTGCTGGCCTATTGGATGCCGCGGGCCCGGGGAAGCCGCCGGCGGCTGCAGACGATGCCTCTGCGGCGGATTCAGGTGGCGATTTCGATGCTGATTTTGCTAGGGTGCGGCGCGTGGGTGTGGACGATGTGGCCGTAGGGCGGAGGGCTATCGGGCGAGTTGGTGCGCAATGGCGGTGAGCGCGGGCAGGGGCTGAATGGAGAGCGCACGTAGAAGTTGGCGAGCCGCGACGGGGATATGGCGAGCGAAGGATTCCATGCCAGGTTTTTTAGAAAGAAAGGCGTAGGCGCCGAGGGCTTGGCAAAGGCGTTGGATGGCGGCGGCGGGGAAGGCCGCGGCGATGGCGGCGCCTTGGGGATGGCGGCGAACATAGTGGCGCAGGAGCTGTTGCTGGAGGGGGGCGGAAAGATGGACGTAGGGGTCGCAAAGGAGACTGGCGAGGTCGTAGGCGGCGGGGCCTCGACGCATACCTTGGTAGTCAATCATGACGGGTTGGGTGCCGCGGAACAAAATGTTGCTGGACTGCCAGTCGCGGTGGATGAGGGCTTGGGGGGATTGGGCGAGCAGGCGGGAAATGGATTGAAGTTCGGCGGTGAGGGTGGTGATTTGTTCGGGGGAGATGTGTAGGAGGTCTCGCAGGATATGATCGATGAAGTAGGCGTGTTCCCAAGCGTAGAGTGTGGGACCGAAGCCGGGCATGAGGGGGAGTCGGCATCGGCGGGCGGCGGGAAGTCCTTCGAGATGCAGGCGCAGGGTGAGGTCGAGAACCTGCTTATAGAAGCGGGCGAGGGTGGCGGGTTTCCAGTGGGGGATGCGCGATTCGAGCGTGTCGGGGCCGAGGTCTTCGATGGCCAGAAAGTGGTCGCGAGGGGAATCCAGAAACAGGTGGGGTACGGGAAGTCCGATGGAGGCTAAAAAGCGGGTATGGCGGGCATAGAGGCGGTTGTCGGGGCGATCGGGCGACCAGCGAATGAGAATCCGGGAAGAGAGACGGAAAAATTCCCGCGAGGATCCGCGGGGGGGGAGGACTTCAACGGGAAGATTGGAAATGTGAAGAAGCGACTGTTCGCGGGGCGTCAGTACGACGGAAGAAGGAAGGCTGAAGGATTCTCCGGCGTGTCCGAGGCGTTGGGCGGTGTCGCGGTGGGCTTGAACATATTGAGAGGGTGTTCCGATATCGGCCCAGAATGAATCGGGAACGATGACGCCCGCGATGATGTGGTGTTTTTTTTGCGCGCGTTGATAGGCGGCAATGAGGGTGTCGAATCCTTCTTTGGCGATGAAAGGGAGGATTCGTTCATCCAGAAGCTGGAGCCCGCAGAAGGTGGCGTGTCCGTTTTGCTTATCGCTAAAATGGCGGATAATTCCCTTTTCGCAGCGGACGGTGCGGGGGCCTGCATTTTCAGAGAGCCAACAGGCGGCGAGCGGTTTTTGTGTATTCCACGTGTGCAAGAGGGGGGCGGGGTTCAGGTCGGCAACGACATCGGCATTGAGAAGCCAGAAGGGTTGATCGATGAACCAGGCTGCATTTCGAAGGGCACCACCGGTGCCGAGGATGACGGGCTCAAAGACGGTCGAAATGCGGAGGCTGGGAAACGGTTGGGTGGCGAGATAGCGAACGATGGGGCCGGGGGCGTGGTGGAGATTGATGAGGACGTCGACAACGCCCCACGAGGCGAGCATGCCGAGGGTGCGATCCAGCATGGGCCGATTCCAGAGGAGAAGCATGGGTTTCGGGGTTTCCAGCGTGAGGGGGCGTAGGCGGGTGCCAAGGCCGGCGGCGAGAATGAAGGCTTTTCGTGGGGCGTGCATGGGGAGGGAAGATAGCGGCTATGGGCGAGTAGAGCCACCCAAAAGTGGATGGAATGGAGGGGGAATTGGGTCTTGCTCCAATTCCTTGAATTGGCAGGGGGAAGCACAAATTCCAGACTTGCTTTGAATGGGGTTGAAAGGGTATTTTCGACCGCATCATACTGGGTGTACATCAAAGCCGTGGAATGCTTCCGCGGGAGTGTCTTTTCGATGAAGGAGCAGCCCCTTGACTTCGAACGACGATTATATTTTGGAGATTTTGGAGAATGTGGGGCTCGTGACGCGGGAGCAGGCGATTTCTGCGCGGAACACGGCCACACAAGAGGATGAAGGGGTCATGGAGATCCTGGCTCGCGAAGGGGTTGTCGCGAAGCTGGATATGCTGAAGGCGTTGGCCAGCCAATTTGGCATGGAGACCATTAGCTTGACGGGGCTGGATATTCCTCGGGAAGTGTTGGACATGGTTCCGGGCGATGTGTCCCAGCGTTACAAAGTGGTGCCGGTTTTCAAGAACGACAATGTCTTGACGGTGGCCATTGGCGATCCGCTGGATGTGGATACACTGGACGGCTTGCGCTATGTGCTGAAGTGCAATGTTGAGGGCGTGGTGGCGCCGCCGGAGGAAATCGAGAAGGCGATCGCGAATTATTACGGTCGAGCCACGGGCGCGGTCGAGTCCATGCTGACGGAAATCACCGAAGGAACGCTGGCGTTGCCGGACGGTGTTCAACAGCAACTGGTTGGGGACGAGAATGTTACAGAGTCGGACGCGCCGATCATCAAACTGGTGAGTTTGATTATCATGGAGGCGTTTCGTAGCCGCGCATCCGACATTCATTTGGAGCCGATGCCGAAGAAATTTCGTGTGCGCTACCGCATCGACGGTGTGTTGCATGAGGTGGACAGTCCTCCCAAGCGGTTGCAGTCGGCGATCATCAGCCGCGTGAAAATCATGGCCAACATGAGCATCGCGGAAAAGCGGGTGCCGCAAGACGGACGTATCCAGATCAATGTGATGGGGCGCGATTTGGACTTGCGCGTGTCGTCCATTCCCACAAGTCATGGTGAGAGCATCGTGATGCGTATTTTGGACAAGGCGGGCATTGCCTTGGGATTGCCGCAGCTTGGTTTCTTCTCGGATGACCAGCAGATTTTTGAGCGATTGATTACGTTGTCCGACGGAATTTTGTTGGTGACGGGGCCGACGGGTTCCGGCAAGACGACCACGCTGTATGCGTGTTTGAACACGATCAACAAGCCGGATCGCAAGATCATCACGGTGGAAGATCCGGTGGAATATCAGATGAGCGGCATCAATCAGGTGCAAGTGCGCACGGATATTGGCATGACGTTTTCTGCCGCGTTGCGTGCCATTTTGCGTCAGGCGCCCAACATCATCATGATCGGTGAAATTCGCGACTTGGAAACGGCGGAAATTGCTGTGAATGCTTCGCTGACGGGCCATTTAGTGTTCAGTACGCTGCACACCAACGATGCCCCGAGCGCGGTGACGCGTTTGATTGACATGGGAGTGAAGCCTTTCTTGGTGGCGTCTTCTACGCGGGCGATTATGGCCCAACGATTGGTTCGTAAGATTTGCGAGAAGTGCAAGGAGCCGTATGTGGCGGCGGAGTCGGAATTGCGTTTACTGGGTCCGGCGGCCAAGCAACTGGGTTCTGTGCAACTCTTCCATGGAAAAGGGTGCGCGGATTGTTCGTTCACGGGCTATCGAGGACGTCTTGGCATTTATGAGATTTTCCAAATTGACGATCAGGTTCGCAATTTGATCTTCGAACAGGTGGCGTCGTCTGAACTTCGCATCAAGGCGCGAGAACTGGGGATGCGTACGTTGCGAGAGGACGGGTTGCGCAAGGTGGTGGCGGGAATTACCACGCTGGAAGAAGTGTTGAGGGTGACCATGGGAGACAATGGCTGATGAGTACGATGAAATCATCTGAAATTCAAATGAACGACCTGCTGGATTTGGCGGTGCAGGAAGGGGTTTCCGATTTGCATCTGGCCGTTGGCCTGCCGCCAGTGATGCGTCTCCATGGCTCGCTGGCCCCGCTCGACGCCGAGCCGTTGACACCGGTGGATACCGAACGATTGATGCGGAGCATCACGCCGGAGAACCATCTCCAGAATTTAGAATCGGGCGGCGGCTCCGACTTCGGTTTTGGCTTTGGTGATTTGGCTCGTTTCCGCGTAAGCATTTTTCGTCAAAAAGGACATGTAGGCATTGTTCTCCGTCAGATTCCAACGAAGATGATGACGCTCGAGGAAATCGGGTTGCCTGCGCAAATGAAAGATCTGTTGTTCAAACCCCGCGGGTTGATTTTGGTGACGGGGCCGACGGGGTCTGGCAAAACGACGACGTTGGCGAGCATGCTGAACATCATTAACCAAGAGCGCGATTGCCATATCATCACGGTAGAAGATCCGATTGAATATTACCACACGCACAAAAAGTCGGTGGTGACGCAGCGTGAAATCGGCGTGGATGTGCCGACCTTTAAGGAAGCGCTTCGGCGGGCGTTGCGCCAAGATCCGGATGTGATTCTGGTGGGTGAAATGCGCGATTTGGAGACGATGGAAGCGGCGATTACGGCGGCGGAAACAGGCCATTTGGTTTTTGCCACCTTGCATACCACGGGCGCCGCGAGAACGGTGGATCGTATTGTGGACGCGTTTCCGACGAACCAGCAGGAGCAGGTGCGCACGCAGCTTTCGACGAGCATTGTGGCGGTGATTTCGCAAATCCTGATGCCGCGAAAAGATCGGCCGGGTCGGGTGGCGGCTTTTGAAATCATGATTGCGACGCCTTCGATTCGATCGCTGATTCGCGACAACAAGACGTTCCGCATCACCTCCGATTTGCAGACGGGTGCGAAGTGGGGCATGCAGACGCTGGACGCCCACTTGATCGAACTATGGCGAGCCGGGAAAATTCCCTACGAGGAATTGGTCACCAAGGCTCAGGACACCGAAGAAATCATGCAGCAGGTCCGCAGCATCAAGCAATAGGCAGGCAAGGATATGGCTGAATATTCCGACATGTTTTTAGACGAGTTGGTCCGCTCAGGACTGATCGACGACTCGCAGGCGGCTGAAGTGATCGATGAGCACGAGCGCACGGGAAAGCCTTCGCGTGAAGTGGCTCAGGAAATGGAACTGATCACGGAGGAGCAGGGGCTGGAATTAATTGCCCAGTTGCTGGGGGCGGAGCGGATTGACCTGGAGCATATGACGGTGGCGGCGGACACGTTGCAGGCGATGCCGGGCAGTGTGGCCCGCATGTATGGCGTGATGCCGGTGGCGGCGCAGGCCAATGGGATCACGTTGGCGGTCTCGGATTTGATTAGTCCCGAGGTGAGCGACGAAATTTCGTTTGTATTGACGAAGGACATCCAATTTGCGGTGGCCTCGGCGTCCGAAATTTCGAGTGCGATTTCCCGCTATTACGGTTCCGAAGATGAGTCCATGAAGGACATGCTCTCGAATTTGGAGAGCGAGTTGGAGGGGGCTGGCGAACTGCTGGAGAGTGGGGCGCGAGCCGACGACATTGCCTCGATGGAGGCGGCGGCTAATTCACGGCCGGTGGTTCGTTTTGTGAATCTGGTGATCTATCAAGCCGTGCAGGATCGGGCTTCGGACATTCATTTTGAACCGTTTGAAAATGAATTCAAAATTCGATATCGCGTGGACGGGGCGCTGTATGAAATGGCGCCGCCACCTCGGCATTTAGCGCTGCCGGTGACCTCGCGCTTGAAGGTGATTTCGGGACTGAACATTGCGGAGCGGCGTGTTCCCCAAGACGGACGTATTCAGTTGCCGGTGGCGGGACGCATGATCGACTTTCGTGTGTCCACGTTGCCTACGCAGTTTGGCGAGAGCGTGGTGTTGCGCGTGTTGGATCGTAGCGTGGTATCGCTGGATCTCGAGAACATCGGGATGCCAGACGACGTGTACCAATATTTTGGTGAGGACATCGAAAAACCCAACGGGATCGTGGTGGTGACAGGGCCGACGGGTTCTGGGAAAACCACGACGCTCTATTCGGCTCTTCGGCGGCTCAACACCATTGAAAATAAGTTGCTGACGGCGGAAGAGCCGGTGGAATACGAAATCGATGGCATTGTGCAGGTGCCCATTCACGAGGCGATTGGCGTAACCTTTGGCAAGGTGTTGCGCGCGTTCCTGCGTCAAGATCCCGACATCATTATGATCGGTGAAATTCGCGACATCGAAACCTCTGAAATTGCGATTCAGGCCGCGCTGACGGGTCACTTGGTTTTCAGCACGTTGCACACGAACGATGCATCGGGTGCGATTACTCGTTTGATCGATATGGGCGTGGAGCCATTCCTGATTGCGTCTACGTTGGAGGCCGTGTTGGGACAGCGCCTCGTGCGCACGATCTGCAACAACTGCAAGACACCATATCAACCCACACCAGACATGTTGCAATCGCTAGGAATGACCGAGAAGCAGGTGGGGGGGCGGCCGTTCTACTACGGAGGAGGGTGCTCGTATTGCAACCAGACGGGGTACAAAGGGCGTCGCGGCATTTATGAATATCTGCGGATCAAGGATCCCATTCGCGACTTGATCAGCCAGCGGAAACCGACATTGGTGATTCGCGACAAGGCGGTAGAGTTGGGAATGCGCACCTTGCGTGAGGATGGCATCCGATGCATTCTGGATGGGTACACGACGGTGGAAGAGGTTTTGAAGTACACATAAGTAGTCTGTCGGCTTTTGAGCCGATGGAACGAGGCAGTAGGAAGGAAAGAACACCATGGCACGGTTCAAATTCACAGCACTGGATTCCAAGGGCAAGGAAGTTCGCGGGGAAATCGATGCCGACAGCCAGTCGGCGGCCGTGGCCCGGATCAAGGAAAAACAATATTTTCCGACAAAGATCGAGGAGTTGGCTTCTGGAAGTGCGGCACCTGCGGCCCGAAAGGCGGCGGCCAAGGGCGGAATGAACATGGAGATCAAGTTGCCCAAGTTTATGCGGGGCGGCGTGAAGACCAAGCAACTCACGACTTTTACCCGGCAACTGTCCACTCTGGTGAATGCAGGGTTGCCTCTGATGCGCGCCATGCGGGTACTGCAACGGCAGGAGAAGAATGTGGCGCTGAAGGATGCGGTGGCGCAGATGGCCGAGAGCATTGAATCGGGCAGTACGTTTGCGGAAGCCTTGGCGGCCCATCCCAAGATTTTTGATCGGCTGTTTGTGAACATGGTGAAGGCCGGCGAAGTGGGTGGTGTGCTGGATGTGGTGCTGGCGCGCTTGGCTGAATTCCAGGAAAAGGCCGAGAAGATCAAAGGCAAAGTCAAAAGCGCCATGACCTATCCGGTTGTGGTGCTGGTGATGGCGTTGTCCATTTTGACGTTCCTGATGATGTTCATTGTGCCCAAGTTTGCGGATATCTTTGCGGACCTGATGGGGGGCAAAGGAATGCCGGCTTTGACGCAATTTGTGATGAACGCCAGCGATACGATGGTGCATCGTTTCCCGGTCGTGATCATTGTGATTGTGGCGTTCGTCGTGATTGTCAAGTTGCTGGCGAAAACGACAAAGGGGCGTTTTCTATTGGATCAATTCAAGTTGCACGCTCCGGTGTTCGGCATGCTGATCAGCAAGAACTCGATTTCTCGTTTCACCCGCACGTTGGGAACGCTGATGGCGGCGGGTGTGCCAGTGTTGCAAGCGCTGAACATCGTGAAGGAAACGGTGGGAAACGAAGTGATTTCGAAGGCAGTGGCCACCATTCATGACGCCGTGAAGGAAGGTGAAAACATGGCCCCGCCGATTGCATCCTCCAAGGTCTTCCCGCCGATGGTGGTGAGCATGGTGGAAGTGGGGGAGGAAACGGGTGCGCTCCCGGACATGTTGATGAAAATTGCGGATTCGTATGATGATGACGTGGATAACGCCGTGGCGGCGATGACGTCGATTATTGAGCCGTTGCTGATCATTTTCCTGGCGGTGGTGGTGGGAACCATCGTGATCGCGCTCTTTATGCCGTTGGTTTCCATCATCGGCGGTCTCAGCGGCTGAGCCCATCGGGCGGCGCAGCTGCCTTTCCGCAGGCACCCGACAGAGGTCGGGTGCCTGTTATGGTTTGGAGACACGGCAACAAAAAAAGTGCGATTTAAAAATGAAGGCTTGATTGTCGCGGGGGGCGGACTGTAAAAGCGTGGCAATCAAAACTGCTGGGAGATCAAATATGTCGTCAAATGAGCTACGCTATACGCGCGCACACTGCTGGGTTCGAGAAGATGGTGGAGAGGTGGTGGTGGGCATCACGGATTATGCACAAGAGCAAATGTCGGAACTGACCTTCGTAGAACTTCCGGAGGTGAACGAGCATGTGGAAGCGGATGAAGAAGTGGCCGTTGTGGAATCGGTCAAGGCGGCCAATGATGTGTATGCGCCGGTTTCCGGAATCATCACGACGGTGAACGAGTTGCTCCTGGAGCAACCCGAGCTGGTGAATCAGGATCCCTTTGGCAAGGGCTGGCTGTTCAGAATGAAGGTCGATCATCGGGCCGACTTGAACGAGCTGATGGATGCGGATGCCTACGAAGACGAGTTGCCGGAAGAGGAAGAGTAGCGTCTACATCGACCTCGGTTCGGTCCAGAAGCGGCTCTACGGGGCTGCTTCTTTTTTTGGGAGAACGGGGCGGCGGGACTTCGCAGAAGACTGTTTGCGGGGTTGGGGCCGGAAGGGCGCGCGGAAAGCGTCATCAAAGTCATAGAGGTGATCAAAGTCTTCTATCTTGTCGTCCTCGGTTTTGCCAAGGAGTCCTGCACGAAGAAGGGCAAAGACAATTTCACCGAAGTCGCGGGTGGTTCGAATTCCCCAATGGTTGAGAACCGTCATGGCGATGGGGCCAAACTGAGAAAGGGCATGATTTTTTAAGCCTTCTGCAAGTTCGGCGCCGCTGATTTGGCGAGGCTTTTTTTCCTTCTCCTGAATTTGCTTGAGCGTGAGCAAGAGCCCTTCATTCAAAAACAAAAATGCCTCGGGGGCATAGCGGTGGTCGCGGGCGCAAATACGTGCAACGGCTTCGGAAAAGGGCGGTAATTCCATAATGTCAATGGGGCAGGGCGGCTTGGATGCGGCTGGCGAGGGCGGCAGCCTCAGACAGCTCGGCATAGGGATGGGGGGTCCAATTCCAATGGTGTCCATCGTGTTGGAAGCGCGGGACGACATGAAAATGAAGATGGGGGACCACTTGTCCAGCGGCGGAACCATTGGCTTGGTGGATGTTGACACCGTCGGCTCCGAGCCCTTCGCGTTGGGCTTGGGCGACTTGCCGGACGATTGCGATGACCTTGGCCAGCACATCGTCGGGCGTTTCCGAGATCAGATTATGGTGAGCCTTGGGAATGACCAAGGTATGTCCTTTCACAAGGGGGCCGATATCCATGAAGGCCAGAACATCCTGATCTTCGTAGACGCGGATGGCGGGGATTTCGCCGGCAACAATTTTACAAAAAATGCAAGAATTCATGGTGCGCGTTGCTCCTGAGGAGGGGTGTAGAGGTTGGGGTGGTCGAATCGGCTGTGAACCCAGCGTGCGCCCACGCCGATGCAGAAGAGCAACAGGAGACCCAGCAGGAAGCGGCGCTCGGCCGTGGTCAGGTCGAAGCAGGCTTTCAAGGGCAACCAGAGGGCATCGGATGTCTCTTTCCACTTCATGCGGTTGATTGTAGGAGGGATGGGAGGGAATGCGACAAAAAATTGAGGGAACCTGAAAAAGTTTTGAGGCTGGAAACAAATGCTGAGCCGTGATAACTTGTCGGGCTATGTTGTGTGAAAGTTGTCATCAGAATGAAGCCAGTGTCCACCTGACCCAAATTGTGGACGGGAAGGTGGCGAAATTCCACCTGTGCGAAAGTTGTGCAGAGAAGAAGGGCATCGACATGCATGGGCAGCCGATCGACCTTGGGGGAGTGTTGGCCAACTTGAAAGAGCAACTGACCCAGTTGAAGGAAAATACGGAAAACCTATCGACTCCTACCAAGGCATCCGTTTGTCCGGCGTGTGGCATGACGCGCAAGGACATTTTGAAAAAAGGTCGTTTGGGATGCGATCGTTGCTACGAATTCTTTGGCGCAGAAATGTTGCCGGTGGTGGTTTCGTTGCAGCATAGCGACCAGCATTTGGGCAAGGTGCCTCGCCAGGCTTCGGACCGAATGAAAAACTCGGTGGAGCAAGCCCGACTGCGTCGGGAATTGGATCAGGCCGTGGCCGGCGAGAATTATGAGAGGGCCGCCCAATTGCGAGATCAAATTAAAACCCTGCTGGCGGAAAGTCCTGCCTGATGAGTGAGGCGTCTTCCATTCCGGTTCCAACGGCAGAGAATTATGCGGAAGCTCGGGGAATCACCCTGAGTAGCCGTGTCCGTCTCGCGCGGAACTTGCGAGGCGTTCCCTTTCCGGACAAAGCGCCACCCGAGACGCGGGCGGAAGTCCTTCGTCTGGTGATGGAGGCGGCTCTGAACGAGCTTCCGGTTCAAATGTCGCTGGACGATTACACGCCTTCTTTGTGTCAGCTCCTTTTCGAAAATCACTTAATCAGTCGAAACCTGTTGGGATCGCATCCCCAGTCGGGCGTTTGCATGGATGAAGCCCGAGAGCGGGCGGTGATGATCAATGAAGAAGATCATTTGCGTATTCAGGCCCTGAAATCGGGGTTAGCTCTTCAATCGGCGTGGGCCGCTGCGGATGCGCTGGATGACGCCTTGGAGATCCATCTCGACTATGCTTTCTCGTCTTCCCTAGGTTATTTGACCAGTTGCCCGACCAATGTGGGGACGGGCATGAGGGCTAGCGTGTTGATGCATCTGCCCGCTCTGGTGCTGATGAGCGAAATGGAGCCCATCATGAATGGACTCAACAAGATCGGGCTGACGGTGCGTGGGCGCTGGGGTGAAGGAACGGCCGCCTTGGGACACATGTTTCAGGTGTCGAACCAACTGACGTTGGGAATGTCGGAGGCTCGCATTGTTTCGGATTTGGAAGAGATCGTGAAAGAGATTGCGGGGCATGAGCAGAATGCACGTGAACGGTTGAAACGGGAGCGGTTTTCGTTCATTTCGGATCTGGCGGCGCGCGCCCAAGGCATCTTGTTGTCGGCGCGACTGATGACCACGCAGGAAGCGTTGGAAAGGCTTTCGGAATTGCGCTTGGGCATTGCGCTTGAGCTGAACAAGAAAGTTGACATGCCAACGGTGGACCGCCTGTTGTTGGAGATTCAGCCGGCCCATTTGCAGGCCCTTGTGGGACATGATATGACGAGTGAAGAACGTGATTTGAAACGGGCAGAGAGATTACGGCGCGAATTAAGTCGCCGCCCGACCAACAGAACGGCAAGGAGGACGATATGAACAACTTTACCCCACGGGCTCAACAAGTGTTGCAACTGGCGCGGCAGGAGGCCGACCGGTTCAATCATGGCTATATTGGAACAGAACATTTGCTCTTGGGGCTGATTGCGCTGGGGCAAGGTGTTGCTGTGACCGTGTTGCGACGGTTGGGTTTGGATTTGGATACCGTGCGCATGGAAGTGGAAAAAGCGGTCGGGGTGGGGTCGGACATGAAGACGGTCGGGAACGTGCCGTATACGCCGCGGGTCAAGAAAGTGCTGGCCTTGGCGGGAACAGAAGCGCGGTCCATGAATGTGGAATTTGTGGGCACCGAGCACATATTGCTGGGCCTGTTGCGCGAGGCGGAGGGCGTTGCGGCGCGTGTGCTGAGCAACCTGAGCGTGGATGTTGAAAAGGCTCGCCAGGCGGTGATGAAGGAGCTGGACCCGAATTACGAGCCGGGAAGCAAGAATTCGCAGGAACCGGAGCTGGGCGATCCGCCGCCGGATGTGAAGCCGCAAGGCGGGGCGCAAAAAGAGTCCAAGACTCCGGCGCTATCCACGTTTGGTCGTGATTTGACGGCTCTGGCAGAAAAGGGCGTGCTGGATCCGGTGATTGGCCGCGCGGATGAAATCGAGCGGGTGATGCGAATTTTGTGTCGCCGAACCAAAAACAATCCCGCCTTGCTGGGTGAGGCGGGCGTTGGAAAAACGGCCATTGCCGAAGGACTTGCCCAAGCCATCGCCAATGGCGAGGTGCCGGAATTGCTTCATGGCAAGCGGGTCATTTCGCTGGATTTGGCGCTGATGGTGGCGGGTACAAAATATCGCGGCCAATTTGAAGAGCGCATCAAAGCGGTCATGGATGAAATTCGGCGCGTGAAGAATGTGATTCTGTTTGTGGACGAGCTACACAGTTTGGTGGGCGCGGGCAGTGCGGAAGGTGCGATGGACGCGGCGAATATTCTCAAGCCGGCATTGTCGCGCGGCGAGATGCAGGTGGTCGGAGCGACCACCCTGAACGAATATCGAAAGTTCATTGAGAAGGATGCTGCGCTGGAGCGACGATTCCAAAGTGTACTGGTCCGCGAGCCAACACAGGACGAGGCCATTGAGATTCTGAAAGGGTTACAAGGCCGTTACGAGGCTCACCACCATGCCAAGTTCACTGTGGAAGCCATCGAGGCGGCCGTTCACCTGTCTGCGCGCTATCTGCAGGATCGGTTTCTCCCCGACAAAGCGATCGATGTGATTGATGAAGCGGGGGCGCGGGCGCGGATCGGTTCGATGACACGCCCCACTCATGTGAAGGACAAGGAAAAGTCCATTGCCGCATTGCTGGCCAAACGGAATGAGGCGATTCAAGCCGAGCGCTTTGAGGAAGCAGCGCAACTTCGAGATCAGGAACGGAAGGCTCGTGCCGAACTGGAGATTGAGCTGACGGAATGGCGCCGGAGCCATAACGAAAAAATTGTGGAAGTGACGGAAGACGATGTGCGCCTGATTGTCTCGAAATGGACGGGTGTTCCGCTGGAGAAGATGGAGCAGAAGGAAACGGCCAAGTTGCTGGAGATGGAAAGCGTCTTGACGAAGACGGTGATTGGGCAGGCGGATGCCATTTCGTCGATCTGCAAAGCCCTTCGGCGGTCGAGGGCGGACTTGAAGGATCCCCGTCGTCCCATTGGCTCATTCATTTTCCTTGGACCGACGGGCGTTGGCAAAACGCTACTGGCGAAATCGCTGGCGGAATTCATGTTTAATAGTCCCGAGGCCCTCATCCAAATTGACATGTCGGAGTACATGGAGAAGTTCAATGCGTCTCGGTTGGTGGGTTCTCCTCCCGGCTACGTGGGGTATGAGGAAGGCGGACAGCTCACCGAGCGAGTGCGCCGGAGACCGTATTCTGTGGTGTTGTTTGACGAGATCGAAAAGGCGCATCCGGACGTGATGCACATGTTGTTGCAGATTTTGGAAGAGGGTCGTCTGACGGATGGATTGGGTCGTGCGGTGGACTTCCGCAACACCATCATCATCATGACGTCGAACATCGGCGCAGACATTGCGCGTCGCGGTTCCGGGCTTGGGTTTGCCGGGCATACGGCGGAAGCGGACTATGGCAAATTGCGCGAGCAAATGCTGGAAGCCTCCAAACAAAACTTCCGCCCCGAACTTCTGAACCGCGTGGAAGAGATTATTGTCTTCCGGCAGTTGCAACTGGAAGATGTTCGCACCATTTTGGAAATCGAAGTGGGGAAGGTGGCGGCTCGTCTGAAATCGCGCGAAATCGTGCTGTCGGTCCTGCCCTCGGCATTCGATTTTCTGATGGCCAAAGGTTTCGACCGTTTGTATGGCGCGCGTCAGCTTCGTCGCGCCGTGGAGCGGTTCCTCGAGAACGTGTTGGCCGAGGAAATTTTGCGCGGCAAGATCGCGAATGGCGAAATCATCGAGGTCGAGTCGGGAGAGGATAAACTGGAGTTTCATCCGCCCAAAGGTCTGCTGGAGGCGAAGACAACGGCTGCCGATGCGGTGGAGGCCAAGCCTGCGCGTCGACGGAAGAAGGGGGATGCCACCGAATGAGTTTTCACATCCAGAACACCTTGACGCGTCGACAGGAGGAATTTGTTCCTTTGGAGGCTGGGCATGCCCGCATGTACACTTGTGGGCCGACGGTCTACAACTTTGCGCACATCGGCAACTTTCGGGCCTATGTGTTCGAGGATTTATTGCGCCGCTGGCTCAAATTCAAGGGGTTTCGTGTCACGCAGGTGATGAACCTGACCGATGTGGATGACAAGACCATTCGTGACTCTCAAAAAGCCGGGAAGACCCTTGCTCAGTTCACGGCGGAGTTTGCCCAGGCCTTTTTCGATGATGTGCGGACGCTGAATATCGAGCCCGCCGAGCATTATCCAGCCGCGACGGGACATATTCCCGAGATGATTGCGATCATTTCTACGTTGATGGAAAAAGGATATGCCTATCGCTCTGAAGATGGCTCGATCTATTTCAGCATTGATAAATGGCCGACCTATGGAAAATTGGCGCATTTGGATCGTGAAGGCATGCGATCGGGCGTTCGCATCTCATCGGACGAATACGAAAAGGAGAATGTGGCGGATTTCGCGCTTTGGAAGGCGTGGGACGAGAAAGATGGGGATGTGGCTTGGGATTCTCCGTGGGGACGGGGTCGTCCCGGTTGGCACATCGAATGTTCGGCCATGAGCCAGAAATATTTGGGCGAGAGCTTCGATATCCACACGGGTGGAATCGATAACATTTTTCCACATCACGAGGATGAAATTGCGCAAAGCGAGGCCGCGAACGGGAAGCCGTTTGCCTCGTATTGGATGCACTGTGCGCACCTGATGGTGGATGGTCACAAGATGTCCAAGTCGCAGGGAAATTTTCACACGCTACGGGATGTGCTGGCGCGAGGCTATTCGGGGCGAGAGGTGCGCTACGAATTGTTGGCGACGCACTACCGCGCACCATTGAATTTCACATTTGGCTCGCTCGATGCGGCCCGGACCGCGCTTCGGCGCGTGGATGAATTCGTGGCGCGTCTCGCGGAGGCGGCAGGAAGCGCAAGCGCTGGAAAACTTCCGGCTTGGGCGCAAGCGCAGGCCGATCGCTTCGAGGCGGCGATGGATGACGATTTGAACGTCTCGGCGGCATTGGCGGCTCTCTTTGATGCCATCCGCGAGGGAAATGCGGCTCTGGATGCTAAAGGATTGACTGAGCAGGAGGCGGTTGGGGTGCGAGAGTTGTTCGGGCGTTGGAACGGCGTATTGGGCGTACTGGAAAAGCCAGTGGACGTGGTTCCTGCGGCTGTGCAAGAGCTTTTGTCTCGTCGACAAGCCGCTCGTGCGCAAAAAGAGTGGAAACTGTCGGACACCCTGCGAGATGAGATTGCAACCCTCGGCTGGACTGTCAAAGACACTCCAAAGGGTCAAGTGGCGACAAAGGCTTGAAGAATATTATAGCAGGAAAACAGGAAACACAGGAAAACAGGTGGGAGAGTTTCAGGACAAGGATTTGACAGAGGCCATTATTGCGGCAGCCATCGCTGTGCATCGCGAACTGGGGCCGGGATTTCTCGAATCTGTTTATGAAGAGGCTCTTTGTGTGGAGTTGGATTCACGGGCGATCCCCTATGAACGCCAAAAGATTATTCCGATTACATTCAAAGATCATGTGGTCGGGTCGCATCGTTTAGATTTGCTTGTGGCGGAAAAAGTCGTGGTTGAACTGAAAGCGGTCAAGGCGATGGACCCCGTTTTTTATGCTGTGGTTCGTTCCTATTTGAATGCGGCAAAAGTGCAGACGGGTCTGCTGATTAATTTTAATGCGATTCCTATGGCGATTAAACGCATAGGAAGAGAGTATTATGGGTCTTCCAAATGATTCGTCCTGTTTTCATGTGTTTCCTGTTTTCTTGCTAACTAGATTTTGAGTGGAGGCTTTAAGATGAGTAAAGGGCGGTTGATTACATTTGAGGGGCCGGAGGGGGCGGGGAAGAGCACGCAGGCGGCGATGCTGATTTCGAGGTTGGAGGCGCGCGGCATCGAGGTTGTCTATACTCGTGAGCCGGGTGGAACCAAACTGGGCGAGGCCATTCGGGGCATTTTGCAATACAACGCTGCGGGGGAGGATCCGTGTCCGGAAAGTGAAGTCCTTCTGTTTGAGGCCAGTCGTGCGCAATTGGTGCGCCATGTGATCGAGCCTGCGCTGAGTCGCGGCGCGTGGGTGTTGTGTGATCGTTTTGCGGATTCCACGACGGCCTATCAAGGCTTCGGGCGCGGGTTCCCGGTGGAACTGATGGAGACCATCAACCGCTTTGCCATTGGCTCTGCGGTGCCGGATATGACGATCCTGCTGGATGTGAACGTGAGTCTGGGCATGCAACGCTGCGCCAAGCGTCAGGTGGGCAAGAAGATCCAGTATGACCGCATTGAAAGCGAAGCTTTGGAATTCCATGAGAAGGTTCGTCAGGGATATCTGGAGTTGGCGCGACGTTTTCCGGAGCGATTCCGCAAGGTCGATGCGATGCGCCATGCGGAGCCGATTGGAGAAGATATTTGGAGGTTGGTGAGCGATGCCTTTTTCCAATAAGATTGAGGTCGCGCTGGAGAATTTTCGCCGTTCGTTTGCCGTAGGGCGGATGCCGCATGCTTTGATGGTGTCGGGACATCCTCGCGGGGCGGGTGCGGATTTCGCGAAAGCCTTGCTGGGAGTGGTCTTCAATGAGCCGCAAGTGGCAACTCTGTGCCAACATGTCGACATCCAATGGATCGAACCGGAAAGCAAATCGCGGCAGATCAAGGCCGATGCGGTTCGATCTCTTATTGATTTTTTTGGTCTGACGTCTTACGAAGGCGGCTGGAAGGCCGCCGTCATCCTGTTTGCAGACCGAATGAATGAAACCTCCCAGAACATTTTGTTAAAAACGCTAGAGGAGCCGCCTCCACAGTGTTTGATTGTGCTGGTGACCGATTCGCCTGCTACACTTTTGGCGACGATTCGGTCCCGTTCGCAGTATGTGGATGTGACGGAAGACAATCGATCCCGCGATGCGACATGGGTGCCCGTTGTGATGGATCTTCTGCGGCATCCGCCGCTTCGCCAGGGGTGCGAAATGATCTCGTGGACGGATCGACTGACAGCCCCCTTGCGTGAAATGGAAGAGATGGCTAAGGCCGAGGAGTCGGAGAGGGATCAAGAGTCTGAGGGCACCAAGGCTGCCAAGGAGATCATCGAGGGGCGCATCGCCGCGCGAGTGAAGGAAATGCGAGAAGAGATCTTGCGAACGATTCAGCTTTGGCAACGCGATGTGGTGGCCTTGGTCACCCGCGCGGAATCTGTTCCTGCCTATTTTCCGAATGAAGAGACCTATCTAGCCGAGCAGGCGGCGGGATTGTCGTTTGCCGAAGCGGTGGCGCGCGTTGCGGCGGTGGATGAGGTGCGCGAGTTGTTGGAGCACAACATTCGAGCCTCCGTTGCCTTGCTACGATTGGCGAGGGCGCTATCGATGCCGGCTCCCCGGTAGGCGCGACGTTGGCGACGGCTTACGCCGTTACAAACCTGTTCAGTTCTTGAATCAGTAGCTCCGCTTCGCCAAGGAAGAAATCCATGCGGGCATTCAGGGCGTCCAGATCTCCATCTCGAGCCAGTTTTTCCATTTCGAATGCCAAGGCGCGCAGTGCTTCCCCTCCCACATTGGCGGAGGCTCCCTTGATGGTATGAATTTGACGTGTGGCCGTGGATAGATCGCCCTCTTTCAGTTGCTGCTGCAGCAAGGAAATCTGGCGGGGGATGTCTTGGCAAAAGCTTTCGCAAATCATTTTGGCGAGGGGGATGTCATCCATCAGGCGCTTGAGCATGCCTTCTTTATCAAACACAGCCGGTTCCATGATGGAGGGCTCCAAGGCCGCGGGCGTGGGCGATGCCTCTTCCACCTTCACAGGTTCTTTAGCCTTGGGGGTCAGCCAACGATGGAGTACGGCTTGAATGGCTTCCAAATTGAGCGGCTTGGTTAGATAGTCATCCAGTCCCGCATCCAAAAAGCGTTGCCGGTCGCCGTGCATGGCGTGGGCGGTCATGGCAATGATGGGAATCTTGGAGACAGGGAAATCCGGTGTGGGGCCCTTGACTTTTCCGGAGCGGATTTGCCGAGTGGCCTCGACACCATCCAGAATGGGCATTTGGATATCCATCAAGATGATGTCGTAGGGTTTTTGGGCAAGAGCCTCTAGCGCCAATTTTCCATTTGCGACCATATCGGGTCGAAGACCAAATTTTCCGAGCATGCCCTGTGCGACGAGTTGGTTCACGGCATTGTCTTCGGCTAACAATATCCGGACTTCTCGTCCGCCAAAGACATTCGTCTTTTCGGAATGGCCGGGCGAAGAGTCGCGGCCGGGCGTGCGAAGCTTGGGCTGAGTCTGGATTTCAAACGGAATGCAGAACCAGAAATCCGATCCCACGCCGGGGGCGCTGATGACGCCGATGGAGCCGTTCATCAGTTCCACCAGTTGCTTGCAAATGGCCAACCCCAGTCCGGTTCCGCCATATTTACGCGTGGTGGAGGGGTCTACTTGGGAGAACTTGTTAAACAAGAGGTCTTGTTTGTCGTCGGGAATTCCGATGCCGGTATCTTTGACGGAAAAACGAAGAAGCGCAGAATGTGGGGTATGGGGGGCCGAGGGCGGGATGGGAATGTTGGAGACGAAAATGGTGATGTTGCCCTGCTGGGTAAATTTGATGGCATTGCCTACCAGATTATTGAGCACCTGACGCAAGCGCGAGGGGTCGCCGCGCAAGTGTCTCGGCACTTGGGGTTCCATCTTGCAAGTCAGTTCGAGATTTTTGCTTTGGGCTCTTGCCCCCATGGTGTCGATGACTTCCTGCAAGGTTTTTTCCAAATCCAAATCCGTGGTTTCGACGGCCAGTTTACCGGCCTCGATTTTGGAATAATCCAGAATGTCATTCAGGAGGGTGAGCAAGGAGTCGCCGCTGGATCGAATGATTTCGGCATAGCGTCGCTGGTCGCTGTTGAGGGGCGTGTCGATGAGAAGGGAGGTCATGCCGATGACCCCATTCATGGGGGTTCGGATTTCGTGGCTCATGTTGGCGAGGAAATCGCTTTTGGCGACATTGGCGACCTCGGCTTGCATGGCCATCTGATTGGCGCGAGCCATGGCTTCTTCCATCTCGATGTTGGCATTGAGCAACGCATTCTCCGTTTTCTTGCGTTCGGTAATGTCGGTGGCCACGCACAAAACGGCAGGTTTTTCACAGCCCGGATGGGCATACGGCATTTTTACGGTTTGGAACCAGCCGAGCGTACCGTCTTTACGGAGGATTCGCTCATTCGGAACGAGCAGGGGGGAACCCGATTCGATGACTTTCTTTTCGGTTTTGGCGTATTCGGCGATCTGTTCTTCGGGGGTTCCCAATTCTGGATCCGTTTTGCCGACCACGGCTTCGGGTGTGAGTTTGAAGACTTCGGCCATGGCCCAGTTGACCATCAGGAAGTGCCCTTCGATGTCCTTTGCAAAAATATACGCAGGAACAAGGTCAATGACTTCGCGAAGCTGACGGCTGAGGAGCTGCATTTCATCTGCCGCTTGCTTGCTTTCGGTGATGTCCGTATGCGACCCCGCCATGCGGGTGGCGATGCCGTTGGCATCGCGAACGGCTTCACCGCGCGCGCGCATCCAACGGTAGGAGCCATCCTTGTGCCGCAACCGGAACTCGATGTCGAATTTCCGATCCAGACCTTTCAGATAGCGTTGAAGTTGTGCCTGAACGCGAGGCTTGTCACCTGGATGAATCCGGCTCTCGAACATGGCATATTCGTTGGGCAATTCGTCGTCGCGATATCCCAGTTGCTCTTTCCATTTGGCGGAAAGGTAGAGTTCGTTTGTGGCGAGATTCCAATCCCAGATGCCATCGTTGCTTCCCCAGACGGCAAGGGCAAATTGTTCTTGGGAGAGGGCCAATTCGATTTCGGCATTTTTGATTTCTGTGATGTCGGAGATATATCCATTCCAGAGGACGCTCTGGTCGGGTTGCAGAATCGGGTTGGCACTGCCGCGTAGCCAGATCGTTCCTCGGGAGGGCAAGATGACGCGAAATTCGCATTGCCATGTCGTGAGATGATCTTTGGACTCATGGATGCTCGTTCGAACGCGTTCAAAATCCTCCGGGTGGGAGCGGGAATGAGCTTTGGATCCGTCATGGCGAATCTCTTCGGGGGTCACTTCATACAGATCCCAAATGTGGTCAGAGGCAAAGGGGAAGGCGTCGTGTCCATCGGGGAACAGTTGATATTGAAAGATGACGCCGGGCACCTGTTGCGCCAGCGTTCGCATTCGTTCGTTGCTTTCCGCAAGCGCTTCTTCGGCATACTTGCGCTCGGTGATGTCTTCGGCGGAGACGACGATATATTCGACGGAGCCGTCGCGGCGCAATTTGGGTGTTTTCTGGAGAGAAAGCAGATGGAGGTCCCCTTTTCCGTTGTCCACCCATTCTTCCGTATGAACGGTTTTTCCAGATTGGAACACTTCGACATTGCTGAGGCGGGAGATTTCGGCCACATCGGCGGGCATCACGTCAAAAAGACTCTTATTGGCCAGATCCTCCTTGCGAACGCCGAAGAAGGAGGCGTGGGCTTTGTTCACGCCCCCGTAGGTGTGGTCGTCCGTCAGGTACCAGACTTGCGTTTGGATGTTGTCGAGGAGGATGCGGCGCTCTTCCGACTCGCGGGCGAGTGCTTCCGAGGCGCGAGTTCGATTCATGGCGGAGGTGGCAATTCCGGCCACCACTTGCAACAGGGCCATTTGCTCCTCGGACCACGTGTGGGGGCGTTGGACGGCATCCAAGACCAGCATGCCGAGCAGTTCTCCATTTTCCGTGGCCATGGGAATACTCAGCAAAGACTGAATGGATTGGGCGAGGAATTCCTCGCGTTCGATAGCTGCTTCTTCGGGCAATTTGCTCACGAGTGGAATATGGATGGGTTTGCCGAGAGCGAGTTGCTTCATCCACCAGGGGGCCATTGCCGTGGGGAAGTTTTGGATTCGATCTTTCTGTTTGGACACACCGAGAGCGCACCATTCGTTTGTCTGGCTCATGAGGGAGCCTTGGCTGGAAAATTGAATGACCGTGCAACAATCCATGCCGAACAGGGCTCCGAGGCGCGCGAGCATGTCGTCGAATGCCGCACTCAACGTATCGGAGGTGGAGGCGAGGAAGCGGGCGGAAATTTCCGAGACGGCCTTTTGGCATTCGAGATGGAATCGGATTTGGCTAGAGGCTTGCTTGCGCTCAGTGATATCGGAAACGACGCAGGCGAATTGATTGGCGGCGGGGCGGAAGGCCGACACCTGAAACCACTTGGATAGGGTCCTGGAATAGTTTTCCAAAAAAACGGGTTTACCCGTCAGCGCCACTTGGCCATAGGTCTCGATCCAATACGCTTCGGTGGAGGGCATAACGTCCAGCACGGTTTTTCCCAAAATGTCATTGGCTTTCAGCCCGGTCATGCGCTCAAAAGCAGGATTAACGGCCAAAAAGCGGTAGTTGATGGGTCGGCCCTGTGAATCGCAGATGATCTCGTGCTGGGCAAATCCATCGAGCATTTGATTGAACAAGGTGTGATAGTTATGTTCGAGGAGATGCTCTTCCGTGCGGTCGCGCATGGACACAAACAGAACGGGTTTTCCTTTGATCGTGGACGGGCTCAGACTGATTTCAGAAAAGAAATCCGACCCATCCAATCGACGATGCGTCCAAAAAAATTGATGGTTGCCGGTTTGCAGGGCCTTCTTGATATCGGCTTGGATCAGTTCAGTAGAAAGAACGCCATTGGGCTGAAACTCGGGTGAAAAGTCGCCGGGTGACAAGCCCAACAGTTGTTCGCGAGTACCTTTCAGCATTCGCTCGGTTTGGCGGTTACAGTCCACCACGCGACCCTCGGAAACGATAAAATAGGCATCGGGCGAATCATGGAACAGAATGCGGTGTTTTTCTTCGCTTTCGCGCAACTCGCGTTCCCTCGCGAGAATGCCCTTATCCGTTCGGCGCAGAAGAACCCAAACGAAACCCAGAAGGCCCAACAATAGAAGACTGCTGGAGACACCTGAGATATAGAGGAGTTGCTGAAATGCGGCTTTAGTCAGCGTGATGTCTCGCATGAGGATCAAATACCCCACGGGGGTTTCCGCGACATCCGAAATGGGGATGGTCAGCAGGCGCCAGAAGGTGCTCGCATATTCGACATCCACGTTCTTAAAGGGATTCGTATCGTTTAATATCGGGTGCGTGGTTGCCATGGAGGCGAACGTATCGGGCAAATGACCTTGTGATGCATAGGAGATCACGAAGTCGGGCAACTGATCCCAGTTGGCATCCCGATTCAGCATGCGCATACCTTCTTCCCATTGGGATCGGTCGACCTTGTCCTTGCGAATGGCGAGAGCGATTTCACCGCCGAAGCGATTCCGTGCGCCGTTCAGGACGTCTTCAATTTCCTTTCCAAGCTCCACAAAGCCCAGAAGAACTCCATTTTGAATGACGGGTTGCACCACTCTCAAGGTGAAGGTTCCCAATGGGCCTAATTCAATGCCCCAGGTGGTTTGTCGGGTTTGTTCTGCCTTCTGCGCCGTGTATCGGTTAATCGTGTCGCCGCTTTTTTCGGGTTTGTGAAGCCGTAAGAGGCAGACTCGATTTTGATTCAAGAAGTAGAAATGTGTGAGTTGATTTTCGCGATGCATTCCATCGTACACGGATTGCCAATCCGCTTGCAGTTGCTTTGTATCGTTTTCAGCAAGAGCCTGAATCACGCGCGGTTCGGCTGTGATGGCCTGCAATGCAATGGCCAAGCCCGAAGCTTGAGTGTCCAGATCCGAATCAATTTCCGCTTGAATGGCCGATCCCAGAGTTTTCACGTGTTCGTCCAGACCGGTCCGATATAACTGCACCAGAAGAGCCCCCGAGCCGAGCAATAAAAGAGCCAGCATGGCGGTCAAGGGCAGAAGGAGGCGACGGCGGACGAGACGGGTGGAAGGGGCGGAGTGGCGATGGGCGGCCAGTCCCGTCATAAAAATAATCCACAATGCCCAGATCAGTCCAATGGGCAGGGCGGTGCGTGCGGCGAGACTCCATTTCCAGTCGTGGACTTTAACATCGATTCCGATCACGGTGGGGGACAGAGAGGATGGGGTTTCGGGCAACGGAACAAATGCGCTGAGAAAGGTTCCATACTCGTCCGTATAGGGACTGGCGGTGGTGGGAACACGAAGGGCAAACACGTCCTGCAATTCCGGGGGTGGGTTGTTGTAGGGGGTTCCCGGGGGGGAAGAGGTTGGATCGCCGGCGGGAATACTTTCGGGGCCGAAAACGATGATTCCATCGCGCAGTCGCATGCTGTAGATGGAAATGTACTGTTGCGAGGGAAGCCAGCTCAACCGGAGGGGGGAAACGAGATCCCGCATTCGTTGGTTCATCTGCTGGAATGCCGGCAATGATTTGTCATCGGCCGTAAAAGAAAGGGAATTCATCTGCTCCACATCCACGGCCTGTGTGACCAGTAGGGCAGTGTGGAGGAGTTCTTCTCGCATGTCGTTGGCTGCGCGGTGCACCATTCCTGCGGAGAAGAGGATGGCGAGAAGTGTCACCACCAAAATGAGAAATGGGTTGCGGAACGGGTGGAGGTTAGAGGGGGTCGTCATACAGGTTTTCGAACCTCGAGGGCATCGATAATTTTATCGATCAACGCTTTTCGCGTGAACGGTTTTTGAATAAAATGAACTCCCTCATCCAACATACCGTGGTGAGCCAGCACATCGGCGGTATGGCCCGACATGAAGAGTCGTTTCAGATTAGGAAAGAGCGAGAGCAAGGTGCGGGCGAGGTCCCGACCATTCATTTCGGGCATGACCACGTCGGTGATCAGCACGTCAATTTTGCCGTTGTGGTCTTGCGCCATGTGAATGGCTTCGCTGGAAGACGCGGCAGCCAACACGGTGTAGCCTTGGCGCTGGAGCATATTCTTGGTCATGGTCAGGATCGCGGGTTCGTCTTCCACGAGCAGGACCGTTTCGGCGGATGGCTTTGTCGAGGCGGCGCCAGAGGCATCTGGATTCAGAGAAGCCGGGGCACCGTGTTGGGGTAGATAGACGTGGAATGTCGTTCCGTTGCCGATGGAACTGTCGACTTCGATGATGCCATGGTTTTGCTTGACGATGCCGTACACGGTGGCAAGGCCGAGGCCGGTTCCTTTGCCAACGCCCTTAGTCGTGAAGAACGGTTCGAAAATCTGGGAGACGGTTTCGGCGTCCATACCGCACCCGGAATCTTTCACCGAAAGTCGTATGTAGTCGCCCGGCGACATGCCCACGTGTCCTGCGCAGGTTTCTTCGTCGAAGACCAAGGCGCGAGTTTCAATCTGAATGTGGCCGCTGCCATCGATGGCGTCACGCGCATTCACGCAGAGGTTAACGAGGATTTGGTCAATCTGCGTGGGATCGATCTTGACGGGGCCGATGTCGGGGGAGGGCTGCCACTTCAGTTCGATTTGTTCGCCGATGAGGCGGCGAATCATCTGCAGCATACCCTCGATGGTTTCGTTGAGATGGAGCACTTTGGGAGCTGCCGTTTGCTTGCGAGCGAAGGCGAGAAGTTGTTTGGTCAAGCCGGCCGACCGTTCGGCGGCTTTTCGGATTTCTTGCAAATCCGCGTAAATGGATTGGCTGGGCGTTGTGTTTTCGAGTGCGAGTTCGGCATGACCCAGAATGACCCCCAGCATGTTGTTGAAGTCGTGGGCCACACCGCCAGCCAGACGGCCGATGGATTCCATCTTTTGGGCCTGAAGCAATTGGGTTTCGAGCTTTTCCTTTTGCTCTTCTTCGCGTTTATGCGCGGTGACGTCGGTGCCCATCAGCAGAATCTGCACGGGGACGTGGTCGGCGTTGAGCAGCAGGCTGGCGCGATGGTTCACCCACTTGACTGCGCCGTTCTTGTCTAGAAGGCGCAGTTCAAAGGCATGGTTAACGATCTGGCCTTGAATGGCTTTTTCGAAAGCGGCTTGGATTTCGAGTCGATCTTCGGGGTGGACGAGTTCAAAGGCACTTCGTCCGATCAACTCTTCGATGGAGTATCCCAGAACAAACGGGTATGAGGGGTTGCAATAGACGTAGTGGCAGTTCATGTCCAGCAAGCTGATCAAGTCGAAGGCATTTTCCGTGATGGAGCGGAAGAGAGATTCATTTTTCTTCAGCTCCTCAGCCGCCTGTTTGCGCTTGGTAACGTCGCGAGAATATCCCGTGGTTCCGATGATGTGGCCCTTTTCGTCGATGACCGGTTTTTTGAAGGTCTCGAACCAACGAGATTGGCCCTCGATGGAAATGGGCTCTTCCACCGTGATGGAGGAGGCGCTCTGCATGGTCCGTCGATCGTCGGATTGATATTTTTCGGCTAATTCGCGGGGCCAGATATCCAGATCCGTTTTGCCGATGATCTGATCGGGGCTTGTTCGACCACACGAAGTGACGAAGGCCTGATTGACGGCAAGAAAGCAGCTTTCGGCATCTTTCAGCCATACGAGGCCGGGTTGATTTTCAATAATGGCGCTCAAATAGCTTTCTCTTTGTTTAAGCGCGTTTTCGGCCTGCCTGCGTTCCGTGACGTCGACGGTGGTCCCCGCTAGGAGGGTTCGACCATCCCGGAGGATCGGGAATTTGATCGTGATGTAGGATTTTCCATTTAGCTCTTCGTCCAGCCTCAAGACATTGCCATTCTTCACCACGGCCCAGTCATCGGCCGTGATTTTTGCCGCAAAATCGGGAGGGAACAACTCTTCCATGGTCTTGTTCGCCATCTGAGAGCCTGAAATGCCGACCATTTCTAGAAAATTCTCACTGGCGATCAAGACGCGGCTTTGGGTCGCGGTGACGTCCTTGATGTAGGTGTAGACGGGCGAGTGTTTCATGAACAGAGAAAGAATCTCTTGGTTCTCTGCCAATTGTTCATTCGCTTTATTTTGTTCTTCGATTTTCTTTTCAAGCAGGGCGGGCATACGCAGGAGGGATTGCTCTCGTCGGGCTTTTGCGCAAAGTTCCAGAAGATAATCGGGGTGGAAGGGTTTATGGACATAGGCGGCGGCACCGCGCTTCATCCAGGTGACCGACAGGGAGGGGTCCAGATCGCCCGTCATCATGATGCAGGCGCACTGGGGTTGCGTGAGGTGGAGGGTGTCGAGTAGCGAATCGCCAAAGCCATCGGGCAAGTGGTAATCGATCAGCGCGACATCATACGCGACTTCGGAGAGGGCTTCTTGAGCGGCTTGAAGCGTGGGCGCGGAATCGGCGCGGTAGCCATCCGCCACAAAGGCGTGCTGCAGCAGGGACGAAAGTCCCTCACAATCCTCGACGATCAAGACGCTCAGCGGTTGCCGGTTGCGGTCTCCGCGCAGGATGGATGCGACCTGCTTCACGAAGCGGCGACCATCCACGGGGGCCTCCAGAAAGGCATCGGCGCCGATTTCGGCGGTGATCCGTTCGGGGGCCTCTCCCGAAAAAGCAGCCGAAACCACCAGAATCGGAATCTTATTGAGGGCCGCATGATCAGAGGACTTCAGGAGGCGGCAGAACTTCCAGCCATCGATGCCGGGCATATGCACATCCGTGACAATCAGCGTGGGGGGCTGATCGGGGTCTATGGCCGCCAAGGCCGCTTCGGCGCTGGTGAAGGGGAGGGGTTCAAGGCCTGCCATGCGAGTCAGTCCACACAGTAATTCGAGTTGAGTGGGATCGTCGTTGACCACGATGGCCAGCGGCAGGGCAGGATTCATGGTGGATTCCTTGTCTGGATGTTCGGAGGATGGGGTCATTCGAGTGGGAGCGATTTCAAGGCGCGGGAGGTTGCCGCCACGAGGCTATGGATGGTGAAGGGCTTTTGGAGAAAATGGACGTTGTTGCTCATGACCCCATCGTCAGCCAGGATATCGGCCGTGTGGCCGGACATGAAGAGAACCTTGAGGTGGGGGTTGGCCGCGAGAATTTTTTTGGCGAGGTCGCGCCCATTCATTTCGGGCATGACGACATCGGTGATGAGCAGGTGAATGGGATTCGGAAAGTGTTGGGCGAGTTGCAGGGCTTGTGAAGGCGTGTCGGCCGGAAGAACGGTGTAGCCTTGGCGCTCCAGCATCAATTTGCCCATGCGGAGGATGGCGGGCTCGTCTTCCACCAGCAGGATGGTCTCTTGGCTGGGTTTGGACGGTGATTCGGCCGGATTTTCGACCTTGAGGGTGGGTTTGCTTGTCAACTGGGGCAGGTAGATGTGGAAGGTGGTGCCGCGACTGGGATGGCTGTTGACTTCAATGATGCCTTGGTTCTGTTTGACAATGCCATAGACGGTGGCCAAGCCGAGACCGGTACCGAGGCCTTCCTTCTTGGTGGTGAAAAAGGGTTCGAACACTTGTGCCAGAATGTCGGGCTTCATGCCGCACCCGTTGTCGCAAACGGAGAGGTGAACATAGGGGCCCGGTTGGGCGTCGGCGTGTTGGGTGCAGGTGGTTTTGTCAAAAATGGCAGGAGAGGTTTCAATGGTGATCCGGCCATTTTCTGCAACGGCATCGCGGGCATTCACGCAGAGGTTGACCATGATTTGGTCGAGCTGCGAAGGGTCCATTTGGATTGAACCGAGTGGGGTGCCGGGGTGCCAGACGAGATCGATGTGCTCGCCGATGAGACGCCGCAGCATTTTCATCATGCCCTCGACTGTCTGGTTCACATCCAACACTTTGGGTTCGATCGTTTGCTTGCGGGCAAAGGCCAACAGTTGTCGGGTCAGTTCGACGGAGCGCTCGGCGGCGCTACGAATTTCTTCCAGCTCCGCGTGGAGGGGTTGATGGATGGGGACGGATTTCAATGCCAGATCGGCGTTGCCCAAGATTACGCTGAGCATGTTGTTGAAATCGTGTGCGACACCGCCTGCCAATCGGCCGATGGATTCCATCTTCTGCGCTTGAATGAGTTGTCCCTCGAGTTTTTCCTTTTCCTCTTCGGCTTTTTTCAGTTCTGAGATGTTGACAAAGGTCACCACGACTTGACGGATCCGTCCATTCGGATCGAATTCAGGAAACGCATGAATCAGAACCCATATGCAGTTTTGCGTCTTAGCATTCAAGATGCCCATCACCATGTTTTGAATGGGGAGTTTTTCATTTAGCACATGCGTGATGGGATATTCCTCGATCGGCATGGGGGTCATGTCTTCATGGACAAAACGCCAGGAGGGATCCTGCACCACTTTTCCGGTCATTTCTTCGATGCTCAATCCCAGCAAGGTTGCCGCCTGGTTGTTGGCCATGAGAATTCGACTGTCCGCTGCGTGCACGACCACGCCCGCATGGAGATTATGGATCAAGTGTTGCTGTTCTTCTTGGCTCGCTCGGAGTCGTTCTTCCGCGCGCTTGCGGTCCGTAATATTGACAATGACCACCAGAAAATGAGGTTCGCCCAGAATGGAAATGGTCTTTCCTGAAAAGAGGCCATCGAGGATGTGACCATCTTTGCAGCGCACTCGCAATTCCACGTTGGTGATGTCTTCTCGATCCATCAACCGATGGAGGATGACGTCCTGTTGTTTCTGATCGACGAGCAGATTGAGTTGGTTGGTGGTTTTTCCAATGACTTCATTCGCTTCGAATCCCGTTGTGGAGAGGAAGGCTGTGTTCACTTCGACAAAACGGCGATCCGAAAAGTCCAATAGAGCCATGGGGGACGGATTGAAATGGAACAATTGTTCGAAGCGAATTTGGGCTTCCTGTTCGGAGGAACGGTCGCGGCAGATGCCGAAAATGCAATCCGCTTGGCCCCATTTTCCACGCCAGGCGCGAATTTCTGTTGGAATGCGGCGGCCTTCTTTGGTTTCCAAGGGTAGGCTGCTGATGATCGTTTCGCCCTGGGCCAGAGCCGCAAATTCGCGCTCCGCTTGTGCCCGGAGATCAGCGGGATGCCAATCCATCAGGCGCATGGTCGTCATTTCCTTTAGGCTATAACCGAGCGAGGAGACGGCGGCAGGATTGGCGAACAGAATTCGGGCGTCGAGGGTGGCCACGACGGCGATGTCGGTAATGGTTTCATAGAACGATTGGAAGTTCTTCTCGATGGCATGCAATTCGCGCGTGCGCAACTGAAGCAGGTCTTCGGCGCGCAGCAACGAACGCTCGCGGCGGGCTTTGGCGCAAAGCTCCATCAGGTAATCCGTGCTGAACGGTTTGTGTAGATAGGCGGCCGCGCCGCGTTTCATCCAATGGACAGACAGTTCGGGAGCCAGATCGCCGGTCATCATGATGCAGGCACAATCGGGGCGCTCGTCGTGAAAACGCTCGAGGAGGGAATCGCCGAAGCCATCCGGAAGATGATAATCGATGATGGCGACATCGTAGGGCACTTCGGAGTAGATGTCGGAAACGTCCTGAATGGAACGGGCCACATCGGCTCGGTAGCCTTCCGCCACAAACGCATTTTGGAGCAGGTGCGACAAGGTCGGGCTATCTTCGATGATCAGCACGCTCAGGTGGTGACGCGTGCGATCGCCGCGCAGGATGGCTTTGACCTGACGGATGAAGCGATGGCCGTCCACCGGTGCGGCCAGAAAAGCGTCGGCCCCGATTTCGGCGGCAATGCGATCGGGGGCATCGCCGGCAAAGACGGCGGAGATGACCAAGATGGGGATTTTGTTGAACGGGGCGTAATCGGCCGACTTGAGCAACCGACAGAACTTCCAGCCATCGATGCCGGGCATGTGCACATCGGTGACGATGAGATGGGGCGGATGGTCCGGAGACATGGAGGCCAAGGCGGTTTCGGCGCTGGTGAAGGAGAGGGGGGTGAGCCCGGCTTTTTGTGTCATGGCCGCAAGGACCTTGAGCTGGGTGGGGTCGTCGTTCACCACGATGGCGGTCAGTTGTTCGGATTCGTTCATACTCTGTACTCGATTTCAGCGCAACAACGCCTGTTCTGTCTTATTTTTCCAGTTCATCGATCATGTCCGGATATAGTTTGCGAAGGCAATCCGGACAGATGCCGTGGCTGAATTGGGCATCCGTGTGATCGTGGACATAGACCTCCACCTGCTGCCAGTAGCCTTGGTCATCTCGAATTTTTTTACAGTTGGCGCAGATGGGAAGGATGCCTCGCAAGGTTTTAATTTCTTCCAGTGCCCGGCCCAGTTCTTCGATTCGTGCGGCCAAGGTTTCTTGCAGGACGACCATGCGTTGTCCAACCGCCACGCGGGCGATCAGTTCGCGGGGATCAAACGGTTTGGAGACATAATCATTGGCACCGGCTTGAAGCCCGGCCACCAAATCCACTTTGCTGTCGCGTGCGGTGAGGAGAATGAGGTAGGGGGGGCGGGTGGTTTCTTTGGCGCGGATGCGGCGTACGACTTCCAATCCATCGAGTTCGGGCATCATCCAATCGAGAATCGCCAAGGAGGGGGCATCGGGTTGTTGCATGGCCTTCCACGCGTCGGCGCCATTGGAAACTTTTTCAACGTCGAACCCGCTTTTTTTCAGCACGTCTCCCAAGAGGGTTCGAATAATCAACTCGTCTTCGGCAACCAGAATGCGCATGGGAACCTTTTTTAGGGTGCGACACGTCTTGTTCGAAGAGATGCCGACCGGGCCTGGGTTTCCTTGCGCTTCAGGAAATCAGCTTGAGCTTGCGCAGTTCGATCAGCAAGGCTTTCTTGTCGATGGGCTTGACGAGATAGGAATCGCAGAGGCGTCCATATGCGCCGCTGACATTCTTCATGTCTCCGAGCGCCGTCACCATGACAATCTTGGTTCCATCGGTATAGATGATGCCACGGCTTTCTTCCATGGAGCGAATGGCCGTCACCGCTTGCTGGCCATCCATTTCCGGCATCATGATGTCCATGCAGACCAAGTCGTAGGGCTCTTGGGCATCCAGACCTGTGCGAATCGCATCCAAGGCTTCCTTGCCATTCACTGCGACATGAACAGGCCCATATTCTTTCAGCATTTCCTGAAGCAAAAGGCGGCAGGTGAAGTCATCTTCCACAATTAGTGTTTTCATGTCTCAAGGTTCCTTCTGGCGTACTCGTTCGTGGTTCAGCGATACGGGTTGCATTCTCTATGATTTAGCGGTTGGATTCAAGAATTCATTCAGGGGGTCATGGGTAATTTCTGTCGTGGAAAACGGGCTAATTCCGGCCTTTTCGGGCATGGCCTTTTCCGACCACTTTTTCGACATCGAGGACGAGGGCCACCAGTCCGTCTCCCATGATGGCGCCGCCGGCGAATGTTCCTTTTTCCTGGCCCATTCCCACGATGCTTTTCAAGACGACGCGGCGAACACCATCGATGGCATCCACGTGGACGGCGACGGTCTGTTCGGTGCCTTCCACCACGACGACGATTCCATTTTGAATGTTGTGGGCAGCACTTCCTTCGGGGCGTATGCCGAGATGTTCGGAGAGGTTCAGAACTCTCAACAGGCCCGAACCGTCCTTCACACATAGGCCCTTGCCCTGCACGGGGCACAGGTCGGTCGGTGCCGGGCGGAAGCAGCGTTGGATGCTCTTGAGTGGAAAGACGTAGCGACAGCCATCCGCGATGACGATGAAGCCATCCAAAATCTGGGTGGTGACCGTTTTGGGCAAACGCAAGTTCATGAGGGTGCCTTGGCCGGGTTGGCTGGACACATCGATTCTTCCGCCCAATTCTTCGACTGCGCGTTTCACGACATCCATGCCAACCCCTCGTCCAGAGACGTCCGTGACCTCTTTGGCGGTGGAGACGCCCGACATGAAGAGAAGCTGAATCATATCGGCCTCGGTCAGCGTTGCGTCGGGAGCCAGAATGCCCATCTTGATGGCTTTGTCGGCCAAGGCACGTCGATTGATGCCTCGCCCGTCGTCGGAAACGGCCAACACAATGTCGTCGGCGGACTCCGTCACGGACACGGAAATCTTTCCTCTGGGCGTTTTGCCTGCGGCCTGGCGTTCAGAGGGAAGTTCCACGCCGTGGTCAGCCGCATTGCGCACCATGTGGGTCAGGGGGGCGTCCAAGGCATCCACGAGGCTCTTGTCCACCATAATGTCTTCGCCCGAAATCACGGTTTCGATTTGTTTGCCACGCGCATCGGCAATGTCGCGCACCAGTCGCGGCATGCGGCTGAGAATGCCGGAAATCGGGAGCTTGCGGATTTGCATGATGCTGTGCTGCAGAGCCAGAGATAATTGGTCGAACGATTCATTGATGCGGCGAAGCTCCAGCGCGGCTTTCTGGCTGTCTGTGCCGGACGAAAGGCTCACATAAAGGTGGCTATACATTTCGCTAATCGTGACCAGTTCGCCGACGTGGGCCAGAAATGCGTCGATACGCTCTTCGGGAACCCGCATGGTTTTGCTTTCCTGCTGGACCGGTGCCGATGCAGCAGGGGGGGGGGAGGAAGGTGCAGGCGCAGTTTTTTTTGCGCTCTCGGGTTTGGGGACTGCGGAGTGGGGAAACAGGCTGGCCAGATGCTTGGGAATTAGGGAGCGAGAGACCGGATCGCCTAGCCCGACGGTACGAACGAGTACTTCGAAATCGGAACGAATTTTGGTGGCCAGCGTTTCGAGCTGGGGCGCCGTTCCTTGGGCGAGACAGGCTTCCAGCAGGGGGCGCGCCTCGGCGGCGGAAGGAGCTGACATGCAGTCGGCCATTCGAGCGGCCAGTTTTTTGGCGGCTTCGGGCCAGTGATCGGTGCCGGTGGGGGAATCGCTTTGCTGGCCCAACGCTTTACGACCGGCGGGGCTACTTTGTGCAAGGCGCGTGGTTTGTTTCAACAGACAGGGATTTTGCAATCCTTGGATTTTTTCCAGCAAGCTGATCCACAGTGCGGTTTCATCCACCTTTTCATTGCTGGTGATTTCGCGGATATCCTCTAGGAAGCGGGCGAATGCCGCAGGGTCGGGCGTTTCGGGTTGACCGCTACGCACGCGGCTCAGCATCGCGGCGAGGTCGTCGGTTCCCTGTAACAGGGCTCCCACCACGGTAGCATCGGGCGACAAGGCTCCCTTGCGAACCAGGTCCAAGAGAGATTCTAGTTCATGGGCGAGCGCCTTGGTTTGGAGCAACCCAAAATAGGCAGAGTTGCCTTTGATGGAGTGAACAGGCCGGAAGATGGCCTGAATGGTATCGGCCTTGTCGGGGTTGGCCTCCAAGTCCACCAGCAGGGCGGCCACCCTCTGGAGGCCATCGAGGGATTCGTCAATGAACTCCGCCCGCAATTCCGGATCGATGCCTTCTTCAAAAGAGCTCACAATTGTTTTCCTTCATCGGTTGGCTTCATGCCCTGCAGTTCGCGGAATTTTCGATTCCAGCGGGCCAGCGATTCCAAGGCGGATTCTACCGCTTGTTCCAGCTCGGCCATGTCTTGAATGGGTTTGAAGATGCAGGTGTCGGCCTGATTTCGCATGCAGGCCAAGGCATTTTCAAGCGTGACATAGCCGGTGATCATGATGACGCGAATCATGGGATACTGCCGCCGCACTTCTCGCAAGAGGGCCACGCCATCCATTTCGGGCATGCGGATATCGCTGATGACGACATCGATGCGGCAACGGGCCAGAACCTCGAGTGCTTCGCAGCCGTTACCGGCCTGTTCCGCGGAATAACCCATCAATCGAAAGTGCCGGACCAGCATTTCGCGCAGTTCGGCTTCGTCGTCCACCACCAATAGTCGACCCTTCACAAGACCTCCATTTTTTCATCGGCAGCCGCGATCGGCAACGTAAAGGAAAATTGAGCTCCGCCCTCGGAGACATTCCACGCATCCATGGTTCCACCGTGGGCTTCAATGATGCCCTTGGAAATCGGCAGGCCCAGCCCGGTGCCTTTGCCTTCTTCCTTGGTTGTAAAGAAGGGGTCGAATACGTGGGCGATGGACTCGGGCTTCATGCCGGGCCCATTGTCGGTGACGGCCACTCGCACCTTTTTACCGGAGACTCCCGCCTCGATGCACAAGCAGGGGTTTTCGCGCCCGGACAGGGCGTCCGCCGCATTCGTCAGCAGATTGGTGAGGACTTGTTCGATCTGGCGGATGTCGCCCAAGGCGTTTGGCAGACCCTCTGGAATGCGCCGGACCACCTTCACGCGGTTCTTCAAGAGGTTATGGCACAGGGAGAGGCACGCATCGACGGCTTCCGCCACGGAAAAAATCTGCTTGTTCATGGCCCCTTGGCGGGAATAGCTCTTGAGGCCGTTGACGATTTTTGAAATTCGCGAAACGCCCTCTCGAATGCCCTTCACCATTTGGGGAAATTCCTGCAGGATCATGGGAATTCGGGGATCTTTGCCGGAATCCACGATATGGGGGGCCACCACGGCCCATGCGCGTTCAATCGTTTGGGCATTGCCGGCGATGAACGTAGCGGGGTTGTTGATTTCATGGGCGATGCCCGCAGAGAGGGTTCCCAGCGTGGCGAGGCGATCGGCATGTACCAATAGTTTGGCGCGTTCCTCGGCGAGTTGTTGCATCTCCGCTGCCAAAATGGCCAACTGGCCCCGAGCCTCCAATTGGCGATCTTCAGCGTTCAGAATCCGTTGTGCCACGCGGAGCCGCTGCTTCAGGTCGCTAATGATGAGCGGCTTGATCAGATAGTCGTCTGCACCGGCTTCAAATCCGGCCTCGATGTCGCCCCTCATTCCCTTGGCCGTCAGAATGATGATATAGGCGTAGGTTTCTTCGCCTCGTTTCCGGATGTGCTGGCAGACTTCCAGCCCATCCATCACCGGCATCATCCAGTCCAGAATGGCCACGCGAGGGGCATTCGGCTGCTGCATCACGGCCCACGCTTGTTCCCCATCGGTGGTCTCCACGACATCGTGGCCAATTTTTTTCAACACCTCGGATAACAGGGATCGTGAGGTCGAATCATCTTCGGCAATCAAGATGCGCATGAGAGGCCCAAAAAAATCATTTGATCAAGCCCAGTTTGCGCAGTTCCTCGAGGAGGGGCCCTTTTTCGATAGGCTTGACGACATAGAGGTCGCAAAAATTGGCGTAGGCGATTTTGGCACTTTCTTCGTCATCGATCGAGGTGGTCATGATGATGGTGGCGCCGTTGGAAAACATTTCGCGTTCTTCTTCCATGGTGCGAATGGCACTCACCGCTTGCTGCCCATTCATCTCGGGCATCATGATATCCATGCAGATCAAGTTGAACGGCTCTTTTTTGTTTAAGCTTTCGCGGACAATCTCGATGGCTTGTTTTCCGTTTCCGGCTGTTTGCACAGGGCCATATTCCTCGAGGATGGTCTGGAGCAGCACACAACAGGTGGGATCATCTTCCACAATCAATGTTTTCATCGAATCGTGACCTTTCTAAGCAACATTCTCTGAAACCGTGTTCATCTTCCCGAAAAGAAGAAACTTATTCAAGCGTTCCTGCATCGGGGTCAAGCGGAGTCGATTCGGTTGGAGGGGGCGAAGCGGGGAGGGAGGGGGACAATGCTTCATTCTTTGCAGAGGGATTGCACAGCGCAAGGAGTTCTTTCCCGGAAATCACTAGTTGGAAGATCTCGTCGGCTAACTTCATGAACAGCGCGCACACCGGCTCATGATGCTCGACATGACCGGTAACCAACACGGTAGGAAGGCCTAGCGTGAAAGTTTGGTCCGTGGGTAGGAGCGTGGAGGCCAGTTGTCCGGCAACGGTATTGATCAGTTCAGCGGCTGAGTCCGATACCATTTTTTCGGTCAAGGCATCCGGATCGCAGGCATGAATCGCCATGGCAATGTCGCGCGCTTGTTTGGGCGTCATGATGAATTGGATGGTGCCTCGAACGGGTTCGAGAACAGCCAAGGCCGCAATGAGCATGGCCCGTTTTTCCACGGGTAGAAAAATCATTTCCTCCATCGACAGTTGGATGGCACCGTGGAGCAAATCGCCAAAATTGTCAGGCTTTTCGCCCTCCAATGGCGCGGAGGGTGAGGACTGATCCAATCCGCCGCCCCAGGCGTCGGTCGGAGGTACACTCGGGCTAACCATTGGATTTTTTTGTGATTCCAGTTCTTCCCACATGATCCATTCCTTCCCTATTTTGGCAGATCGCTCATCCCGTGAAACACCTCGGCCAGCTTCGCCGGTGAGACGGGCTTTTTCACTACGGCGCGCACACCCATGTCCAGCAGTTGACGATCTTTGGCCGGATTGCCGGCGCTGGAGATGACAACCACCGGAATCTCGTTGAGCTTGGGGTTGGCCATAATTCTCTTGAAAAGGCTTTCGCCATCCATTTCCGGCATGGTCAGGTCAGTGAAGACCATTGCTACCGAATTCTCATGCAACAATTTGAGCGCCTCCACGCCGTTGCCGGCCTCTAAATACTCGGCGGACGCGAATACGCGCGAAATCTGCAAGCAACGAAGCACGAACATGCGTGCCGTGGCTGAATCATCCACAATTAAAATTTTCAACGGCATGGTTATTCTCCTGCACCCTTACGGTTTTCCATCGACAAGCACATGGCGGTATATTCCTCTTCCATGTGGAGCACGATGAGTTGGGTTGTTTCCGACGTTAGGTTAAAATAGTTCACATGTCCCGGATGCAGGGGATAGAGCATTCCGTCGGCACCGGTGGACGCCCCGGACATCATGGCGAGGGTGTCTCCCATATGAACCGCAAATACAAAGGGGATGAGCGCCTCGGGAGCCTTGTCCGGCTCGTGGTGGAACGCAATGGCGGCTTGATAGCATTCCGGCAAGCGCCAGAGCTTGGACAGGGCCAACCCGGCCTCGCAATGGTTGCTGCCCAATTTTTTCTTTTCCGCATCGAGATACGAAAGACTGTCGGCCTCTTGCCCCACGGACATTGCCAGTTGCCGGGCGGATCCCTCCAGAAAAGAGGAGAGCACCACCTTGCCGATGTCGTGCAAAATACCCGCCGTGAAGGCCAGATTGCTGTCGACCGGGCGCCGGGCATATCGGCTCACCAGACGGGCGGCGATGGCCGTCTTGATGCTGTGGCGCCACAAGTCGCCGGCTTCGCTTTCGTATCCGGCGAGCGGTTGTTCAAAGAAGCCATCCGAGCAAAGATCCATGGCCACCCCCACCACAAAGCGTTCGCCCAATAGCGAAACGGCCGTGTTCAGGGAGTCCACGATTTCCGATTTCCGGAAAGCCGCCGAATTGGCGGCCCGCAGGATGGCGGCCGTCAGGACCGGATCCAGTTGGATGATGCTGTGCACGTCACTCAGCGCGTGGTCACGCTTGGCCGTCACCTGAAGCAGGTTGATCAACGATGGAGACAGCGGCTTGACGCGTCTACTGGCTTCGACAATGTCGCAGTTCATAATGTCCATTTTCCCTTTGCCGGTGACGATAATTCAATGGTTCCCGAAGACACATCCACCGTCACGGTTCGGCTGAAATGTCCTTCTACGTCTTCGGCCACAGGTCCCGTGCCCATCTGCCACAGTTTTTTCTTCACCGCCAGAACATTGCGCCGGCCGATGTCGAACGTATTGGAGGATCCGAGTACATTGGCGCCTCCAGCGATTTTGACAAAAATTTCATTCATCATCACGGCTCCGCCTACGCGGCGCACCTCTTCCAAGAGAGCCGGAATTCCCGTGTCGGCAAAATGCCCCGGCTTGGCGGCCCCCTTGCTCAAATCAATTTTGGATTCGGGCAGGGCGATGTGCACCATTCCGATGGTGCGCGTCTTGGGCACCAAAAACATCACGGCGACGCAGGAGCCCAACGCCATCGTTTTGACAATGTCGCCGGGCGTTTTGGACGCGCCGAAATCACCAATTCCAATCAGGATGGTACCCATAACTATCTTTCAAAGACATCCAGCACAACGTCGGCCATTTCCTTCAGCGGAACCAGTTTTTCGACGCCGCCGCGTTCCCAGGCCACTTTGGGCATGCCGAACACGACGCAACTGGCTTCGTCCTGTGCAAACGTCCGGGCGCCCGCATCGCGCATAGCTTTGATTCCATCGGCTCCATCTCCGCCCATGCCGGTGAGCATGACACCCACGGAGTTCGCGCCTGCATATTCCGCCACCGAACGCATCAAGACTTCGACAGACGGGCAGTGACCGTTGACTGTGTCGCCCGGTTTGGTTTGCACACGATACACGCCGCCCGATCGAACCAGCGACATGTGCAGGCCGCCCGGTGCGATCAGAATGCGCCCCGGCATGACGCGATCGTCATTCTCCGCTTCCTTCACTTCCATCTGGCACAGCGTATTGAGGCGCTCCGAAAAGAGTTTGGTGAAGCCGGCGGGCATGTGCTGAACAATCACCACGCCCGGCGTGGCCACGGGGAAGCGCGTGATGACTTCTTTGATGGCCTCGGTTCCGCCCGTGGAAGCGCCGATGGCGATAATCTTGTCCGTGGATTCCGCCAGCGAGGCGCTGCGGGCCCGCACGGCTGGAGCCACGGTGCCTCCCTCCTGCCGTTGTTTTTTCCAATGCGATACATTCGCCGTGGAGGCGATTTTGATCTTGGTACGCAACTCGACCAGCATGGAATTCAGGCCTCGCGCCAGATCGGTCTTGGGCTTGGCGACGAAATCGATCGCACCGGCCTGCAGGGCATCGAGAGTGATTTGCTTGCCTCGTTCCGTCAACGAACTGACCATGACCACGGGAATGGGATATTGCGGCATGAGCCGGCGCAAAAAATCAACGCCGTCCATCTTGGGCATTTCCACGTCTAACGTCATCACATCGGGTTTGAATTCAATGATGCGATCCCGAGCCGCAAAGGGATCCGATGCCGTTGCCACGACCTCGATCATGGGATCCATGGCAAGGCCCTTGGAGAGGATTTCCCTCACCATGGCCATGTCGTCGACGACCAGCACCCTGATTTTTCGAGCCATGGCTACATTTCCTCCCTACTTCTTTTGATACACGGCTGGCTGGACGTACGAAAAGAACGTGTCGTCCCGTCCCAGCGATTCCGAATGGCCGATAAACAGATAGCCGCCCGGCTCGAGGGACGCATGAAACTTGCGAACCAACTCCAGGCGGGTGGGCGTGTCGAAATAGATCATCACGTTGCGACAAAAGATGATGTGAAACAGCCGTTTGAACGGGAAGGAGGGGCTCATGAAATTCAAGCGCCGGAAGGTCACATCCGAGCGAATTTCTTCGTTCACGGCCACCCGGTCTTCGCCATTGGGATGAAAATATTTCGAACAGATAGCCGGTGTTGTCTTCGCCAAGCGCTCCAAGGGATAGATCCCGCGCTCGGCGTGACGCAGCACGTGAGAGGAGATGTCGGTGGCCATCACACCGGCCTTCCATTGGGTATAGTCGCGCCCGAAATACTCTCGCAACGCAATGGCGATGGTGTAGGGCTCCTCTCCGGAGGAGCACCCGGCACTCCAAATGCGAATATCTCGGTTATGCTGGGATTCGAGCCGGCTACAGATGGCAGGCAGGGCCACCTCGGCCATAAACCGGAAGTGTTCCGGTTCGCGAAAAAAGAACGTATGGTTGGTCGAAATGCGGTCAATCAATTCGGACAGCGCCTCGCCGCTGGAATCGTGTGCCACAAAGTCCACATATTCTGAAAATGTGGAGAGCCCGTGTGAGCGCAACACTTTTTGCAGGCGCCCCACAATCAGGTTGCGCTTCTGCTCCGTCAGATTGATTCCGAAGCGATCGTAGACCAGCGAATGGATGGCTTCAAACTCTTTGTCGGTTAATTCGGGGGAGCCCAGCATTCGTTCACCTGTGATAGAGCGGAATGGGATGAAAAACGATTGGTTTCATGGTCGTTAACGCTATCGGGCCCCGGCGCCCGTCTTGGACTTGGCCGAGGTTCCCATCTTTACCAGACCGCCGATGTCGATGATCAAGCTGACCTCGCCATTGCCCATCACGGTGCATCCCGAAAATCCGCGGGCCTTTCCCAGATAGGACGACAAGCCCTTGATGACGGTTTCCTGTTGTCCCAATAGTTCATCGACCAAGAGCGCCACGGGGCCTTCTTCAGACTGCACCACAACCAGAATGCCCATGGAAAGATCGGTTTCGGATCCCTTCTTGCAGAAGACTTCGTGCAGGCGCAACACGGGAATGAGTTCGCCGCGCACCAAGAGGCTCTCCGTTCCATCGGGGGTGATGGTGAAGCGTTCCTTGGATGGGCGCGGAATACATTCGCGAATCGCCAGCAGCGGCAGGGTGTATTGGCTGTCGCCCACGCGCACGAGCATGCCGTCGATGATGGCCATCGTCAGCGGAATTTGTAGGGTGATATCCGTGCCTTTTCCCGGAACGCTTTTGACCCGCACCTTGCCATTGAGTTTTTCGATGTTTTTCTTGACCACGTCCATGCCCACGCCGCGTCCCGACACATCGGTGACTTTGTCAGCCGTGGAGAAGCCGGGCTGAAAAATGAAGGCATAGATTTCCTCGTCGGTCAATTCTTCGGCGGGTCCGCGCAGAAGCCCCCGCTCCGTGGCCTTGGCCAGGATTTTTTCGCGGTTCAGGCCACGTCCATCATCGCGAATGATGATCCAGACTTCTCCCCCTTCGTGACGGGCTTCGATTTCAATTTTGCCTTCCGGGAGCTTGCCGGCGGCCAAGCGCGCCTCGGCGGGTTCAATTCCGTGATCTACGGAATTGCGGATGATGTGGACGAGCGGATCTCCGATTTGCTCGATCACGTTTTTGTCCACTTCCGTATCTTCGCCAATCAAGACCAGACCGGCTTGCTTGCCATTTTTGTGGGCGGTGTCGTGAACCAGCCGGATCATGCGCCGGAAGGTGGTGGCCAGAGGAACCATTCGGACCGACATGGCGATGTCTTGTAGATCCGTCGATACGCGCCGAAGCTGGTGGATGCCGCGATCGAGCGACTCATTTTCGATGGACAGCAACACCGGATTGCGCAGGACCATCGCCTCGGCGATAATCAATTCGCCCACCAGATTGATCAGCGAATCCAGCTTGTCCACATCCACGCGGATGTCGCGCCGGGCTACCGAAGCAACCGGATTGGCGGTGGTCGCAGGCTCTTTGACTGGAGCCTCGTCGGAGGCTGCAACGGCCTTCTTGGGAGTGGCGGGCGCAGGCTTTGGAACGGCGGCGGGAGGGGGTGCAGATACGGTTGAAGAAGGCTGGGGCGGTTGCGCCGGGGGGGGTGCTTTTTCAGGCGAAGGCGCTTCTGCAGCGGGCGCGGGAATTGCCGCCGCCGCAACCGTTGGAATCGCGTTTAATACCATTTCATCGAAGAACCGTAGCATCCCCTTGCAACTGGGGATGGCACCCGTTCCACCGCCGATCAGGGCATTCAGCGCGGATTTCAAAAGATCGAGTGATTTTAAGAGGAAATTGACGTTTTGCTCGTTCGGGGAGATGGTGCCATCGCGCATGGCGCCCAAGACGTTTTCCATCTTGTGGCTCAGTTTTTCCATATCGCCAAGCTGCATGAATCCGCAGTTTCCCTTAAAGCTATGCAGATTTCGGAAGGCTTCGCTAACTAGCGAGGCTCTTTCTTCGGTCGTGGCCTTTTCCAGCGACAATAGGGCTTGTTCGGCTTCCTCGAGTACGTCGGCCGATTCCTGGCCAAATCGTTGCCGCATTTCATCGGTGATGATGAACTCAGGCAATTCTTCTTCCGGCGGAATATCGGGTAGTTGGGTGGGCTCAGGCGGGGCCGGGACCCCGGGGGGGGGGGGGGGGGGGGGGGGGGGGGGGGAAAGGGGGGCGGTGGGGGGGGGAGGGGCAACGGGTTTCGGGGCCGTGGCGGCTTTGGGTGTATGCCCTTCCATGACGACCTCCAAACGTGAAATAATCATCATTTTTTTGCCTTCGAACCCATCATCTTTTCGAACGTCTTGGACTTGACGGAGAATTTCGCGGAGCAGATCAATCGTTTCCAACTGAACATCTACAAAATCGCTACTGATGGACAAACTGCCGCTTCGTAGCATGCCCAGCAAGGTTTCTGCCGTGTGGGTGATGCCGGAGATGTTGGAAAAACCAAGGAAGGACGCCGCCCCCTTGATCGAATGATACAGCCGAAATGCTGCGCCAATGGCCTCGGCATCCATTTGGAAGGCAGACGACTTGTTGAGCTCGATGAAAATCGGCTCGACTTCATCGAGCATTTCGAGCGATTCCGTCGCAAAGGAATCGATCAGTTCATTGTCTTCGTTTGTACTCATGGGCACCCATTCCTGTCCATTCTTCTTAAAACTACTTTCAACTGTACACTATTGCGGTAGTCCTAGCGCTTCGGCAATGTTCTCTTTGAGTTCCATCATATTCAGGGGCTTGGGCTGGAAACGCGAGGCTCCCAACTCCAGCAAATCGGCGATATCGCGGGGGCCCACCACCGCCGAAATCACGATCACCGGCAACTTGCGAAGGCGTTCCGTGCCACGCAAGGTTTGGATCAGCGCGCGGCCATCCATTCGGGGCATCATGACATCGGTGATCAGCAGCTCGATGCTATCATCCGCCTGAAGACTTTCATAGGCGTGCTGGCCGTCTGGACTAAAAATGGCTGTGTGTCCCAGTCGTCCCAGAATCAGGCCCACCGTAGCCCGCGTAGAATAATCGTCCTCCGCAATCAGAATCCTCGCCATGTGCTTTCTCCTGTTCTACTTTCCGTTTCAGTGTGGCATATACGGGCCATATTTACGATCTTCATTCTGGATGTGGTTGATGAGCCACCCTTTCAAGAAATGGAAGACCTTGGTGCCCAACGGCTGGCCTTGGTGTACTTGTTGTTGCAATTCCAGAGCCTGTCGAACCAATTCTTTGTGCATGGCTTGCTGCTCGCCAAGGCCCGGATACTTGTACAACTTCATCAAGTTCTCTTCATCGGCAAAATGGGTGGCCGTGTAGCTCACGAGGTCGTCCAGAATCTGGGCCACCACCGAATTTGCGCGACCGCTTCGCATGGCGGCATAGAGACGGTTGACCATGTCCATCAGTTTTTTGTGTTGGGCATCCATTTGGGGACTACTCACAGAGAACGAGTCAGACCATTGGAGCATATCGCCGTTGTCTTCCTCCGATCGCGGTGGGAGCGCTTTGAGATTGTCTTGGCTCTTCGCTTTGGGCAATTGGCGCTGCTGGCGGGCGGAAGAGGACGATTTTTCCCCGCCCTCTTTGAGCTTGAATTGGCTGATCAAATTCCGCAGTTCGTCGGCTTGGCCCGATAATTCCTCGGCCGCTGCGGCCGTCTCCTCGGCGGTGGCCGTGTTCTGTTGCGTCACTTGGTCAATCTGGCCCAACCCTTGGCTGATTTGAGCAATGCCTTGCGCTTGCTCGTTGGAGGAGGCTGCCATTTCTCCCACCAAATCGCCCACTTTGACGATGCCGGACACAATCTCGGACAACGCCGTGGCCGTTTCCTTCGCGATGCGATTGCCTTCGCTTACGCGATCTTTGGATCCCTCAATCAGGTCGGCTGTTTCGCGCGCGGCCTTGGCGCTGCGCGCGGCTAAGCTCCTCACTTCTTCGGCCACAACGGCAAAGCCTTTGCCATGCCGTCCGGCGCGGGCAGCCTCCACGGCCGCATTTAGCGCGAGGATATTGGTCTGGAAGGCAATGTCATCAATGGTCTTGATGATCTTGGCGATTTGCCCGCTGGATTCCGTGATGGCCGCCATGGAGCCGTTCAGCGCATCCATGCGTTTGGCACCGGTTTCGGCCGAGGTCTTCGCGCTGGTGGCCAAGGCATTGGCCTGCGTGGCCGTTTCTGCATTGTGTTTGGCCTGCTGGCCGATTTGCGTGGCCGAGGCGCTGATTTCTTCGAGGCTGGCGGCCGACTCCGTGGCGCCTTGGCTTAGGCTTTGCGCGGCATCAGCGATTTGGCTGGTTCCCGTGCTGACTTCATCCACGGCTCTTCGCACCTGGGAGAGCGTCTGGTTAATTTTCTCGACCAAAATCTGCAAGGCCTTCCCCAAATCATCGTGTTCAGAGCGCAAGGCCAGGTCGAGGGTCCAATTGCCATCGGCCATTTCGCCGGTGAAGGATTGCTCCTTTTTCTGAAATTCAACCAGACCGTTGACCGCGCGGGCCAAGTCGCCGATTTCGTCGCCCCGCAGGATGTAGCGGGGATCAATCTGCGTGGAGAGATCGCCTCGGGTTGCCACTGCCGTCAGTTGGTTGACACCGGCGGCAATAGGGCCGCTGAGGCTGCGACTAAAGAGGATCGAGATGAAAGCTCCCAGCAGAACGAGAACCACAATGGCCAGCAGGGCGCTTTGCATCAGGCTTTTGGCTTCGTCATCAATGGTGGTTTGAATGGCATCGAAAAGGGAAAACCATTCGTCGGAGGGAACACGTGCGGCCATGACGTAGTTGTTGTCGCCCAGCTTGAGGGGAGTGAAGGCCGCTATGACATTTTGACCTTCAAATTTGTACTCGGTGACGGCTTCCTCGCCGCGCAACATACGCTGGGTGACCAAGTCAGCCAAAGGGCCATATTGGGCGTCGGTCAGATTCACAGTGTCTTTGATTCCGTATTTCGGGTGAGAGAGGAGGATGCCCTTCTCGTTGAGAATGTAGGAATAACCTGTTTTGCCGTATACCACCGTCGCGAGTTGGTCCCACACGATGTCCCAATCCAGATTCAAAACGGCCACGCCTTGAAGTGTGCTCCCCAGATACACCGGAGCGGAAATGCGCAACTCGGGTTTTCCTGTATTTCGAGCCAGTTCGACGGGTGAAAGGTGTTCTGTTCCCGAAGCAAGTTTTTTCGTATTTTCGAACCAATTGACGCCCGCACGAGACTGCAACTCTTTTTCGGGGCGTGCTTTCCCGTTGACGATGGCCACGACCTCCATGCCGGTGGCGTCGAGAAGGCGGACCTGAGGATAGGCATTCTTGGGGCCAACGGGAGTGTTGACGGTTGCACCCTTAAAAATTTGTTCCATGTCGCGGCGAAGAAGATCTTTCGCCTGAATGGCGGCGGATGCGCTGGACTCATCGATGTAGCCGCTAGCGCAAACAATCCAATCCCACTTGGCAAAATAGGAGTACATGATGAATTTGCGTCGATTTTCAAACGTATATTCGATCCATCCAAATTCGCCCTCCTTGCGCTGATCGAGGGCCTTTTGAAAATCAAGCAGTTTGAGGTCGGAAATGACATTCTTTCCGATCAGGTCGCCGCGAGGGTGAACCAGTAGTTCGCCCTTGGAATTCATGACAAAGGGATAGCCGGATTTGCCGATTTTGGTTTCGACCATCGATTTGACGAGAGAGCTTCGCTGCTCTGGCAAGCCTACAAACAGGACGCCGATCACATCGCCTTGATCATCCAGAATAGGCTTGTAGGTGGTGAGATACCACTCGCTGACGACGAAGGCGCGGCCGATATAGGTTTCCTTGCGCAGGAGGCTGGCAATCACGGGATTGGGCTGGCCATCGGGATTCACGGCAGGAATATAGGTTTCGACCGCGCGCTTGCCGTTGGCCCCGATCACGGACGTGGCCACGCGAATCATATCGCCTTCGGGATTCATGCGCTGGAACAGGGTGGCCGCGGCGCCCGTGATTTTGGAGACATCATCCACAAAAGGCGTGGCCACCTCGGGATTGTCGTTTTTCGAAATGTGCTGACCGCCGATCTGAACGGACGGCAAGGCGATTTCTACGACCGCCTTGGAGAGTTGGTTCACGGCCTTCCAGTAGACAGGTCCTTCTGCCTGTTTGAAGCCGCCCATTTGGGCCATTGTGAGATCGGCCACCGCAAGAGCGGAGCGAAGCGTTTCTGCCGTGGAATCATTTTGAACGCTGGCGGCTTCGAGAAATCCTCGAAGGAGCAGTTGGCTGTTCTCCTGAAGCGCCCGCATCCAAATTTCGCTCGTTCCGGTGAGAGCCTCCAGATACGAGGTGAGGAGGCCCGAGTTGGCGAGCTTCTGAACATCGCTTTGACTCGTAGAAATGAACGTTGTGATGTCGTCGCGTGTACGTTGTACGCCGCTGAGCAAGGTATGGTTGGCATCTTCGGTGAGGCGCTTGGAGGCGACTTCCGTGGCGCTGGTGGCCAAGACATGGACGGAGCGCAGATTGAGAAGGCCCATGAGAATGAGTGACCCCGCCACTAATCCCACACACAGAAAAATCAGTTTCTTGCCGATTGTCCACTTCATCTTCAACATCGTGAGCCTCCAGGTGGATTGTCATTGCCCTGCGAACGGGACGTCCGGATACCGGAATACCTCAACGCACGGCCAATACCTCCAAAGGGTATGGGACTCGATGCCTTACGTCAAAGGATATCGACGCAAATTTGAAAAATATTCCATATTCTGTGAAAGCGTTTTTCCACCGGTGGAAAAGTTCAAAAATCGAGCCACATGCAAAACTCCGGCCCAAACGGTCGGGACGGAGCCCGACCCTCCAAAAATTAGCCAAAACGGCTTGTTTACGCCCTTGGAGGGAAGACCTCCGTGTCGTCCCGGTTCATTTTGCAAGAACATCAACCGCTCAACCGCCTAATCCGGCATATAGGAACTGTATTTTTTATCTTCGCTCTGGATGTGGTTGACGAGCCACCCTTTCAAGAAGTTGAAGATGCGGGTGCCCACGGGCTGACCATTTTTGAACTGGTCCCGCAGTTCGAGCACTTGGCGAACGAGTTCCTTGTGCATGGACTGCTGTTTTTCCAGCTCAGGATACTTGTAGAGGCGCATCATGCTTTCCTCGTCCGCAAAATGGTGGACCGTGTAATCCACCAACTCGTCCAGAACGGAGGTGATCACATCGTTGGCCTTGCCCATCCGCATGGAGGAATACAGGCGATTGATCAGCTCCATCAACTTCTTGTGTTGGCTATCCAGTTTTTTATTTTCCACAGAATAGGCATCCGACCATTGGATCATGTCTTGATTCGCGTCCTCCGTGCGTGGGGGCAACGCTTTCGGTTCGGTCACGGTTCTTGCGACTCCACGGCTCTCACTCATCGATGACCCCTTGAGCTTGAATTGTCCGATCAGCGCGCGCAATTCATCGGCCTGTCCGGAAAGTTCTTCCGCCGCCGCCGCCGTCTCTTCGGCTGTCGCCGTGTTCTGTTGCGTCACCTGATCGATTTGTCCGAGCCCTTGGCTGATTTGTGCGATGCCCTGTGCCTGCTCGTTGGAGGCCGCAGCCATTTCGCCTACCAAATCGCCCACCTTCACGATGCCGCCAACAATATCGCTCAGCGCTTCGGCCGTTTCCTTGGCCATCCGATTGCCTTCGTCGACGCGACTCTTTGATCCTTCAATCAAGTCCGCCGTTTCTCGCGCGGCCTTGGCGCTACGCGCCGCCAAGCTGCGCACTTCTTCGGCCACCACCGCAAAGCCTTTGCCGTGGCGTCCCGCGCGCGCGGCTTCCACGGCCGCGTTCAAGGCCAGAATGTTCGTTTGGAACGCGATGTCGTCGATCGTTTTGATGATCTTGGCAATCTGCGCGCTCGATTCCGTAATCGCCGCCATTGAGGAATTGAGTCCCTGCATGCGCTGCGAACCCGTTTCTGCCGCCTGTTTTGCTCCGGTGGCCAACGTATTGGCCTGCGTCGCGGTTTCAGCGTTGTGTTTGGCTTGCTGGCCAATCTGTGTCGCCGAGGCGCTGATTTCTTCCAGACTCGCGGCGGTTTCCGTTGCACCTTGGCTCAAGTTTTGCGAGGCATCCGCGATTTGTGTTGTTCCGTTGCTGACCTCGTCAATTGATTTGCGAACCTGCTGAAGCACGGCACTCACCTGGGCCACCATGGTTTGAAGGGATTTTCCCAGCATATCGCTATCGGAAGCCAGCGCGATATCGCCCGAAAAGTCACGCACGGCCAACGCTTGAATCGCTTGGGCTTTCACCTGTTGCTCGTGGAGCAGATGCCGGAAACTATCCATCAGGACGCCCATTTCGTCTTTGGACTGGTGATTGCATACGACGTCCAGACTTCCGGAAGCTATTTTTTGGGCCGCCGTTGTGATGGCCATGATGGGATGCACGACCCGGCGAATGGAGGTGCCCTGCAAGAGAATACCCAACAAGAGAATTCCCAAAGCGATGATTCCGCTGGTGATTCCCATTTGGGTTGCGGATTTCATGACTTCTCGATAATCAGACCCGACCCCCACGATCCAGCCCAGTTCCTTGCAGGTCTGAAGCGCAACTAATTTACGATCTCCCTTGAACACATAGTCGGCAATGCCGCTCCCCTTTAATATCTCGTTCCCGAAGGGCAGGGTGTTCACGTCGAGCTTCAAGATGTGTTCCGCCACCGGATGCGCGATGACAAGGCCCCGTCGGTCAATCACATAGCAGTAGCCCTTTTCTCCGATCTTGACGCTGTTCACATACTGGGCCGAAAAACTTTGGAGCGTAATGGATGCGGCAAATACCCCGACGTTCACTCCTTCTTTGTCTTTCAGAGGACGGGCAACGATGACAACGGGAAGTCCGGATTGTTTGCTTTTTTCCGGTTCGGAAATCACCGTCTTTCCGGCAAGCGCCTGTTGGAAGATGTCCGGATATCCACATTCTACATCCGATGTTCCTTCCTGAGAGGAGACAATGACACGTCCATCCTTGTTGACCACGTTCAACGCTTCGTAATAAGGATATTTCGCACTATAATCACGGAGCTGTTCTTTTGCTTGCTTGCGGGCCGCCTTGCCCACGAATGAGTCGAAGACCGAATTGGCAAACACTTCCGAATGGCTCCAGGTCTCAATCTGGTCTTCGCGATCGCTCATCCAAATCGAAAGACGATCTGCCACGGTATCGGCAATATATACGATGTATTCTTCAGCCGCTTTCTTTGACGCTTTCGCGGCAATCATATAGCAAGAGAGCGTGACCAAAAAAATGCCCAGAAACAAAGCCAGAATGGCGGGAACAAGTAGCTTGCCCGTGATTTTCATTTCCTACCTCCACGCGTCACCGCATCTTCGTTCGGCGAAAATGCAGTGACGTTGCCTATGGTTTGTCGGTGATTATTCGATGACTTGTTCGGCGATTTCGACGATGGAATAGGGGATTTCAATTCCCGCCTGCTCCGCCAACTTGGCATTCAAGATCAATTTGCCCTGTTTGTTTTTGGCTGTAGGAATGTCTTTGGGGGATTTCCCGCCGATGATTTCAAGCGCCGCTTCCGACGCCCATTTTCCTTGTTCGGCAGGCTGCTTCGCATAACTGATCAGCGTATATTTGCTCATGAAATCATAGCAGGATCCCGTCGGCTTATGGGTGTTCTCTGCAAAGAAGGTTTGCAAATCCGCGGCCATGTCGTTGTAGAGTCCGCCATCGCTGTCGAGGATGATGAAGTCCACCTTCTCCTGAAGTTCCAAAAAGCCCTTTTTGTAATCTTCAACATCTTTCGCAAAATAGGGCGTAACATCGATCCCAAATTCTTTTGTGATGTTGTCAAACTCCTTATGGCAGGTAATGATGTCCGGGCCGATAAAGCCGACACGGCTCCCGCTTCGCATTTGTTTCATCAACTGAATGAGCCCATCCACAGGCGTCACTTCGATCATTCCCGTGACGTTTTCACACGGGAATCCATAGACCGAGGCGTCCCAGTTGACTCCGCAAAATACAACCGGCATCGCTGTGCCTTTGAAAAACGGTACGATCAAGTATTTCGACGCATTGTCGTCTGCCGCAATCACGACTTGTGGCTGGATGGCGTCAATGCTGTCCTTGGCCTTTTGAGCGGCTCCCTTTTTAAATTCTTCATCCGGGTTGCGATTGGTATCCAGCCGAATGACCGTTAGTTCCACGCCATCGCCCAGCGTCGCCTTGATCCCCTCTGTGATCCCGTCGCTCCATGCATATCCTTCATGATAGGAATCCACAAACACCACGCGGGGGGCCGCATGTGCTACATAACCGAGAACGGATATCGCCGCAATCATCGTCATGATCTTGTTCATTTTTTTCCTTTTGTATCCATTACAACTAAGTTTCAAATGTGGCGGTGCCACTCACAAAAGTGTAGTACTCGCGACAAAATGAGCGCAAGCCGGAATTGTCAAGCTCCCCACTTTTTTTCGGGCGCGATGGGCGATCCTTCTCAGGAGCCTCTTGCAAAACACCGGGCGTGTTTGTGCAAGACGTATTCAGAATCCAGAATCCAGAATACGATCATTCGGCCGAAAAAAGCGGGTGTTGCGGCTGTTCATGCTGAATACTGAATTCTGACTACTGAATACTGATCTTGCGAAACGTAGTTTTGCAAGAGCCTCTCAGGAGAGAAATAACCGACAGGACATCCATGCGCCCGACCCGAGTTCACCTTCCTCCATTCCCCAACTCTTAGCCTTCGAGGGAGATGATCTCTTCGTTGGAAGCGGGGGTCGCTCGGGGCGTTTTGGCGACGGAGTCCCAACCTGCGCCAGAGGGCTTCGACCCAACGGCCGGCAACGCTTTTCGGGCTTGCGGTTGGATGCCAGTCGGCTTCTTTGTCCCAAGCCGTTTGGCGCTTACTTGCGCCACGGAAGAGCTGCTGCCCTTCAGCTTGAATTGCCCGATCAGCGCGCGCAACTCGTCGGCCTGTCCGGAAAGTTCTTCGGCCGCCGCCGCCGTTTCTTCGGCCGTGGCGGTGTTTTGCTGCGTCACTTGGTCGATTTGCCCGAGCCCTTGGCTGATTTGTGCAATGCCCTGCGCCTGCTCGTTGGAGGCCGCGGCCATTTCGCCCACCAAATCGCCCACCTTCACGATGCCGCCGACAATTTCGCTCAGCGCCTCAACGGTTTCCTGAGCGATGCGATTCCCTTCATTCACGCGACCTTTGGATCCTTCGATCAGGTCGGCTGTTTCGCGTGCGGCCTTCGCACTTCGGGCCGCCAAGCTACGCACTTCTTCGGCTACAACGGCAAATCCTTTGCCATGACGCCCCGCGCGTGCGGCTTCGACCGCCGCATTCAGCGCGAGAATGTTGGTTTGGAAAGCGATGTCGTCGATGGTCTTGATGATTTTGGCAATTTGCCCGCTCGACTCGGTGATGGCGGTCATGGACGCGTTGAGCGCTTCCATGCGCTTGGAGCCGGTCTCCGCCGCCAATTTCGCAACAATGGCTAATTGGTTGGCCTGCGTAGCCGTTTCGGCGTTATGCTTGGCTTGTTGGCCAATTTGCGTGGCCGAAGCACTAATTTGCTCCAAGCTGGCGGCCGACTCGGTTGCACCCTGACTCAAACTTTGTGCGGCGTCTGCAATCTGGCTTGTTCCATTACTGACTTCTTCCACAGAACTTCGCACTCTCGACAGGGATTGATTAATTTTCTCCACGAGAGTTTGCATCGCCCTTCCGAGATCGTCCCTCTCCGAACGCAATACCGTTTCCAATGCCCAGTTCCCCGCCGCCATTTCGCCGGTCATGGCCTGTTCCTTGCGCTGGTAGTTGATGAGACCCTGAATGGCGTTCGACAGGTGGCCAATTTCATCTCCGCGCTGCAGATAGGCGGGAGCGACATTTCCAGACAAATCACCTCGTGCGGCAACCGACTCGAGATAGCTGACACCCGCATGGATGGGGCGAATGACCAAACCGCGCAGAAGCAAAAACAGCAGGCCGACCATCAATAAGCCCATTCCGACCACGACTGCAACAATCACGCCCAGCAATTTGTGCAAAATCGTACGCGCACTTTGATCGGTGATGCCGATTCGGACAGCACCCATTGTCTTGCCTTCGCGATCGACCGGCCTGGTTTGGTCGCTCCAGAGAGTGGGCAAATCGGCAGGCCATTCCTTTGACGTGACAATCTGGTTGTCTTTTTGGCGTTGCAAAACGAGGAATATCCGGCGTTTGGCTTCATCTGCGCCGGAATAGAGAGCGATGACTTGAATGTCCTCCATGAGCATCTCGCCCCGAAGCATATTCTCCGCCAGTTGGATGTTCATGTCCCATAGGGGGCCCGCAGTGGTGACGGTTGCGCGCGCGAGAATGGCGCTCGTCGACGATTCAAGCGAGGCGTAGATTCGGACGCTGGCCGTTCGATAGGCCGCAATGCCTCCGACGATTAAAATAATGGATAGCATACCCACCACAGCCAAGGTGATTTTGGTGGTGAGAGAAAAGGAGCGGGTTGAATTTTTCATGGGATTCACTTTCATAATAATCAACACCGCAGGGGCGAAGCGAATGGCTTTCGCCCCTGCGTCATCCAACCGGACTATTTCTTCATCGCATTGTCAGAAAGTGTGCGCATCAAGTTATCGGCCAACGAGGCATAGGGAGGCCAGAACATCGACGGATTGAAAAAGTTCGGGTTCGCGTCGATCGTTGGATTGGAAATGCCTTGAATAGACCCCACCATGCTCAAGCTATTCACCACTCTTTCTTGAACCGTTTTCGAGAGAAAATAGTTGATGAAGATTTCGGCGGCTTCGAGCTTCGAGCCTGAAACGCTCGCCATGATGTTGATGGTGTCCAACCAAACGGTATTGCCTTCGGCAAAATTTACCAGTTGCCAATCTTCGCCTTTGGCTCGCAAGCCTGCAATTTCGATTCCATACGAGGCCACCAGCTTCTGTTCAAAAGTGGGCGCCGCATCCCAGAAGGAGCCCACTTGCGCATACAGTTTTTGGAGGGTGGATTGCAATTCGCCTTCTGCTGCGCAGAGGTCCATCGCCGCGACCCGGTCGCCGGATTCCACGAGGTCGTTCACATGGAATGGGGATTTGCCCATCATCATGAGGGCCAAGGCCACATTGGGCTGGATTTGGCCCTTTGTCAGGGAGAGTTCCCCTTTCCATTTGGGGTCGAGCAAGTCGGCCACCTTCTTCGGCATTTCGTCCTTGGATACCTTCTTCATGTTGGCCCAGATTCCGTAGGCTCCGCCGCCATAGGGCACATAGAGGGGCTTGCCCGCGGCCATGCCCATGGGGATTTGCCGCAAGGAGGGCAATGTATTCGCATATTCTGGAATCCGGGAGGATGTGACATCAATCGGTTGCAGCAACCGTGCAATGCGCTCATCTTGCATTTTGATGTAGTTCAGCGTCAAAAACGAAACATCACACTGGTCGGCTCGAATCACATCAAACATTTGCTCGGGCCCTTGGGCAAACGTGTCCAGCACGGCGGCTTTGCAGGGATTCCCTGCATCGGCCAGCAACTGGTTGACTGCTGAAATGTCCTCCGCCGTCACATAGCCTTCCCATGTGAAAATTCGCAGGGTTGTTGCGTCATCAGCCGTAGCCGAGCCCAAGCCGATTGTGAACGCCGCCAGACAGCCGATCGCCATACTTTTTGCATTCCGTAGAATACTCATTCGCTTTCTCCTTTGTTCATTCTGTTTGTACTGTTCATCCATTATCCATTGAAATCGATTGGCCCTTCGTCATGGGTCTTGTGGAATAAAATCATCGAACTGGGTTCACAGGATAGTGGCCTCGCTTCATGGAGTCAATCGTCCAAAATAAAAAGCGATCCCTCGAGGCGCAACCCTGTTTCGTTGACTTGAAGCGGTTGTCACGCAACCCATTCATAGATGGAGGAATATCCAATATTCAATGTTCAATATCCAAGTGGGGAGAAGTGGCCTCTGAGTTCCTCTGTGGACTCTGTGAGAGGGATGGGATTTCTCTCACAGAGTCACAGAGGTGCAGAGGAGTCATCAGGTCAAGGGATCAGGTCAGGATTAGGACGGTGTGCCCGGACGGGTGCGGAGATAATGGGGAGAGTCGCCCCATTCGCCATACCCGATGGTTTCGCCGATGGCTTCAATGCGGCGTTCAAGGCATCCAGCGCACATCGTAGCATTTTCGTCCAGGCAGGGCTTGTTATCGTAGAGTTGATAGCCGGTTCGGTAGTGGGTGTCGGTCAGATTGGGCATGAGGATGTTGGCACCCGCCTGCAACCCCATTTCGCGACCGGTGGGATCGATGGCCTGCAAGGCTGTTGTTGAAGCGATATTCACGTCTTTCAACTGGATCCGAACCACGGCAATCATTCGAAGGGCGCGGTGCAACTGTTCTTCCTTGTGCTCGTTCCATGCGGGAATGGACTGGTTCATGGGCGTGTTGTGGTGTGGAATGTAGGGACCCATTCCGATCATGGCCACATCCATCTCCTGGAAAAAGGCAACGTCGTCAGCCAATTGTCCGGTGGTTTGTCCCGGAAGGCCAATCATCACCCCCGTGCCGACCTGATAGCCGAGGCGGTAAAGCGTGCGAAGGGCTTCCACGCGGATGCTGAAATCGTGATCGGCCGGGTGGAGGGTTTGGTAAAGCGCCGGGTTGCTGGTTTCGATGCGGAGCAGATAGCGATGGGCACCTGCCGCCTGCCAGCGGCGATAGGTGGCTTCCGACTGTTCCCCCAGTGAAAGAGTAATGCCGAGCTCATGGTGGGTGGTTTCCCGCACGCGCAGAATCAGGCGCTCGACAAATGCGATGAAGCCCTCATCGGTGCGCTCTCCGCTTTGGATGACAATGGATCCGTAGCGCGCACGGTGGGCGAATCGGGCGGCATCAATCACCTCCTCCTCGCTCAGCGTGTAGCGGTCGACCTCGACATTGCCGCGCCGAATTCCGCAATAGTAGCAGTTTTTGATGCAGACATTGGAGAGCTCGAGCAATCCGCGAAAGTAGACCCGGGCGCCAACCTGTTGTCGCTTGATTTCATAGGCGCGCCGGAAGAGAAGCGCCTCCTCGGCGGGATCGGAAAGATCCAGTAGTGTCACCCTATCGCGACGGGTGAGTACGTCCTGTTCGAGAATTCGTGCCAGCTCGGTTTGCATCGCATCCTTCTGTTATGGAGAAAGAATATACGGGCCAAGGCTGGATTGTACAAAACCAAAACGGGACAGGCAGGGGGATTCAGTGCAGAAGGGGAGGCGAGCGGTTCCACCGGCAAGAGGGGCGGAAGAGAACGGAGTCGACACCCGTTTTCCGCCACGGATTTTATGACAGAGTAGCCGAGGGGGAAAAAGCAGTAAAAAAACCTTGCGCATCCGCCAGTCTGCTGATACGGTGCGCGCTCGACGATTGCCTAGGAGATGGCGTTTGGGGCGGTAGCTCAGTTGGTAGAGCATTACGTTCGCAACGTAGGGGTCGAGGGTTCGAATCCCTTCCGCTCCACCAAATGAGCGTTTCTCCAAAAACCCCTGGTGGGGTAGCGAAGTGGCCAACCGCATCAGACTGTAAATCTGACCTCTATGAGTTCGATGGTTCGAATCCATCCCCCACCACCATCTTTCCAAAACCCCCGAAAAGGGGCGGATTCTGCTAAAAACACTAGGAAAAACGTGGTTTTCCTGCATCTGGCCAGCCCATTTCCACTCAATCTGTGCTTCTTGGGGCATCTTGCTGAATCTTGAAACCGATGCATGAGTGTATACCAAAAGTATAACACTTCCTTGTCTCCCTTCCTCGGAATTTCTCACCGAGTCCTGAAGTGACCTCGGCACTCAGAAAGTGCACCTCGTTTACTTTCTGAGTGTCGGAGCCCCAAAAAACCAATTTTGATGAAACTTGCGTGTTTGAGCCGAATATTCTCGCCAAAATCGAACAAAAGAGGATGATGGCAAGCATTGAATGTTGAGGGAGGGATGAGGGTCGGGCTTGGGTGAGGACGTTTGGGTGTTTTCGTCAAGAAAGGGATTCAAATGCGTATTTTGCATACGTCGGATTGGCATTTAGGGGCCTATTTGCAGGATGAGAGTCGGCTTCCGGAGCAGGTGAAGTTTCTGGATTGGCTGAAGGGGGTGTTGAGGGAGGAAAAACCGGATGCGTTGGTGGTGGCGGGGGATGTTTTCGACACGTGCGCGCCATCGAATCAGGCGCTGGAGCTGTATTATCAGTTTCTGGCGGTGTTATTTGCAGAAAAGCTTTGCGGAATGACGGTGGTGATCGGGGGCAACCATGATTCGCCGTCGCTGCTGGATGCCCCGAGCGGGTTGCTGTCGCATTTGCGGACGCGGGTGGTGGGTGCGGTGGAATACATCGAAGGAGAGGGCGGGGAACGAGTGGCGCAGGTTGGGCGTGAGGTGGTGCTGGTTCCGGATGCGGAGGGGAGGCCGGGGCTGGCCATTGGGGCGATTCCGTATTTGCGGGATGCGGATTTAAGGCGCTCATCGGCGCTGGAGTCGGATGCAGAGCAGACGGGCAAGCTGAAGGAGGGGTTTCGGGAGCATACGAGGACCGTGGCGGATCTGGCGCGAAAAATGGCGGGGGAGGCTGGGGGGAAGCGGGTTCCGCTGGTGCTGATGGGGCATTTGTATGTGACGGGGGCGTCTTTGGCGGAGGAGCCGTCGGAGCGGTCGCTGAACGTGGGCGGATTGGGTGGGCTGGAAGCGGAGTTGTTGCCGAAGGCGGATTATGTCGCGCTGGGGCATTTGCACGTGCCGCAGGCGGTGAAGAATGCGGAATGCGGCCGGTATTCGGGGTCGCCGATTCCGTTGAGTTTTGGAGAGGCGAATCAGAAGAAGTCGGTGGTGGTGGTGGACTTTGAGGGAGGGAAGGCTCCGGGGGTGCGGTTGCGGGAAGTGCCGCGATTCCAAGAGTTGGAGCAGGTGAAGGGCACGATGGAGGCGGTGGAAGGACGACTGAAGGAGTTGGTGGCGGCAAAGAAGGACATCTGGGTGGATGCGCGCATCACGGAGGGTGAAGGGGATTTGCGGCCATTTTGGAACCAAGTCGAGGCTATGGTGAAGGGTAGTCGGGTTCGGCTGATGCGCGAGCACGATCAGCGCCCGGGGAAGGAGACTTCGGGATTGGCGGGCGTGGTGGAAGAGGGGGTAAGCCTCAAGGAAATGAAGCCAGCAGCGGTGTTTGCGATGCGCTTGGGAAAAGAGCATCTGAAGGAAGAAGAGTTGCAGATGTATGGGAGTATGTTTGAGGACGTATGTCGGGGGTTGGCGGAAGCGGACATCAATAAGGAATAGGGGAGAAGAATGAAAATTTGCATGGTTTCGTTTGCCAACGTGAATTCGCTGGCGGGGGCGTGGAAAATTAACTTTGAGGATTCGGCGTATTCGCGCGGGTTGTTTGCGTTGACGGGGCCGACGGGGGCGGGGAAGACATCGGTGTTGGATGCCATTTGCCTGGCGCTGTATGGGCAGACGGTGCGGGAGAACATCTCGAAGGACGGCAACGAGGTAATGACGCGGGGTGCGGGTTCGTGCTGGGCGGAGGTGACGTTTGAAACCGGCGGGAAGCGTTATCGGTGCCGATGGAGCCAGAAACGGGCTCGAGGCAAGGCCGATGGTAACTTGCAGCCGGCCGAATGGGAAGTGGCGGAGGCGGATGCGCGGGGACTGATTCTGGCGCACCAGATTCGTGCCGTGGCGCTCAAGATCGAAGAACTGACGGGGATGAAGTTCGAGCAATTCACGCGGGCGGTATTGCTTGCGCAGGGGCAGTTCGATGCCTTTTTGCAAGCCGAACCGAAGGAACGCGCCGACATTTTGGAGAAGATTACGGACACGGGGGAATTCTCGAAAATCGGGAATGCCGTGTTCGAACGTAACCGGGCGGAAGTGGCCAAGTTGGCGGCATTGGAAGACGAACTGGGGCACATTCCGGTGCTGACGGGGGAGGATCGAACGCGCCTGGATGGGCAAGTGGCCGACGGGAAAACCCGGCGGGTGGCAACCCTGGCGGGATTGGATGTGCTGGAAAAGCAGCGGGCGTGGCTGGAAGCGTTGGCCAAGAAGGAAGCCGATGTGACGGGCGTGGAGGCGCGATGGACGCAATGGACGACTCGTAGCGAGGCGGCTCGTTCGGAGTTGGAGCGGCTGGCGAGCGCGGAGACGGCGCGGAAGCTGGATTTGGATCTTCAGGCGATTGAAACGGCACGACGCGTAGCGGTCCAAACGGAGAAGGATCTTGCGGACCGGCGGAGTCGGGCTGAGGTAAGCACTCGGCAATTGGCGGAAGCAACGGAAGCGTTGGCTACAGCGGCGGCGCTGGCGGAAGCGGCGGAACGAGCGGAGGAGGATGGCCTGCCCAAGATTGCCGATATGCGCAAGCTGGATGGGCAAATTGAAGGGGCCACGAAAGAAGTGCAGGCGGCGGGTGTGACGTTGGATGCGTCTCGCCAGCGACTAGAAAAGGAAAAGTTGGCGCAATCGAAAGCCCAGCGGGCGGCGGCGGCGATAGAGTCCGAGCGGGTAGCGGCGCAGGACTACTGCCAACGGAATGAGGGAGATGCGAAGATCGGTGAGGAGCTGGTCTCCATCGGTGTGGATCACGCCACCTGGCAGGTGTCGCGTCGCCAAGCGGATGTGGAGCAGTCGCAGGCGAAAGAGCGTGGAAAGAAGGCGGAGGAGGCATCCGCGCTCGTGAAGGCGTCCGAGTCGGAGAAGAAAAATGCGGAGGAGGCTGTCGAGCGGGCGGATACTACTCTCAAGGCCAAGCAACCGGTGCTGGACGCGGCGCAACGGGAGCGTGCGATTTCAGAAGAAGCGAAGGCCAAGGCGGAGAAAGAGCAGGAAGAAAAGAATCCACGTTTGGCGGAGCAGTTGGAGTTGGCTGAGCGCAAATTTTTGCTGGTGCGCGATGTGTTGAGTTTGGAGGAGCGCCGAAAATCTTTGGCGGACGGGGAGGATTGTCCGTTATGCGGCGCGAAGGACCACCCGTACGTGCGGGGGAAAACGCCGGAATTGTCCGTTGCCGACGGAGAGCGAAAGGCGATTCAGGCGGAAATGGCCCGTTTGGAGAAGGCCGTTGCGGGGGCGAGAAAGAAGCAGGATGCCGCATCCAAGGCGCTGGAAAAAATTCAAGCCGAGATGGAACGCTTGCTTCAGGATTACAACGCCGCCAAGCAGAGGTCGGCGCTTGCCGTGCAGAAAGTGGAATCGGCGGTTGGCGCGGAAAAATCGGCTCTGCAAGAAGCCGAGGCGACCAACCAACGGGCGAACGCGACCGGCAAAGGGGCCGACGAAGCGTGGGGGATCATTGCGGAGCGGTTGGCCTCGCTGGGCGTGCCGGGGACGAAGCCGGAGACGTGGTCGGAGGATGTAGCGAAGTTGAAGCGCCGCGCAGCAGAATACGAAAAGCAGACTCGGATTATGGAGGGCGCGGGGGTCAAGATCGCGGCGGCGAGCAATGCCGTGGAAGAGTCGGTGGTGCGCGTCCACGAGGCGGAAGCGGCTTGGGCAACCATGACGGCAGCCTTCGGGGAGAAGAATCGAATTCGAGACGAACTAGCGACGGAGCGCAAGGCCGCGCATGGGGAGAAACGGCCCGACGAGGAAGAGTCGCGCTTGCGCAAGGCACGCGAAGAGGCTGGGAAGCTACGATCGTTGGCTGCGAATCACCGGGCGAAGGCGGACGAAGCGGTTGCCCAGGCCGTAAAAGAGTTCGAACGGGCGGAGAAGACCCTTGCCGGGGTCCGAGCGGATTTGGAGAAGGCACTGGCCATGGGAACGGCGAAGTGGTGCGCGGCGGGATTTGCCGACGAATCCAGTTGTCGGGCCGCCCGCTGGACGGATGCCGACGTGGAGAGAGTCGCGGCTTTGCAAAAGCGGTTGAAATCCGATGAAGCCGAGATTCAGACGCAGCGGGAGACCTATGGACGGTTGCTGGCCGAGGAACGCGCCAAGGCGTTGACGGATCGGGCGGAGGACGAGGTAAAGACGGATATATCGTCCGTGCAACACCGTCGTGATGCCGAAGACGCCGAGTTGCGGGACTGGGAGTCCCAAGCGATAACGGACGATGCAAACCGGAACCGACTGGCGACACGCGGCGCGGCACTGGAAACTCAAAAGACGGTATGCGCCCGGTGGCAGCAGTTGAACGAGTGGATTGGCACGTCGGGGGGCATGCGGTTCAAGCAGTATGCGCAGGGCATCACGCTGAACCTGCTTTTGAAAACGGCCAATCCATTTCTGGAGGGGATGACGGATGGCCGATATTCGCTACGTTGGGACGTGAAGAAAGAAGAAGACTTGCTACCGTGGATGGTGGATCGCCACCAGGCCGACGCGATCCGGCCGGTTTCGAATTTGTCGGGCGGCGAACGGTTCATGGTGTCGCTGGCTCTTTCGCTGGGGCTTTCGGGTCTGGCGGGAGGCAAACTGCGGGTGGATTCGCTGTTTTTGGACGAAGGGTTTGGCACGCTCGATTCCAACGCGCTCGATCGGGCCATTGGCGTGCTGGGGCAGTTGCACCAGACGCATGGGAAACTGATTGGCGTCATTTCCCACGTGGAGCAGATGAAAAACCAGATCTCGACAAAAATCGAAGTATCCAAAGTGGGCGGCGGCCACAGCAGATTGTCGGGGCCGGGCGTAGCGGAAATTTAGGCTCAGCATTTCTCGCTTTGGGCATGGACACTACTCGACGTCATTTTTCAAAGTCGTGTCATCACTATTCTTGAAGGCTTGAAAACAGTCAAAGAAATCTCTCTCAGAGACACAGAGGTACAACGAGAGGACTTATCTCTGGCGCTCACGTATTCTCCGTGACGCTGTGCGAGGCGTTCTTCCGGCTTTTCTCTCTGCGGCTATACGACGGGATAGTAGATTGCGCCCCAGTCTTCGTCTTTGGCGTCGAGCATGACGTCGATCAGGATGGGCATGAGCATGGCGAGCATGTTGCAGCCGTCGAGGACTTGGGCGCGATTGATCTTGCTTTGCCAAGTGGCGCCGCCGTGCATGAGTTGGTTTCTCAGGACGTAGAGGCGGTCGAGGACTTCGGCAAGGAGCAACGCGACGCGCTGGTGGGCAAGATATTTGAGCGCATTGGATTTGTGTTTTTCAAAGCGCTGGAGCCATTGGGCATCGCTGCCGTTTTGGGCGAGAGTGCGCTGGCCTTCCCAGAAGGGTTGGAAGACGTAGCGGTTTTCGATCAGGGATTTGACGGGGCCGGAGAATTTTTCCCAGAGCAGATTGTAGATGCGGCGGGAGGTGTCGTGCTGGACCAGTTTTTCGATGAAGGTGCGGAACGCTTCGCGTTCGCCGAGTTCTTTGTGGGCGTCTTCGCCGTTGGCATAGCAGGCGTTGAAGGCGACCCAGAGGCCGACGAATCGCAGGTCGATGTTATCGGTTTGTTCGGAGGCGCAGCGTAGCCAACTCAGGGCGCGATGCAGTCGGAAGACATGCGACTTGCCCATGCTTTTCCGTTCGGTCTTGAGGCGGTTGGCCAAGACCTCCAGTACTTCCATTTC
>CAZYGH010000014.1:0-71684 GCA_964647595.1 uncultured Verrucomicrobiota bacterium
CTGATACGGGGAGAAATGTCAAGCAAATCAATAATTAATGAAACTGACCCCTTCTCGTTAAACCAGTCCGCCACGGAGGCGAACAGCCCGGCCCGCCACCGGTCGCTCCCCACCGGCCTGCCTCATCCTCATCCAGCGGGGCCCCTGCGAACGCACAAACGCCGACGCGATCGGCGCGCTCCCTCACGCCCTAAAATATTGTTCAAGATTCCTCTTGCGTGCAGGCTGGTACTCTGACCCCTTCTCAGTGTCGACAGAAAGCATTCGCGATCCGCATCCGTCCGAAAAATGCCCTCGCTGTGGTTCCCGCGACTCATGACATGATAAATCGCACCCGCGTATTCCAACCTCGGTTTTCTAGCCATGGCGCAATTCCGGCTGATACGGGGAGAAATGTCAAGCAAATCAATAATTAATGAAACTGACCCCTTCTTTAATTAATGAAACTGACCCCTTCTTGGTATAAAGATTGATTCACACACGGAAAATCGATATATTACTCTCACAGTAAGTGGTGAAACACATGAAACAACCAGATTCAAATATATATTTTGCGTCAATAGCCCAGCAGTTTTCTACACTTGCGTATTGCGATGCCGAACATGGCATCTGGACATTCAACGATGACTGCCTTAAATTTTTAGACGGGCTCATTGCAATATTTCCAAATGGCCTTTTTGACATGATCTTTGCCGACCCCCCATATTTTCTTTCAAATGGTGGCATCTCTTGCCTGTCGGGCCGCATGGTCCAAGTCGATAAAGGGGCGTGGGACAAATCTCGAGGCGCAGCAGAAAACCACGCGTTTAATGTGGAGTGGCTTCGTCGTTGTCAACAATTGCTAAAACCAAATGGAACAATTTGGATCAGCGGAACTCAACATGTTATTTATTCTGTTGGCTATGCTTTGCAACAACTGGAATATAGAATACTAAACGACATCGTTTGGGAAAAACCGAATCCACCGCCTAACCTCGGATGCCGCTGTTTCACTCACTCCACAGAAACCGTTTTGTGGGCCGCGAAAAGTAAGAAAAGCAAGCATGTGTTCAACTATGAACTCATGAAAAGTATTAATGGCGGCAAGCAGATGAAATCTGTTTGGCGTATGACATCACCGGCATCAGCCGAAAAATCATCAGGGAAACACCCCACTCAGAAACCACTTTCCTTGATTGAGCGGTGCCTGCTTGCCTCAACAAATGAATACGACTTGGTTCTTGATCCATTTCTTGGAAGTGGCACTACGGCAGTTGCCTGTTTACAAACAAATAGACAGTGCGTTGGTATTGAAGCTGATGAAAAATATATAGCGCTAGCATCAGCACGCCTCCTTGCCGGCGTAACAGATCAAAAAAGCAAACTGTTTTAATGGAACTCAACGGCACAGGCGGCGGCAGGGAATATATTACCTCGACAAACTTGTAGCCCGCAGTTTTCGTAAAAATCAATTTTACGAATTCTTAAATGAAGAGAGCATTAACTGGGAAAAATTGATTTCAAAAAAAGTTGCTTCCTGATGATGCGCTTTTGGTTATTGTTCGCGAGACTCTATTTATTATAGAGGTCAAGTACCAGCAGGTTGAAGGCTCAGTTGATGAAAAACTGCAAACATGTGATTTCAAGTGCAAACAATACCTGAAACTGGTAGGTAGTCTCGGCTTGAAGGTTGAATATGTTTATGTCCTCAACGATTGGTTTCGAAATCCACGGTATAAGGATGTCCTAGACCCTAAAAACCACGCGCTTCACACAGAGCGGCAAGTTCACGCCAGGGTCTGCCCCGGCTGAAATTTGCGGCAATGTGGGGCGGCATTCCTTCACAAAGAACCTGATGCAGCCCAAGGCGCTTAACTCGTTTTCCAAGTCTTGTGAAAGCCTTGTTTTCCTCGGCGACCATTCCCGCATAAACGACGGTAAACAGTATCTGCATTTCAAGCGCATCTGCGCCATAATGCGCCGTGACACGTTCAATCAGAGCGTGTCCATCAGGTGTTAGGTTTTTTCCAGTGATTTCATACATTGAGCAAAAATCAGTATAGATTTGTTTTACTCCATGCGTTTGCCCCAACTGCGCAAATCTCGCAAAATACTGGGTGTCGCGTGGCGCATATCTCTTCACATCTGGTCGTGTCAAAAAAACACACCAATCGTCAAAAGATCCACTGTCATACTCAAGAACGCTTCCGTCTTGGAATTGCTTTATTAATCTTGGCATTTCTTCCCTCCGGCTAAACCGTTCTTCTGGTTTATTTCCTTAATTCTTGCGCCAAGCAACTGAACAATCTGGCAGAATTCAATTGCATCTAAACGGCGCTCACACTGTTCATATTTACATACTGTCGAGTCCTGATTTCCGGTTGTCACTTTTCTGGTTTATTTTCTCCTGGTTTGGATATTCCGCCAGAAGGAAAGGATTGCGGGAGCAGTCGCTTTAGGTGAGTGAAGCGGGGATGCGTCCGAGGGTGGTGTTGTCGATGAGGCGGGGCTTGCCGACCCGGACGGCGAGGGCGACGAGGGCGGGGCGCACGATGGGGCCATTGAGGGGCTGTAGAGTTTCATCATCGACAATCGCGACGTAGTCGATGTTGGCTTCGGGGAAGCGTTCGATGAAGGTACGCATGGCGGTCATCAAGGTGACGGGATTGCGTTCGCCAGCGGTGAACAGGCGTTCGGCTTCGTCGAGGGCGCGGCGGAGGCAAATGGCTTGAGGGCGCTGTTCGGGTGTCAGATATTGGTTGCGTGAGGACATGGCGAGTCCGTCGGATTCGCGAACGGTGGGGCCGGGGAGGATGTCGACGGGGAAGAGCAGATCTCGAACCATGCGTCGGAGAATGCGAAGTTGCTGAGCGTCTTTTTCTCCCAAGACGGCAATGTGCGGGAGCACGACGTTGAAGAGTTTGGCGACGATGGTGCAGACGCCGTCAAAGTGGCCGGGTCGGGAGGCGCCACAAAGTGTGCGCGAGAGGGCATTTTCTGTTACGGCAATGCTGGTCCCGTCGGGATACATGTCCGGTACGGCGGGGCAAAACACCATGTCGACGTGTTCTTGTTCGCACAGGGCGCGGTCGGCTTCAAAGGTGCGGGGATAGGCGGCGAAATCTTCATGGGGTCCGAACTGGGTGGGATTGACGAAAATCGAAACCACGACCACGTCGGCGTGCTGCCGGGCGATACGCACAAGTGAAAGATGTCCTTCATGCAGATTGCCCATGGTGGGGACGAATCCGATGCGCTTTCCTTGTGCGCGGAGGGTCAGCGCCGTTTGCTGCATTTCGCGGGCGGAGGGGATGAGATTCATGGTGGATCAGGCGGGTGTTTTCGTGGAGGGAGAAAGGGCGGTGCGAACGTGATACAGGAGTTGATCAAAGGTGAAGGGTTTTTTGAGAATCGTGGGCCTGTTTTCGGGGGGAATATCCAACGTCAGCGTTTCGATGGAGTGTGCGCTACACAGTAAATAGGGGACGGCGGGGAACTCCGCTTCCAGGATGCGGCTGAGTTCCATTCCTCCCATTTCAGGCATGATCATATCGAGGAGGGCCAAATCGGGGCGATACCCCGCGCGAAGGCGTTCAAGGGCGTGGCGACCATTGGAGGAAAGGGTGACGGCGTAGCCTGCCGAGGCGAGAATACGGCGCATGGCCAGTTGAACTCCGGGTTCGTCTTCGACGATGAGGATGGATTGCGGTTGAAGAGGAGACGGGGAAACGGAGCTGGGCGGCAGAACGCTGGACCGGGGCGCACTGGGCCAATAGAGGTCGAAGGTGGTGCCTTGGCCCTCGACGCTGTGGGCCTCGACCCAGCCGCCGTGCTGGGTCATGATGCCAAAGACGGTGGCCAGTCCCAGACCCGTTCCTTTGCCGATATCCTTGGTGGTGAAGAAGGGTTCGAAGGCGTGGCGCAGAATGTGCTCGGGCATGCCCAACCCTTGGTCGATCACCTGTACGCGGACATAGGGGCCGGGCTGGAGAGGACTCCGGGTTGCGCAGAAAGAAGTGTCCAGTTCTGTAAACGAGGTTTCAATGATGAGGGTTCCGCCCTTGGGCATGGCATCGCGGGCATTGGCGCAGAGGTTGAGAAGAGCTTGGTCGAGCTGGACGGAGTCGACCATGACGGGCGGGAGGTTTTCGCCGGGAATGAACTCCAAGGTAATATGTTCGCCAATGACGCGTCGGAGGAACAGGAGCAAGGATTCAATCTGGGTATTGAGGAGGGTGAGCTTGGGCTGGAGGGTTTGGCGGCGACCGAAGGCGAGAAGCTGTCGGGTGACATCGGCGGCCCGTTTGCCGGCGGTATAGATTTCCTTGAGCTCGGCGTCCACGGGATTTCCGTTTTCGGAGGAGCTCATCGCCAGTTCGACGTTGCCGAGAATGGTTTGGAGAATGTTGTTAAAATCGTGGGCGATGCCGCCGGCGAGTCGGCCAATGGCTTCCATTTTGGAGGCTTGGCGCAGATCGTCTTCGAGGCGTTTGCGAAGGGTGACATCCTGTGCAATGGCGTAGAGCAGATCGCGTGGGCCGACGCGCATGGGGCCGGTATGGATTTCCATGTCGCGGATGGAGCCGTCTGCCAAGCGGTGGCGGTGGGAAAGCTGAGTACTGACGCCTTGATGCGCTCGTCGGATTTCAACCTGCACTTCTTTCGGGGGCAAGTCGATCAGGCGGTCGAGAGGCATTCCCTGCATGATTTCGCGAGGCCAGCCGTAGAAGTCGACGGCGGCGGGATTGGCGTCCACGATGACTTCTTTGGCCGGATCGAGCAGCAGCATGAGGGTATGTTTGTTTTCAAACAAGTTGCGATAGCGCGCTTCGCTTTCGGCGAGACGGGAAAGCACTTCCATGGTGGAAAGGGCTAGGCCCAGATTGCTGGCGGCCTCTTCCAGAAGGCGGATTTCCTCGGGATCAAGGGCCGAGCCGGCTGGAGCATGGAGGCAGAGAACGCCCAATCGTCGGTCCACATGCAGGATGGGAATGGAAATGGTGATATCGATATTTCGCGCTTCAAAATCGGGTCGCAGGGCACCGGCATCGAGGGCGGTATGAAAAATCTGTGTTTTCCCATCGCGCCAGGCCTTGCGGCAGGGGAGGTTGGCGGCAGTTTCCTCGGGGAGGCGCATGAGTTGCTCAAAGAAATCCTTGAATTCACATGTGCCTCCGCTCCACTCCAGTTCGCCGTTGGGGCGAAGGGGATGGGCCGTCCATGCGGCGCGCAGGCCCAGTGCTTTCTGGAGCGCTTGGCATGATTTTTGGAGAAGCGCATCGGGTTGGGTTTCCCGGCAGATGAATTGATTGACCTCTTGAATGGCGGACAGAAGGATGTTGATCCGCTTCATGCGCCGATCCATGCGGACGCGGACCATTGACATTTCGATGGCGGCGCGCAGTTCGCGTTCGCGGGCGGGCTTGATCAGATAGGCATAAGGTTCGGTGGTCCCGGCTCTGGCCATGAGGGCATCGTCGGAGTAGGCGGTTAAAAAGATCACGGGCACATCGCTTTTTTCGTGGATGCGCCGTGCGGCATCGATGCCATCTTCGGGTCCGCGCAGGTTGATATCCATGAGAATCACGGATGGCGTTTCGCGTTCGGCCACCTCCACCGCTTCTTGGGCGGTGGCGGCCACGCCGGCAATGGCATAGCCCAGTTTTTTCAAAATGGATTTGATGAACTCGATGCCTACGGCATCGTCTTCCACCACCAGGACGCGGGGGTGGGTTTCGGAGTTAGGTGAATTCATGGGGTGGCTCGGGGAGGTGGGTGGAACCTGCTAAGCGGACAAAGTCGGCCTGATGAATCAGGAACCAATGGTAGAAAGGATATATTTCGGTGAAGGCTTCGGGGCTCAGATGTTCGCGGAGGACGTCCACCCAGGTGTTAAGTTGGGCGGGCCAATAGGTCAGTTGGAAGCCGTGAGCCAGATAGGCGCGGTAGACCCACAACACGGTTTCGACGAGGGTGGCGGGGTCGTAGTGAAGGAAGATCGATTCCATAAAGCGGGCATGATTCCGGTGATTATCTTCCATCATGGCTTGATTGTCTGGGCCAATGAGACGTTCTAGGTCTGGACGCGCGGAGAGGCGGTGTGTGACCGATGCGGCACATTCGGCGGCGCGTTCGGCGTATTCCTGCGCGGCGACCATCGATGGCGGGGCCAGTTTTCCGGCCGTGCGATATAACTCAAATGGGCTCATGGCTCCCTATTTTTGGGTAGTGTTTCGTTCGAGAGAGAATTCAATGGAGCTTCGATGAAAAAGGAACTTCCGGGCTGCCCGTCGGGGCGATCCTCCACGCCGGTTTGTCCGCCATGGGCGGTGAGTACCTTGTGTACGATGGCCAGTCCGAGGCCCGTGCTTTTTTCGCCATCGGTGGGTTTGGCGGTCAGGCGGCTGAAGGGTTTGAAGAGGCGTTCCCGTTCGGCCGGGGGAACGCCGGGGCCGGAATCGAGAACCGAAAACCGCCAGCGGATGGCGGATGCTTGTAGGTCCACGCGAACGGTGGAATCCGACGGGGAATACTTGATGGCGTTGGAAATTAAATTATGGATGGCCTGGACGATTTTGGCGGGGTCGAGCAGGGCCATGGGGAACGAGGCGGGAGGGGTCCACTCGAGCTGGATGCGTTTACGGGAAGCGTGCAGGCTGTTGAGGAGAACGGCTTGGGAAACCAGCGCGGGAAGGTCCGTGCGCTCCATGGACAGATGCAGGTGACCGGACTCAATAGAGGTGATGTCGAGAAGATCATTGAGCATTCGGAGCATGAAATCGCTAAGGGAGCGCATGGTGGAAAGATAGAAAAGATGCTGTTCGGACAGGCGACCCACGGCATCTTCCAGCAACAAGTCGCTCAAGCTATAAATGTTGGCGATGGGACTGCGTAGATCGTGGGCAGCGATGCCGAGAAATTCGTTTTTCAAGTTGTTCAGGTGCTTGAGTTCGGCGTTTTTCTTATGGAGTTCCCGTGTCAGGTTGTTGAGCTCCCGGTTGGCTTCGAGCAATTCCACACGCAAGCGGGAAAGATCGGAGGGGTCCCGTTCGCCGAGGAGCAGGAAGCCATCCCCGGTTGGAATCACGAGGGAATGAAACGTTTCGGGCAGACCTGAGGCGGTGGCGATGGTGGCCTGAAGCCTTTCCGTGTGGCCTGAAATATGGGCGAGTTTGGTGGAAATTTCGCCGGTGAAATCCATCCAGATTTTTGTGCGTCCGGCGGCGAGCAAGTCGGGGCCGATGATTTCCTGCGCGTGGGCGTTGGCCGCCAGAACCTCGCCGTTGCTTCCGAACCGCAGCGCGAGCAAATGGCTATGTGTCTCCACGAAGCCGAGAATCTCTTCAGGGTGGGGAAAAAGGGAGGAAGAGTTCACGTCGTGAGCCGCCTTTCCAGATCGTCGAGGCTTGTGATGCAGGACACGTGAGGAAAATTGCCCACCGCTTCGCGTCCGCCGTGGCGGAACGCTTGGCCCCCCACCCAGATGGGCAGTTCGGGAAAAACGAGGCGGATTTTGAGGAGCAGTTCGAGCAGCGCCGGGAGGTTGAAATAGATGCTCATGGAGAGCGCCAACACATCGGGGTGACGGTGGTGGAGCAAGTCGATCAGCGCATCGTGGGGCGTATTGGCACCGAGGAAATCGGTATCCCAGCCATGAAGCTCCATGAGGTCGGCGACCATTTTGGCTCCCAGTTGGTGGTATTCGTTGACGACACAGGATACCACGGCGCGGCGACCGCGCCGGGGGGCGGCGAAGAGTTGAGGATAGGAAAGGTTGAGCAGGCCCTCGGTGATGCTGGTGGCGAGATGTTCCACGGCGACAGAGATTTGGTTTCGCTCCCATAGGTCGCCGACGTCGTAGAGCGAGCGTTGGTAGAGGTTCAGATAGAGATCGCGCAACCCGATCGATTCGGCCAGCAGACGTTGGACCAGCGCCACGCAGGGAGCGCGGTGCCCGGCCAACAAGTCGCCGAGGTAGGTCTGATAGCACGGTTCGTCGAGGGAGCTCATGGTGCGGCGGGGGGGGGAAGAGGGGCATGAGAGTTGAAGGGGAACGTGATGTCGAAGCGGGTTCCCCCATTCGGTTCTGTATGATACCCAAATGTGCCGCCCAACTGGTGGGTGGTCCACAGGCGGACCATGTCGAGGCCGGTGTGGAAGGAATCGTCGTCGCCGGTGGGGGGAGACATTCCGTCGCCGTTGTCGGCCACGTGGAGCTGAATCTGGCTTCCGATCTGTTTCATCTGAATGTCCAGAATCCCGGTTTTCAGGGATCGTTTTCGGAAGGCATATTTGACGGCGTTGGTGAGCAGTTCGTTGACGATGAGGCCGCAGGGCAGGGCGCAGTCCACGGAAAGCTGAATGTTGCCGACGTCCAAGTGGAGGGTGGGGGAGTCGCCTTCGCAGAGGGCTTGGAGGACGTACTGGGAAAGAGTGGCCATATAGCGGAACATATCCACGTTTTCGATGTTGTCGGTCTGGTAGAGTTGGTCATAGACTAGCGAAATGGTGCGGGCCTGTTCTTGCAGTTCGGACAAGAAACCGCGCACGGCGAAATCGTCAATTTGTTCGCACTTGCGGCTGATGAGATGGATGATGGACTGGAGGTTGTTTTTGACGCGGTGGTGGACTTCGCGAAGGAGCAGTTCCTTTGTTTTGACTGCATTTTGCAGCGTCCATTCATTTTGTTTTTGCTCGGTGATATCGCGTGAAACGTGGACGCAACCGACGGAATGGCCTTGGTCGTCTCGCAGGGGCGTGATGGAGACTTGAACATAGCGTTTGGGGTTGCCGACGCAAATTTCCCCGGAGTGGGGTTGGCCATCTTTCAGAAAGAGAGCGTAGGGGCAATCGCAGGGCGGGGTTTCCAACTGGTGGATGAGTTCGTAGTTCCTCCGTCCGACGCAGTCTTCCATGGAGAGGCCGACATGATCGGCAAAGGCCCGGTTGACGCGCTGAATCGTGTACTGGTCGTCGATGATGCAAATTTTGTCGGGCACGGTGTTGAAGGTACGTTCCCAGGCTTCCTTGGCGTTGCGCAAGAGTCGATCGTTTTGGCGCAGGCGGGTAATATCGGTGAACGTCAGCAGGGCCAGAGCGGGGGACTCGGGTTCCTGCAAAAGGGCGCCTTCCACCTGCAAGACGCGTTCTCCTTCCACGACGCGACTGGGCAACACTTCCAAGGGTTCGCCCCATTCCGAGGAGGAAAACAGGCGGCCGAGATAGGTGTGGAGGGCTTCGTGGTTTTCGGGGCAAACGAGGGAAACCAAGGGGACGTGGCCCGCGAGAATGCGTTCGCGGCCGACCGACAGCCATTCGGCGCAGCGCAGATTGATATCCATGATGACGCCGTTGCGATCAGCGGTGAGGTAGCCCACGGGGGCCAGATCGAACAGGCGAACGAATTTGAAGCGGGAGGCACCCAATTGGGCTTGGGTGGCCCGCAATTCCTCGTTTTGCACGGTCAATTCGGCCTGATAGATGCCCAGCTCTTCGATCAGTCCGGTGGCTTCGATGGGCGGAGGGGTCAGGGCACCGTTGGCGGCCACATAGGCCTCCGCGCGGCGGCGTAAATTGTCGTAGCGATCGTTACTCATGGCGTTTGTGTGCGACTTGTGAGAGGGCCTTGGCTAACAGGGAGCGGACGATAGGTTTTTCGAGAAAGGCATCCATGCCGGCGGTTCGGGAGGCGAGGCGGTCTGCCGCCATGGTGTGAGAACTGAGGGCAATGACGGGAATCGTGCAGATGGGGCGATTTTCGGCGTCGTGCGTCTCCACATCGGCGCGCAGGGAGCGGATGAGGTCATAGCCGCTGGTGCCGGGCATTTCGATGTCCATGATGACGGCGTCATAGGCTTGTTGCCGCAACAGAGGAAGGGCGGCTTCCGCGCTGTCGGCTTCGGCGGGGACATGGCCGAGGGCGCGAAGATGGGCGCTCACAATCATGCGGCTGTTTTCATCGTCGTCCACCAGAAGGATGCGTAGGTGGCCTAGTTTCTCGGGTGATGAGGTGTTGCCATCCGGTGTCGGGGCATTCCCGACGGCGCCGAGAGGAACGGTGAAATGGAAGAGGCTACCCAGTCCTGGCGAGCTTTCCACCCAGATGCGCCCACCCATCTTCTCGACAAGACGGCGGCTCACCGCCAGCCCGAGGCCGGCGCCGGGGTAGCGGCGGCTGGGGCCGCTTTCCACTTGGCGGAAGGGGTCGAAAATGACCGAGTGAAATTCGGGTGCAATGCCGATTCCGGTGTCGCGCACGGCAAAATGAACCAGTCGCTTTTCGGAGTCGGGCTGAAATTCAACATGGAGATCGATGCGGCCCTTTTCGGTAAATTTGGCGGCGTTGGCCAACACGTTGAAGAGGACTTGGCGGAGGCGGGGGGCATCGCCGCGCAAGGAAGAGGGCAGGGTGGACTCTACGTTCAGGTGGAGGGCGATGGCTTTCTTTTGGATTTGAGGTTCGATGGTGCGCAGGGCGTCTTCCACGGTGGTGCGCAGGTCGAATTCTTCAATCACAAGACCGAGGCGATCCGCCTCAATTCGCGAGAGGTCCACCACGTTGTTGAGCATGGCCAGCAGGTCGAGGCCGCGTTGGCGGGCGACCGCCAGCAGGGAGCGTTGCTGCTCGGAAAGAGGGGCCTCCATGGCCAGTTCGATGCAACCCAGAGCGGAATCGAGCGGGGCGCGGATTTCGGAGGTGGTGTTGGTGAGGAATTCGTTTTTGGCGAGCGTGGCGGCTTCGGCGGCTAGTCGGGCGCGTTCGATTTCGGCCGTGCGGCTTTGGACGCGGCTTTCGACGCTGGCTTGGGCGGCGCGCAGGGTTTCCTCGGCATTTTTCAGCGGAGTGATGTTGACCATGGTGATGACCACGCCTTGTGGTTCGGTGGCCCGCGTTTGATAGGGCATGATGCGAAGAAGGAACCATTTGCCGGCGGGGGAACGCACGCTGCGATCGTGGCTTTCTCCGGCGAGCGCGGAGGTCACATCTACGGACGCCTCTTTCAGGAGTGGGTGGCCCAAATCGCTGATGGGGCGACCGATGTCGTGCGGCAGGAGATTGAGTTCGCGGCCGAGACTGTTGGTGAACTTGCGAATCCGCAGTTGGCCGTCGAGGAAGAGGGTTCCGATTTCGGAACTGTTGAGCAGGTTGTCCATGTCGTTATTGAGTTCGGTCAATTCGCCGATTTTGCTCTGGTATTCGGCGTTGACGGTATAGAGCTCTTCGTTGACGGACTGAAGCTCTTCGTTGGTGCTTTGGAGCTCTTCGTTGGCGGCGAGCAACTCTTCGTTGGTGGCTTGCAGTTCCTCGTTGGAGGTTTCGAGTTCTTCGACGGTGGCTTGGAGATTTTCGCGCGTCATCTGAAGCTCGTGCTCGAGATCGGTGATGCGCTGGCTTTGGTCGGATTGGCAGTCGTAGGAACGGGCGGGCGAAGAATCGGTGGCGGCAGTGGTGTTGGTGTGGGCCACCTGCATGAGGTGAACGAGCATCAGAAGTTGGCGGTCAGCGGTGGCGGGCAGGGGTTCGACGCGCAGGTTGTAGCCTTGGTTGTCGTCTGCCGCGCCGAGGCGCACGTTGTGGTAGACCACGGGGGCGCGCTCTTTCAACGCGCGGTGTTGGGCGGTGGAAAAGGCGAGCGACAACTCCTTCGGAAGCAACCTCGAAAGGTTCAAGCTAACGCGCCCGGCGGGCAGGCGGAGAAAGGCGGGGGGGCGGCCGAACGAGTGCATGAGATTGCCGACTTCATCCACCACCATGCAATAGGGTGCATATTCATTGAGCAGGCGAGATTGGAGGTCACCGAGCATGATCTCATCGATTCCGCGCCCCTGGTTGGCGATGGCCGGATGGAGGACGGGCGCTGGCGAGAAGTGCGAGCGCAGCAGGCGCTCCCGGCCCGGCGGCAGGGTGATGGCGGTGTCGAGTGGCATGACCGCCCCCACGCGGCGCGTGAACACCTTCCACTTGGTGTCGACAGAATCGAAGATGCTGGAAAGGTCGCCCACGGTTTCGCTGGCGCCCAAAAAGAGTTGCCCACCTTCCTGCAACGCGAAGGAGAAGAGAGAGAGGATGCGGCGTTGCAAGGCGGGTTGAAGGTAAATCAGCAGGTTCCGGCAGGTCACCAAATCCATTTTGGTGAAGGGGGGGTCTTTCAGCAGATTTTGGGGAGCGAAGACGACCATCTCGCGAATCTCGCGGGTGACTTGGAAGAGGCCGTTGCGTTCGGTGAAAAAGCGTTTGAGGCGTTCTTCGGTCATTTCGGCGACGATGTTGGGGGGGTAGGAGCCGGCGCTGGCGACATCAATCGCATCGCGGTCGATGTCGGTGGCGAACACCTTCACATCGTAGAGTTTGTCCATGCGGTCCATTTGTTCGCGGAGCAGGATGGCGAGAGAATAGGCTTCCTCTCCCGTGGAGCAACCGGCTATCCAGACGCGCACATTCCGCGTATCCGAACGTCGGGAAAAGATTTCGGGCAGGATGCGTTTCTCGATGACGGCAAACGCCTCGGTGTCGCGGAAAAACTTTGTCACGCCAATCAGCAGATCCTTGTAGAGCGACGTGATTTCGCGCGGGGACTGTTGCAGATAATGAACATAGTCCTTCAACGTTTGAAGTTGGGTGATGCCCATGCGCCGTTCGATGCGGCGCACGACGGTGGCGGGCTTGTAGAGTGTGAAGTCCACGCCCGTCTGTTTGGCCAGCAAGGCCAGAATGCGCGCGAGCGAGTCTTCCTCGTCGCCGAGGGAATCCAAGGAGCCGGGCGGTTTTTGCATCAGCGGGTGCTGCACAAAATTCAACAACTGCTGGGGCAATTCTTCCGTGGGCAGGACATAGTCGGCCAAGCCGGTGGCGATGGCACTCAGGGGCATGCCGTCGAACTTGGCGGTGACGGGGTCCTGCACCATGACCATGCCGCCGGATTCCTTGATGGCGCGAATGCCACGCGTGCCATCGGATCCGGTGCCCGACAGGACGATGCCCACGGAACGCTCGCCGCGATGCTCGGCCAGACTCCGGAAAAAGACGTCGATGGGCAGATTGAGCCCGTGGTCCTTATCTGTGGCGGTCAGGATCAGCCGATTGTGAAACAGACGTACGTTCGTTTTGGGAGGAATGAGATAGACGATGTTGGGTTCGACGACCATGCCGTCTTCGATGCGGAGCACGGACATCGAGGTGTTTTTCGACAGCAGTTCCACCATCAGGCTTTTGTAGTCGGGAGACAAATGCTGAACCACGACAAAGGACAAGCCGCTCGAATCGGGCATGTGGTCAAAGAAATTTTGCAGGGCCTCGAGGCCGCCCGCGGAGGCGCCGATTCCGACCACGCGCGGCATGGGGGCCGTCGCCGAGGGGGGCGACTTGGGAACGCCCTTTTTCTTGGGCGCGATTTTTTTTGGATGGGAAGAGGATTTCATCCGCTACCTTCTATTGTTTTTCAAGTCGGGGAAGCTCTTGCGAGCTACATTTCCATAACAGAAAAACTCTAGGGATGGCCACTACCGATGACAATACAAAAATGGGGGAAACCGTAAGAAAAAACGAAAATGGACGACAAAAATGTCGCTATTCGTAGGTGTGTTCCGGGCCGGGAAATGTGTTGGCCTGCACATCGGTTTTGTAGGTAGCGGCGGCGGTGGAGATCTGGGTTCCAAGGTCAGCGTAGCGCTTCACGAATTTGGGGCGAAAATCGCCAGAGAGTCCGAGGACGTCGTTGATGACCAGAATTTGGCCATCGCAGCCGGGGCCGGCGCCGATGCCGATGACGGGAATTTTGACGGCAGAGGAAACTTGCGTGCCGAGTTCAGCGGGGACGGCCTCGACAACGACGGCAAAGGCGCCGGCGGCTTCGACGGCTTTGGCGTCGGCGATGAGTTGACGCGCGGCTTGATCGCCGCGTCCCTGAACGCGGGTGCCCAGTAGTTGGATGCTTTGGGGAGTGAGGCCGATGTGCGCGAGGACGGGGATTCCGTTTTGCACAAGCGCGCGAAGGGTGGGGGCGCGGAATTCGCCGCCTTCGATTTTGACGGCGTGGCATCGGGTTTCTTGCAGGGCGCGTCCGCAATTCTGGAGGGCCTGCTCGACGGAGACTTGATAGGTCATGAAGGGCATGTCCACCACGACCAAGGCGCGCCGGGTTCCGCGCACGACGGCGGCGGTGTGGCGGATCATGTCGTCGAGCGTGACGGGCAGGGTGTTGTCATAGCCCAGCAGGGTGGTGCCGAGCGAATCGCCGACGAGGATCAGCGGAATGCCGGCTTCGTCGAGGATTTTTGCGGTGCGAAAATCGTAGGCGGTGAGGCAGGCAATTTTCTCGCCGCCTTTCATGGCGGTGATGGAGCGGGGGGTGTGGGATTTCATGGGAATTAAGAAAAAATTAAAAATTAAGAATTAAAAATTAAGAATTAAAATGAGGGGAAGAAGAGATGAACTGTGAACTCTGAACCGTGAACCCTGAACCCCACCCGTTTTCCACAGTGTGGAAACATTTTTTCCATTGTGTGGAAAAATCACGAAAAAGTTTTCCATTGTGTGGAAAAGTTTCATGCGGTCACCATTGGGCCAAGACGGGGCGGACGGTTTGTCCGGCGGGGAGGGCGGCGAGGATGTCGCGGACGCGGCGGTCGTGGCCGGGCAGGACAAGGTAGCCGCGAACATCGGCGAGGGGTTGCAGAACAAAGCGGCGCTTGGTCCAGCGGGGGTGGGGGATGACGAGGCCGCCACTGCGGATGGTTTGGCCGTTGTAGTAGATGAGATCAATGTCGATCAAGCGCGGGGTGTTTTGGCGAAACGTGCGTTTGCGGCCGAGGGCGGTTTCAATTTTTTGGAGGTGAGAGAAGAGTTTGTGGGCGTCGAGAGAGGTGCCAATGATGATAACGGTGTTGTAGAATTCGATGTGGGTATATTCTTCAGGGACGCCGATGGGCTCGGTTTCGTAGATGGGGGCAGAAGCGAGAATGGCGACTTCGGGCAAGGCGGCGATAGCGGCTCGCGCGGCTTGAAGGCTGGCGAGCCGGTCATCGAGATTGCACCCGAGGCTGAGACCTGCTTCGATGCCGTTCACGCAGGGGCTCCGGGGCTCAGGCCAATGACATCGCGCATACCGTAGAGGGCGGGGGCGTGTCCGGGTAGCCAGGCGGCGGCGCGAATGGCGCCCAACGCCAAGGTGTCGCGCGAGGTGGCGCGGTGGGAGAGTTCGACGGTTTCGCCATCGGCGGCAAAGAGGACGGTGTGGTCCCCGACAATGTCGCCGCCGCGAATGGCGTGGAAGCCGATTTCTTTTTCGGGGCGCTCGCCGGGGAGGCCGGAGCGTCCATCGACGGCGACATCCTTGAGATTCCAGCCGTAGCCTTTGGCGGCGGCTTCCCCGAGAAATAGCGCGGTGCCGGAGGGGGCATCTTTTTTGCGGCGGTGGTGGCGTTCGGTAATTTCGCAGTCGTAGCCGCGTCCCGCCAAGGCGCGGGCGGCTTGCTCGACGAGGGCGAAGAGCAGATTGACGCCGAGGCTCATGTTGGCGGATAGCACGACGGGGATTTTTCGGGCGGCGACGGCGATGAGGGCTTTTTCGCCTTCATCGAGGCCGGTGGTGCCGATGACCCACGGGACGCCAGCGGCGACCATGTGGGGGGCGGCGGCGGCGGTGGCGATGTGGAAGCTGAAGTCCACGGCGACATCGGGCTTCGTGGAGAGGGCCTCGACGAGATTGCCGCAGATGGACACGCCCAAGGCGCGGGTGCCTGCGGCGGTTCCCACATCTTGGCCGATGAGGGGCGAGTCGGCACGATCCACGGCGGCAATGATTTCAAGGCCGGGGAAGGAGCCGCTGGATAGAATGCGGGTGATGGCCAGACCCATGCGGCCAGCGGCGCCCATCAGCAAGATTTTGGTCGAGTCGGTGTGGCTCATGGCAACAGCCCCGCTTTGCGAAGGGTGGCGCGGAGTTTTTCGCGGTTTTCGGTGCCCATTTCGCACAAGGGGAGGCGATAGATGGCATCGCCCAAGCCGGCCATTTCCATGGCGGCCTTGATCGGAATGGGGTTGGTTTCGAGGAAAATGTCGGTGAAAACGCCATAGTATTGATAGTGCAACTGGCGGGCTTCGTCCCAGCGGCCGGCGGCGGCGGCATGGACGAGGTCGGCGACGGCCTTGGGGGCGAGGTTGGAGGCGACGGAGATGACGCCGCAGCCGCCGACGGACATCATGGGCAGGGTGAGGGAGTCGTCGCCGGAGAGCACTTCGATGTTGCAGGCGGCCTTGATGCGGCTGACGCGGTCGACGCTACCGGCGGCTTCTTTGACACTGACCACGTGGGGGTGTTTGGCGAGTTCGACGATGGTGGAAATGGCGATTTCGCAACAGGAGCGGCCGGGCACGTTGTAGAGGATTACGGGCAGGCCGATGTCGGCGATGGCGGCAAAGTGACGCATCAGGCCGGCTTGGGTGGGCTTGTTGTAGTAGGGGGTGACCTGCAAGGTGCCATCGGCACCCAGATCGCGGGCCTTTTCAGTCAGTTCGATGGCCTCGGCGGTGGAATTGGCTCCGGTACCGGCGACCACCTTGACGCGCTTGGCGGCGGCTTCGACAACGACGCGGATGATTTCGATGTGCTCCTCCACGTCGACCGTGGGGGATTCGCCGGTGGTGCCGACGGGCACGATGCCGTCAATGCCACCCGCGACCTGGAGATCGACGAGCTGGCGGAGTTTGTCGTAGTCCACCGAACCGTCGCGGTGGAAGGGGGTGACCAATGCGGTATATGCGCCTTCAAACATGAATGTTGCCTCTTTTATTGAATTAAAACGCTATTGTTGGAAGAAAACGGGGAAATGAACAGCAAAAAAAGCGGATGGAAAACGATTGCGGGGAGGGGGGGGGCTCCGCTATGGTCCACGGCATGTCGAAAGAAGAACAGACAAAAGCGCAGGCAACCATGCGCATTGATATCACGCCGGCCATGCTGGAACAGCTCCAGCAGGCACCGGCGCCGGGTGGCGTGCGAATCGCTAGCCGATCGGGCTCATTGAATATGTCGCCCCGTCCGAGTGGCCCGAGTGTGATTCGGATTCCGGCGTCTCCCGTGGTGCGTCCGTTGGGTGGCGAAGATTTTCAGGTGCTCTTGCAGAGCATTTACGATGCGGTGTTCATTACAGACCCGCAGGGGATGATCGCGGGCGCCAATGTGCGGGCGGAACAGTTTTTCCTGAGTACGCGTGCGGAATTGTGCAAAAAGAATGTGCTGGATTGGTTGTGCGGGGCGGATGCCAGCCTGTTGCAAACGGTTTCGGGTTCATTGGACGGCAATCGCTTTGTTTTGATTCAGGCCCTGTGCCGCCGAACAGATGGTTCGATGTTTCCGGCCGAAATTTCCGTGAGCCGCCTGCCGCTGGGCGGAAAAATGCACCTGAGCTTTTTCATCCGCGACATCACGTTGCGGAAAGAAGCGGAAGAACGCTTGAAAACGGGATACAACGCGTTGGAAAATTCGGGTAGCGGCATTGCGGTGGCCGATGTGGATGGCGGGCTGGCAGGCTATGTGAATCCTTCCATGCTGGCGCTGCTGGGGCTGGAGACGACCGAAGAGGCCTATGCCTACAATTTCCGCCAGTTCCTCAAGGAGGAAGCGTTGGTGACCGACATGGTCGCGGCGGCTCAGGCCGGCGAAACGTGGACGGGCGAGCTGGAAATGAAGCGCAAGGACGGCACGCCGTTTTTTGCGCAGGTTTCGCTGGAGCCCAACTTGAATCCGGACGGTGCGATGACGGGCATTGTGATTTCGCTGTTGGACGTGACGCCGCAACGCCAAGCGCAGCAGCAACTGGAGTTATATGCGGCCCAGTTGCGCCAGAAAAACGCCGAGATGGAGGCGGATCTGAGCATGGCGCGTGATCTGCAGTATGCGTTTTTGCCGTCGTCGTATCCAGAGGTGGAGATTGAGGAGGCGGGTCGGAAGGGGCATTTGGAATTTGCGCATGTGTACCATCCTAGCGGAATGGTGGGCGGAGATTTCTTTAGCATTTTGCCGGTTTCAGAGAGCCGAGTCCTGATTTTTGTGGCCGACGTCATGGGCCATGGGGCTCGTGCCTCGTTGGTGGTGGCGACGATTCGCGGCCTGCTGGAGCAAATTTCCAAGGAGACGCAGGAGCCGGGCGAACTGCTCACGCGCATCAATGCGGCATATTCCAAGATTTTCAGCAGCGCCAGCGAGCTGATGTTTGCCACCGCCTGTTGCGTGTGTCTGGACCTGAAGAAAGGCCAGATGCTCCATGCCAATGCGGGCCATCCGTTGCCGATGGTGATCGATGCCGACGGAATCGTTCGCGAGGAAGAGGTGGCCGAAGAGGCGCTGGGCCCCGCGCTGGGGCTGTTTGGCGATGCACACTATATTCACGTGGTGGCTGAGTTGAAGCCTGGCAAGCGCATTTTGTTTTATACGGATGGATTGACCGAGGCGCGCAATGCCAATCAGGATGAATATGATGTGCCCGGCCTGATCCGCTTTTTGGAAGCCCATGTGGCGGACCCCATGCGCACGTTACTGGACAAACTGGTGCGCGATGCGGCCGAATTTACCGGAATGCCCATTTTTGAGGACGATGTCTGCATCTTAGGCGTGAACTACGTTGAAACGTGATTTGGAGTGAGGATGAATAAAAGATTTTTTGGTGTCGTGGCCATTGCGTTGGCCTTGGGAACCGCGTGTGGATTCGGGCAGACCCGAACGGTTCGGCCCGCGCCTACGTATTATCAGGGACAGGCCGTTCAGCCGGTTCCGGCGTCGTATGCGCCGGTCTATTATCAGCCGCAACCCGCGCCGCAGGGCTATTATGCTCCGCGCGCCGCCCCGCAAATGACCTTGGCCCCGGCGCCCGCCTATGAGGAGTATGATCTGGAGGAGGTGGAAGAGGATGGCATCTACTGGTTCTGGGGATCGAAATGGCCGGGTCTTGGCCTCGGTCCCAAAATCGGAACCACCGGCATCGGAGTGGACCTGACGTTTGGCATTTCGCGTTTCCTGAATCTGCGCGGCGGATTCAACTATGGCTCGTTCACGTGGAGCACAGGGCTGGGGGATGTGGATTACGACATGGACATTGATTTGATCAGCATTCCGTTGTTGGTGGATATCCACCCCTTCGCGAACCATTTCCGGATTTCAGGCGGTCTGTATATTCAGCCCGGCAGCAAGGCCACCATCGAAGGTACCCCCACCACCGCCACACAGATTGGGGCCCATGTGTATCAGCCCGATGTCATTGGCACGCTCACGGGCGACATTGATGTCACGGGCACCCTCACGCCCTATGTGGGGATTGGCTTCGGCAATTCCGTAGGGGAAGACCAGCTTCTGACCTTCATGGTGGATATCGGCGTGATTTTCCAATCCTATGATGTCTCGCTGACTTCCGATGGAGCGGGCATGACAACCGTGCTCGACACCTTCCGCAAAGACCTCGAGCTGGAAGAACAAAATGTCCAGAGCGACATGGATGACTACAAGTTTTTCCCGGTGCTGACGTTTGGCATCGCCTACCACTTCTAACGCTGTCGCGCCGGGTCGATGGGTTCGGTGATGAGGAGAATGTTCTCGCCCATGAAAGCCGCGCTTGGATTCGGTGTGCTATGGGGTTGCCTCCTGTGTTCTGCGCTGGGGCAAACCGATGGAATTTTTGCTGATTTTTCGACTTCAAAAGGCGATTTCATCGTCTATTTGGACTACGAGCGCGCCCCCCGCGCCGTGGCCAGCTTTGTGGGGTTGGCCACGGGCGAGAAGGCGTGGGCCGATCCGCAGGGGAATGTGTGGACGAAGCCGTTTTACAAGGACTCCATTTTTCACCGCGTGGTGAAGGACACAAATTCCAATGGCATTGTGATTCAGGGCGGGGGGATTCCCTATTGCGGAATCATATTTACCAATTTGCAAATGGGTCCGAGTTTATATGATAATTACCCTTTTTCGGTTATTACAACGAACCCGCCTGGACGGACCACAAACGATTTCATTCGGGGTTGGGTCCCTTTTGTCACGGAGAATATGGCGGCTGTGGCGACCAACTTGACCTATGGGGAAACTACGATCGCCACAAACGCCGCCGTGATCACTCGCACGGTGATTCAGTTGCAGGCGTCGTCATCCAATGCCACACAATACGTGGAGAATATCTATGGATACGAAACGTTTTTTACGAACAAAACACTTCAGCCTGTTGAAACGACCAATTGGGGCACCATTTACACGGTCACGACCAACAAGGGAGCAACCCCCGAAATTTTACTTCACCACGTTATATTAAGCTGGGCAGCAACCAGCACGATTCTGGGGCCGGTGGTCGGCACCAACTTCGCTAAAGCAGGCTATGATATGCTCGATTCCTCGACGAACGGGCTGACACACTCGAACGGCGTGATTTCGATGGCAAACTCCGGGCCGAACACGGATGGCTCACAATTTTTTATCACCGCGACAAATGTGCCAGAATGGGATGGGAGTTATACCGTGTTTGGGCACGTGACGATGGGAATGAGCGTAGTGACCTCGATCGCCGCCGTGGCTGTACAGGGGGAGGGTTTACGCCCGGTAGACGACATTGCCTTGAGTAATGTTGTGATCCGGCGTGTGGGCAAGGCGGCTGAGAATTTCAATATAGCTTCGCAATACTTGCCCGTTGTGGAATCAGCCGATATTCAAGTAAATGCGTCGGGGGAAGTCATTCGGGTTGTGGCAGACATTCCCCCTTATTCGAAATGTCGTTTCCGTGTGTCGACGAATGGTCTTCGAACGTGGATTCCCGAGGATTGGGGATACTTCACCAATGGAGAACCTCATCTGCGGCACACCAATTTTCCAGCCGGAGAAAAGTCGTTTTTTCACGTGTCGGCCGTCCGCTATTTTGATTCATGGACGTCGCCTACCAGCCATGTCGGGAGCACTTTTAACTTTTATTGGAGGACGGAGCCCGTTACCCATTATCGGGCATCTTTCACGAATGCTCCATTCTCATGGACGAGGACCCAAGGGACGAATACCCTCTCCGGGAGTCTTTTTGAATATCCCTATGCACCCTATTGGGTGCATTTTCCCTATTCGGCGAAATTCTACTTTACAGATAATTTCGCCCGGTATTCCTATTCGCTGTGGTTCGATCCCGGCAAGATCACCAATCGATTCACGTGTGCGGTGTCGAATTGGTTTGGGGTTGTCTATGGGATGAGTGGCACCTTCACTGTGAATTGACCGGGGATGAGACGGGGCGACGCCCGACCTAATCGAGAAAAACGTTTTTGTCACACATTTTAGTGATTGCGCAAAGGGGGCCAATTGTGAGACTTTACCGAAAGTTGTGGTTATCCGTACACTGTCTGAACATTTGAAGGAGCAAGCATGAAGATAAAATTGTTGTGTGGTGCGTTGATTGGAATGCTGGCGTTGGCGGGCAGCGCCATGGGGGCCCCAGGGGTTTTGGCCTATGACGAAGCTGGGAACTACACCATTGCGACGTTTGTAAACGGCTCCAATCTCGGCACGGGATTTGGCGCTTGGGATTTGTGGAATACGCCGGCGACACTGGGTGACTCCACGGCGGGCGGTGGCGGCAACTTGAATTCGACCAATGGGTACTCCTTCCGATTCATGGGCGATGGCGCTGGCGGCTGGTGCAATGGAAAGAGGAATTTCTCAGGCGCTCTGCAAACGAGCGATGTGTTGAGCTTCACCTTCACCTACAACTATGATGGAGGAGGTCGTGGCGTGGACATTTTCTGTTCGACGGGGCAGTTTGCCAACCTGATCGATGTCAGCGGTGGCAATACGTTCAAGGTGAACGGAACGACGATTTCAACCGAGTGGTCGCCGGGCGCGGTTGTGAACGTGGAAATCACGCAACAGGCCGCTGGAATTCAAGTGCATTTGACTCGGGCAACCAATGGCACGGAGAATCTCAACTACACGACAAACATTCTCAATGCAGAGCCTGCCACGGGCTTCTCGTTGTACTGCGGCGGATACACATGCGAACCCGTTGACAATGTGAATTATGCCATTTTTATGAATGACATCAAGATTATGGGCGAGCCCCGCATGTCATTGACCTTCACCGGTGGCACATGGGATCCGGCGACCTTGGGCAACTTTGCGTTTGAATTGACGCGCGAAGGTGCGGTGAGCGATGAAATCGTGTTGACGAGCAGCAACACCAATTCGGTCACGGTGCCGGCGAGCGTGAGCTTCACGACGGGTTCCAACACGGTGAGTTTCAATGCCACGGTGGTCAGCTTGACGTCGGGCGATGCAACGATTCTAGCGAGCAACGTGACCAGCGGCGCGTGGGCGACCTATGATGTGAAGCCGGTGGCTCCTTCGCTTTCCTTCTCAGGCGGCACATGGGATCCGAGCGCGGTGGGTGCCTATCCGTTCGAACTGACACGCATCGGCGGGGTGGGAGATGAGATTGCCTTGAGTAGCACGGATGCCGCTGTCTTGACGGTCCCGGCGAGCGTGAGCTTCGCTTCGGGTGCTGCCACGGTGAGCTTTGATGTCACGGTGGTGAGCATGACGAATGGAAATGCCAAGGTCATTGCGACCAATGCAGCCAGCGGCGCGTGGGCGGAATATGATGTGAAGCCGACAACTCCAGCCATTGTCATCGGGCCCATCACCGCCACTTCCAGTAGCATCGCTTTCGCCGTTCCTCCCGGACAAGGCTTGTCCAACGTCTATGGCGCGGATAGTGCCTTGGTGGGAATGGGGTGGGCTTGGTCGACTCTCGTGAGCAACACGGATTATACCGTCACGAGCGGAGTGGTCTCCCTTTCGACCACGAACACAACTCGGCGGATCATTCGCATCGGCGTGGTGAGCGTTCCGTAGTTTCCCGTCAACACATGACATCGCCGGCCCCTTGCGGGGTCGGCGTTTTTTTTTGCCCTCTAGGCTTCGGGCGGGCCGGGGGGGATTTCCAGAAGAAACGTACACCCCTTGCCGGGGGCCGTTTCGACGCGTGCCGTGCCGTGGTGGGCTTCGACGATTTGCTGAACGATGGGCAGTCCCAGCCCGCTTCCGCCCGAGGCACGGGCGCGGCCCTTGTCGGCTCGATAAAACCGATCGAAGATGCGCTTCGCGTCTTCGGGCTTGAGGCCGGGGCCACGATCGGCAACGGCGATTTGAAGGTGGCCATTTTCGAGAACGCGAACGCGAATGTCGATGGGACCATCCAACGCGTAGAGGATGGCGTTTTTGACGAGGTTGACGATGGCCTCTTCGATCAGTCCGCTGTTGAGAAACCAGACGAGCTTTTTGGGAACATGGGGCTCGATGGCGATTCCCGCTTTGCTGGTCCACTCTCCGCAGTGGGAGATGGCCTTGTCCAGAATGGCGGGTACGGATACCATGGATCGGGCAATGCCGACCGTGTTGGATTCGTTGCGGAGCCAGGCGAGGCGTAGGAGATCGTCGATGATGCGAAGGATGCGCTTGGTGTGCCGTTCGATGGTGCGAAGGGAGTTGTTGAGAAATGCAGAATCTTGGGCCCCGTGGGTGAGGAGGGTTTCGGCATAGCCCAGAATGAGGGTGAGGGGCGTCTTGAGCTCATGGGAAACGTTGGTGGCATAGTCCTCTCCGGCGGATTCGAGGCGGCGGAGGGGCGTGATGTTGCGGATCAGGAGCAACAAGTCCTTCTCCGTTTTCTCCGGAGTCGTACGAAGGAGCGTGCCCGAGACTTGGCCCGGACCGTGGAGGGTGGGCATATAGATTTCCGTGGTCTTGGGGCTGCCCGTGGCGCGGACGGAATCGATTAGTTCAACCAGAGGCTCTTGATTCAACAGGCTGGAGAGGGAAAGGCCGGACAGGGTGGGTAGCGGCGCGCCCAGAAGAAGGGCGGCGGGGGCATTGGCGCGCCGGATGCGGTTTCGCCCGTCGAGAAGAAGAAGGCCATCGGGCAACAACTCGAAGAGGGCGTTGGAAATTGCATCGGCATCGCCTGAAAATCCATCCCCCTGTGAATTTTCAGAGTCCGGGACGCGTGGCATGAAATCAGGTTTCCTTGAAGCGATATCCCACACCGCGGACGGTCTCGATCCAATTGCCAAGAGCCCCGAGTTTTTTGCGGAGGCTGACCATCTGCACGTCGACGATCCGGTCGGTCACGGAATACGATTCGCCACGAACTTGATCCACGATGAATTGCCGGGAAAAGGCCTTGCCGGCGCTGTCGGCCAAGAGGTGGAGAATTCGAAATTCCGTATGGGTCAGATGGACTTCCTTGCCCTTGATTTCGACCTTGTGCCGTTGGGAGTCGATGGTGAGCACGCCGATGTGGAGAGTGGGGGGGGCGTCTTCCGTCTTGCCGGGAAGAGGCAACGGACGTCGGAGAAGCGCATGAATACGTGCGACAAGAACGCTAGGGCTGAACGGCTTGGTGACGTAGTCGGAAGCGCCCATTTCAAGGCCGGCGATGATGTCGGCTTCGCTATCTTTGGCTGTGAGCATGAGAATGGGAATGGGGGACGTATCCGCATGGGCTTTCACCCGGCGACAGACTTCGAGGCCATCGATGCCTGGCAGCATCAGGTCCAACAGAATCAAAGCGGGCTTGCTCTCCCGAAGGGCGGCCAAGGCGTCTTCCCCATTGTCTGCCGTGAATACGGAAAAGTTTTCGCGTTCCAGATTAAATTTCAACAAATCTTGAATGTCCTGCTCGTCTTCGACCAGCAGAATGGCTTCACGGTTCATGGCCCAACATCCTATTCTAGGGCGAGAGCATCGCCAGTTTTTGTTAAGATAGCGATCAGAGCCGGGTTCGTCAATCGGCTCGATTAGCGGGGAGAGTCGATCGATTTCGTTTTGACCTAAGATGCGGGCTCGGCGTATGGTACTGCCCCGTAACTTTGCAAGAAGGAATTCCTATGCGCATCTTGATGTTGCTTTGTCTTTTATCCTTGGCTTCGGCCTGTCGCGAAAAGACCGTGACGGAGTCGCCACCCACTCCCGTTATCGTTTCGGAGGTCATCGTTCGCGATCAGCCCGTCTATTTCGAGGCCATGGGGCAGACGCTGGGCTCGCAGGATGTGGAAATCACGGCGCGCGTGGAGGGAATCCTTGAAAGCATTCATTTCCGAGAAGGATCCACGGTCAAAGAAGGTGATTTACTCTACACGATTGATCCCCGCACGCTGGAATCCAACCTGGAACAAGCCAAGGGCAGTCTTGCTCAGGCCGAGGCGGCGCTTGACAAGGCCCGTCGCGATGTGGCGAGGCTGACTCCGCTCTGGGAGAAAAATGCCATTTCGCGCCAGATGGTGGATGATGCCGTTGCGGCGGAACGTTCCGCTTCCGGGGCGGTGACGGCGGCCAAGGGGGCGGTGGAGAATATGAACATTCAATTGGGCTATACAAAGATAGTTGCGCCCATCACCGGCCTGATTGGCAAGACGGAGATCAAGCCGGGCAATTTGGTGGGTCGCGGACAAAGCACGTTGCTGACCACGTTGTCCTGCTTGGATCCGATTCATGTGCGATTTAGCGTGAGTGAACAGGATTATATGTCGTGGAGTCGGCAGCATACGGGGCAGAACTCGGACACTCCTCCCAAAGGCCGCGTGGAATTGATTCTCAGCGATGGAACGGTTCATCCCGAAAAAGGCTCCGTGGTGTTTGCGGATCGCAATGTGGATTCGGCCACGGGGACCTTGCTGATGGAGGTGGCCTTTCCGAATCCGGAAGGCGTGTTGCGTCCGGGGCAGTTCGGGCGGGTGCGAGCCCCGATTCGCCAAATTCCCAATGCCATCTTGGTCTCACAACGCGCGGTGCAGGAATTGCAGGCGACCTATTCCGTCTTTGTGGTGGGCGCCGACAACAAGGCAGATTTCCGCAAGGTCACATTAGGCCCCAGCGTGGATAATCTCTATGTGATTGAATCGGGCTTGCAGCCCGGCGAGAAGATCGTGACCGAGGGCGGGCAGAAGTTGCAGAACAACATGCCGGTGACCGTCACGCTTCAGCCCATGGCTATCGAATCTACCCCAACCGCCGAGTAAAGCCATGGCGCAATTTTTCATTCGTCGGCCGATTTTGGCCATGGTGATTTCGATCTTGGTCGTCTTGATCGGGACACAGACCCTGTTGGATCTGCCGGTCGAACAGTATCCGCTCCTTTCGCCGCCCAACATTCAAGTCACGGCCACCTATCCCGGTGCCAGCGCCGAAGTGGTGGAGCAGTCGGTTGCCACGCCGATTGAACAGCAAGTCAATGGCGTGGACAACATGCTCTACATGAAATCGCTCAATTCGAGCGATGGCCGTATGCAGTTGAACGTCACGTTTGATGTGGGAAGCGATCTGGACAACGCCAACATGCTGACACAGAACCGAGTGGCCCAGGCCCAATCGCGCCTGAGCTCGGATGTGACGGCGCAAGGGGTCAACGTCAAGAAGGTCAATCCCAGTATTCTGATGATTGTGTCGATCTTTTCGCCCAACGGAACGTACGACAACTTATTCCTCAATAACTTTGCGGTTCTCAATGTTCGCGACGCCTTGCTGCGGGTTCCGGGCGTATCTCAAGTGGACATGGCAGGCGGCGCGGAATACAGCATGCGCATCTGGCTCCAGCCGGACAAACTGGCCAAGTTGGGGCTAACACCGGCGGATGTCATCAGCGCCATTCGCGATCAAAACGTGCAAGCCCCTGCGGGGCAAATCGGGGGTGCGCCGTCTCCCGCCGATCAAGAATTCACCTACACGGTACGCGCACCCGGCCGCCTGACCACGCCAGACGAATTCAACGAGATTCTGGTTCGCTCCACCGAGGATGGCCGTCAGGTGCGGGTCAAGGATGTCGCGCGCGTGGAACTCGGCGGGGAAACCTATAAGTCGTTCGGCCGCTTCAATGGCAAGGATGCCGGCTTGCTGATGATGTATCTCTTGCCGGGTGCCAACCAGATTGAGAGTGCCAATGGCATTTACAAGACGCTGGAAGATCTGAAGAAATTTTTCCCCGACGATGTCGATTATTCCATTACATACGACTCGACGCCGGCCGTCTCCGCCTCCATTGAGGAAATTGTTCACACCTTGTTTGAGGCCATTGTACTCGTGGTGCTGGTGGTGTTCATCTTCCTGCAAAATGTCCGCGCGACACTGATTCCCTTGATTGCCATTCCGGTTTCGCTGATCGGCACCTTCGCCTTTTTCCCGGCGCTGGGTTTCACAGTCAACACGCTGACCATGTTTGGTCTCGTGCTGGCCATTGGAATCGTGGTGGATGATGCCATCGTTGTGGTCGAGGCCGTGATGTCGCACATCGAGCGGGGTAAAACGCCGCGCGAGGCCACCGAGCAAGCCATGCGCGAGGTGACGGGGCCGATCATCGGCACCTCGGCCATCATGGTGGCGGTGTTCGTGCCGGTGGCGTTCATCGGTGGCTTGACGGGCCGCATGTATGCGCCGTTTGCGCTCACTATCGCGGTGTCGGTCATCATTTCCACCTTCAACGCCTTGTCTCTCAGCCCGGCTCTGTCTAGCCTCCTGCTTCGTCCTTCGCATCCGGAAGACTCTCCGCTCCGCCTGTTCTACAAATGGTTCAACTTCGGGTTTTCCCACACCACCAACGGCTATATCCGCATGGTGGGTCGCCTTGCCCGTCGCGCCACATTGAGTTTGGTGGCGATTGCGGGTGTGGCGCTGATGGGTGGCAAATTGTCCACGATTGTGCCATCGGGCTTTGTTCCGATCGAAGATCAGGGTATTTTGATGGCGAACATGCAGTTGCCGAATGCGGCTTCTCTGGAGCGAACGAGCGAGGTGGCCAAGCTCGTCGAAGACATCCTGCAAACCACGCCGGGCGTGGAGTCGTACAATGCCCTTGGCGGCATGTCCATCTTGAGCGGAACCTATACGCCCAACACGGCCACCTTCTTTGTTCGCCTCAAGCCGTGGGAAGAGCGCACCACCCCGGAAACCCAATTGCGCGGCTTGGTGACGAGTTTACGCAAGCGAATGGGCGCGATTCCCGAAGCGGTGGTCTTTCCGTTTGTGCCGCCGTCTCTGCCGGGCTTTGGTATCGCGGGCGGGTTTGACGTCTTGCTCCAAGATCGCAGCGGATCCATGTCCGTCCAAGCGCTGAACGAGCAAGTTCAGGCTTTCATTCAGGCGGCCCGCAAACGACCGGAATTGACAGGTATTTTCACTTCCTTCGACCCCACGGTGCCGCAGGTGGCGTTGACGGTGGATCGCGAAAAAGCGCGAACCTTGGGCGTTCAGCTCAGCGACGTGTTTTCCACCCTGCAAGCCTCGCTGGGCGGTGCCTACGTGAACGACTTCAACCGATTCGGTCGTCTCTATCGCGTCTATGTTCAGGCGGATTCCGACTTCCGTCAAAAGCCGGAAGACATCGGCCAATTCTATGTGCGAAGCCGCACCTCCAATGCGATGATTCCGCTGACCTCCCTCGTCAGCGTCACGCCCTCTTCCGGTGCCGAACTGACGATTCGCTATAACTTGATGCGCTCCGTGGAAGTCACCGGTCAGTCCGCCGAAGGATATAGCTCAGGGCAGGCCATGGATGCGGTGGAAGAAGTGGCCAAGGATGTATTGCCGCGCGAAATGGACATCACCTTCACCGGCCTTTCGTATCAGGAAAAAGTCGCGCCCAGTTCCACGCCCACGCTCATCTTGGCGGTGGTGTTTGTATTCCTGCTCCTCTCCGCGTTGTATGAAAGTTGGACGTTACCCTGGAGCGTGCTTCTCATTACACCGACCGTTTTGCTGGGCTCGTTTTTGCCGGTCTGGCTGTTCGGGTTCGACAACAACGTCTACGTTCAAATCGGTCTTGTCATGCTCATTGGATTGGCCGCCAAGAATGCCATTCTGATCGTCGAATTTGCCAAAATGCAGCGCGACAAAGGATCGAAGCCCGTGGATGCCGCCATGGAGGCCGCGAAACTTCGCTTCCGTCCCATTTTGATGACTGCCTTCTCGTTCATTCTCGGTGTGTTGCCGTTGGTGACGGCCAGTGGCTCGGGTGCCAACGCGCGAAAAATGATGGGCATGGCGGTGCTCTCTGGCATGCTGATGGCCACGGTGTTGGGCGTGTTTCTGACGCCCGCCTTTTTCGTGGTGATCGAACGATGGAACGAGCGTCGGAAAGGAGGCGCGAAGTGAGAACGCCCAAACTGTTTTCATGGTTTCATGTAGCGGCGGGCTCCATCGGCGGCTTGCTCCTTTTGGTGACCGGTTGCGCCACGGGGCCCGATTACCACCGCCCCGATCTTGCCCTCCCCGAGGCATGGCGAACAACGGGCACGGTCACGAATTCGCTGGCCGATCTATCCTGTTCGGATCTGTATCGCGATCCTGTGCTGAACAACTTGATCGAAACGGCCCTGTCCAATAGCCCCGATGTGCGTAGTGCCCTCGCGCGCATGGAGGAAGCGGCCGCCGCGCTGCGCATTCAGCGCTCCGCGTATCTGCCGGCCCTCAACGGCTCGGGCACGTACACCACAGCGCGGAAAGGCAACCTCAAGCCCTTGCCCGGCGCGGAGGGCGATGAATATGACCTGTTTGGCGCGCTGTCCTACGAACTGGATCTGTGGGGCCGCATTCGCCGACTCAACGAAGCCTCTCTCGCCCAATATCTGGCGTCGGAGGAAGCCGCCCGTTCGGTCCGGATCGGACTGGTGGCCAATGTGGCCTCGACCTATTTCAATTTGCGCGCACTGGACCGCCAGCTCGAAATTGCCATCGAAACCTTGGCTTCGCGCAACGATATGCTGGAGCTGACTCAAATCAAATATGACGATGGACAAGGCGTCGTTTCCGAGCTCGATGTTGCCCAAGCCCAGACGCAGGTGTCTTCGACTCAATCCTCTATCGCCAACATTCAACGGTCCATCGCTGTCACCGAAAATGCCCTGTGCATCTTGCTCGGCAGCTATCCGCGCGAACTGCCCCGCGGCTTGGGTATTGCGGAGCAGTGGCAGCCCGAAGATTTGCCCGCCGGGTTGACTTCGGACTTGCTGTTGCGTCGCCCCGATTTGAAGACGGCCGAGCAGAATCTCATCGCGGCCAACGCCAACATCGGCGTGGCCCGCGCCGCCTACTTCCCGACGCTTTCCATCACGGCCGCGCTGGGGCTGCAAAGCGATGAGCTCAGCGACCTGTTCGACACCGGCCTCTCGAAGGCGTGGAGCTTCAGCCCCAATTTGACCGCGCCCATTTTTAACGGCGGCAAATTGCGCGCCAACGTGCGGGTGGCCGAGGCGAAGCAGAAATCCGCGCTGGCGGATTACGAAAAAGCCATTCAAAACGCTTTTCGCGAAGTGAACGATGCCCTCGCCGGGGTTCAATACATTCGCCAGCAGTTGTCGGCCGATGAAGACACCGTGAAGGCCGAAGCCCGTCGCCTCGAACTCTCCCAGATGCGCTACGAAGGCGGCGTCTCGGATTATAGCGACGTTCTCGATGCCCAGCGCTATCTGTTCAGCGCACAGCTCACCGCCGTCCAAACCCGAAACAGCCTTCTCAATGCCACCGTGCAGCTTTACAAGGCTCTGGGCGGCGGTTGGCAAGAAAACAAACCCGCGAACACCGAGAGCACCCCATGAGAGATTTTCCTGTTCAAGTCATCGCCTGCTTTGTCGGGCTCACGTTGGTCGCGCTGTTCTCGGGCATCGTGTTTCGCCGAATTCGGTTTTCCTACACCATCGGCCTCGTGCTGGTGGGCATGGCGCTCTACAGTCTGGGAGGATGGTTCCCGTCCCTGAGCATCTTGCAGCGCGTCCATCTGACGCCAAATTTCATTCTCTACATTCTGTTGCCGACGCTGATCTTTGATGCCGCGCTCAATCTGGATGCTCGCGAGTTGATGCGGAACATCGTGCCCATCTTCGCCCTGGCCGCGCCGGGCGTGCTGGTCGTCACGGCCGTGGTGGGGCTCATTGTCGCGAAGTTCACGCCACTGAGTTTCAATGCCGCCATGCTGTTTGGCGCGTTGATTGCCACCACCGATCCGGTGGCCGTGATTTCGCTCTTTCACGAGGTGGGCGCGCCCAAACGCCTCGGGATGTTGGTGGATGGCGAAAGTTTGTTCAATGATGCCACGGCCATTGTCGTGTTCGACATCGTCGCCGCCATTGTGGCGGGGAGCTTGCTATTGAACAATCCGGCCGACGCCTGGAGCCTCTCCACCTTGGCCAAAATTCCCGGACAGTTTGTCGTCGTGTTTTTTGGTGGCGCTCTTGTCGGGGCGGCCGTCGGCTGGGTCATGATGCAAATTGTTCGCATCTCTCGCCACGACACGATGGCCGAAGTGGGCCTGACCACCGTGGTGGCCTATGCCGCCTTCATCTTGGCAAACTATTATTTGCAATTTTCAGGCGTCATGGCCGCATGCGGCGCCGGCATGGTCGTCAATTACTATGGTCGCCGCTACATTGAAGAAAACACGCGGGACGCCATCCGCAAATTCTGGGGATTCGCCGCCTTCATGGCCAACAGCATGATTTTCCTGCTGCTGGGCTTGACCGAATCGTTCCTCATCAACGATTTGGGCCGCTTGAGCTCCGTGGCCGGCGCCCTCGGAGTCGCCATTTTTGCCGTCCTGTTTTCGCGCATCCTCATCATTGCCGTCACCAGCCTGTGCTACAACCCGTTTGCCAAGCCCGGAAACAAAATCAGCTTGCCCATGCAATTCATCATGTTCTGGGGCGGCCTGCGCGGCGCATTGCCCATCGCCTTGGCGGTCTCCATTGGCCCGGCACTCGTCTCGCCGGCCGAACGAACGCTCATCATTCAACTCACGCTGGGCATCATCCTCTTCACCATTTTGGTTCAGGGCACCACCATCCAGCGCTTCATGAAGCGCTTGGGCATCGTGTAAAAAAGTTTTCCACAGTGTGGAAACATTTTTTCCATTGTGTGGAAAAATCGGGAAAAAGTTTTCCAACCTGTGGAAAAAATGAAAACGGACCGGTTCCATTGGATTTTGCGCGGCGGGTCGGTGGTGGATGGACTCGGCGGGGAAGTGGTGTGTGCGGATGTGGGCTTGGCGGGGGATCGCATCGTGGCGGTGGGGGATTTGTCGAAGGCGACGGCCGACGCTGAATTCGCGGCGGAGGGTTTATGGGTGTGTCCGGGGTTCATCGATGTGCACACGCATTCGGATGCGTATTTACTGATCGAACCCGGCGCTCCCTCGAAGATTCGCCAAGGCGTCACGACCGAGATCACGGGCAATTGCGGGGCGAGTGCTGCACCCCGTTGGCCGGGCTACACCATGCCGTCGGATTGGCTGGAGCAGACGTATCCGGGCGATTGGCATTCCGTGGCGGAGTATCGCGCGTTGCTGGAGGCGCAGAAGCCCGCCGTGAATTCGTCCATGCTGATTGGCCACCGCGCCATTCGTGCGGCGGTGATGGGGATTGAAGCGCGCGCGGCCACGGCGGATGAAATTGCGCGGATGGAGGGGTTGCTGGAGGCCGCGCTGGAGGAGGGGGGCGCGGGGCTCAGCACGGGGTTGGTGTATGCGCCGGCGATGTTTGCCCAGCCGGAGGAAATCACGGCGCTGGCCAAGGTGGTGGCGCGTCATTCGGGAATCTATGCGACGCACATGCGCAGCGAGGGCGGGACCTTATTGGAAGCCATCGAAGAGGCGTTGGATGTCGCTCGCGCCAGTGGCGTGCGCTTGCAAGTCTCGCATTTGAAAACGGCGGGGCGCGGCAACTGGCATAAGATCGATGCGGCGCTGGAAAAAATTCGGGCGGCGCGTGCGGCGGGCATCGAAGTGGCGTCGGACCGATATCCCTACACGGCGTCGTGCACCGATTTGGATGTGATCCTTCCGACGTGGGCGGCGCAGGGCGGACGTGCGGCGATTTTGGCGCGGTTGCGCGAGCCGGAATCGCTTGCGAAAATTCGGGCCGAGATGGTGGCGGCGCGCGAGGACAGTTATTGGGAAAATGTCTGGATCGGGAGTACACGGCATCCAGACCACGCGGCCTTTGGGGGCAAGCCCATTCTGGAAGCGGCCACGGCGTGGAAGATGCATCCGCTGGATGCGGCGCTGCGTTTGATGGAACGGGATGAGTTGTTCACGGGCGGCATTTTCTTTGGCATGAGCGAGGAGAACATGTGGCGCATTTTGGCCGAGCCGTGGGTGATGATTGGCTCCGATGCGTCGATCCGTGCGCCGTGGGGACCGTTGAGCCACGACCATCCGCATCCGCGCGCCTATGGGACGTTTGGCCGATTCCTGCGGGCCGTGCTCGAGGGTAAGAGCGTGTCCGTGGGCGAAGCCGTGCGCAAAATGACGAGCTTGCCCGCCGCGCATTTCCGCTTGAAAGAACGTGGCGTTCTTCGCGCGGGCGCCTTTGCGGACGTTGTGGTGATCGATCCCAAGACGTTCCAGGAGCGGGCCACTTATGGCCAGCCCCACCAGTTTTGCGATGGGATTTCGGCCGTGTGGGTGAACGGAGTGTTGACGCTGCGCGACGGACAGGAAACGGGTGCGCGGGGTGGGCGATATTTGACGGTGTGAGATGGGGAGAACCACGGAAGAAAACGAATGGACATGGATGGGAATGCGGAATGGATTTGTGGAGGGCCCGCTTCCACGCGGGCCGGATCGGGATCGAAAGAGCGGACGGGGTGGAACCCGTCCCTCCAGGGCGATAACCCGTGAATGAGGGTGCGCATCCGGATCGTCGTCGTCCCGCGCACCACCCGCCCATTGAGTGTTTCAACGAACCGGTGATCGTGCTGGTGACGGTTTGCACAAAGGGGCGGATGCCCGTACTGGCTTGTGATGCTGTCCACCAGATTTGTCGCGACGTCTGGCCGGGGGCGGATTTCTGGCGCGTGGGGCGCTACGTGATCATGCCGGACCATGTCCACCTGTTTTGCGCGCCGGGACGCATCCCAATGCCGGGTTTGCAGCAATGGGTGGAGTTTTGGAAAAGCCAAGTCGCCCGGCGGGCTTCCTTGATTTCTGGAGGGCCGACCTCCGTGTCGGCCGTTTTGGGCATAAAGCCGGACGGCGCGGAGGCCGTCCCTCCAGAGGGCCGAAAGACGGTCAAGCTCTGGCAACGAAATTTTTGGGATACGCAAATTCGTTCGCGGACTCATTACGACGAGAAATGGTCCTATGTGCGGATGAATCCCGTGCGCCAAGGTTTGGTCCAAATGCCGGACGAATGGCCATTCCAAGGCGAGGTGTTTCCGTTGGCGTGGCGTTGATGCGGAGGTCGTCCCTCCAGGGGGCAAAACCGGACGGGACAGAGCCCGTCCCTCCAGAGAACCGAAAATGCGGACCGGTTGGAATCGGTCCCTCCACAAGGCGGAATGCGGAAAGGATGGATGGAGTGCCCGCTTCCACGCGGGCCGGATCGGCGGGTTGACAAAGCGATTTTGGGGTGGGATAGTCCCACTATGAGTACGATCATTGCTGACCAGAAAAAACGCGTGGTGCTTCCCAATGCCCGCCCGGGAGATGTTTTCGCGGTGAACCAAGACCAAGCCGGGCGCTGGATTCTGGTGCGCCTGTTGCCGGAAAAGCCGAAGCGTAGGCTTCGCGCGGAGCAGGTGACCCGGATCATGGGAGAACACCCCTTGCGTCCGACTCTGACTTGGGAACAATTAAAGCGAGCGACGAGGGAGTTGTGATCTTTCTGGACACCAATGTGTTGATTTACGCTTCCGACCCGGATTCTCCTTTTCATCGCTGGTCCGTCGAGATCCTCGTGAAACACGTTGCCGGCGATGGGGCGATGATCAATCCCGTAGTGTTGGCAGAGATTTGCGTCGGCGAAGCGAAGCCGGAAGAGACGGCAAACGTCCTTCGTGCTTGGGGTGTGGAAATCGCGGATTTGCCGGCGGCTTGTGCGGAACGATGTGCCCAAGGCTATCGGGCATTCCGCGCGGAGCGGAAGAAAACCAAGGGGCCTGCAGCACCGGCCATTCCTTTGCCCGATTTTTTCATCGGGGCGCATGCGGAATTGCTACGCATTCCTCTGGCCACGGCGGATACCGGACGCTACCGAACCTATTTCCCGCAGTTGAAACTGCTGACGCCGCCTAAAAAATAGCCGATCGGATTCGGCGCTAACATGGGCTATGCATCATGGATGAATCGAAGGTCATATCAGGCCACCATGTGATTCCGCCGCCTTCGCCTGCGGATCGCGCCTTTCTGAAGGGTGTGTTTGCACCCGGCGGGAAGGGGCGGGTGCAGGATTTGGAAGATGGGGCGCGGGCGTGGTTGGCGTTGGCGGCATCGCGCGCCGCCAAGGGATTGCTCGTGGTGGTGGCGGAAAGCTCGCTGGCGCTCGACCGACTGAGCCACGATTTGTCGGCGTTGGGCGCGGGTGATTCTACGGTTCGTTTTCCAGCGTTGAGTGTGGAATCTTCCCGCATGGCCTCGGGACAACTGTCGCCGGAAGTGGCGGGCGAGCGTCTCCGCGCGTTGCAAAGGTGTTTGTCGTGGAAAGGGCGGGGCATCTTGGCGACGTGCGTCCAAGCCTTGGTGGAGAACGTTCCGGCGCCGGATCGTATGCGCCAACAGGATGAGCGCGTGGCGACGGGAAAAGAATACGATTTGGATGCCTTGTGCGAGCGGTTGGCGGTGGCGGGCTATGAGTTCGAGGTGGAAGTGTTGGCGAAGGGGCAGGCTTCGCGGCGCGGCGGCTTGTTGGATGTGTGGCCGCTGACCGAGGATTGGCCGGCGCGATTGGAGTTTTTTGGCGACACGCTGGAAAGTATTCGCCGCTTCGATCCGTCGGCGCAGCGCTCGCTTGATGAGATTCGAGACCTTTCGATTCCGCCTGCGACGGAAGACGTGAAACCAGAAGAGGCGGCCGATCCATGGGACTATTTTTCGCCGGATTCCGCCTTTTTGTGGCTGGATCCCGATGCCGTGCTTCACCATTTTGCCATGAGTGTAGAGCTGTCGGGGCGGGTTTCAAAAGACACGTCCACGGAACGTGAATTTGCCAACTGGCGTCTGGGACTGGAAAAGAAATTTCCGTCTGGGCATCTGGATGTCGGGGGGGATGACGGGGGGTCGGCGCATGTTCTGGATGTGGGGCTCTGCGAGGGGTTGTCGGCGTTTTCGGACCGAACCGTTCCGGCGGACGTGCTGGAAGGTGAACGCAAGAAGTTGTTTGCCACATGGACGGAACGGGCGGAATCGGGATGGCGAATTCATCTATTTTTCGCCACGGAAGCCGGGGTCAAACGGTTTGAAGACGTGTATGGGCAGGTGCCGGGCATCGTGGCCCATTTGGGCTCGCTGAGTGGTGGTTTTGAGTTGCCGGGCGCCCGCTGGATGGCTGTGGCGGAGGCCGATTTTTATGGCACGCGAAAGACGGTGCCTGCGCAACGCAAAACATCTCGACGGGGGCCAGTGGCGCGCGATGCCACGGGTGAGCGATTAACCGATTGGACGGATTTGCGCCCCGGCGAGTTGGTTGTGCATATCGATCACGGCATCGGAAAATATCTGGGGTTGTACGAGATTGTGTTCGATGGGCAATTGCAAGAGGCGCTGGCCGTGGAATACGCGGAGGCTTCCCGCTTGTATGTGCCCACCAGCCAGACGCATTTGCTGAGTCGATATATTGGCGTGGGGCGAAGCAAACCTCCGTTGCATACGCTGGGCGGCCATCGATGGATGAAGGAAAAGGTTGCGGCAGAGCGCGCGGCCAGCGATCTGGCCGCTCAAATGCTGGAGACGCAGGCCCGCCGTGCGGCGCTGGATGGCCATGCGTTTGCGAAAGACAATCCGTGGCAATTTGATTTTGAGCAGGCGTTTCCCTATACCGAAACCGAGGATCAGCTTCGCGCCATTGAGGAAGTGAAGCGCGACATGGAATCCAAGCGTCCCATGGATCGCCTGATCTGCGGCGATGTGGGTTATGGGAAGACCGAAGTGGCCATGCGAGCGACCTTCAAGGCCGTGATGGATGGCAAGCAAGTGGTCGTGCTGGTGCCAACGACGGTGTTGGCGCAGCAGCACTATGAGACCTTCTTGGAGCGCATGGGTCGGTTTCCTGTGGTGGTGGAAATGGTCAGCCGCTTTCGTTCCAAAAGCGAGCAGGCGGCCGTGCTGGCCCGCTTGGCGCAGAAAAAAGTGGATGTGCTGATTGGCACACACCGCTTGTTGCAACGCGATGTGAAATTTGTGGATTTGGGCTTGGTGATTATCGATGAGGAGCAACGCTTTGGTGTGGCCGCCAAGGAGCATCTAAAGCATATGCGCGAAATGGTGGATGTGCTGACGCTCTCGGCCACGCCGATTCCGCGTACACTCTATCTGAGTCTGACGGGTGCGCGCGACATGAGCGTGATTCAGACGCCGCCACGCGAGCGGTTGGCGATTGAAACATATATTGCTCAGGATTCGGATGAACTGGTGCGCGAGGCGGTTCTCCGCGAGGTGAATCGTGGCGGTCAGGTTTTTATGTTGCACAATCGGGTGCAAACCATTGAGCTTGCGAGGAAGCGTCTCGAAGGCATTTTGCCCGGCATTCGTGTGGGGGTGGGGCACGGGCAAATGACGGAACGTGCGCTGGCCGATGTGATGCATCGATTCGTGCGGGGAGATTTTGATGTGTTGTTGTGTACCACGATAATTGAAAGCGGCGTGGACATTCCAAATGTGAACACCATTCTGATTGATCGCGCGGATCGGTTTGGCATGTCGGAACTGTACCAGTTGCGAGGGCGTGTGGGACGTAGCAAGAATCAGGCCTATGCCTATCTGTTGTTGCCTCGCCACGGGCAACTGTTCCATACGGCTCGCCGCCGCATCAGCGCCATCAAGCGCCACACCAGTTTGGGCGCGGGCTTTAAGCTTGCCCTGCGCGATTTGGAAATTCGTGGTGCGGGAAACGTGCTGGGCGCGGCGCAAAGTGGACACATTGCGGCGGTAGGGTTTGATCTGTATTGCCAGCTCCTGAATCGAACCGTGGCGCGCCTCAAGGGCGAGGCGGAGCGGCCGATCATCGAAGTTCAGATGCATTTGGATTTCTTGGATTTAACTCCCGACCCCGAGCATGAAGATCGTGCGGCGGTCATTCCGAGGAATTATGTCGAAGACGAAAGCCAGCGCATTGGGCTCTATCGAAAGGCGGCAGGCATTTCGTTTGAGTACGAGGTAGAGGCGTTGGCCGAGGAATTCCGCGACCGCTTTGGGCCGTTGCCGGCGACCGTGAAAAGGTTGCTGAGTATTGCGCGGTTGCGTCTTTTGGCCGCAGAGCTTAAATTAAAAAGCATTTCTACTGATGGCGATCGACTGTTGTTGGGCAAGGGCCGTGACGAATTTTGGATGGTGAACGGGCGGCACATTCGACTTCATCAGCATGGAGCCGACGAACGGTTGGCCGAAATCGAAAAGCGCTTGCAGCAATTGGCTGGAAGGCGAAGCGAAGAGAAGCGAAAGGACGGGTCGAATGGTTAGTCCCTGGATTACGGGCGCGTTGGGTTGGGCGTTTTTGGGACCCATCGGCGGCATTTTGGGGTATGCGGCGGGATCTATTTTCAATTCGGCCGCCCGCGCTGCCGCGCAGATGCAGGGCGGCTTGCCGTCTGGTTCAGGCGAAGCCCGCAACGATTTCATTGCCAGCTTGATGGTTCTGACGGCGGCCATGATGAAGGCGGATGGGCATGCCTCGAAGGCCGAACTACACGTGGTGAAACAATTTTTCTCGCAGCAGTTTGGGTCGCAGATTGCACAGGACGCGTTGCAACTGTTGCGGGATTTGTTGCAGAAAGACATTTCGACGGGTCCCGTGTGTGAGCAAATTAGCGCCCACATGAATTACTCGCAGCGGTTGGCGTTGCTTCACTTTTTGTTTAGTATTGCCCACGCGGATGGGGAACTCCATCCTTCGGAAGATCGCCTTCTTCAACAAGTGGCCGCAGAGTTGGGCATACGCGCGGGTGACATCCGTTCCATTGCGGCGATGTTTGCGCCCAAGGCGGATCCTGCGGCAGATTATCGCGTGTTGGAAATCTCGCCGGATGCCTCCGACGATGAGGTGCGAAAAGCGTTTCGTCGCATGTCGATGAAACACCATCCGGATAAAGTGGCCCATTTGGGTCCTGAATTTCAAAAGACCGCCACCGAGAAATTTCAGCGCGTGAACGCGGCCTATGCCCACATCAAGAAGACGCGCGGCATGTCATAGCGTCTGGGGTGATGGGGAGAGAGTGGAATGAATCAGCTCCTCAATTACCCAATGGCAATTGCGGGCGAAGCGATCGTATTTGATTTGCTTGAAGAAGTCTTGGGCGGGCGGATTACGCTCGGTTTGAAGAAAGCGGATGGTGCGAATCGGGGTGTTGTGTTGTAGGCAGTCCTTCATGACGAACTCGTAAAAATCGTGCTCGATGAGTCGGCCCATGGCCCGGCAACTGAGCAGAAATGTATCCAAAACAGCGCCTTCCTGTTCTAGGAGGAGAATCGCAAGACCGATGGTGCCATAGTCGCCAAATAGGTCGGTGGCCTTCAACGAGAAGACCCGGCCGTATTTCGGAGTCATGAAGCGCTTGATTTCGTCCACGGAATAGGGGTGTTTGTTGAAATTGAACTGGTTGGTTTTTTCCGTGAGCTGGGCGAGGCGAAGGGCATCGGCGTCGTCGTTGACGCGGAAATCCAACTTGATTTGCAGATGCTTGCGCATGAAGCCTTCGGTGGAGGAGGACCCGAATGCCGCGGCTGCGACTTGTTTACGCCGTTGTTCGGCCTGATATTGTTCGGTTTTGTGGAGGTCATCCCCGGTGATCATTCTCTTGTGGAAGAGCGAATTTTCCATCAGGTGGCGTACGCCTTCGGGGGTGGCGACAAATGGCAGGGCGGAGACTTCGGGAAGAAGGGTTTTGACAGCCTCGATTTCATACGGGCTGTCATCCACGAAGATGAAGGAATCCAGGCCGAGATTCAGTTCCTTTGCGAGAATCCGCAAATTGGTGATTTTATCTATCCAATTCACTTGGCGTGCAACAAAGTCTTCCGTCTTCAGGGGCATATTCAACAGGCGGATGGCTTCCAGCACTTCGGATTCATTATTTTTCGAACAGAGGCACAGCAGGAAGCCTTCGGATTTTTTATGGACGAGAAACGTCTGGAAGGGATGGAACACCGGATCGGAATCGGCGGGACCGCAGACGATGGAGGATAGGCCATCCTCGCCGAGAATGCCCCCCCAGAGGGTGTTGTCGCAGTCGAGGACGATGACTTTCTTGTCGAAGGGTGCGGGTGGTGGGGTGTTCATGGGCGATATATATCCCGAGGGTCAAGATTGATCGGTCGGGAACCAATGCTGGGTACGGGTGCAGATGCGCACGAGTCCGAGCATGACGGGTACTTCGATGAGGACGCCGACAACGGTGGCGAGGGCGGCGCCGGAGGAGAGGCCGAAGAGCATGGTGGCGGTGGCGATGGCGACTTCGAAGTGATTGGAGGCGCCGATCATCGCAGCGGGCGCGGCGTCGGCGTAGGGCAGTTTCAGCGCACGGGCGGCGGCATAGCCCAGTCCGAAGATCAGCATGGTTTGGATGAACAGCGGAATGGCGATCCACAGGATGGTCAAGGGCTGGCTCAGGATGATGCCGCCCTTGAAACTGAACAGCAACACCAGCGTTGCCAGCAGGGCCAAGATCGAAACCGGCGTGAGCATATGCAGGAATTTTTCTTTGAACCACGGTTCGCCCTTGGTCGCGAGGATCCACTTGCGGGAGAGGTATCCGGCGACGAGCGGCAGGGCGACGTAGATGGCGATGGAGAGAAGGAGGGCCTGCCACGGGACGGGCAGGCGGCCGATGCCAAGGAGGAAACCGCCCAGCACGCCGTAGAGCAGGAGCATGGTCAGGGAATTGATGGCCACCATGACGAGGGTGAGGCCATCGTTGCCGCGGGCGAGATAGCCCCAGACGAGGACCATGGCGGTGCAGGGAGCGATGCCCAGCAGGATAGTGCCCGCGAAATAACTGCGCCAGAGCGGAATTTGAAGCATTTTGACGCCCTCGACGAAGACGACCGTGCCCGCGCCGTGTTCGGCACCCACCGCCAGATCCAATCCGAACGGGATTTTGACGAGATCCATGGTGTCCACGCCGATAAATGATTTGAAGAGGTAGCCGAGGAAGAAGTAGGCGATGGCGAACATGGTGAACGGCTTGATGGCCCAATTGATGAATAGAGTCAGCCAGACGGGCTTGCCGCTCTTGCCCGCACGGATCACCGAAGCGAAGTCGATTTTCACCATGATGGGGTACATCATAAAAAACAGGCAGATGGCGATAGGGATGGAGACGACAGGCGCGTTGTTGATGGTAATGGCCATGCCGTCGAGAGCCGTGGCCAGTTCTGGCGCGAGCTTGCCAAGCAGGATGCCGCCGGCGATGCAGAGTGCGACCCAGAGGGTCAAGTAGTGCTCGAAGGGATTGGTTAGTTTGCGCGGTTCAGGGGAAAGGGCGGTGCTACAGGTCATGGGGGTCCTCCCGAGGGATGGAATGTTGGAATCATGGAATGGTGGAATGTTGGAATGATGGAAGCGTGGGGGGAGAAAGGGCAAAGAGGTTGAAACGGTATGGATGGATTCAGGCTTTCTCATGATTCCACTATTCCATTTCTTCCATCATTCCAATTTTCCAAGCCCCTCCGGCAGGGTTTCGACAAAGACTTTAATCTCATCGCGGACGCGTCGGTAGTGGGCGAGGGCTTCATCCTCGGTCTGCGCATTCTTGGCTAGACGAGGGGGGTCGTCAAAGCCGATATGGATGACTTTGGTTTTGCCGGGGAAGAGGGGGCAGGACTCGTGGGCGTGGTCGCAGACGGTCACGACGTAGTCCAAATCCTTCGTCGGCAAATCGGCGACGGTCTTGGAGCGGTGAGTGGAAATGTCGATGCCGGCCTCGGCCATGACTTTCACGGCGCGGGGATTAAGTCCGTGGGTTTCGATGCCAGCGGAAAAGGCGCTGATGATGTCTCCCTTGAGGGCTCGGGTCCAGCCTTCGGCCATTTGGCTACGGCAGGAGTTTCCGGTGCAGAGAAAAAGAATGCGAAGTTTTGGTTGTGTGGTCATGGGGCAGTATAGATCATCCAGAGGCCGCCGAGGAGGACAAGGATGCCGCAGATTTTCTTGAGAATCATCGCGCCTTTGGAGGATTCGTTCCAATTGAGGTAGTGCTGAACGCTTTCGGTGAAGGTACCGGCGAGTACGATGACGGCGCAGTGGCCGATGCCGTAGGCCAGCAGGAGCAAGATGCCATAGGCCATTTGGTTGGCGGCGAGCTTGAAAGTCACGGCCAGCATGGGGGCCATGTAGGCGAAGGTGCAGGGACCGAGGGCCACGCCGAACACCAGACCGAGGATGAAGGCGGCGAGGCGGCCGCGTTGTTTCATCTTCACTTGTCCGGGGCCCGAGAAGGGCATGGGGATCACGCCCAGCAGATGCAGGCCGACGAGGAAGAAAATGACGGCGACAAGGTAGTTTCCCACGTTTCCGATGTCGCCCATCATTCGACCGGCCATCGCCGTGGCGGCACCAATGAGGCCGATGGTGACCAGAATGCCCAGCGAGAATAGCAGCGCGATTTGGAAGGCACGTTTTGTGGAGATGGGGCCCTGCTCATCGATGAAGCCAACGATCAGGGGAATGCTGGCGAGGTGGCAAGGGCTCAGCACGATGCTCAGAATCCCCCAGACGACGGCGGCGGAGAGCGCGATGGCCGGATCGCCTTCGATGGCGCGGGAAAGGGTTGTGAACAGAGATTGGATCATGGGGCCACTTTCGGCTGGAGGTCCACGCCCAGTTCCTTCCATTTGGCGAGCATGTCCTCCTTGCCGTAGAAACCTTCGTGGCGGAAGAGTTCCTTGCCGCTGGCGTCAAAGAAGATCTGGGTGGGGATCATGCGGACGCCGTATTGTTCGCTGGCGGCGGGGTTCTTCCAGACATCGATAAACTCTACATGCAGTTGGTCGGCGTAGGTGATTTTCATTTCTTCCAGAATGGGAGCCATTTGCTTGCAGGGAATGCATTTGTCGGCGCCTAAATCTAAAAGGCGGGGCAGGGCGACGACCTGAGCGGATTCTGCCGCCGTTGCCGGATCCGGTTCGGAGGTCTGGGTCTGGTTGTTCTTGAGCGCGAAGACGATCCCCACCGCCACGACCACGGAGGCCACGATGGCCAGATTCTTGAGGTTTTTCATTTCGGGTTTTCCTTTGTGTTTCTTGTACTTTCGGAAGAAGGCAGGTCCCGCCAGCAGGATCCCAATGGCCAAAAGTATCGGGAGCAAGTCCCCGCCCCCGTCGCTCGGACAGCAAATCGGTGCGGCGATGGGCAGGGAATAGATCATCGGCTTATTCGGCGAGCTTGGCCGCTCCGGATTGAACCACTTTTTGAATATTTTCCGGTGTGGAAGGGCTGGCACCTTTTTGGAATCCGGCATCCGATAGGCACACATGTTTGAATTTCGAAAAACCGGCGCGTTCTAGGATTTTCTTGGCGCAATTCATGGGGCAACCGTCGATGGCAAGGATTTTGGAGGCACTTTGAGTGGTGGACAAAATTCCGGAAATTTGTCCGCCGATGCCAGCGAGGCAGTACATTTTGCCGGTGCCATCGCGGGTCATTTGGCGCGCAGCCAAGTCGGACAAGGCGCCGACGTCGGATCCGCCGGAGCACGGAAAGAGTAATTGAGGGTTAGCACTGCACACGTTTTGATTTTCGCTCATGAATATTTCCTAGCTTAGGTATTTCATGATTTCTTCAGGGTTCAGTACTTTCCCGACGCTTTTGACTTTTCCATCCACAACGAGGGCGGGGGTGGACATGACGCCGAACTTCATAATGTCGACGATTTTTTCGATCTTTTCGATCTGCGCATCAATGCTAGCGGATTTGACGGCGGTTTCGGTGTTGGCAAACAGTAGCTTGCACTTGGGGCAGCCGGTTCCGAGGATTTGGATTTTCTTCATGGGGAGTCCTTATGGGTTGGAATGTTGGAATACTGGAAGGGTGGAATGGGGGGAGGAAGAGGGTTCGAATTCTGGAATACTGGAAGAGTGGGAGAGCCGTAAGAAGCGTTGGATTCGCGGATGATGAAACTGTCCTCCCAGTCGCCGACTTGTTGCTTTTGCTGGAGGGACTCGATCAGCTTTTTCAGGCCGTTTTCAATTTTGTAAGCGAGGGCATCGAGTGCCTCGAAGGAGGCATCATCGAGTTGGCCTGCGGCATGATAGACGTGGATGCCCGAAACGGATTCGGCAATGGACGCCATGGCGATGTTTAAAAATTGGAGATATTCTTTCAGAGATCGACGACCATATCCCTCGGCGACGTTGCGGTGGATGGAATCGACGGCGGAAATCTGCTGGGATGCGATGCGCTTTAACTCATATTGAAATGGACGAAAGGCTGAACTGGTTATCCTGTAGTACTCATTTGCATCTTGCCAGACGCGCAGTTGCATATACCCACGGTTGATGTTTTTTCTCTCTGTCATATGGCTGGTTCCTATATTCCAATATTCCAGACATTCCAGTATTCCATCAACTTCCCACGATCCATCCAAACCCTATCCCGCTCACCGTGGCCATCACCACGACCAGTCCCACGAACGTCAGGGTTTTCTTTGGACCGAGGATGGAGTTGATGACGAGCATGTTGGGGAGGGAAAGGGCGGGTCCGGCGAGCAGGAGGGCGAGGGCGGGGCCTTGGCCCATGCCGCTGTCGAGCAAACCACGTAGGATGGGGACTTCCGTCAACGTGGCGAAATACATGAGCGCGCCGGTGACGGAGGCAAACAGGTTGGTCCATAGCGGCCAGAGGAACGAGAGCAAAACGGGGGTCGTAGTTTCGGGGCGGCCGAGGATGGAGAGCAGGGCTTGCGGGGAATCGCCGACGAGTGCCTGAATCCAGATATTGGGAACGATGCCGGCATCTTGGCTGTCGGGACTGCCAAGGAAGAACCCGGCGGCGAGCACGCCCATGAAGAGAAGCGGGAGGATTTGCTTGGCGAAGCCCCACGACTGGTCGCGCCAATCCTTGAGTTCGGCGCCGCCGAAGAACGTCAATGCGGCGAGGCCGGCTGAACCAGCGGCGAATGCTGCCACGGGATAACTCGGAAGCGTGATGCCCAGCACGATGGCAGGGAGGGCCACCAGAGCGATGTAGCCCGGTTTGACCTTGAAGAATCGCCACAGGCAGCCGCCCATCAGAACAGCGAATGATGCTGTAAGAATCCACTTGGCCTTGAAGATCGCGAACCAGATACCTGCGGTTTCCTGCGGTTTGGCCCAATTGGCGAAGACGAGGATGCCGACCATAGACAGAAAATAGAGGGCGACTTGCCAAAGCGGGCGATTGCCTTTTTCCTCATCGCCGAGGAATACTTCTTGCGGATTGGCGGCTTTTTCTCGCTCTTCTTTCAGGAAGATGAGGTGCATGAGCAGTCCGATGACCACGCTGAAGACGACGGCACCGACGGCGCGGGCGATGCCGAGTTCGACACCCAGCACACGGGCGGTCAGCACGATGGCCAGCACGTTGATGGCGGGGCCGGAGTAGAGGAAGGTGATGGCAGGGCCGAGACCCGCGCCGCGGAAGTAGATGCCTCCGAAAAGCGGCAGGACGGTGCAGGAGCAGACCGCCAGAATCGTGCCTGACACGGACGCCACGGAATAGGAAAGCCACTTCGACGCCTTGGGGCCGAAGTACTTCATCACGGCGTTCTGGCTGATGAACACCCCGATGGCACCTGCGATGAAGAAGGCGGGAACGAGGCAGAGCAAGACGTGTTCACGGGCGTACCACTTGGCGAGATGGAGGGCTTCGAGGATCGCGCCTTGGAAGCGCAGGTGATCCATGGGCAGGAAATAGAGGCCGAGGAAGGCGGCGAGGAGTCCGAGGAGGATTTTGATTTCTTTATTCATGGGGAATCTCTCAGACCGCTTGACTGCGACGCTTGGTCACCGCCTTGAGTGCTTCGCAGGTGCAGCTCAGCGCTTGAAGCATGCAGGGGGCGGCGAGATGATGGATTACGCGTGGCCCCTCGCGGCGCTCGGTGACAATGCCGACCCGCTTGAGCTTGTCCAGATGGCGCGACAGCGTGGGCAGGCTGGTGGGAACCAGGTGGCGCAGGTCGTTGACGCAATGGTCGCCATGGCTCAACGCGTCCAATATCAAGACGCGCGTGGGGTGGGCGAGGGCTTTCAAAATCTCGGCTCGGGCTTTGGCTTGTTCGATGTTCATGTCTAAACATTTGCACAATTGTGTAAATGTGTCAAGCAGTGTTGGGGGTTGTGGGTACTCCTTTGCACTTTGAAGAATGAATTTGAAAATCAGAATCATGGGGTGAAAACGGGAAGGGATGCCGGTTTTCCACGGTGTGGAAAAAAGTTTTCCACCGTGTGGAAAAACCGTGAAAAGTTTTCCACAGTGTGGAAGACTGCAGGGCTATGTCGAAAGGTGCATCCATATGAGCAAGGGATTGGTCTTGGGGCTGTTGGTTTTGGCGGGATTTGTGATCGTGCTGATCATGACGTCGGGGGGGGTGACGGTGAATTTGTTTTCGGTGAAGGTGACGACGAAGACATCGTATGCCTTGCTGGCGTCGGCGGGTGTGGGTGTGGTGGTGGGAGCGTTGTTGCGCAAATGAGCCGAATCGACGACTTGCTGGTGCGGGGGGTGAAAATCGCGGTGCTGGGCTCGGTGGAGATCGGCGATGAGGTGGAGGTGTCGCGGATTGCGCCGGGGGTGGTGATTCATGCGGGGTGCAAGGTGTTCGGTGCGCAAACGAGCATGGGGCCGGGGTGCGTGTTGGGACGGGAGGCGCCAACGACGGTGGAGGATTGTCAGCTTGGCGAACAGGTTCACTTGAAGGGGGGGGCGTTTTCGGGGGCGGTATTTCTGGATGGGGCTTCGATGGGGAGCGGGGCGCAGGTGCGGGCGGGAACGATTTTGGAAGAGGGCGCGGAAATGGCGCATACGGTGGGACTGAAGCAGTCGATTTTTTTTCCGTTTGTGGTGGGGGGTAGCTTGATCAATTTTTGCGACGCGTTGATGGCGGGGGGGCGGAGTCGCAAGGACCATAGCGAGATTGGATCGTCGTTCATTCATTTCAATTACACGCCGCACGGGGACAAGGCGACGGCGTCACTGTTGGGCGATGTGCCGCGCGGGGTGATGCTGAATCAAGCGCCCATCTTTATGGGTGGGCAGGGGGGCTTGGTGGGGCCGGTGCGGTTGGAGTATGGCACGGTGCAAGCGGCGGGGCATGTGGCGCGGCAGGATGTGTTGGAGGGGGGATGTCTGGTGATTCCCAAGCCGCCGACTCCAGGTGTGTTTCCGTATGCTGCGGGCTATCGCTCGGTGGCGCGTGTGATGAAAAATGGTGCGATTTATATCGGCAATGTGGCGGCGTTGCAGGTGTGGTACGACCAGGTACGCCGTCCGCTGATGAGCCAGACGCCTCATGGGGCGGCTTGCCTCGAGGGGGCGCTTCGGCAATTGGCGGCGGTGCGCAAGGAGCGCATTCAGCGGTTGGATGAGGTGGTGACGAAAATTGCGGCGGAGGATCGGGTTGCGATGGAGGCTACGCTGGCGGCGGCGCATGAGGTGTTGGGTGCGGGATGGGGTGCGGCGCGTGAACGGTTGGTGGCGGCTGGCGATGTGGCGTGTGCGGAGCGGGAGACTTTCTTGTCCGCGTGGGGTGCGGCAAAGGAAGAATCCTATGTGGCGCGCGTTCGGGGATTGTCGGCGGAGGCCAAGGTGGCGGGAACGACGTGGTTGCAGCGGATTGTGGATTCGGCCGGTTGATCGGCCAGAGCAAAGGAATAGGAAAGATTCATGAGCAAAAAGACGTTGTTTGGAACCGATGGTGTTCGGGGCGTGGCGAATCGCGAGCCGATGATGGTGGAAATGGCGGTGAATTTGGGCCGCGCGGTGGCGCATGTGTTGATGGAGCGCAAGGGGGGCAAGCGGCCGCGCGTGGTGATTGGCAAGGATACGCGCCTGAGTGGCTATATGTTGGAAAATGCGATTGTGGCGGGCCTATGCTCGATGGGTGGCGATGCACTGTTGGTTGGCACATTGCCGACACCGGGTATTGCGGTGCTGACCATTGACCAGAAGGCGGATGCGGGCTTTGTGATTTCGGCGTCGCACAATCCTTTTCAGGATAATGGTATTAAGTTGTTCTCGCGCGATGGCTACAAATTGCCGGATGAGGAGGAGACGGAGATTGCCAGACTGATGGCGAGCGGCACGCTGACGAGCTTGCTGCCGACGGCGGGTGGCATTGGCAAGTCGTTCCGCGTGGAGGATGCGTTGGAACGGTATATTGCGTTTTGCAAAAAGGCGTTTTCGCCGGATCTGGATTTGAAGGGAATGCGCATTGTATTGGATTGCGGAAATGGGGCGACGTATAAGGCGGCGCCGGCGGTTTTCGATCGGCTGGGTGCGCATGTGACCAGTTTGCATTGCACGCCCAATGGTCTGAATATCAATGCCCGTTGTGGTTCGCAGCACACCGAGGCGTTGCGCGAGCAAGTGTTGGCCGAGCGCGCGGATGTGGGACTGGCATTTGATGGCGATGGCGACCGTCTGATTGTGGTGGATGAGAATGGCGTGGAGCTGAACGGAGACCATGTGCTGGCCATTTGCGCGAAGGATTTGAAGGAGCGGGGCAAGCTGAAGGGGAATGTGGCGGTGGGGACGGTGATGAGCAATTTCGGGCTTCATTCCACGATGCGGAAGATGGGTGTTGAGTTGGCGTGTAGTGCGGTGGGGGATCGCTATGTGATGGAAATGATGCGGGAGCGGGGTGGCATCCTGGGCGGGGAAGCGTCGGGGCACATGATCTTCTTGGATAAGCATACGACGGGCGATGGAATTGTGTCCGCTCTGCAACTCTTGGCGGTGATGCGGCGTAGCGAGAAGGAAATTTCTGCGCTGGCGTCGATTTTGAAAATGTCGCCGCAGGTCTTGATTAATGTGGATGTGGCGCGCCGGCCTCCGATCCAGGATCTGCCCGGTGTGAAGGCGGCGATTGTGGCGGCTGAAACAGAGTTGGGCGTGGATGGCCGCGTGTTGGTGCGCTATTCCGGCACGCAGAATATGTGTCGCGTGATGGTGGAGGGGCCGACGGAGGAGATGACCACGCGTCTGGCGAACGGGCTGGCGGAGGCGGTGAAGATGGAAATTGGGTAGAAGAAGGAAGAATTTTCAATATCCAATATTCAATATCCAATGATCAAGGGAACAGCCGTTTGTGGTAGCAGGGCGACGGTTTTGTGCTTTCCAAGGGCGGGGGGGTATTGGAATATGCCGCGCAAATCGAAATTTCGATGAAAGGAACAATGGAATGAATATGAAGAAGATGTGTGTGCTTGGATTGATTTCGGCCTTTTGCGCGATGGCGGCTGGGGCTGCGGAGTTGAAGGTGGCGACGGTGGATTTGGATAAGGTTTTTTCGGCGCATCCGAAAACCCAATCGGCGGAGGCCGATTTGAAGAAGTCCGAGGAAGCCGTTCAAACGGAAATGGAAAACATGGTGATGGAAGGCCGCGCCTTGGAAGAATCGGTGACGAAGTTGCGTGAGGCGGCGAAAAATCCGTTGCTGACGGATGATGCGCGGATGAAAAAGCGCAATGAGGCTGAGGAAAAGCTGACGGAACTCCAAGAATTCCAGTTGCGCGTACGTCGTACGCAGGAGACCAAGCTGAAGCAAATGCGCGAGCAGGTGGCGAAGACGCGCCAGACCATTGTGGATGACCTGATGGTGACGGTGACAAATTTTGCCAAGGCGGAAGGCTATGATTTGATTTTGGATCGTTCGGGTATGACCATGAACATGATTCCATTTGTGTCGTATTCGAATCCTGAGCTGGACGTGACAGACAAGCTGATTGAAATGCAGAAAGCCAGCGCGGCGGCAGGTAAGTAGTTTGGAGGACGGATCGTGTTCACGCTGACGACAAGCGAACTGGCGGTGAAGTTGGGTGCGGAGCTGGAGGGAAATCCTTTTGCCGTCCTGCAGGGTGTGGCGGATTTGCACGCGGCGGGTGAAGGGCAGGTATCCTTTGCGGGTGGCGGGCGCTATTTGGCGGCGGTGGCGGCCAGTGGTGCCTCTGCCGTGATTGTGCCGAAGGATGCCTCGATCCCAGCCCCAAAACCGACGTTGTTGCGAGTCGCCAACGTGGACGCGGCTTTTGCCATGGCGTGTGCGTTGTTTGCGCCCCCGCCTGTGGTTCGGCCGCGGGGCGTGCATCCGCAGGCGATCGTTTCGCCGGAAGCCAAGCTGGGCGCGAATGTGTCCATTGGCGCGTTTGCCGTGGTGGAGGCGGGGGCTGAAATTGGCGAAGGATCCACCCTGTATCCTCAAACGTATGTGGGGCAGGAAACGAAGCTGGGCAAGGACTGTCTGCTGTATCCGTTTGCCAGTGTGCGCGAGCGGTGTCAGATCGGGGATCGGGTCATTTTGCATAATGGCGCGGTGATTGGCAGCGATGGGTTTGGCTACACGGTGGATGCACAAGGGGTTCGTACAAAGATTCCGCAGACGGGAATTGTGGTGCTGGAGGATGATGTGGAGATTGGTGCGAACACCACGGTGGATCGTGCGCGCTTTGGGCAGACGCGCGTGGGTAAAGGGACCAAAGTCGACAACTTGGTCATGATTGCTCACAACTGCGTCATTGGAGACCATTCGGTTCTGTGTTCCCAAGTGGGGATGGCGGGTACGACCACGCTGGGCAAGCGGGTGATTTGCGCCGGGCAGGCGGGGCTGGCGGGGCACCTAACGGTTGGCGATGGTGCTGTGATTGGTGCGCAGGCGGGTGTACCCAGTGATTTGCCAGGTGGGCAGATGTATTTGGGTGCGCCAGCGATTCCTCGCCTTGAGTTTGGAAAATCCTTGGCGCATGTGGCGGGATTGCCCAAACTGAAAGAAAAAGTAAAAAAAATAGATGAGCGGCTGGCGGCGCTGGAGCGAGCGAATTCTTGACGGCGGGGAGGGTGGGGGATAGGCTGAAAAAACGGTGCCGTGACGGCTCCGGACGAAAACAACGTTGCGGGTGAATATGATGACATTGACAAAAGCCTCCGAAAAACAGATCGAACAATTGGCCAGCCCTTCTCAGGCGGGATTTCTGGACAACCTGACGGGTGCGTTTTTTCGTCGCACGGACTGGTGGGCGTTCTGGATCGTGCTGCTGGCCAGTTTTGCCGTCTATTTCTATACGTTGGCGCCGACGCTGACGCTGGAGGATTCGGGCGAGTTGGCGGTGGCCTCGGACTATTTGGGCGTGCCGCATCCGCCGGGGTATCCGATTTGGACGCTGGTGACGTGGTTCTTTCAGTGGGTATTCCATTGGGTGACGTATCATGGGCATCCGAATCCCGCATGGTCGGTGGGTTTGGCCTCGGCCGTGGCGGGGGCGGGGGCGTGCGCGTTGCTTGCGCTGATGGTTAGCCGTTCGGGTGCGGATTTGTTGCGAAGTGTGCCGGCGCTGACGGAGACGATTGGTTTCCAGACGGAAAACCTGTTGTGTCTAGTGGCGGGCATTTCGGGCGGATTGCTGTTGGCGTTCAGTCCCGTGTTGTGGTCACAGAGCGTGATTGTGGAAGTGTATTCTCTCAATGCCTTTTTCCAGATGGCCGTGCTGTTGTTGATTTATATGTGGATGTGCCGACCGAAGAACGACACGCTTCTGTATTTGGCGGCATTCTTGTTTGGGCTGGGGCTGACCAACCACCAAACGCTATTGTTTTTGGCCTTGGCGCTGGTTGTGGCGGTGTTGCTGAAGGATGCCAACCTCTTCCGTGATTTCGCCATCGCGGCGGTGCTGGTGGGGGTGGTGTTTGTGTTGGCGGCCAAGGGCTACTCGCTCTTTGCCTCGGAGGCGGAAAAGGCCGTTCCGGGGTTTGATCCAAACTTGTGGAAGTGGTCAGCCGGTCCGACGACGAATGCATTTTGGGTGTATAATGTTCTGTTCTTGGCTATCCCGATTGCGCTGGCGTTTATGTTGCCTCACGGAAAAACGGTGTGTGTCACCATCTTGTTGGCGGAGCTGGGGGTGGCGTTCTATATGTATCTGCCCATTGCGTCGGAGCAGAATCCTCCGATGAATTGGGGCTATGCGCGCACATGGGAAGGGTTCATGCATGCGGTGACCCGCGGGCAATACGAGGCGATCACGCCGACGGATATTTTTAGTGAAAAATTCATTCAACAATTGGGCTCCTACCTGTCGGATTTGCGCAGCCAGTTTTCGCTGCCGGTGGCGGTGTTGGGCTTCTTGCCTTTCTGCGCGTGGGGCTTTTCACTGGGCGGGCGTCGTTTCTCCATGTTCCCCGTGGCGTTGGGGCTGTTCTTACTTTCGTCGGCCTTCATTTTGCTGGAAACCGTGGGCTGGGCGGGGGCTGAGACGGCGTATCGCATGTTTATTGCGCCGATCCTCCTGCTGGCGGGACTGGGCTTCTTTGTCTTGTTGGCGTTGCTGTTGAAGAAGCTGATTTCGGATATGCGTGAGTATTCGCTGGGCACGCAGATGATGACGTGGGCCTTTTTGGCGGCGGTGTTGTTGGCAGCGCTTTGGGTGGATGTGATGAGTTTGAAGGCGCTGTTTGGCGAAACTCTCTCGCGCACCGGAAAAGTGGTCTATTCGGGAGTGGTATTCGGGCCGCCGTTGATTTTGGGCGTGGCGTGGTGGCTGAGCAATACGGGGTTGCGGTTGGACTCGGACTTGGGTGTCTCGCAGCAGCGTTGGCTGATCACGTCCACCGTTGGGTTTTTCTCGGTCAGCGTGATTTTCCTGGTGTTCCAAAATCCGCAACTCGACATTCAAAATCTGTTCATTGGGCGAGTCCAGTTCATTCAAAGCCATGCGCTTTATGCGCTGTGGCTTGGATACGGTATTTTGCTGTCGGCGGCGTGGCTGGAGCGCATGTTGGGTCGCGTGGCGCTATGGCCGGCGCTGGCGGCGGGGCTTCTCTTGCCGGGCGTTTTGTTGTGGCAGAATGCCTTTGATGAAGAGCAACTGCAGATCGTGGGTGGTGCCGAGCAGAACGGGCACGATTATGGCTGGCAGTTTGGAAATTGGTCGCTGGATGGCGTGAACGCCATCAAAGAAGATTTGCAATACAAGTATCCCGATCCGGAAGAATTTGAGAAACAATGGGCGGCCTATCCCACGCCGGACTATCCGCCCCCGATGACGGAAGGCGCGATTTTTTATGGTGGTACCGATCCGGGGCGTTTTGTTCCGACCTATATGATTTATTCGGCGGATGTGCGTCCGGATGTATATTTGATCACTCAAAACGCGTTGGCGGACAACACGTTCATGAACATCACGCGCGACCTGTACGGCGACACGATCTACATTCCTTCGCTGGAAGATAGCAATGAGGCGTTCCGCCGCTATGTGGATGATGTGAATGCCGGGCGCATTCAGGCAGGTGCGGATATCAAAATCGAGAACGGCAAAGTCAGTGTGCAAGGCGTGGGTGGCGTCATGACCATCAACGGCATTTTGGCCGAGCTGATCTTCAAAGAAAACAAGAACAAGCACGATTTCTATGTGGAAGAAAGCTATGTGATTGGTTGGATGTATCCGTATCTGACGCCCAACGGGCTCATCCTGAAGCTCAATGGCGAGCAACTGGCGAGCTTGCCTTCGGATGTGGTGGAAAACGACCACAAGTTCTGGGGCTGGTACACGCCGTGGCTGTTGGGGCAGTCTAATTTTACCCGCGACATTTGTGCGCGCAAGTCGTTCTCGAAATTGCGTAGCGCCATTGCGGGCATCTACGACTATCGGCGCATGTATGACGAGGCCGAATATGCTTTCAAGCAATCGATCGAGTTGTATCCGCTGAGTCCGGAATCCAACTTCCGTCTCGCGCAGATGTATATGAACATGCAGCGGTTCGAGGATGCGGAGAATTTGATTCGAAGCTTCTCGGAGCAGGATCCCGCCAACGATAGCGCAAAGGGCTTTTTAGGGCAGATTGAGAACACGCGCCGCATGAGCGCCCGCCGTGTGGAAATCGAAAAGAAGCAGCAAGAAACACAAGCCCTTTCCGCCGATGAAGCGTTGGAATTGGTTTCGATCTATCGACTTTCCGGCATGCAGGGGGCCTATCAGCAGTTGGCGGCGCGATTGGTTTCCGATCCCAATTTGCCGCTCCAGCACGTGTTGTCGTTGGCGGGACTGTTTGCCACGGACCAGCGCATCGACGGCTTGGTATTTGCGTTGGAGCAATATACGCGGCGCGAGAAGGGGAATTTGGATGTGTGGCTGGATTTGGCGGCGGCCTATTCGTTCTTGCATCGAGATGCGGATGCCATCCAAGCCGCGCGCGAGGCCATTGGGATTGGCGGCGACCAGGCGCGTGAAGCGATTTTGAAGGATCAGCGTTTTCAACCGCTGGCCACCAATCGCGAATTCCGCGCGCTTTTTCCGCGACAGCTTCCGGGGCGCTCGGCCGCTCCGGCTCCTTGGCAGGGCGAATTGCCGAACCTGCCGGGTTTGGCGAGATAGGCCCGTTGTGGCGAATTCATCTTCTTCCGCAGGCTTCGCGGCGCTGATGCCCGATGTCGTGATGGATTGCGCGGAGCGAGTATCGGGCCGAAGAGCCTCGGGCGTGTGTCGGCCGCTTACGTCGTATATCAACCGCGTCTACGAAGTAGGGTTGGAAGACGGCGGATTTCTCATCACCAAGTTTTATCGTCCGGGCCGCTGGAGCCGTGCCGCGTTACAGGACGAGCAGGATTTTTTGCTTGAACTGGCTGCCGCCGAGGTGTCGGTGGTGGTGCCGTTGGTCGATGCCGACGGGCACACCCTGCACGACGAGATGGATATGGCGTTTGCCGTTTTTCCGCGTATGGGCGGGCGTCCATGCGACGAGCCTTCGCGCACGGAATGGTTACAGATTGGTCGTTTGCTGGGACGTATTCACCAAGTGGGAGCCAGTCGGGAAGCTTCACACCGTCTCATGTTGGATCCTCAGAAGTCTGCGCGAACGCATTTGGATTTTCTGCGCGATTCCGGAGCGATTCCGCGTGAGGTGGAAGGCCGTTATCTGGATACAGCTCAACGAATATTGGATCGTATTTCGCCGCTGTTCGATGGCATTTCGACACAACGCCTGCACGGCGATTTGCACCGCATGAATTTGCTGTGGCGTCCGGGAGAGGGTTTTCACGCCATTGATTTCGACGACATGGTCATGGGGCCGGCCATTCAGGATTTGTGGATGTTGTTGCCGGATCGCCTGCCCGCCGCGCGACCGGAATTCGATCTGTTGCTGGAAGGCTACGAAACCTTTGCGGAATATGACGATGCACAAACTCGCCTGATTGAACCCCTTCGCGCGATGCGCTATTTGCATTATGCGGCGTGGTGTGCGCGTCAAAAAGCGGATGGGGGGAGGGGACTACTCACCGCGGAGTGGGGCACGGCGGATTTCTGGCGTCGAGAGCTCGCCGACTTGCAGCGGCAGGCGCAGGACATTGACGATTTGGTGACTTCGTAAAAAGTTTTCCACGGTGTGGAAACATTCTTTCCATTGTGTGGAAAAATCCGGAAAAAGTTTTCCATTGCGTGGAAAAGTCGAGCTATCACAGTTAATTAATTGTGATAGTTGGCGGGGTGGGATCTTTTGTGAGGGCATGCGAGCCATTTCTTGACAATGGATGCGCCTTGGGGTCCAATCGGAACGATGGAAATTTGATTCATTGCAGGAGAAAATCATGGCTTTCAAATTCAAAATCAACATCATCAGCATCATATCGTGGGTCTTGGTGGTCGTTTTGTTGGTGGGTGTCGGAGCGTTAGGAGTTCTGAATCAGCACCAGGCCAAAAAAACGGCTGGCTTGAGTGAAGCCTTCCTTCAGGTGGGTACTGCGGCCGGGGTGGAGGGGTTGGCGCCCGAATCCTTGACGGATGCGACGAAGTTGCCGGAGGTGGTGCAACAGATTCAAAAAGTGATGGAAGAAATGAAAGCCGATTTGGAGATGACTTCGGCTTCCCTGACAACGGCCCAATCGGACGTGTCGAACGCCAAGGCGGAAATGGCGTCGCAGGTGCAGGCGCAGGCGGCGAAGGCGGAAGCCCTTACAAAGGAACAGGCGGAGAAAGCGGAAGCGGCGGCAGCGGCGGCGGCGAAAGAGCTAGCGGAGAAGAGTGAAGCCTTGGCGGCGGCAGAGAAGCAGAAGGCGGAGGTGGAGGCATCGCTCGAAACGCTGAAGGCCCAAATGGCGGCGGATGCGGCTCGACTGCAGGGGGAGTTGGATGCGGCGAAACAAGCGGCCATTCAACTTGAAGCGGTTGCTCCGGCGACAGAGGCTTCTGCGATGGAAGAGCCGACGATGGCTGGAGATTTGGAAGAAGAAGTGGAAGAGGTGGCGCCTCCGGAGGAAGAAGGCCGCCTTGTGGGGCAGTCGGAGATGTTTTCGATGGTTCGCTATTCGGGGGCCGACAAGACCTTGTTTTTCCGTTTATTGGACAAGCAAACGCTGACCTATCGGGATGTGCCACCGGAGGCGTATGGCAATCTGGTTGAGGCGGGCGACATGCTGGACATGCGCTATCGCTTCAAAATCCAAGGGACGTATAAAAGCATTCCGCCCGATAGTGTCGTGATCCGCAAGTATTGGAAGTGGCATCGCCGCCACAAGCCGATGGGCGAGGTGCGAACGGTTGAAGTGGGGGCTCCGAGCGCTTCGACTGGAAATTGATTATTGGATGGGGAATACTACGTTTTCAAAGGAGTGTGACCATGAGTGATGATCGACAAAATGGAGAGATGTTTCAGGGCCTTGTGATTTCGTTAGCGGCTGCCACGATGCAGCACTTGGGCAAGACGCTGAACCCGGTGACGCACAAAATCGAAAAGAATTTGGAAGCGGCTTCGTCCACGATTGACATGTTGGATATGCTGGAAACGAAGACGAATGGCAATTTGAGCGATGCGGAAGCCAAGTTGCTCAAAGGCGTACTGGCCGAGCTGAAAATGAACTATGTTGAGACGATGAACGAAAAGCCTGCGGAGACTGTCCCCGAGGAGAAGAAGCCGGAACAGGCCGGCTGAGCTCATGGGAACACGGTTTTTTGGGACCAAGCGGCTTCTGACGCTGGCGTTGCTGGCGGGATCGATCGGGGTGGGAGTGTGGTGGTTGGGCGTTATCCCATACGACCGGTTGGCCATTTATCGCCCGATTCCGGCCTCGGCCACGTGGGTGGGGCGGCATCTGAAGCTGCCGGCTCGCTGGGATGACCTCTTGGCGAATCCGTTGGCGTTGGCCTTGATGCGGACGGCGGGAGTTCGGACCGAAGATGCGGCGGGGCTGGTGGCGGATGAAGAGTCGCGGATCTGGTTCGAGAAATTGGCCGGGCGCGAGGGGGTGCTGGCCTATCTTCCGGGGCGCTTTGGCGGCCCGGCGGCTTGGATGGCGGTGAGTCATTTGGGCGGCGAAAGCCAAAAATTGCGCTGGCAACTCTCGCTGTTCAAGGTGCCCGGATTTTCTCGGATGAAACAGTTTCCGGGGCGCTCGGTCTGGCGGGTGGAGTCGCCCGATTTGGAGCCCGGTCAGCACTTGGTGATTGCGTTTGGAGAAGGTGTTCTCCTAGCGTGCCTGTCGCAGAGTCCGTTGGCCATCGCGGAGGTGTTGGCCGCCTATGACGGGAACGTGCGGCGTCTCATGGAGGAGGAGAGGGCGTTTGAGCAATTTGTCGTCGAGGACGATCGGACCGTGGCGGATCGACTGTGGATTCGTGACGAGAGCAGTCGGGATCTTGTTTCGTCGCCGGGCATTTCTGTGGAGATACCCGTGTTGCGTGGGGACCGGATTTCGCTGACGGCTTCGGCTCATGCGATGTGGCCTGTGCCCGGAGATCGTGCGGGGCAGGTGAGCTTGGATCCGTTGATGCGCCTGCTGGGTGAGGCGCCTTGTGCGGCAGGGATGGTGAAGCCCGAGGTGTTCCAGCAATTGCTGTTGCAACCGGAGTTGCGAGGCGATCTGCGCCATGCGGTGCGCATGATGGCCGAAGTGGCCACCGACCGGGTGGCGGTGGTGTTTATGGATGGTGACATGGGGGGGCGTCTGGCTTGGGGTGTGATGGGTTCTCTGGGGCTCTCAGGTTTGCGAGTGCCGACGCTCTTGCTGGCCACGCCGGCGCCTGATGCGGCGGCGGCGGAGGGCGCGATCCAGCGGATGCTGGATTCCAGCAATGCACGATATCGGGCGGCCTTCATGGTGCAGCCCGTTTCCGTGCCGCCGACCACGATCCACGTGCTGGAAAGCGCGGGTGGCAAGGAATGGGTGGATTCTTTGGCGAAATCGGACCGGCCGGCATATGCCGTCGTGGACGGGTGGCTGATTGTTTCGAGCAACTTGAGCGCATTGCAGAAATTGGTGGAGGCTGCTGCCGTTAGGAGTCGTCGCGAGCCGGTTCCCGCATGGGTGGCGTCGGTGGATCGGGCCGGGGCGGTTGCGTTGTGGATGGATTTGGCGCGGACGGGCAAATTGGCGCGGGACGCCATTGCGACCTGGACCATGGCACAAATGTTTTTGAACAGCGGAAATTCGCAGGCCGTTCGTGAGCAGTTGAACGAGGCGAAAGTATGGATTGATGCCTTTGCTCCGTTTGGATCGGCGAAGGCCGAATTGGGGCGTCAGGGAGAGAAGATTGTGCTCCATATGGATTTGGGGTTGTCCGAAGCCGATGGCTTGGATAGGATTTCCAAACCATGAGCGATACCCTAGTCATCATTCCGACCTACAACGAGAAAGAGAACGCCGAAGCCATTTCCAAGGCAGTTCTGCAAGCCTGTCCCGAGGCGGACCTTCTATTTGTGGATGATAATTCGCCCGATGGCACCGGGCAACTGGCCGATCGACTTGCCGCCGCAGAGCCGCGCATTCACGTTTTGCATCGGCAACAAAAACAAGGGTTGGGACGGGCCTACATTGCAGGATTTCGATGGGCGCTGGAACGTTCGCAGTATCAATTCATCATGGAAATGGACGCCGATTTCTCTCACGATCCCAAGGCTGTTCCTCAGTTGCGGGCGGCGGCGCAAAAGGCCGATGTGGTTCTGGGTTCGCGCTATATTGGCGGTATTCGCGTGATTAACTGGCCGCTGAATCGCCTGATTTTGAGCACGGGCGCTGGGCTCTATGTGCGCATGATTACGGGCATGCCCTTTTTTGACCCGACGGGCGGGTTCAAGTGTTTTCGCCGCGAGGTGTTGGCCTCCATGGACCTGGATGCCATTCGTTCGAATGGATATTCGTTCCAGATTGAGATGACACACACGGCATGGCATTTGGGATTCCGCGTGGTGGAATCGCCGATTGTGTTTGAGGAACGCCGCGAGGGGCAGTCGAAGATGAGTGGGGGCATCATCAACGAGGCTCTCTTCATGGTGTGGAAGCTTCTCGCTCGTTGTGGATTCCGACGTCAGCCGCGGGTGGTTCACCCGAAAAGCGTGGCGGCGCCCAACGGCGCCGCATCCGGGGGCGCGGCCGGATGATGTCGCCCTTTGTGCTGGCCCGCCTGTTGCGGGTGAAGCAGTGGACGAAAAATGCCGTTGTGTTTGCGGCCTTCGTTTTTGCGTTGGGCGATCGTAATCAGAATCTGGCCGCATGGGAATTGTGGAAGGTTTGCTTGGCGGCGTTGGCGTTTTCGCTGGTGTCGAGCGCGGTTTATATTTTCAACGACTTGCGCGATGCTCCCCAAGATCGCTTGCATCCGATCAAGTGTCGTCGTCCCATTGCGGCGGGAGAAGTGGGCACCCGTGCGGCGGTTTTCATCGCTCTGGGCCTTCTGGTGGCCGGGCTGGGTGGGGCGTGGCGGCTGGGTGTGGATTTGCTGGTTGTGGTGGGCGGATATCTGATTCTGCAACTGGCCTACACATATGGGCTCAAGCGACTGGCCCTTGTGGATGTGGTGGTGATCGCCTTGGGGTTTGTTCTGCGCGCGTTGGCGGGAGCGGTGGTGATTCATGTGGTGATCAGTCCGTGGCTGTTGCTGTGTGCGATGCTGCTGGCGCTGTTTCTGGGGCTGTGCAAACGGCGTCACGAGAAAGTGAATCTGACCGGGCAAGGTACTCGTGCGGCATTGGATGGTTATGACGAGCGGCTACTAGATCTTCTCATTTCCATGATGGGAGCCTCCTCGCTTGTTTGCTATTCGATCTATACGCTTTGGCCTGAAACGGTGGCTAAGTTCGGAACGCCTTGGCTGGGGGCGACCATTCCATTTGTCGTCTTTGGCCTGTTTCGTTACATGGATTTGGTCTACCGTCAGGAAAAGGGCGATCGCCCCGAACAGATCCTGCTAACCGACCTGCCCCTCATGGCCGATGTGGCTCTCTATGGCGTCACGGTTTTGTGTATTCTGCTGGTTCGCTAAAACGCTTTTTCGTTTTACGTCCATTTGATTTGACGCCAAAGGACCTGAAAAGCGACACTTCCAAGGTTAATGAACCGAAATCCCATAGAGGAGCAGTAGAGAGATGAAAATCATTTCGAAGATCGACCACAACGTTCTCCGTAGGACCGTCCAACGTGCCAAGGAACGCGGGATTATTTTGCCGACCTTCGCCCAACAGAAAAATCCAAAGTTGGTGCCGGCCAAGATCCAGGAAAAGCTCTTAAAAATTGGACCTCAAGAGGTCAATCCGCTGAACTTGTTCCGCATTACGTGGAAGAACGAGCCCAAGACGGGCGGTTTTGGCGAAGGCAACTGGGTGGAATTTCCCAAAGAGATCACGGGCGTGGATGCCCGGATCGTGGGCTTGGTGGGGCGGCATTTTCCGACGGGCGCGCACAAAGTGGGCGCGGCTTATGGTTGCTTGGTTCCGCGTTTGGTGAGCGGCAATTTCGATCCGACCACGCAAAAGGCGGTTTGGCCTTCGACGGGCAACTACTGCCGCGGCGGCGCCTACGACTGCGCGTTGCTGGGTTGCCCAGCCATCGCCATCCTGCCGGAAGGCATGAGCCAAGAGCGCTTCCAGTGGCTGAAGAGCATCAAGACCGATGAGATCATCGCCACGCCGGGCACCGAGTCGAACGTGAAAGAAATCTACGACATGTGCTGGCAGCTTCGGCGCGAGCGCGGCGACAAGATCGTGATCTTTAACCAGTTCGAAGAGTTTGGCAACGCGATCTGGCATTACAACATGACCGGCGGCGTCATTCAGGAAATCTACGAAAACAACTTCAAGACCCATCACAGTCGCTTGTCCGGTTTTATCAGCGCGACGGGATCGGCCGGCACGATTGCTGCGGGCGATTATCTGCGCACGAAGCATCCCGGAATCCGGGTGGTGGCCAACGAAGCGGCCCAGTGCCCGACGCTCTACCAGTATGGCTTTGGCGCGCACCGCATTGAAGGCATTGGCGACAAGCATATTCCGTGGGTTCACAACGTGCGCAACACGGATGCGATTGCCGCTGTGGATGACGAGCAAGTTATGCAGATCATGCGCTTGTTCAACGAGAAAGTGGGCCAGGACTACCTGCGTAAGCAAGGCGTGCGCGACGACGTTCTCGGCAAGCTGTCCGCTGCGGGCATTTCCGGAATTTGCAATCTCGTCAGCGCCATTTGGACCGCGCGCTATTATGATATGGATGGACGCGACGTGATCTTCCTGCCGCTGACCGACTCGATGGACTTGTATGCCTCGCGCGTGGCCGAGATGGCGGCGCAACATGGCCCTTACACGACCGATCTGGCGGCCCGTCACTATGCTCGTTATTTGGAAGGATGCGACCCTACCACCTTCCGCGAGCTGACCTATTTCGACCGAAAGGCGTTGCACAACTTCAAGTATTTCACGTGGGTGGAGCAGCAGGGCAAGGACAGCGAAGAGTTGCGCGCCCTGTGGGACGAAGACTTCTGGAAGAGCGTTTTCGATCCGGCTCAGATCGCGGAGTGGGACAAGCTGATCGACGACTTCAACGCCTCCACCGGCGTGCTGAAAAACCTGTAAACATAGAGAAGGAGAAGAAAACATGAGTTCGAAATTATACGAGGAAGCCAAGAAGCGCGAAGGCGTGATTGCGAATTTCCTCAAGGATATTGCAAGCATTCCGTCCCTGAGCAGTCAGGAAGGCGACGTGGTTAAGTTCATGGCGGAGGCCATGAAGAAGCTGGGCTACGACGAGGTGGTCATCGACGGCATGGGCAACTTGCGTGGCCGCATCGGCAATGGCCCGCGCGTCATCGCCTTCGATGGTCATTGCGACACGGTCGATATCGGCAACCTGTCCCTGTGGACGAAAGTTCAGCCATATCCTTCCATCATCAAGGATGGAAAGGTCTATGGCCGCGGCGTGACGGATCAGAAGGGGGGCATCGCCAGCTCCATCTATGGCATCGCCATGCTGAAGGAACTGGGACTTGTGCCCAAAGATCTGACGATTTGGGTTGTCGCCAGCGTGCAGGAAGAGGATTGCGATGGTCTGTGCTGGCAGTACATCGTCAAGGAAACCAAGTTGCGTCCCGAGGTCGTCGTTTCGACCGAGCCGACAAGCCTGCAAATCTATCACGGCCATCGCGGCCGCATGGAAATTGAGATTTCGACGAAGGGTATCTCTTGCCATGGCTCCGCTCCTGAGCGCGGCGACAATGCCGTCTACAAGATGGCGGATATCATCAAGGACATCGAAAAGCTCAATGCGAGCTTGCCTCCTACCCAGCCGTTGGGCAAGGGAACCGTCACCATCAGCCACATTCGTTCCACGTCGCCCAGCTTGTGCGCGGTGGCCGATAGCTGCACCATCCACCTCGACCGCCGCTTGACGACGGGCGAGAACGAGGCGACCAGCGTGGCCGAACTCAAAGCCCTGCCGAGCGTGCAGAAGGCCGGTGCCGAGGTCAAGGTGTTGGAATACTCCGTTCCGAGCTGGACGGGGTTGGTGTATCCCACCAAGAAGTATTATCCCACCTGGCACATCACGGAAGACACCCCGCAGGTCACCAGCGCCGTCGCCGGCTACAAGGCGGCCCTGAACGAAGATCCTGTTGTGTCCTACTGGGTATTCAGCACCAATGGCGTGTCCATTTGCGGTATGTACGGCATTCCGTGCATCGGCTTCGGTCCCGGCCACGAAAAGTTTGCGCATTTCCCGAACGAGGAAATTGATATTGAGCATCTGACGCGCGCCGCCGCGTTCTATGCTGGCTTTGCGATCGAATATGCCAAAACGGCGGTTCCGGTCCAGAAGTAGTCAACGCAACACCTCACGCGGTGACGCGCAAGGGAGCCTTGGCTCCCTTGCGCATTTTGTTGGTTTGCGACAGTTAAAAACAGTAAAACGCTTTGATGGGCCTGATCAAAAACACAATGTCGGGCTTGACGCTTTAGTCTTTCTCTTGGCACACTCTACACCCTTGAAAACGCTTCTTTGAGCAGGCCCCGACGGACTTGTGCCCGTGCCATCTCAAAGGCGATTTTTCGACTCAACAATAGGCGGAGGACGAAATGCTCGTCGAGAAGATCAACAATGAGTACCGATTCACCAGTCCCAGTGTCGACGGAGCCTTCGTGGTCAAGTTGACGTTGAAAGGAAAAGAGGAGAGCCTTAATACCATTTCGGTGGCCCTTTCGACTTCCTTTCCCCAGCGGAAACTCAAGCCGGGCACCATTCGCGCGGCCATTGGTGAAGAGCGTTGGGAAAACTTCATGCGCATGAAGAAACTGAAACTCGCCTCCATGTTCATCGAGCCGCACGGGAAGAATTTCGTCCCCCACAATTTCTAGAATCCGGCTGTGCCGAATTCCAACTGACCCAAACAAAATCAAAGGAACCCCCATGCTCTATCTGAATGAAAAAGACCTGCTGAAGATCGGCCTCCATTGGAATGAAACCATCGACAACCTCGAGAAGGCGGTAAGCTGCCTGGACAAGAAAGATTACGCCCAGCCGGTGAAGCCCTATCTGCGCTATCGCGACCTGACCAACCGCATCATTGCGATGCCTGCGTTTGTGGGCGGCGAAGTCAATCTCGCCGGAATCAAGTGGATCGCGAGCTTCCCGGGCAACATCGACCACGGCATGCCTCGCGCGCACAGCGTGGTGGTTTTGAACCAGGCGGAAACCGGCGTTCCGGTGGCCGTCATCAACACGGCACTCCTGAGCGTCGTGCGCACGGCGTCGGTTTCCGGCATGATGATTCGCCATTTCCTGAAGGCTCGCCCGCAGAAGAATGCGAACATTGCCATCATGGGTTGGGGCCCGATTGGCCGCCATCACTATCAGATGGTGGTGGACATCATGAAGGACCAAATCGGCAAGATTTCGCTCTTCGACATTCGCGGCATGGATCCCGCAACCATCACCGGGCCAGCCAAAGACAAGACCGTCGTGGTGAAGTCGTGGCAAGAAGCCTATGCCGACGCCGACATCTTCATCACCTGCACCGTCTCGAAAGCCCCCTACGTGGACCAGAAGCCCAAAGCCGGCTCCCTCCAGCTCAACTGCTCGTTGCGCGACTACAAGACCAGCATCATGGACCACACGAAGGCCATCATCGTGGACGATTGGGAAGAAGTGTGCCGCGAGAAGACGGACATCGAAATGATGCATTTGGAGCGCGGTTTGCAGGAGAAGGATACGAAGAACATCGCGGACGTGGTCTTCCACAACGCCATGGCGGATTACAAGAAGGACGAAGCCATCCTGTTCAATCCGATGGGCATGGCCGTGTTCGATATCGCCACGGGCCAGTACTACATCAACAAGGCCCGGTCGATGAAGATCGGTCTGGAACTGGAATAAGCGAACATGGCCAACAAAAAAATACACGACAGCATGCTGGAACTGATCGGGAACACCCCGATGGTTCGGCTCAACAAGCTTTGCAAGGGCTTGAGCTCGGAGATTCTGGTGAAGCTCGAGTACATGAATCCTTCCGGAAGCTTGAAGGATCGCATCGCGCTCGAAATGATCGAGGCCGCCGAGAAGTCGGGCGAACTGAAGCCCGGCGCGACGATTGTTGAATCGAGCACGGGCAACACCGGTTTCGCTCTTTCCAGCATTGGGCGGGCGAAAGGCTACAACGTTCGCATCTACGAAACCATGCCGGGCAAGGCGGGCTCCGAGAAGGCGAAGATGATGAAGAACGTCGGCGCCGAGGTTCGCCTCATGGAGCCGGCGGATATCGAACATCTCCGCGAGCGCAGCATTGCCGGGGCGGAAGTGGAACTTCCGGGTCGGCAACTTTGCCTCGAAGCCGAAACCGAAAATCCAGGCAAGATCTGGTGGGCGCGCCAGTTCAGCAACATGGACAATTGGAAGTCGCACCACGTCACGGCCAACGAAATTCTCGAACAGACCGACGGCAAGCTGGACGTTTTCATTCAGTCCATCGGCACTGGCGGGAGCGTCGCGGGCATTGCCGAAGTTCTGAAGAAGGCGATTCCCAACGTGAAGATCATCGGCATTCAGCCGGCGAGCTCCAAGGAACAGTGGCATCCCGGGATGGATTTTCCCTCCACGCCGATCAAGGGCGGCATTGTTTCGAAGATGCTCAAGGATGCCGGACTGTTGGACGAGCTCGTGCGCATCACGGACGATCAGGCGCGGGCGATGACGCATCGCATCTGGGAGGAAGAAGGTTTGTATTGCGGCGTTTCCTCCGGCGCGAACGTGCACTTCGCCATGGAAGAAATCAAAAAGGCCGCGGGCAAGAAGATTCGCGTGGTGACGCTCCTGTGCGACCACATGAATCGCTACCTGACCGACGAGCGCTACGTGACCTAATCCAATCTTACATCCCCCCCTCCGCGCTTGGGTGCGGCATAGGGAACGGAAAAAAGTTTTCCACACTGTGGAAAACTTTTTTCCATTGTGTGGAAAACGGCGGATTTATTCGCGATTGGCCGCCGTGAGCAGAAGCACGATGGAGCTGCCCTGGGGGATGCCGGGGGACTCGGCAGCCCATTTGCGGAGTGCCAAAAAAGGTCCGGCGGCCGCGGGTTCGAGATCCAACCCCTGTTCCCGTCCCAAGCGTTGCGCTTCTAAAAATTCCTCGTTGTTGAAGTACATCCACGAGCCACCGGTGGCTTCGATCGTGGAGGCCACTTCTGGCGTCGTGATGTCCGACGTGATGGAGAAGGCGACTTTCTCCTCCGTACTTCGGGCCCGGACCATGAGGAATTTGGGGATGCGGGTGCCGCGTTCCCGGGCCATTTCTTGGAACCCTCGCAGGATGCCGGAGCTGCCGTCTCCGAAGCAGACGGGAAGGATCAGGAAGTCTGGGGCCGCGCCCAAAGCGTCGACAATTTCCCGGGCGATGGCGGAATAGCCGCTTTTGCCGGCTTGCACCTTTTTGCCCCGGTCTGCGGCCACCACCGAAAGCGGGAAATAGCCTTCCGCGATTCGCTGGTGAAAAAGCTCCGAGCGGGCTTGCATGTCCGGCACGATCTGCAATGCAGCGCCCAGATTTTGGAGCGTGTCCCGATACACGGGGAGAATGTGTTTTGTGGCGATCACAAGGCAGGGCAGGCCGGCCGTTCGTGCCGCGTGGGCAATCGCGATTCCTTGGTTGCCGCTGGAGGTGACCACCGCCCGAGTGGCGCCGGCCCGCAACGCTTCCTGGACGGCGCTCGTGGCCATGCGATCTTTGTAGGACTTGGTTGCGGAATAGATTTCTGCCTTCACATAGACGGTGGCGCCGGTTTCTTTGGAAAGAGCCGAGCTGAAGAGGGTGGGGCTGACGGGATCGGACATGAAAACCTCAGAGAATATGAGTGTTGCTTAGAATGGGTGGGGTGGGTGGCGGCTAAACGGCGGGGGGGTGTTCGTCGGGCGGGACTTCGTGGGGGGATTGGGCGGGGATGGAGGGGTGGGGCTCGTCGGAGATATCGATGTCGTCAAAGGGAGATTCTTTTTGAAGAAGGGCGAGGTAATCGGTTGGATTGACAAGGCAGGGGGTGGAGTAGGCGAGGGCGTCTTTGGCGGCTTTTTCGAACTTGGTTTGCTTGACCCAGAAGTCGGGCTGGCGCTCGGCGAAGGCGATGGATTTGGCGCGGCGGACGAGACGGTCGAGGTCTTCGATGTAGCGGTTGAGATAGTAGCCGCCGACGGGGGTGATGCGTTTGTCGCGGGCGGCGCCGGCAAACTCGGCTTTGGCGTCCATGGATTGGATCATGTAGGTGTCGCGAGCGCGGAGGATTTCGAGGGCGGTGTTTTGGAAGGAGGAATTATCGGGGTCAAAGGATTTGGCCATGAGGGTGATGACGCGTTTGGCGGTGCAGAAGAGGGTGAACCAGGTTTTGAAGATGTCCTCGGGGAGAATGGCGTCGGTGACCTTGAAGCGTTCGACGGAGGTTTCGCCGATGTGGGTGAGGTGGTCGCCGATGCGCTCGATGTCCTTCATGCAACGGTCGAGATGTTGCAAGAAGAGGGTTTGGCGGCGGGAGAGGTAGTGGCGGGTGAGGTGGCCGAGATAGTCGCCCATGGATTGGCGGACTTCGTTGATGATGTCTTCGTTGGAAAGGAGGCGTCGATAGGTTTTGCGGATGGGATTCAATATGAGCTGGCCGTTTAGCATCATGCTGTCGACGCAGATTTCGGCCATGCGGTGGAGTTCGCGAATGACGGCGGCGAGGGCTTGCTCGGGCTTGGCGAGAAGCTTGGCTTCGAGGAAGGAGGGGTCGGGCGTGGGTTCGGCGGAGGGGGTGACGAGGCGGACGAGGCGCGTGAAAAGTCCGGTGAAGGGCAGGAGGAGAATGGTGGCGGCGACCATGATGAAGGTGTGAAGGTTGGCGGCTTGGCGGAGAAGGTTGCCGGGGGCGGAGGCTTCGCAGGCCCAGACGACAAGCGGCCACGCGGCCAACGCGAGGGCGACATTGAAGAGGTTGAAAAGCAGGTGGGAGATGGCGGCGCGCCAAGCACCGATGCGCATGGGGATGGCGGCCATGATGGGGACGATGCAGGTGCCGATGTGGGCACCGAGGACGATGACGGCGACTTGGTCGAACCGGGTGAAGACACCCGCGGTGACGAGGGCGAAGCAGAGGCCGATCATGGCGCCAGAGGAGGTGATGAGGGCGGTGATTAGGGCGGAGATGGCAACGCCGAGAAGGCGATAGGTCCAGACATCGCCTCGAATGTGGGAAAGGAAGGGGGCCAGAGCCTCCTTGTGCGGTGCGATGCCGGTGGAGATGGTGTCCATGCCCAGAAAGAGGAGGCCGAAACCGATGAGGGCGCCACCGAGTTTGCGCCAGCGTTCGGAGGGAATGAGGGAGTCGAGTAGAAACCCGATACCGATGGCTGCCCAACAGTAGTCGGCGATGTGGAAGGAGACGAGCTGCATGGAGAGGGAGGTGCCGATGTTGGCGCCAAAGACGGGGGCGATGGCTTGCTCGAGAGTCATGACGCCAGCGTTGATGAAGCCCGCGAGCATGGCGACAGCGGCACCGGAGTGGGCGAGGAAGCCGACGGTGGTGCCGAAGACCGCGCCTTGGGTGCGACTGCGAGTGGCACCCGCGAGAATGGTTCGCAGAGAGCTGCCGGCGGCGGCGCGGAGGCTGCCGGTCATGACGTGCATACCGTAAATGAACAGGCTCAGTCCGCCGAGGACTTGGAACAGCAACATGGTGATTTGGTATGGGCTCATGGAATGGACTCCTCGTGGTCAGCAACGGGGTGGACCACAAAAATGTCAGTATGCTCTTGGCTTGAGAAGAAAGGCAAGAGTTTCGGCCATGCGGAATGGAAGCGTTTGACTATCCCCAATCCCAAATCCTCTCTCGCGAAGGACGCCAAGAACGCCAAGAAGGGGTTCCCCCGACTCATCTTCTCTGTGAACTTTGTGAGAAAAAATCCCTCTCACAGAGGCCACAGAGGGAGAGCCGGGTTCGTTTGGGTCGGAGTTTTGCAAGAGCCTTGTTTGACTTACAGGTAGTCTTCGGCTTGGAGACGGGAGAGATAGTCTTTGGGGTCGACGAGTTTTTGGAGTTCGGGTTCGGGGGCCATGTCGACATGTTTTCCGAGCTTGGTGCGCTTGATCCAGAATTGCGGTTGCCGTTCGGCGAGGGCAATGCTCTTGGAGTGCTTCACGATGCGGTCGAGTGCGGCAATGTATTCGCTAAAAAAGATGCCGGCGATGGGGGTGATCGTTCGCTGGGAAACCTTATCGGTGAACATGGAGCGAGTGCTCAGGCTGTCTTGCATATAATCGTCGCGGGCCTGAAGAATTTGCTGGGCGATTTCTTGGATGTTTTCCTTGTCCGGATCGAGGGAGTCAATGACAAGCTTGAAGATGTGGAGGGCGTTTTCGTAGAGGCGGAAGGCGGTGTCAAAGGATTCCTTGTCCACGACGGCTTCAGGGACTTTTTGGCGGCGCAGGGAGAGGTTGCAGATGGTTTCAATGTGGTCGCCAATGCGTTCGAGATCGCTCATGCAACGGTCGAGGTGCTGGATGAGGATGGCTTGGCGTTTGGAGAGATAGCGATGGGTGAGATTGGCAAGGTATTGCTTCATGGCCCCTTTGATGTCGTTTACCACTTGTTCGTTCAGCTTGATGGCGTGAATGTCTTGAGGGGTCTGTGCGAAGAGAATGGTTTGGCCGGCGAGGCGCAGGCTCTTGGCGCATATTTTGGCCACGCGCTGTAATTCGTGTATGCAGGCGCAGATGGCTTGCTCGGGATATTCCAGTAGCTTGTCGTCTAGATGGCTGGGCTCGGGCTCGGGCTTGCGGCTGCGGAAGAGACGAGTGATGAGGTTTGCGTAAAGCGTGGACAGGGGGAGCATGATCAAAGCGGCCACCACCATGACGACGGTGTGCAGATTGGCGGACTGGCGCAGAACATTGTCGGGCGACATCCAAACCAAAAACGCCACCAGGGGTCCCTTCAAGAGGGAGGCAAGGAGGACGTTGAAGAAATTAAAAATGAGGTGGGCGTAAGCGGAACGTTTGGCGCTGATGCTGGTGCCGATGCTGCCCAAGAGGGCGGTGGCGCAGGTGCCAATGTGCGCACCCAGAATGATGGGCATGGTTTGCTCCACGCTGGTCAGGACGCCGGCTTGAACCAGCGCAAAGGCCATGGCGATGGTGGCGCCGCTGCTTTGGATGATGGAAGTGAGCAGGGTCGCCAGCAGAATTCCGAGCAAAAGACCACGAGTGGTTTCGCCGCTGATGGAGGCCATGACGGGTTTGAGCAGTTCTCGGTGTGGCTGGATGGCATCGCTCATGAGATTCATACCGAGGAAGAGGAGCCCAAAGCCCATGAGGGACAGGCCCATTTTTTTTGCTTTTTGGCTTTTGGCGACCATGCTGATGATGAAGCCGATGGCGACGGCAAAGAGGGCGTAGTCGCCGAGTTTGAAGGAGATGGCCTGCATGGAGATGGTGGTGCCGATGTTGGCACCGAGGATAACCGGCACGGCTTGTACGAGGTTCATGAGGCCCGCGTTGATGAACCCGACCACCATGACGGTGGTGGCACTGCTGTGAACCAAGGTGGCGATGGCCACGCCAAGGCCAAGGCCAGTCCACTTGCGGGTAGTCATGACGGAAAGAATGGTACGTAATTTTTGGCCAGCGGCTTCGCGGAGGCCGTCGGTCATGATATTCATGCCGAAGATGAAGAGGGCGAGGCCGCCTAGAATTTGAAACACGAGAAAAAAGACGCCTTTCGAATCGAGTTGAATCAGATCGACGGGCACAAAGCCGACGGAGTGAACGATGTTTTGTCCTGCCTTGGAACGGACGAATTGGAGGAAATACTCGATGGAAGCGTTGGGAGATTTGGCGAGGGCATAGAGCCACACAGGCTGGACATACGGATAAGTACCTTTCTGGACCGTGATGTCATTGGGAGGGACGCCGTTGATGGACAATGGATGCAATCCAGGGGTGGCAACCAGATTCATTTCGAGATAGCCGATGGACCCAGGATGCTCAGAAACAGCGGCGGCCAAATCAGCATAGCTGGCAAATCCGCGGGCGGTATTGGCGTAGGAACGGTTATTCATGGCGAGTTCGCGGAATCCCAGATGTGATCCGCCAGAGGCATCGCGGATGAAGACCTCGATGGGTTGATCGGGTCCGCCCAGTTGGTGCCAGTTAGTGATTTTGCCGATGAAGATGTCCCGAACGGAGACATCGGAGAGATCCTTGAGCGGATTGTTAGCATTCACGACGACGGCCACGCCGTAATAGGCGGCGATGGCCGATTTGAGTTCGATGCCTTTGGACCGGGCCATTCGTTGTTCGTTGTCGTCCAGAGTGCGGGAGGAAGCTGCAATATCGCAGGCTCCTTCCAATAGAGCGATAATACCGGAGGAGGATCCTTGGCCCGTCAGTTCTACCGTGGTGTTGGTGTATGAGCCTTGAAACGCGGAAATGAGGGAGGGGCCCAGTTCTTGACTAAAGGTATCTGAGCCTTGGATGGAGAGGGTTTCTCCGGCGTGGGCGCCCAGTGCGATTGCTATGGTCCAAATGCTTGAGAGCATCCACTTCATGGTTGTTTTCATCGGGTGATCTTCTCCTGAAAGGTGACCCTAAATCATCCAAGAGAAGGGATGGACTTGTCAACCTCGTGTGGATGAAAGTTGAAAAAATATTGGGGCGATTTGTGCCAGAGGGGCTGGCCGAATGGTGGTGGTGGGGGGGGGGGGGGGAGGGGGAGGCTTTAACTTTTATTGGGGGTGGTGGGGGGCGGGGGGGGGAGGGGGCAAAGGAGGGGGCAG
>CAZYGH010000014.1:71694-86243 GCA_964647595.1 uncultured Verrucomicrobiota bacterium
GTGGAAAAATTTAAAAAAAGTGGGGGGTTTTTTGGGGGGGGGGGTTGGAGGGGGGGTGGTGGGGGGGGGGGGGGGGGGCAAGGAGAGACTATCACTTATAATTGTGATAGTTGGAGTCAGGAGGGTGAAGAGGCCAAGGAGAGGGCATGCGAGGCGGACTAGGGGCGGAGGGATTTTCGCATGCGGAGGCCGTGAAGGCCGGGGCCGTAGTAGTCGGGAAGTGGACCTGCAGAACGGAATCCGAGGCGCTCATAGAGATGTTGGGCGGCGGGGTTGGGAGTGCGGACTTCCAAGCAAAAGGTTTGGGCCCCTCGGCGGCGGAGTTGGTTTAAAACGGTTTTGGCGAGGCGGGCACCGAGGCCACAGCCTCGAAAATCGGGATGCACGGAAAGGGCGTAGAGGCGTCCGGAGCAACGACGGGGGCCGTGGTGTCGCAACAACCCCACGGCCCAACCGATGATCTGGCCTTTTTCGCGGGCCAACACGATATGGGCGCGGGGATTCCTCAACAGGCTTTGTATTTGGCGGGAGTTGAATCGCTCGCCCGGATGCTGAAAGCAAACCGCTTCGAGACGATTCAACTCCTCTTGTTCGGCCGGGGTGGCCGTGGCACGAACTATCTTCATCCGCAAAGCACAGGGGTCGCTTCAATGCGGGTGGGTTCAAGAACTGCTGGAACGGGGCGGGTCAGGCAATACTTGTTCAGGCGGCGAATGGGCCGATAGGTTTCCTTCGTGAACTGTAGCGAGGGCATTCCGCAGTCGTCGCTGGCGTTGCATTCGGGATAGTCGGCCCAGCACTGACGGCAGAATTCCGAGAAGATGTACTGGGGCGCGCCGACAAAGTCGGGGTGCGTCTTTTCGATCAGAACGGAAGCTTGGGTAGGCGTAAGCGCTTCGCCCAAGGTGAAGCCGACGAGTTCAGAGCCGACCCATAGGGCCAAGCCTTTGAGTCCAAGGGCGTCCATGGAATCCAGCGCGTATTCGCAGGCGGCGACTTCGCGGCGCCGGAGCACGGTGGGGCTGGTGGGCTCGGTGCTTTGTTGCGGTTCGTTTGCGAATTTTTCTTCCACTCGCTTTTGCCATCGGAGGAGAAGGGCCACACAGGCTTGCCGATGTTCGGGGCGAAGGGGCTCGGTACGGTGATCGGGAAAGCGCCGCATGAAACGTGCGCGGGCGCTGCGTTTGGATTGCAAAGGGCCGCCGGCGAGATCAATCATGCGGGCCATGTCATAGACATAGTCGGCGCTCATGGGGGTGACGACCAGATCGAAACGGGGGGCGGCGCGCATCCGGGCGAGAATGTCATCCGAGACATACTCGATGCGGGAGTGGCTACGGTTGCTATACCGATCGTTATAGCCATCCATGATGACAAAGCATTCGCGGAGACAGTTGGCCATGTCGTCTGCGGTTGCTTCGGGCTCTGGCAAGGGGGGAGACAGGAGGGTTAAGTCGCCTGTTCCGTTGGCGAAGATGCATAGATGCCGATGAATCTGTTTCCAGTACAGCTTGAGGCTAGCACTCCAGATGAACGTGCAGGCAAACGAATAATCCGAGATGGGATTGGCCTGTTGAGAAAAGATTTTATGGACGAGAGGTCTGTCGGACAGACGGAGGGGAGCAAGACCCGCTAATGGGCCATCGTTATCATGCATGATAGGTTAAAATTTCCGACCTCCGCATGGAATCCTGCCGAAACCGCCGGCGCCAATCGCTTTGCAGAACGCCACACTTGGCTAGCTCCGAAAATGGAACGACTGAGATTTCCAATGGGGAAAAACTACCACGTGTTCAAAAAAAAGAAATAGTAATTTCGTGCTGGGTGAAGATTTCCGGAGTTATGCACAGGGGACGGTGGGTGAACGGGGGCGGCGTTCCCGGGTTCAAACAGGAAGGAACCGGGACCCCCGCGAGGGGAGTTGCGGCTCAAGCCGTGAAAAAAGTTTTCCACCGTGTGGAAACATTTTTTCCATTGCGTGGAAAACGCGAGCTATCACTTATAATTATAAGTGATAGTCGATGGCGAAGGGGATGGACTATCACAGTTAATTAATTGTGATAGCTTTAGAGGGGGGATGCGGATTTGGAGAAAATGGCTTCTAGGCGCTGCACGGTGGCTTCCAAGCTGAAGCGTTCGCGGACGCGTTGCAGACCGGCGATTCCCATGCGATGGCTGGCTTCGGGATCGCGCCAGAGGTTCAGCAGGGCTTCGGCCAATGCGGGTGCATCGGCGGGAGGAACGAGCCAGCCGGTTTTGCCGTCATCGACATATTCGGTGATGCTGTTCAGTCGAGTGGCGACCACCGGAAGGCCTGCGGCCATGGCTTCAATCAACACATAACCGGCTCCTTCCTGGCGCGAGGAGAGTACCATGGCGGCGGCTTCTTTTAGCCAAGGGCGGACATCGGAATGGTAGCCGGCGAACGTGAGGGTGTGGGCGATTCCAAGGCGTTCGGCTTGGGCTTCATAGGCGGCTTGGTCGCCATTTCCCACGAGGACTAGCCGGGCGTTGGGAATTTTTGCGACGACGGTGGCCCAGGCGTCGAGCAGGACATCGATGCCTTTGACGAAGTGCAGGCTACCGAGGAAGACTATGGCGCCTTTGGCAGCGGGTTGTATGTCGGCGGCTTGATAGCGTTCCACGTCCAAGCCGTGGTGGATGACATGGATGCGACTGGGACTGACCCAAGAAATTCTTGAGAATTCTGTTTTCAATGAGGCGGATGGAACGAGAATTTCCGGACGAAGGAGAGCGATGTGAAAATAATGTCGCAAGTTGTTTTGGATGGCTCTCATGCTACCGCGACGGCAGAAAATGCGGACGGGAAGACCTCGACAGGCCCAGGTGGCCATTCGTAGGTCGTTGTAGGTTTTGAGACAAATGACTTCGATTCGGTTGTCTTGCACAAAGCGGCGAATGTGGTTGGCTACGCCCAGATTGAGGCCTTTGGTGGGGGAGTAGGGAATCACGGGAACGTTTGATGCTTGCGCGGCGCACCAGAGGCCATCGTTGGGGCGACAGGCCAGCCAAGCGGAGTGGCCTCGATCGCGCAGGGCGTGGGCCATGCGCAACATCCACAGTTCGATCCCATAGGCATCCGCGCCTCGGAAATTATTAATGAACAGAATATTCATGGTGATGGGGTGTTTATAGGCCCGGACTATTCGGTTAACAAGTCCTTTCCGTTCGGCCGGGATTGCGCGGGGCTCGGGGGGCGTGGTAAAAGAGGAGCCTTTGAATGCTCCGAGGATGGAGCGAAAGGTGCTGAATCATGGCGATGAAATTTTCAGAGAATGCGGACCGGATGGATGTTCGGTACGTGGCGGGGCTGGCGCGCATGGCGCTGTCCGATGAGGAGGTGTCGACCTTGCAGGGGCAACTCGATGACATCTTGGCGTTTGTGGGCGAATTGAAGTCGCTGGATGTGTCGGGGGTGGAGCCCACGGATGATGCGAGTGGAAACCAAAATGCGTGGCGCGAGGATGTGCCCGTGGCGGGGCTGGAGCGCGAGGCGGCGTTGGTGAATGCGCCGCTGGCGCGTCATGGGCAGTTTGTGGTGCCGAAGGTGATCGAATGAGCACAGACCTTTTTGAATTGGGTTTTGGCGAGGCGGCGGAAGCGTTGGTGAGGAAGGAAATTTCTTCGGAGCAATTGACGGCGGCTTTGCTGGAGCGGTCGGAGAAAATCGAGCCGATGCTGAACTCCTTGACGTGGCGAAGTGCCGAACAGGCCTTGGCTGAGGCTCGTGCGGCGGATGCGGCACGGGCGGCCGGAGATGTGCGCCCAATGCTGGGTGTGCCGATTGCGATCAAGGATTTACTGAATGTGAAAGGGCAGCCGTGTACGGCGGGGTCGAACATTTTGAAGGGCTATGTGGCGCCGTATGATGCGACGGTGATTGCGCGGTTGCGGGCGGCGGGCTGCGTGTTTGTGTCGCGTACGAACACGGACGAGTTTGCCATGGGCGGAAGCACGGAGACGAGCGCGTATGGAACGACGCGGAATCCGTGGGACACGGAGAGAGTTCCGGGTGGATCGAGCGGAGGTTCGGCCGCGGCGGTGGCAGCCTGCTTGGCTCCAGCGGCGCTGGCGTCAGACACGGGCGGCAGCATTCGTCAGCCGGCGGCCTTTTGCGGGGTGACGGGATTCAAGCCGACGTATGGGCGAGTGTCGCGATTTGGTTGCACGGCCTTTGCTTCGTCGCTGGATCAGGTGGGCCCGATTGCACGTTCGGTGGAGGATGCGGCGATGGTGTATCAACTCATCGCAGGCCTGGATTCTCAAGATTCGACCACGTCGGGACGTGCGGTGGGCGATTGTCTGTCCGAGGTGCGTAGCGCAAAGGATTTGAAGGGGTTGAAGCTGGGTTTGCCGAAGGAATATTTTGTGGAGGGGCTGGACCCGGAAGTGGAGACGTTGACGCGGGCGGCAGTGGAGCAGTGTCGCGAACTGGGTGCGGAAATTATCGATGTGGAGTTGCCGCACTCGAAGTATGGCATTGCGTGCTATTACATTTTGGCACCGGCGGAGGCGTCGGCCAATTTGGCGCGCTATGACGGGGTGCGGTATGGGTTCCGGGCGGAGTCCGAAGACTTGCTCGAAATGTATGAAAAGACGCGGGCTCAGGGCTTTGGCGCAGAAGTGAAGCGGCGCGTGATTTTGGGAACCTACGTGCTGAGTAGTGGCTTCCATGATGCGTATTATCTGCGGGCGCAAAAGGTGCGGACCCTGATTCGCCGTGACTTTGAAAAAGTCTTTGCGCAGTGCGATGCGATTCTCGGGCCCGTGACGCCGACGGCGGCCTTCCGCGTGGGAGAGAAAAGCGCAGATCCGGTGCAGATGTATCTGGGCGATATTTTTACGGTGAATGTGAATCTGGCGGGAATCTGCGGGCTGAGTGTGCCGTGTGGATTCACAGGGAACGGTTTGCCGACGGGCTTGCATGTGGTGGGTCCGGCATTTGAGGAGTCGCGCATTTTGAAAATCGGTGCGGCCTATCAGCACGCCACGGAATGGCATCGGAAACGGCCGAGAATTTAGGGCGACTCTCGCCAAGGACGCGAAGGACGCCAAGAAGTGTTGGGTGGAGAGGAGGGGTTTAACCAAGATGAACGAGAATGAAATTGGAAGAATTGTGGTGGATGTAGCCATTGCGGTTCATCGCGAGTTGGGGCCGGGTCTTCTTGAATCTGTGTATGAGGCTGTTTTGGCGGACGAGTTGACGGGACGTGGGCTGACTGTTGAGCGACAGGTGGTGGTGCCGATTTTTTACAAGGGGAAACCGATTGAGGGTGGGTATCGAGCCGATTTGATATTGAATGATTTGGTTGTGTTGGAGTTGAAGTCGATTGAGGGTTTGCGGGATGTTCATAAAAAGCAACTGCTGACCTATTTGAAATTGAGTGGCAAGCGGCTTGGCTTTTTGTTGAATTTTGGTGAAGCCGTGATGAAAAAGGGCTTGGTGCGAATCGTCAATGGGTTGCCGGAGGAAACATGAATTCATCGGCGATCATGGATTGTGGGAAACACTTCTTGGCGGACTTGGCGACCTTTGCGAGAGAGGATTTGAAAGCATATTTATGAGCGAATATATTCCATCCATTGGGCTTGAGGTGCACGTGCAGTTGAAGACGCGCACGAAAATGTTTTGTGCGTGTCCAGCGCACACGGAGGGTGAACCGAATACGGCGGTTTGTCCGGTCTGTTTGGGGCTGCCGGGGGCGTTGCCAGTGATGAATCGGGAGGCGATTCGCAAGACGGTGATGACGGGACTCATGATCGGGTCGGAGATTTCGTTACGGAGTACGTTCGATCGGAAAAACTATTTTTATCCGGACATGTCGAAAAACTATCAGATCACGCAGCAGGCGGCTCCGCTGTGCATGGGAGGGGCGGTCGTGATTGAAGTGGAGGGCAAGAAGAAGATCATTCGTGTGAACCATATCCACCAAGAGGAGGATGTGGCGAAGAGTACGCACATGGATAATTCGACGGAGATTGATTTTAGCCGCGCGGGAACTCCGCTGATGGAATTGGTGACAGAGCCGGATATGTCGAGCCCGGACGAGGCGATTGCCTTCCTGACGGCGTTGAAGGAGATGCTGATTTATGCGGGCATCAGCGATTGCAATTTGGAAATGGGGCATGTGCGGTGCGACGTGAATTCGTCGGTGCGCCTTGCGGAAACGGACAAGCTGGGGGTGAAGTCCGAGCTGAAGAACATGAACACGTTCAAGGGAATTCATCGCGCGCTGGAATACGAGTTGGAACGGCAGATCCAGACATTGACGGCGGGCGGTCGATTGACGCAGGAAACGCGGCGATGGGACGATGTGGCAGGAATCACATTGCCGATGCGTTCCAAAGAATACGCGCATGATTATCGCTATTTCCCAGAGCCGGATTTGCCGCCGGTTTCGCTGGATGCGGCGACGGTGGAGGTGTGGCGTTCGGAGTTGCCCGAGCTTCCGGCGGCGAAACGGGTGCGCTTTATTTCGGCGTATGGATTACCGGAATATGATGCGGGCGTGTTGACTTCAGATCAGGCCATTGCGGGATATTTTGAGGCGGCGGCACAGAAGTCAAAAAATTTCAAAGCGGTTTCCAATTGGGTAATGGGTGAGCTGTTGCGGGCGCTGGGCGAAAAGGGCCTGGGGATTGCGGAGGCGAAGATTACGCCGGATGCATTGGCTGCGTTGATTGCGTTGGTGGATGCGAAAACGATCAACATGCCCGCCGCGAAGGAAGTGTTTCAAGTATTGTTTGAGAAGGGTGGCGACCCGGCGGCGATTGTGAAGGAAAAAGGTCTGGCGCAGGTGAGCGATAGCGGGGCGATGGATGCGTTTGCTGAGCAGGCGATTGCTGCGAATGAGAAGGTGGCGGCAGAGTTTCGGGCTGGAAAAGAAGCGGCGCTGATGTTTTTGGTGGGGCAGGTGATGAAGATGTCGCGGGGGAAGGCGAATCCGCAATTGGCGGCCGAGGCGTTGCGCCGCAAGCTGAGCTAAACAGATTTGGGGTAAAAAAGGTCCGTGCCAGGCATTATCGGGGGGGGGTAGCCTGGCACGGATGAATGCAGACGGGCGAGGTATGGGGGGACCCTCTTGTTCCCATCTGCTTGCTGCGTGGTTAGCAGCAAGTTGTCAAAATTTTCTTCTGAAAGAACGTGGGAATGTTTTCATCCCCTATTTCTGACGTGACTATACACCCAAGCTTTGGAGAGTCAACATTCTTTTAAAAATATTTTTTTCCATGTGGTCGTGCCAATTGGGCAATGGATTCAATTTATTTTTTGGGGAGCTTGGCCTGACGGAGAGACGGGAAATTGTAGAGGATGTCTTTGGGGATTTTGTATTCGGGAAAGTTACGGTGGCGGTGTTCGGCGACTTGCCAGGCGAGATCTTGTCGATCGGCAGCGAGCCAAGCGCGGATGAGTTGATCCATGATTGCAATTTGCACTTCGGGAGGGCGATTGAGGGCATGGGCCCAAGCTTGCTCTAAATATTTTGCGGCGGCGAGGGAATCGCCGATGCGGAGATTGATGGTGCCGAGCGTTTCGAGGATTAAGGGATTGTCGGGGTCCAGTTGAGCGGCCTTGTTGGCGTGGCGGAGAGCGGTCATGAGTTCCCCTTGGCCGTTCAGCATGGAGTAGGCGAGGTTGTTCAGGATTTTGGGATTATCGGGGTCGAAGACAAGGGCGCCTTGGAAGGCGGTGACGGCTTCCTTGTAGCGGCCTTTGCGAACAAATACATTGCCGCGGCCAACGAGGGCGTCGAGGTCTGGTTTTTCGGCGGGGGCCTCCTCTTGAATGGCGGTATAGACGACCTCGGCTTGACGGTAGTTGCCTTGATCAAACCAGAAGTCGGCCAGAAGAAGTTTTTGGTCTCGAGTGGGTTCAAAGTGCTTGAATTGGGAAGGTTTGATCAGACAAAGCGCGGCATGCTTAAGGGGTTCCCGCCGGAGAAAGAAATCATTTTCGGGGAGGGTGAGGATTTGACTGTTGCCATCGAGAAGTTCGACGGTATTTTGTTTGCGGTCCCATGCGATGGGAATGAGGGGGACAACGGTGGAATTGTAGTGGGTGTCGGGGGGGAGAAGAACCAAGAGGGGAAGGTTATTGCCCAGTTCGTCCCATAAAAATTCCTCATTGGTTTTGACGACCATGAGCAGGCGCTTGTTTTGCGTGGAAATTCGGCGGATGGCATTTCGATCGATGCGTCCTTTGGGGGAGGCGGGGGGGACGATTTGCTCGAGTTCGCTGGTTGTCAGATGGATTCCATTGGCATTGAAGAAGGCGGCAACGAGTGCACGGTCGGCCCGGAGGCATCCAGATGGAACGGTCGGGATCGGGCGCAAGGCACGACGGTCTGACTGGTCATTCCCAAAAGGGAGTGAGGAGCAACCGGAAGACAGTGCTAGAAGCAGGGCCAGAAAAAAGGGAGAACATTTCCAGCGTACCTTTCTGCCGCGGGTGAGGTGAAAGGACATCGGACTTTACCGGACTAGCGTTTTTGGGTTTCGTCCAGAACCTCGAAGATGCCGGCGGTGCCCTCGAGAATTTGGATGGCGCGTTGCCGGACGGCCTCGTTGGGTACGGTTCCATAAAGGAATGCCAAGCCATTTTCGACGCGGACGCTCAGGGTGGCGGGGGCGGTCATGGAGTCGCTATTGAGGCGGCTGGCGGCGATGGAGGCAATGCCATCGTCGGAAATGGGGTCATCGCTCAAGTCCTGATGTTGGAGGATGGCGCATCCGGACAATACGAGCATGGCAACAAGGGGCAAGAAAATGTTAATTTTTTTCATAACCAATCTCCAGATGAGCGCACTGCATTCAAGCTGTTGCGCGGGTTCCATACAACGCCGAAATCTTATCCCCCTGAAGAAGGGATGTCAATGGCGGGCGGTTGCCAGCGGGGGCCGGGTCTGATAGGGTCAGGGGCATGGAGAAAAAGAATTCATACACGGAGAAACTGACGTCTGCGCAGATGGAGGCGGCGGCTCGAATTTTGCGTGAGGGGAACTATCGGTTGCGAAAAGTGGAACACACGATTGCGGCGGCGGAGGGGGAGGATTGCCAGATTGCGTTGTACAAGAGTGGGAAATGCTTAGTGCAGGGAAAAGGCGCGGCCGATTGGATTACCTTTGTGTTGGAGCCGCAAGTGCTGGGGGAGGTGCGGCTGGGATATGAAGAGGTATTGAATCCGGAAGCCAGCGCTCCGCATATGGGGGTGGACGAAAGCGGAAAGGGCGATTTTTTTGGTCCGCTGGTGATTGCGGCTGCCTATGTGGATGAAACGATTGCTCGTGATTTGAAGGCGATGAATGTACGCGACAGCAAGACCATCACCACGGACAAGGCGGCGCAAGATTTGGCGAAAAAAATTCGCGACCGGCTGGGCGATCGCTATGCGGTGATTTCGATTGGTCCGATGGCCTATAATCGGCTCTATGCAACGATGAATAGTGTGAACCGCATCTTGGCGTGGGGGCATGCGAAGGCAATTGAAAATTTGCTCGAGAAGGTGCCGGACTGTCCGCGGGCGTTGAGCGATCAATTTGGCCCGGAGCATCAGATTCAGCGCGCGTTGCAGCAGAAGGGACGCAAGATCAAGCTGGAGCAGCGGCATAAGGCGGAAAGCGATATTGCGGTAGCGGCGGCCTCCATTTTGGCGCGGGCGGGGTTTTTGGCGGCGATGGCCAAGCTGGGCGAAAAATATCTGCTGAAGCTACCCAAGGGGGCTTCGGATAAGGTTCGAGGGGTGGCGGGTGAGTTGGTGACGAAGCATGGGGGGGGGGCTCTGCTCGAAACATCCAAGTGTCATTTCAAGACAACGGACGATGTGCTGGGGCCTCTGGGCAAGACGCGGGCCGCCGAGGGATTGCCCCCCGCGCCGATTCATAAGGTGTTTGTACGGAGGCCGTCGAAATGAAGCTGGTTCGATTTGGTGCCGCAGGGGAGGAGAGGCCGGGGATTTGGTTGGAGGCGACCCAGAAGGTGCCTGCGCGCATTGTGGATGTGCGGGCGATGGTATTTGATATCGAAGATTATGATGCTCGTTTTTGGCGCACCTTTGGAGTGGATCGACTTCGGGGGTTGTTGCTCGAAAAAAGCCTGAAGACCGTATCCGTGGAAGGCGTGAGGCTGGGGCCACCGGTGGCGACTCCGCGCCAGATTATTTGTCTTGGGAAAAATTATCGCGATCACGCGCAGGAATTTGATGCGAAGGTGCCGGACCATCCGGTGTATTTCTCGAAGAGTCCAGGGGCATTGTGCGGACCGTATGATCCGATTCGTTTGCGGCCGGGCATGGAGCGGGTGGACGGGGAAGCGGAGCTGGCGTTGGTGATAGGGAAGCGGGCGCGCGACATTCAGGAGGGCGAAGCGCTTTCGTATGTGGCGGGATATACGGTGATGAATGATGTGACGAATCGGGAACTGCAGCAGTTGCGATTGCAATGGTTTTTTGCCAAGAGTGCGGACAGTTTCGGGCCGATGGGCCCGTGGTTGGTCACGCGCGACGAGGTGAAGCGACCCCATGCGCTCGGCATACGCCAAAGGGTGAATGGAGAAAGGCTACAGGAATCGAAAACATCCAAGATGATTTTCCGAATCGAGCAAGTGTTGGCCGACTTGAGCCGGGTGATGACGCTGGAGCCGGGCGATGTGATTTCGACGGGGACGCCGGGAGGCATTGGTTCGGCTCGCAAGCCGCCGATGGTGTTGCACGATGGCGATGTGGTGGAGTGCGAAATCGATGGCATTGGAGCGTTGCGCAATCCGGTGGCGATGACGTATGGTTGAGCCGATCGGGATGAATGAATTTGTAGTTGCCTCCTGACGAGGGGCACAACGTATAAAAAATAAGTGAAAGAAAAGGAAAGCGATGAAGAACTGGTTGGTTGGTGTGTTGACGGTATGGATGGCGGGATCGGCATGGGCCCAGCAGACAGCAGATTTGGAAGCCATGATGAAGGCGTTTACCGGGGCGGCCCAGAGTCAGCAGGGTGCCAGTGCGGTTGGGATGGTTTCGCCGAAGGCGTTGAAAGACGCGTTGCCGAAGGAGTTCCCTGGCTTTGAGCGGGTGGAAGCGGGTTCGGAAAAGCAGAGCGCTTTTGGCATCAGCACGGTGATTGCGACGGGCGTCTATGAAAGTGGTGACAAGTCGATTGAGCTTGAGATTACGGACATGGGCGGCATGGGTGGCTTGGGTGCTATGGCCATGATGGGCATGGCCAACAACGAGGTGGACAAGGAAACACGAAATGGTTTTGAGCGTACGTCGACTTTGCAAGGATTCAAGGCCTTGGAAACGTGGGACAAAGTTTCAAAGGAGGGCGAGATTCAGATTTTTGTCGGGAGTCGCTTTAGCGTGAAGATCAACGGTTCCGTGTTGGGATCGTTTGATGAATTGGCCGCTGCTGCAAAGGCGGTGAATCTGAAGGCCCTGTCGGAATTGAAGCCGGAAGCGCCTGCCGCACCCTAGGCGGAGGAAGCGTGGAAGCGGGGCGGACCCAAGGGCCGCCCCGTTTTCGTTGGGTGGATGTCGGCGACGACTGTGAAAAGGGCCTGAATATGATAATGGAAAGCCTTCGGGTGGAGCCCGATTCTGAAGCGGAATGGCTTGGGCCGTTGCCGATTCATACCTATTTTGAGCAACCTGAGCATCGGTTTGAAGTGGACTTGGGTTGCGGCAAGGGGCGATTCCTTTTGGCGCATGCAACCAAGAATTCGAGCACGAATTATTTGGGAATCGACCGCATGTTGCGGCGCATCCGCAAGGTGGACAATCGGGCGCGGCGAATGAATTTGGGAAACATTCGCCTGTTGAGGGTGGAGGCCTATTATGCGGTGGCTCATTTATTGCCGCCTGCATCGGTGAATGCGTATTACATTTTTTTTCCGGATCCGTGGCCCAAGGCGCGTCATGAGGGGCATCGATTGTTCAACGCGCCATTTCTGGATGCGCTGTATCGGACCTTGGCATCGGGTGGGGTGGTGCATGTGGCAACGGACCACGGACCCTATTTTGAGCAACTTTCGGAAGTGTTTGCGGGCGATTCGAGGTTTTTGCCGATTGATCCGTTTCTTCCGCCGGAGGATGAGCAGACCGATTTTGAGATGTTTTACATCGGGCAAAAACCGATTGGCCGGCTCTCGGTGTGCAAGGGATGAAGGGGGAAGTGAAATATCCGTATTCGTTGAACACGCGAGGGGCATAACGCAGGGCGTCCGAGAAAGCGAGAGACCTAGACCCTGTTGCAAAGTATCCCATGCGAAGACTCCTATGCGTGGATTTTGTAACTTCGTAATGAGTCGGCAAACAGGGCCGGTTTTTGGCTGTTAATTCCGCGATGCATTCAGTACATCGGTCACATGAAATCGTCTTTTGCCTCAAACGCACACGCATGAAGGAGTCTTTTTGTTGAAGGAGTGGCGGTATCTTCTTATGGATGCACTGGCACGGCGGTTGCCGATGTGTGAGAGCAAAAATGACATCACCGTTGTGTGTTCTCCCGGTCATCTGGGCGACCTGTTGCATGCGGTGCCGATGATAAAGGCGTTGAGAGAAGGAAAGCCTCAGACTTGCTTGATTTGGTTGGTAGGTCCTTGGAGTGAGTCCCTCGCGCGGCGATATGCGGGTCTGGTGGATGAGATTCAAGTATTTGGACCCAACGAGCCACCCTACACTCGGGGAAACAGGGCTTGGATGCAGTCGGTTAGAAAGCAGTGGAAGCGGGTCATGGCGTTGCGGGCACGTGGCGTGAGCCATTTCATTGCCCCCATGGATGGCGTGGGGCGATTTGTGGCCAATGCGGTATGTCCGAAGCAATGGATTGGTATTGGAGATCGGCGTCCGCCTCGGGTGCGTAAGGAAATTGCAACGACGGTTTTTCCTTATGAGAAGGATCGCTACGAAGCGGATGCTTTGTGTGGATTGCTTGAACCAATGGGAATGGTGGTTCATGCCGATCGGCCGGAATACATCGTGGCATCCAACGAGAAAATGGAGGCACAAGAATTTTTAAAAAATGCCGGGGTGGATCTCAATCGTTCCCTCGCTTTGATTGCGCCGGGATCGGGATGGAGCGGAAAAAATTGGTTGCCCGAGCGTTTTGGAGAAGTGGCGCGATGGCTGGCAGATGGAAATGGATTTCAAGTGGCTTGGATTGGCGGCAAGGGGGAGGAGTCGTTGGTTCCAGAAAGCGGCAAGAACGATTTCAACTGGATGGGGAAGACCTCGCTTCCCTTGTTGGCCGCGATAATAGAGAACGCTCGCTTGTTTATTGGCAACGATGGAGGCCTCTTGCATTTCGCCGCTGCCCTCAACGTCCCCACCGTTTCCATCTGGGGCCCCACCTCTCCCGGCAAGTGGGGACCCAAGGGGAAGCACCATGTCCAAATCCGAAACGCAGATCGTTGCGAAGGCTGCATCTATTGGGATTATCGCGAAAGCTGTCGGCATGAACACTCCTGCATGAAAGCGGTGACGGCGATGGACGTACATATAGCCATTGAAGAAATGCTCGAATTGAAGAGAGGCTGAATGATGGCTTGCAATGTGTTTTGGGTGACTTGGGGTGTGATTTGATTTGATAACACTTAGCGTTTTATCCAGAGTGCCGCCTACAAATTCGTTGATCGTGGCGGAGGGGGCTGGCGGGCGGCATTCTGGATAAAACGTTGTTGAACGGAGCCGCGGGCCGTCACCCATCACCGATGGGATTTATAGACCCGATTTCAGGTGCTGGGCAATCTGATTGTCATGGCGGTGGCGCTTTTCGGCGACCGGAGGGGGGAGCTGCGGTCAGTTCTTCCGGTCGGGCAGGTCAATTTTTTGGCATCGGCAGATCGATTTTTCAGGTTCATGGCAGAGCGGGGCGCTGCGGCGGGTACGGTGCGCCGCTGGGTCGGGGTTCCAGATGTCGGAGATTTCTTCATGCCGGAGGAGCCCGAGCTTTTCCAATGATGCCGACGAGGATCAGGGCGGCCTTGCCGCAATGGGGGCAGAGAGGGTTGGTGGGAAGCGCGGGCGGTTCGAGGCGGGGTGCCTCCACGCCGAGCGTAAGCCGGATGCGCCGCAGATTGTCGGTGCGTACGTTGCGGGCCATCCACCCGAAGAACCGGATCTTCTGCAATCTCGGCGGCAGGATGTGCAAAAGAAAACGGCCGATGAAGATCTCGGCGGGCAGCGTCATTGTCTTCTCGGTGTCGCCGTCGGCGCGATCCCGGTAGCGGAAGGTGACCTGTCCGTCGGCCAGCTTCAGGATGCGGTAGTCGCTGATGGCGACCTTGTGGGTATAGCGTCCGAGATATTCGAGGACTTGAGGCGATCCGGCGAACGGCTTTTTGGCGTAGACGATCCAGTCGACGAGGGCCAGCCGGGCGCAGACCGCTTTCCAGTCTGCGACTTTTTCGGGCAACACCAACCGTTTCAGGACGCGACATTGACCCTCGACTTTTACCATGCATGCGAATATCTCTCTGTCATCTGTAACGGATGTTCCTGTAACTGCTGGGGTAAATATTTGCGTAATGCATTGGAAACA